>JAPTVL010000065.1 GCA_028065725.1 Betaproteobacteria bacterium
TCCGGGTGAATTGGGACTTCGGCGGCGATGCGTTGGGTATCGCCGAGGTATTCGCTGGGGGCAAAGCTGCGGCGCGCCAGCGGGCGATTGCGTTGATCGGTCAGGGTCAGCAAAAGCACTGGCCAGGCCTGGGCGTGGCCGGCCCGGTTGCCGAGGGTGAGGGTGAGCTTCAGGTTGCCGCTGGCCTCGGTCTGCAGGTCGGAACCGATGATCTGCAGCAAGCCCCGATTTTTCGGCAGGGAGAGCGTGCAGCCGAGCACGGTGCAGGCCTGTTCAAGGGCGGGGCGGGTCTGCGGCAGCCGGCTGGCCAGGGTGTCGCGCATGAAATAGGTGATTTGCGCAAGCAACAGCACCAGCAGCAGCGCGCTGACCACACCCCACGCCCAGGGCTTGATTCGCGGCGGTGCAAAGCGAACGCGCGTCGTCTCGGGCAGGGGGGTGGCATATTCGATGCGTGCGACAGGCGCCGCATATGCAGCAGGTGCAGCGACCGGCGCTGGTGCCGGCGAATAGGCGGGCGCTGCGGGTTCCGGCGGATAGGTCGAGGGGGCGGGATAGATCTGCGGCAGCGGACCGAGGTCTTCCGGTACCGGGATGTCCGGATCGATCAGGATGATCGAGGGCAGTTCGTGTGTGGTATCGCGCTGGGTGATGCCGCGCGGGGTCTCGGAACCCGCCACGTCTTCAGCGAGTTCATCGGCTGCGGGTTCTTCCGCAACTGCGACCTCGTCAGGCGCAGCCTCCTGGACCTCCGGTTCTGCAGGCGGCGTGGTTTCCGGCGAGGGGGGGACTTCGACAGGCTCGGGCTCGGCCACAACGGGCAAGGGCGAACCATCTTCCATGAGCAGGCTCAGGCGCGCATCGAACGCCGCGCCACACACGCTGCATTGCACCCATCCCTGCGCGGCGTCGAGCTGGTCCGCTCCGAGGCGAAACATGCTGGCGCATTGCGGACAGGTGGTGCGGTAGCTCACTGCTTGACGCCCGCCAGGCGCACCCAGCCATCGTCGATGGCGGGCGGATCGAACACGAACCAGGTGCGGTAGACCGCCATGACGTCCTCGGCCTGTTCGGCCAGAATGCCGGACAACACCAGCTGTCCGCCCGGCCGCACCCGGCCAGCGAGCAGCGGTGCCATGCCCTTGAGCGGATTGGTGAGGATGTTGGCGATGACGACGTCGTAGTGTCCGGGCGCGAGATCACCGGGCAGGCAGAAGTGCGCGTTCACGTCGTTTAGTTCGGCGTTGTCGCGCGAGGCGGTGACCGCCTGGGCGTCGACATCGACGCCGTCGACGCGTGCCGCCCCCAGCTTGACGGCGGCAATGGCGAGGATGCCGGAGCCGCAGCCATAGTCGAGCAGGGTCTTGCCGCCGTGCAGATGTTCGTCGAGCCAGCGCAGGCATAGCCGCGTGGTGGGGTGGCTGCCGGTGCCGAAAGCCAGGCCGGGGTCGAGCTTGAGGTTGATCGCGCTGCTGTCGGGGGCGTCGTGCCAGGTCGGCACGATCCACAAGCGCGGCGAGATCGGGATGGGGTCGAACTGCGACTGGGTGAGGCGCACCCAGTCCTGTTCAGCCACGGTTTCGACCGCGTACTCGGTGGGTGCGGGAATGCCCGCCTGCTTCGCCGCATGGGCCAACATCTCCGCTACATCGGCGCCTTCGTCCAGCAGCACCACCGCAATGCTGTGTGGCCACAACTCGGCCGTCGGGTGGTCGGGTTCGCCGAACAGCGGTGTTTCGTCCACGGTGCCGGCGTCGGCGTCCTCCAGCGACACCGACAGCGCACCCGCCTCCATCAGCGCGTCGGACAGCGGCTCGGCCTGTTTGGAGTCGACGAGGATACGAACGGATTGCCAGGGCATTTTGGTGAGGCGTGGGGCGCAAGGGGTGAGGGGCAGGCGTCTGGCGCCGCATCCCTCACGCCTCACCCCGTCAGCCCTTTTCCCCCGCCAGCTTGTGTTCCAGATAATGAATGCTGGTGCCGCCGGCGATGAAGGCGGCGTCGTGCATCAGGTCCTGGTGCAGCGGGATGTTGGTGTTGATGCCTTCGACCACCATTTCCACCAGCGCGCCGCGCATGCGGGCGATGGCCTGGTCGCGGGTGTCGCCGTAAGCGATCAGCTTGCCAATCATCGAGTCGTAGTGCGGCGGCACGTAATAGCCGTGATACACGTGCGAATCGACCCGAATGCCGGGGCCGCCGGGGGCGTGGTAGTTGGTGAGCTTGCCGGGGCTGGGAACAAAGGTCGCCGGATGCTCGGCGTTGATGCGGCATTCGACGGCGTGGCCCTTGAACTGGATGTCTTTCTGCCTCCACGGCAGCTTTTCGCCGGCGGCGACGCGGATCTGGGTCTGCACGATGTCGATGCCGGTGATGAGTTCGGTCACCGGGTGCTCGACCTGCACCCGGGTGTTCATCTCGATGAAGTAGAACTCGCCGTTTTCGTACAGGAATTCGAAGGTGCCGGCGCCGCGGTAGCCGATCTTGCGGCAGGCCTCGGCGCAGCGTTCGCCGATCTTGTCCCTGAGCTTGGGGTCGAGCCCGGGGGCGGGGGCTTCTTCCAGCACCTTCTGGTGGCGGCGCTGCATCGAGCAGTCGCGCTCGCCCAGGTGCACGGCGTTGCCGTGCTCGTCGGCGAGGATCTGGATCTCGATGTGGCGCGGCGTCTGCAGGAATTTTTCCATGTAGACCATGGGGTTGCCGAAGGCGGCGCCCGCCTCGGTTTTGGTCATGGTCACGGCATTCAGCAGCGCGGCTTCGGTGTGCACCACGCGCATCCCGCGGCCGCCGCCGCCGCCGGCCGCCTTGATGATGACGGGGTAGCCGATCGCGCGCCCGATCTTGAGGACTTCGTCGGGATCGTCAGGCAGTGCGCCGTCGGAACCGGGCACGCACGGCACCTTGGCTTCGATCATCGCCTGCTTGGCAGCGACCTTGTCGCCCATCAGGCGGATATTGTCGGGGCGCGGTCCGATGAAGGTGAAGCCGGAGGATTCCACGCGCTCGGCAAAGTCGGCGTTTTCAGACAGGAAGCCATAGCCGGGGTGAATCGCCTCGGCGTCGGTGACTTCGGCGGCGGCGATGATCGACGGCACGTGCAGATAGCTCTGTGCCGACGGCGGCGGGCCGATGCACACCGATTCGTCGGCCAGCTTCACATATTTGGCGTCGCGGTCGGCCTCGGAATACACGGCGACCGTCTTGATGCCCATTTCGCGGCAGGCGCGCTGGATTCTCAAGGCGATCTCGCCGCGGTTGGCGATCAGAATCTTTTCAAACATGGTTTTGGAGTGGTCAGAGGTGGGGGATAAGAGATGGGGGTAAGTGCTTCGTGTCTACATTCAAGCAGCACTGCGACGCTGCTCATCCCCTTATCCCTCTCAAGCAATCACAAACAGCGGCTCGCCGTATTCCACCGGCTGTCCGTTTTCGACCAGGATGGCCTTGATGACGCCCCCCTGGTCCGATTCGATTTCGTTCAGAAGCTTCATCGCTTCGATGATGCACAGCGTGTCGCCGACATTCACGCTCTGGCCCACTTCGGCAAAGTTCTTGGATCCCGGGGCCGGTGCGCGGTAGAAGGTGCCGACCATGGGTGAACGCACGACGTGGCCTTCGGGCATGGCGTCTTCAGCTGGAGCCGCCGCTACCGGTGCCGCCGCCGGGGCGGCAGCGTACGCCATCTGGGGGGCCTGCTGCATCATCATCGGCGCGCCAGCGATGCTCTTGGCGATGCGGACTTTTTCCTCGCCTTCGGTGATTTCCAGTTCGGCGATGCCGGAGGCTTCGACCAGGTCAATGAGCTTTTTCAGTTTTCTGAGATCCATGGGGCGTCCTGTTTTGAAGGTGGCGCAGCGCGTATTCCAGCGCCAGTTCGTAGCCCTGGGCACCCAGGCCCGAGATCACGCCGACTGCGAGGTCCGAGAAATACGAATGATGGCGGAAGGTTTCGCGCGCGTAAATGTTGGAAAGGTGTACTTCGACGAACGGGATGGCAGTGCCCGCCAGGGCATCGCGCAGCGCGACGCTGGTGTGGGTGTAACCCGCCGGGTTGATGACGATGAAGTCGACGTGATCGCGCGCAGCCTGGTGGATGCGGTCGATCAGGGCGCCTTCGTGGTTGTGCTGGAAGGTCTCGACCTCGGCGCCGGCGGCCTCCCCGCGGCTGACCAGCGCACGGTTGATGTCGTCGAGCGTGGCAAGACCGTAATGCTTGGGCTCGCGGCTACCCAGCAAGTTGAGGTTGGGGCCGTGCACAACCAGCACGTGCGGGTGCAGACTGGGGACCGATTTGGCCGCTGTGCGGCTGGTTCGTTTGGTCGTCATGGCGGCGAGTTTGCCGTAAATGGGGGTAAATTGTCCAGATATTGACGCTAAATCACAACTATGAGCCAATTTCGCGCAATGCGTTTTCGAGCGTGGGGCGCGGAAGCCGTCCCAGATGGCTCAGGGCGATGCTGCCGTCGCGATCGAGCACGATCGTATAGGGGAGCGCACCACTCGGGTTGCCGAGCTGCCGTGCCAGGCTATGTGCCGCCCCCTCGCCGATCAGGATCGGGTAATCGACTGGCATCTGCCGCAAAAACTGCGACACGTTGGCCCGATTGTCGATGGCGATGCCGACAAATTCGACCCCGCTGGGGCGGAATTGCGTGCGCAAGGCGGCAAAATCCGGCATTTCCTCGCGGCAAGGCGCACACCAGCTGGCCCAGAAATTCAGCACCACCACCTGTCCGCGCCATTGCGCCAGCGGCTGTTCCTGTCCCGCCAGATCCGGAAATCCAACTTGCCACAGGGTGGCAAGGGCGGGCGCTGCTGGCGCTTGCGGCGCATAGCGCGTCTGCGCCAGCCAGACGCCGGCGGTTAGGGCTGCCAGGGCCAGGGGGCTCAGATAAAACCATTTTTTTTGCATGATTTGCGCGGCCTTCAAAGACCATCGCCCCGCTAAAGGGGCGATGGCTGGTGGTCCAGGCGCCCGTCAGGCGGCGCGTCTGTCCTTACAGCTCGCCGTAGGAATGCAGGCCGGACAGGAACATGTTGACGCCGAGGAAGGCAAAGGTGGTGACGAACAGGCCGACCACCGCCCACCACGCCAGCATCGGGCCGCGTAGCCCCTTGACCAGGCGGATGTGCAGCCAGGCCGCATAGTTCAGCCACACGATCAGCGCCCAGGTTTCCTTCGGGTCCCACGACCAGTAGCCGCCCCAGGCCTCGGCCGCCCACATTGCGCCGAGAATGGTGGCGATGGTGAAGAAGGCGAAGCCGATGGCGATGGCCTTGTACATGATGTCGTCGATCACTTCCAGCTTCGGCAGGCGGCTGGCGAGGATGCCGCGCTCTGCCAGCAGGTAGGCCACGCCGAGCATGGCGGAGAGCGAGAACGCCCCGTAGCCGACGAAGTTGGCGGGCACGTGCAGCTTCATCCACCAGGATTTGAGCGCGGGCACCAGCGGCTGGATTTCGTGCGCGCCGCGGTCGAAGGTGTACCAGAGAATAAAGCCGACCGCGGCGGAGATCACCAGCAGCACGAAGGCGCCCATCTGGCGGGTCTGGTAACGCGCTTCGTAATACAGGTACATCATCGCGGTGATGAGGCAGAACAGCACGAAGACTTCGTACAGGTTGGACACCGGGATATGGCCGACGTCGGTGCCGACCAGGTAGGACTCGTACCAGCGCACCATCAGGCCGATGAAACCGAGCCCCACCGCGGTCCAGGTCAGCGTGCTCCCGGTTTTCATCACGAACCCGGAACGCGACAGCAGTCCCGCCCAGTACGTCAGGGTAGCCAGTCCGAACAGGGCGCACATCCACATGATGGCGGCCTGACTGGAGATCAGGTATTTGAGGAAGAAGGCTTCTTCCATGCGCGCCAGGCTGCCCTGGTACTGGCTGACGGCGAACAGGCTGATGGCGCCGACCACGAGGAACAGCGGGCGGAACGGCTTCCAGAACCAGCCGAAGGCCGCCAGCGACGGGATCGCCGCCAGCAGGATGGCTTTTTCATAGATGTCCATGTACTCGCCGAAACGCGACAGGGCGAACAGCGCGCCCGCCGCGACGATGGCGGCGAACAGCCAGTCGAACCACGACAGGCGCTTGAACAGCGGGGCGGGTTGATTGAGGGCGAGTTCCATGATGAAGTCTCCGAGTGTCTTTAATATTTAAGACGGCTTCACAAGCGTATCGAGCGCCTGTGCGTGTTGGTTGAATTCTTTTTCGAAATCGATGGTGTGCTTGGCCGACGACATCGCCAGCAGCGCGTGGCCCGGCCTGATGCGCAGCCAGACCCGGCGTTCGCGCACGTAGAGCATGAAGAATACCCCGAGCGTCAGCAAAAGCGAACCGAAATAGACCACGTTCCGGCCTGGCGAGCGGGTGAGCTGCAGGCCGCTGGCCTTGATCTCGTCAAATTCCATCAGTTGCAGATAGATCGGCGCACCATAGACGAACAGGTCGCTCATGCTGTTGAGGGTGTCCCGCACCAGCCAGCCGGTGGCGTCGTCGGCCTTGGGCGCGGGCAGCCCGGCCTGGCGGTTGGCGATCTGCAGCGCCTCGAACGCAGCGAGTTCGAGGATGCGCAGATAAGTCCCGGCTGCCTTTTCGCCCTCGGATGCGGGAACCTTCTCCTCGATGAAGCGGCCCAGCGACTGGAAGCCGCCTTCGGCGAACAAGGCCAGCACCTGGGAGGCGCTGAATTTCAGCTTGTCCTCGATTTCGGTGCCCCAGGCTTCCTGCGGCAGCGCCTGGCGCGCGAAGCGGGCGGCGATTTCGGGACGCAGCTCGGGATTCAACAAGACACCGCGCAGCCGCATGAAGCTGTCGATATTGCCGCCTGCATCGAGCGGCATGCGCAGATAGCGGAAGGCTTCGTTCGGCGATTCGCGCACCCCCGACATCATGTACCAGCGGCCATCCAGTTCCAGCGGCAGCATGTAGTTGGAAAACTCGCGCGCCTGGCCGCGCGTATCGCGCAGCTTGTACTGGAAGCTCGGGCCGACGTTGCGCAGATGCTTGTTTTCGCTGACCGGGCTGCCGCCGAGCACGCTCATGGCGTCGCCGGACGCTTCGATCTCGCCGCCCATGTTTTCGATGTTGAAGGGGCGGAAGTCGATGAACTCGAGCGTGTAGTCGCCTGCTGCGCTGGTCAGTGTGGCGTTCTGGAGCACTGCGCCCTGGATGGGGAAGGGCGACGATGTCGGGGCGAACAGGTTCCAGCCCTGCAGGGTCAGACGGGTGCCGCCGTCGGCAAAGCTGGCCTGATAGATGGCGACGCCGTCGTGGATCAGCGGATGGTTGACGGCAATGGTCGCTTCACGAATTTTCTTGCCGGAACGGTCGAAAATCTCGATGTCGCTCTCGAAGCTCTTGGGCTGGCCTGTCGTGTAGTGCTCGATGCGGAACTGCTTTAGCGCGACGGTGAAGGGCAGGTCCTGCACCAGGTAGCCGTCGGCCACGTTGAGGAAGGCCACGTCTGCGCTGGAACCTTCGGGAATCTGCACGCTGCCGCGAAACGAGGGATTGGAGGGCGACAGGCGCGAAATCGCCGGCACCTGGCTTTGCGGGATGTCGCGCGTCTCGATCTTTTTGTAGCCCAGCACCTGCTGGGCCTTGAACACCAGGTTGCCGTCCATCAGGCCGCCGATGCAAATGATCACGATGGCCGAATGCGCCAGAAAATAGCCGAGACGGTTCCAGCTGCCGGCCTTGGCGGCAAGCAGCACGCCGTCCTCGCGCGGCAGGTTTTTCACCTTGTAGCCCTGGCCTTCCAGATAGCGCTGGGCGCTGGTGGCGAGCGCCTCCGGCGATTGTTCGGTGACGGCTTCGTGCTTGTGCTTGAACGCGGCGAGCGACTGTTCGCTGACGTGCTCGCGAAAGCTTTTCATCTCGCGCGCAAAGTTTGGTGCATTGCGCCAGATGCAGACGCTGGTGGAGGCGACGAGGAAGGTCAGAATGACCAGAAACCAGCCGGCGTGATAGACGTCGTACAGCCCCAGCTTCTCGAAGACCTGAAACCAGAACGGCCCGAACTGGATGATGTGGTTGGCATACGGTTCGGCCTGCTTCAGCACGGTGCCGATGATGGAGGCGACCGCGAGAATGGACAGCAGGCTGATGGCGAAGCGCATCGAGCTCAGCAGTTCAAACAGGGACTTGCCGAAGGAGTGGTGGGCTGTGTTCATGTGGGCGGCAATACCCTAAAGGGCATAAGTAAAAAAGGGTGACTTGCGTCACCCTTTCATCGACTCAAGCAAGTCGAATAAGTTTACCCGCAAGGGGCAGGCCGTGGTTGTCCCCGCAGGAGGGAGGCCATGTCTGTAAGCTGCTAAAGCAGCAACAGCCATGCACTAAAGCCGCTAAAGCGTCAACAACCACGCTCTACCCGCAAGGGGCAGGCCGTGGTTGTAAAGCCGCTAAAGCGTCAACAACCACGCTCTACCGCAAGCCCTGAATATAAGAAGCCACGGCCTTCATGTCGGCGTCGGTCATCTTGGCGGCGATGCTGCGCATCATCTTGGCAGCGTCGTTGGCACGGGTGCCGACGCGGAATTCGTTCAGCTGCTTGTAGATGTAGTCGGCATGCTGGCCGGCCAGACGCGGGAACTGGACGGGAATGCCCTTGCCCTGCGGGCCGTGGCACGAGGCGCAGGCCGGCACGCCGGCACCCTGGACGCCGCCGCGGTAGATCTTCTGTCCGAGCAGCGCCAGTTCCTGGTCCTTGGAGGTGCCGGGCTTGGGCTGCTGGGCGCTGAAGTAGGCGGCCAGGTTCTGCATGTCCTGCGGGCTCAGGTCCTTGACGATGCCCGCCATGACCGGATTCTTACGTTCACCCGACTTGAAGTTGGTGAGCTGCTTGTTGATGTACTCGGCGTTGAGGCCGGCAATCTTGGGGTTGGCCGGCGTGGCACTGTTGCCGTCCGCCGCGTGACACGCAACGCACACTTTGGTGACGATGCTTTCGGCCGCCTTGGGATCGCCTTTGCTGGCCGGGGCTGCAGCGGGGGTCGTGGCAAAAGCGGAAGTGGCGGCCAGGGTGGCGACCAGAGAGACGACGAGTTTCATCAAAAGCTCCTGAAGCTTGCAAAACTTGGGAAAACGGGTAGTTTAGCGGCAACTAATATGACTGCCAAGCCCGTGCTCAATCGCGCCCAATTCCACACCTCGGTCGCCCAGCTGCGCGATTTGCCCTACAGCCGTGCCGAGGTGGCGTTTGCCGGCCGGTCCAATGCGGGAAAATCGAGCGCAATCAATCTCTTGACGCGAAAAAACCGCCTGGCGTTCACCTCCAAAACGCCGGGACGCACGCAGTTGATCAACTTTTTCGAGCTGGATGCCGACACCTATCTGGTCGACCTGCCGGGGTATGGCTATGCAAAAGTGCCGCCGGCGGTAAAAGCGAAGTGGGAGGGACTGCTGTCGCGGTACCTGCAGGAACGCGAGGCGCTGGTCGGGATGGTGCTGATCATGGATGCCCGCCATCCGCTCACGCCGCTGGATCGTCAGATGCTGGACTGGTTCACCCCCACCGGCAAGCCGGTTCACATCCTGTTGTCCAAGGCCGACAAGCTGTCCAACAGCGAGAAGACGCTGACCCTGCGCAAGGTCGAACAGGAACTTGCAGGGCTGGACAGCGTCACTGTGCAGCTGTTTTCCAGCCTCTCCCGCCAGGGTGCCGAGGAGGCTGCCGCCCTGATCGAGGGCTGGCTGCAGCTGGCCACGGCCGTCCCGCAGGAAGGCGCGCAGCTTGAGGGCTGAATTCGCGCACTGCGTCGACGCCCAATAAAAAAGCCCCGACCAAGGGAGGGATCGGGGCCAAAAAATGCCTTAAGGGGATTAAGGCATCCCGCTCAGGGAGGAGAAGCGGGAGACGATGCAAGACCGTCTGCTTCTACAGAGTAGACCCGCTTAGAGAAAGTTCCATATCGCCGTGCATTTTCTTTGGAGATGTTTGTGAGCCTGCCATTTGGCCAATTTCCCGTCCGCCGCATGCGCCGCATGCGGCGCGATGATTTTTCCCGTCGCCTGATGCGTGAGCACACACTCACATCAAGCGACCTGATTTATCCGGTGTTCGTTCTGGACGGTCAGAACCGGCGCGAGCCGGTCGCCTCGATGCCCGGGGTCGAGCGGCTGTCGATCGACCTCTTGCTGCCGGTGGCCGAGGAATGCGTGCAATTGGGAATCCCGGCGCTGGCGCTTTTTCCGGTGATCGATGCGGGACTGAAGACCCTGGGCGCCGAAGAGGCGCTCAACCCCGATGGCCTGGTGCCGCGCACCGTGGCCGCGCTGAAAGCCCGTTTTCCCGAACTGGGCATCATCACCGACATCGCGCTCGATCCCTACACCAGCCACGGCCAGGACGGGCTCATCGATGCCAGCGGCTATGTGATGAACGACGAAACGGTGGCGGTGCTGGCGCAGCAGGCGGTGGTGCACGCCCAGGCGGGCGCCGACGTGGTCGCTCCGTCCGACATGATGGATGGCCGGGTGGTCGCCCTGCGCGCCGCGCTCGAAGGCGCCGGCCATATCCACACCCGAATCCTGGCCTATGCTGCCAAATACGCGTCCAGCTTTTACGGCCCCTTCCGCGATGCGGTCGGCTCCGCCGCCAACCTCGGCAAGAGCAACAAAACCACGTATCAAATGGATCCTGCCAATAGCGACGAAGCCCTGTGGGAAGTCGGGATGGACCTGCAGGAAGGCGCCGACATGGTCATGGTCAAGCCGGGCATGCCCTATCTCGACGTCATCCGCCGCATCAAGGATGCTTATGGCGCACCCACCTACGCCTACCAGGTCAGCGGCGAGTACGCTATGTTGAAGGCAGCGGCGCAGAATGGCTGGCTCGACGAGCGTGCCTGCGTGCTGGAAGCCTTGCTGGCGTTCAAACGGGCGGGGGCGGATGGGGTGCTGACTTATTTTGCACGGGATGCGGCGCGCTACTTTAAATCGTAACTTGCGGTCTTAAGTGTCAAGTTTTCGTCGGTTGTTGCCGAAATATTGCCTGTCAACATCCATCGGAGTACGAACATGATCAGACTGCATTCATCACGCACAAGCCGGAAAATGCCTGATATTCCCAAACTGCCGTTAGGTATCAAGAATCGACGCCGGGATCCTGACGAATGGGATAAAACCATCGTTGCCTTCCAGTCGCCTTATCGACTGAGGGATTTGTGCATCGATCAGAGTGTGGACACGGCCCTCGAAGAAACCCGTGGCAGCAAACAGGAGTTCAAGGTGCGTCTTGCTACCACGGAAGACCGCCGCAAAGCGGCCAGTCTGCTGATCGAGAAAATGTACAGCTGGAGGGGGTACGAGGCGAACCCATTGGGCCAGGATCCAAACAAGATCACTCTTGTGGCATATCAGGATGACAAGGTGGTGGGCACGCTGACCTTGGGGTTGGACTCTCCTGGTGGCATGGTGGTCGACCAGTTATATAAAAAAGAGGCAGACCAGCTGCGAGCCCAAGGCCGAAAAATTTGTGATGTAACCAAGCTGGCCGTCGATCAGGACATCAAGTCAAAGAGCGTCCTGGGTGCGCTATTCCACCTTTCCGTCATCTATGGCCGCAATCTTCATCATGCAACGGATTTCCTGATCGAGGTCAACCCGCGGCACGCCCTCTTTTATCAGCGCATGATCGGATTCGTGCCGTTTGGCGAAGAGAAAATTTGCCCACGGGTCAACGCTCCGGCAGTACTACTTAAGCTGGATCTGGCCTATGCAGATGAACAGGTCAAGAAATATGGTGGGATTGGCGCCGAGGCTCACGGTGTGAAGAATATCTACCCCTACTGGTTTTCGAAGGAAGATGAATTGGGTATCACCCAACGGCTGCTGAAGGGGGAATGACTGTTGGAGTTGGCCCCGTTGCCTCCAGAAGTTGCGTTCCTGATAGAAGCTGCTGGGTGTGCCCCCTCGGCTGACAATTCCCAGCCATGGTGTTTTGAATGGGATGGACGCAACCTGACCGCCCGGGTACATCGCCGTGGTGGCTTCCCTGAGGATTACCACGCCACGACCCTGGCGTTGGGGGCAGCGTCCGAAAACTTGTCTGGGGCATTGCAGTCACTCGGCATAGACATGTCCTCGTGGTTTTTTGGTGCACCGGGGGTGGGTGGAGTGTTTGCACGAGGCCCGGTAACGAGGTTTTCAGAAATCCCAGCATTCAACGATGCGCCCGTTTGGAAGCGGCGCCATACAAATCGATTGCCCTATCGTCCCGAAATAAACTCTGATGTTGCAGATAAACTGGAAACGTGCGGAATTGGCAAGGTCGGGGTGCGAGTGATAGCAGGGACCGGTATCCGGCAGGCAGCGGATTGGGTCAGGCAGGCATCCGAGGTTCGCTTCCAGACCCGCGAAGTGAATGAGTGGTTTGCGGCCAGCCTTCGATATGGGGATTCATTGGAAGCTCGAACGAGCGGCCTGCATGTCGATACGCTGGCGCTGCCACCCGGAGGCGTTGGCTTGCTGAAGTTGATGTCCGATTGGGATCGGTTGCAATGGTTGAACCGCATACGTGCATACAAATTGTTTGCTGCAATCGAGGCAGCCAATTTTCAGAAAGCCCCGCTGATTATCGCGATCGTCGGACCTTTCGGCCGGGCGGCTGCCTTTGATGCAGGACGCTGCTTGCAACGGGTGTGGCTGAGGGTTACCGAGGTGGGCCTGTCGGCCCACCCATATTATGTGGTGGCTGATTTATTGAACAGGCTGGGATCAAACGGTGTGCCGGATCAATGCGTGCCCCAGTCCTTGTCCTTGCAGGGCCGTATTCGTGCCGAGTATGGGCATGAGAACACCTTGCATTGCCTATTGCGTGTAGGTAAACCCATTGGCGAAATCCGGGTAGCAGGCCGGCTTTCGCTTAATGACATTATGTGTATGTAGTAGGAAGGAGTTGACCGTGTCTTATACGCCCCCCGAACTTGATTGGGAACGCTTGGTACTGATCGCCGGCGGTCACACGGCCTTCCAGCTATTATGGGCTGGGGTCGAACTGGGGCTTTATGACAAGCTTTCCGCCAACCCCGGACAGAAGCTGGGTGAATTGGCGCAATCTCTAGGGCTGGAACCTCAGCCCGCACGGATTCTGTTGATTGGTCTGACGGCGCTGGGGGTGATCAAGCTCGACAATGAATGCTACCGCAATGCCCAGATGACCGAGGATCGCATGGTTAGCGGCAAACCGGGTTATGTTGCACCCATCCTAGGGTGGCAGGCGCACATTGTGTATCCGGGAATGATGGATTTTCTGACTTCCCTGAAAGAAAACCGCAATGCTGGCTTGCAACGGTTCCCTGGAACTGAACCCACCCTGTACGAGCGCCTGACCCACGACAAGCGACTTGAGAAGATTTTTCAGGATTCGATGAGCGGCCTGTCAAAACAGGCCAACCAATTCCTGCCCAGGGCCATGGATTTCAGCCGTTTCAAGCATGTGGTCGACGCGGGTGGCGGCGATGGCACGAACGCCATGGCCATCGCCAGGGCCTATTCAGGGGTGAAGGCATCGGTCTTCGATTCGGCCTCGGTTTGTGAGCATGCGCGCCAGAACATTGCCCAAGCGGGCATGTCAGACCGGGTCGGCACCTGGGAGGGAAATTTTTTCGATACACCTTTCCCGCCCGACACCGATTGCATCGTGTACTGCCATATCCTGACCATTTGGGCGATGGACAAGAACCGCGTGTTGCTCAAGCGCACCTACGATGCACTGCCCGAAGGTGGCGCGGTTGTGATCTTCAATATGATGGGGGACGACGATGACCGCGGTCCCCTCAGCACTGCCTTGGGCTCACCGTATTTTCTGGCTATCGCCACAGGAGAAGGCATGCTCCACCCATGGAAGGATTACGAGGCCGCTCTCCGGGACGTGGGTTTCAAACAAACCGTTCGCCTGGATCAGGGCCTGCCGATCGACCACGGCATTCTGGTCGGCATCAAGTAAATACACACCTTCATGGAATACAGCTATTTTGAGGCGTTTAGTCGTAATCTAGGCTTTCTGTCCCACGAGGGGCAGACCCGGCTTAGGAATGCCCGGGTTGCCATCGCCGGGTTGGGTGGTACTGGCGGCGCTCAAGTCCAAGCCCTGGCTCGTATGGGCATCGGCAAATTTCATCTGGCCGATCCAGACACCTTCGAGCTGGTAAACTTCAACCGCCAGAGCGGCGCAACGATTCCCAATATCGGGCGACTCAAGACCGATGTGGCGCGTGAAACAATTCTGTCGATCAACCCCGAAGCGGATATCCAGACTTTCGACTCCGGGGTGAGTGTCGGAAATATTGACACTTTCCTGGAGGAAGTGGATGTGGTGGTTGACTCTCTGGACTTCTACTGCTTCGAGGAGCGCTTCCTCCTCTATGGCCATGCTAGGGCAAAAGGCTTGTGGGTACTGACCGCGCCCCCGCTGGGTTTCGGCTTTACCCTCCTGATGTACGACCCCAAGGGCATGAAATTCGAGGATTATTTCGGATTTAGGCCCGACATGTCCGAGCGCCAGCGCGTCATTGCCCTCATTGCAGGCATTGCGCCTAAACCATTCATGCTCAAATATATGGATCGCTCGCGGCCCGACTTCGAGGGGCGGCGGCTGCCGTCGGTCGCGGCAGCGCCATTCATGATAGCCGGGGTCATGGCGACCGAGGTGGCGCGTGTACTGACTGGAAAAGGGTCAGCCATGGCCGTCCCTACTGTCTACCAATTCGACGCGCTGCTGCGCCAGTTTCGCAAAAAGACTTACCGTTGGGGCATGCGCGGCCCCATACAACGGCTTAAGCAGATTCTGCTCGACCGTATGCTGCCGCGTTGAGTCTCACGCACTGAAGGGGTCGTCCTTCAATCCACCGAGACGCATAAACAGGCGGATATCATCCAAGTCGCCCCTGTATTTGCCTGGAAGCAGGCGCCGCATTTCTCTGAAACGGGCCTGGGTTTCCGGGGAAAGTACACGGTCGGGTGTCTTCACGATATGCAGCACCGGGATTTTGAAGGTGGTGTAGACCCGGACGTCGGGTGCCAGGTATTGCCGGCTCAAGCGCTCAAAATCCTCCCGAAGAAAGGCTGCGCGCAGTGATCGTTCATAATCCAGCGAGAAGATGTGCGGCTGATGTGCCGCGTTCATGTAGGCGAAGTAAAGCACCGATTTCAGGGACTTCAGTCGCCCCAGATCCACGAGGTAAAGGGCGCCGCCAGGGCGCAGGATGCGGGTGATTTGATGAAAACAATGGTCGAGATGTCCGTGCGTGGGCAGGTGGTGCAAGGCGAGGGTGCTGATCACCCCGTCTGCGGAATGATCGGGAATGTGCTCCAAGCTGGAGAAGTCGTCCTGGACAAAACGGACATTGTTCAGCCCCAGCGCGTCGACATGGGAGCGAGCACTATCTAGCATGCCGGCCGACAGGTCCACCCCGGTAAACGAGATGTCCGGATTGAACTGAGCTACCTGCGCCAACTGTGTGGCGGGACCGCATCCGAGATCCACCACCGTCCTGCATCCCCGGATCGCCTGGGTGATCCGAGCCGTATTGAACAGATAGGAGGCAGCCATGACGCCGTCGATCCGCCCCGCTTCCACGAAGGCGGCCACCTGCTCGGGTCCCTCCATCACCAGATCGGGCTCGGGCTCGCGCGGCAGGGTGCGCTCGGCCCAGGTTTCTCTCAACAAAACGGGCAGCATGCCGGGGCGGGCCATCATCCATCCTTAAAAATCTGTTCCGTGATAATAACGTACGACGAGGATCAAACTTGACCACCGGCCACCCCATCCGAGTGTCGGGATTTTTTACATACATGGGGGTTGGAAAACAGGACGTCTGTGGACGAAACGCATATATGTCAATAAATACATACGCATACATATTTGTATAGGAAGGTGGCATGCCCCATGCTTATCTACTGCCAGCAGGAAACGGCAGTCGAGCCGACCCATTAGTCACCGAATAATTGGAGGTATCAAATGAAACTCAAATCTCTTGCACTCGCTACGGGCTTGGCTGTTGCTATGCTGTCTGGCGCCGCCAATGCGTTGACCTTGCCCACTGGTGGCGATTTTAATTTCGAGGATGACAACAAGGAACGCGTCCTCACTCCCGATGGCAATGGTGGTTATATTGCGAAGACGAGCGGCTCGCTGGCAGCGGGTGACGTTCTGGCTGCCGTGGTCGAGTTCAACGCCATCACCTATCCCGATCAAAGCGTCTTTAAAACACTCCAGGGGCCGGACTACGTTTACGGCTACTCTGTGATCGAGATCGCATCGATTGCTGGCGGCGTTGCAACCTTCAAACCGTTCGCGGCCTTCGAGGCGACCTACGGTGCCGGCTCAATGGTGGCGCTGTTCAATGGCGACACCGGCCTTGATTTGTCCTGCACGACCATTGGGGCTTGTGAAGGCAATGCCGCGGGCGGCGCAACCTATGGTCCCCTGTGGGCAACCTTCGGTATTGGTGACACCAGCGACTACTGGTTCGCAGGTGGCTCTGCCCCCTTCAATATCAGCCTCGATCTTGCCACGCTTGCCACGTTGAATGCCAATACCAAAGTGGCGGTTGCCAACTACGGCCTGTCTGTTCTCACCAACAATACGGGTTACCTGTTTAATGAACAGGCTTGCCCGATTTGCGCGATCGTCAATCCCGCCAGCGACGGCACGGCCCACATCATCGGGTCGGGCGATGTGCTGGGTGGCGCGGGTCTCGCTGGTCCCTACCAAGCCCGCAGCGACTTCGACTTCGGCTTCAATGCTGTTCCGGAGCCCGGCACCCTGGCCCTGCTGGGCATGGGTCTCCTGGGCATGGGTTGGTCGGCTCGCCGGCGTACTGCCAAGTAATAGCAACACGCTGCATTAAAAGCCCTGCTTCTGCAGGGCTTTTTTTCGTCTTTGCGATTCGGTTTTCTGGTGCGCGGCAAGGCAAAACGCAGCGCTTTTTAGAGTTAGAGTGGGACTGCGGCTTTATGCAATGGCCGGTACTTTTGCCATATCACGCATGACGCAAGCGGTTGCACTCTCAGCGAGACAACGTACCGGATCTAAGCTGGCGAGTTGTCGAACGTGTGGGTGGGTTGGCTTTTGCCAAGCACGAACCGCAGGTAGGCGCGATTGCCATGGAACAGGGCATTCCTGTCAACCAGCCCAGATTCGGTGTAGATCCGGTGCAACTTTGGAAGATTCCCCGCCGATACGCTGGGATGATAATGGTGATAGGCGTGCAGGCTGAAGTTTAGGTTGGGCAGCAGAATGCGGTCGACCAGCGATGGCACAATGATCGGGGTCGATTCGGCAACACTGGCACCGGGCAGGTTGTACTGGTGTTCGGCCAATGCGCCCCAGCGCACCATGACCTGGAAGACGGTCAGCAGCGGCAGTATCCAATACAGCAGAAACGCCTGCCAGCCGCCTGTGAGAGTAAGCAGGCCGGCCAGTCCAAGCAGAAATCCCGTGCGCCAGAGCGGGTGAACTTGGCGGCTGAATTCGCTGGCTGCATCCTGTGCCATGCGCTTGCCGCGCACCAGCTTGATCACGTTCAGTCCCAGTAGATCGAGGAGCATCAGCCTGACGAACTTGGCTGGCGCCATGGGAATGCGCCAGTCATCACCCGATTTGCGCTGATGGTCTGGATCGCGGTCGGTAAAGAAGTATTTATGGTGGCTGAGATGTACTTTCGCGTATCCCTCGACAGTCAGAAACAACAGAGGATAAGCCGCTACCAGGTTGACAAACAGGTCGCCATATCTGGGCTTGAAACCCAGGCAATGGGCCTGATCATGAACCAGCAGGGCGAGCACGTTCTGGCGTGTGGCAACAATCAGTATAGTGAGAAGGCTGACCCACCAAGTCTGGGCATAAACTGCCCATCCGATCATAATGGCGATGACGAGCCAGGCGAGCGCGAGTTGGGTCAGAAAATATACGGGCCGTGGGCCTGTGAGGGCACGTATAGATTGGCGAGCAGATTCGGGCAGTTGTCCCTGGTCGCCCAGCAGGGCGACCGGTAGATGTGGGGGTGTCATGGTGCGATTCCTGAAGTTACAACCGGCATTTCGGTTAACTACGGCATCTTACACCCCGTTCTGAAGGGAGCAATTGGCCTGCCGGGCTGCTAGTGGGAACCGGCAGTCTTACTTACTGGCTGGACCCCAATCAGAGCGTGCGCAGCAATACCACTGCTTCCTGCCGCTCCGGGAAAGACGCCTTCGTGGCCAGAAGTTTTTCGAGTTCGCGTTTGGCCTGACTGGTATTGCCTACTTTGGATAGGGCGGCGGCGTAATGGAAATTGATGCTGCGTTGCATGGGCAAGGCACGGTGCGCCTTCTCTAGGTAGGGAAGGCCCTCGGTGGCTCGATTGTTTGAGACCAGGAGCCAGCCATAAGTGTCCATAACATGGGGCAAGGCCGGCGCAAGTCCATGTGCGGATTGAGCGAGCTTGAGCGCGCGCGGCGGATTTGCTGTGGTCAGTAGCGTGGCCAGATTGTTCAGGACGGGTACCGACTGCGGCTGTTTGCTGAGCAGAAATTCATAATGCTCGATCGCGCTGGCGGTGTTGCCACGCGCGCTGAGCCGGTCCGCATAGGCTTGTCGCACGTTGCCATCGTCCGGGTGTCGATTGACCCAGTCCGCAAGCCGGGATTCCGCCTCGGTGGGCCGATTCAGGCGATCTAGCGTGTCCGCAAGTTTGAGCATGAGCGGGCTGCCGGCCCGAATGGCCATGGCGCGCTGGTAAGCGTCGAGCGCCTTGGCATACTGCTGCTGCCGGAAAGCGATATCGCCCAGCAGTGACAGGCCGGCTTCGGATTGGGGAAATTTCGTATGCAACTTTGACGCGAGATCCTGGGCGCGGGCATGATTGCCCGTCCGTGCCTCAAGACTGGCCAAGGCATGCATCGGGGCGAAGGCCTCACCGCTGGCGGCCACAGCCTTCTTTAGCACATCCCGCGCTTCGCCGATGCGATCGGTGGAAAGCAGGGCCAAGCCGAGTTGTAGATTGAGGCTGGGGTCGGTGGGCGTGTCCGCCAGCAGGCGCTTGTAGCCTGCAATTGCGGTATCGAAATCCCGCACGGCGAACTGGGTGTTGGCGAGCAGTATTTTGGCTTCGCGGCTGCCAGGCTGGCTGTCGGCGTAGGTGCGCGCGATACTCTGCGCACGCTGCAACTGGCCCGCCGCAAGTGCTGCCTGGACCAGGAATTGCTGTGGAAGGAGGGCGCTCGGACTGGCTTTGGCCGCACGTTCCAAGAGATGAAGTGCCTCGTCGCGCTGACCCTTCTGGCTAGCCTGAATGGCGGAAGCCAGCAGTAATGCTTCGTCGTCAGGCTTGGCCTTAAGTGCTTTGGCCAGGCGTTCCTGGGCCTGGGTGTGGCGACCTGCCTTACGATCGACGTCGACGAGTGCTAGGATGGTGCGCGTGTTCTTGGGGTCGATGCCGAGTGCTTTCTCGAAGGGCGCGCGCGCTGCGGCATGATCCCCACTTTCGAACAGCATGCTGCCGCGCAAAAGCGGCAGGTCGGCGACGTTGGTATGACTTTTTTCCAACTCGGCCAGGCGGTTCATGGCAGCGGGGCGGTCACCCTGCTGCCACAAGGTGCGGATCATGAAAAGCTCAGCCCGCAGACGGGTCGGCTCGAAATGCGAAGCCTGCTGCAGGAAATCCAACGCTTCGCTGACATTATCCTGCTGCAGACTGGCACGTCCCATCGCCAGGGCGGGCGCGCCCGATCGAGAGTCCAGCTTGGCGGCCTCCCTAAAAAGGGCGTTCGCTTCGCTAGTGCGGCCCATTTGCAACAACGCTTCGCCGGCCAGTCCAAGTTGTGTGAAATCCGGCTTGCCGCGTAGGACCGGCAGCAAAACATCGTAGGCGGCCTTAGGCTGCTCACGCTTGAGATGTAGGCTAGCAAGTAGTGTCCGCGCGGGGATCGACCCGGGTGCGAGGCGCAGTACTTCGTTCAGGTTTTGCGCGGCGAGGGTGTAATGCTCCAGCTGCATATTGACCGCACCGAGCAAGAACAGGCTCTCCAGATGGTTGGGCGCGGACCTGAGGTTTTCCTGGAGGAGGTCGCGACTCTTCTCGAATTGCTGGTTGCGCGCCGCTACCGCCGCATCGAGATAGTTGACGATGAAGTGCTTGGGGTAGGCTTTTCGCAATGCCTTGATGTCCTTTTCGGCTTCCTTGGGTCTATTCAGAGCGAGAAGCGTCAGCACACGGCCTGACAGGGCGTCAATATTGGCAGGCTCGTTCTTGAGTGCCTGTTCATAGGCTTGCAGCGCGCCATTCAGGTCGCCCCGGGCGCGGGCAAGAAGGGCGAGTATCAGCTTGTGATCCGGGTTGCGGCCATCAAGTGCGATTGCGCGTTGAACGTGTTCCTGGGCAGTGTCGGGCTTGCCCTCCGTATAGGCACACGTACCAAGGCCGACATGGGCCTTGGCAAGCTTCGGGTCGGTTTCGATGGCCTGAACATAGAGCGCGCAGGCTTCGCTGACTTTGCCCATGCCGAACAGAGCGTCTGCCCGCAGTTGCATCGCTCTGGCGCGCTGCGGCGGGCTGGCTTGGCTATCAATATGGGCAAGGCTCAGAACCTTCGCGTAATCCCGCTTGAGGAGCAAGGCCTCGGCGAGGTCGCCTTGCAGGGCTGTGGAGCTTACGCCGAGATTGCCCGCTGTTTCGAGTTCCTTGATGGCGCTATCGGCTAGTTTCGAGCGCAGATAGGCTTGCCCCAATAGCCAGCGGGCCTGTGCATTATCTGGGTCTTTCTGCACCGCATTCTTGAGATCGATTACGCTGCCTCGGATGTCGCCTTGCTCCTGCTTGTCCTTGGCACGTTGCAGATACTCCTCACCGGTCAGGTTTCCTGTCCGGTCGCAACCGGAGAGCGTAGCGAAAACGAGTGATAGTGACAGGGCAAGCACCGTTATATGCATGGTTGTTTCCTATTGGCCGGTAGTGAGCTGCTGGTGGAGTTTGCGGGCCTCTGGTTCGGCAGCAAAGGGTATCCCGCGATCTAGCAATGTTGAGAGCTCCTGGAGGGCACGCTTTATATCGCCGCTGCCATGAAGGGCAGAGACCAGGTGCCAGTGGATTTCTGGATTATCGGGTGCCTTGGATAGTGCCTTGCGTAGGAGGGGGATGCCTTTGCTGGGTTGCCCCTGATGGGTCAGGATCCAGCCATAGGTATCCATGACCATTGGGTTTTCGGGATGCAATTTCAGCGCCTGCTCGGCAAAGGATATTGCGCGCTTGTCATTGAGTTCTGAAAGCGCCCACGCCAGATTGTTCAATATCAACAGATTGCCCGGGTTACTCTTATTAAGTATCAGGTAATGCTCGGCCGCTGCTGCGTACTGCTTGCGCTGGATTAGGCTTTCGGCCAGCACGGCACGGGTGCTTATGTCTTGCGGGTGGGTGTCCACCCATCTGGAGAGGCGTTTTTCGCCTTCTTCGGTGCGCTGGGTGGCATTGAAGACCTGCAACTGGCGGACGAGCAGCGCGCCGGAAGGTTGCAGTTTGTGCGCGTGCTCGAATGCGGCGAGGGCGGCGGGATAGTCCTTGCGTGCAAATGCGTTATCGCCCTCCAGAATGAAGCCGGCCGGGTTGTCGGGTTTTTGCTGCTGAACCTGTTTGGCGAGTTTGTGCGCCTCATCAAAGCGCCCGCTTTGAATCTCTACGCCACCCAATAAAAGTCGGGCATCGAGGGAGTCGGGCTGGATGCGCAGGGCGTCCTGCAGGGTTTTGCGCGCGCCGGTGAAGTCCTTGGCAACGATCTGCACGCGGGCGACCTTGATCTGAGGCGCAAGCTGGCCGGGCTGGCGTTCGGCCAGCTTGCGGTAGCTGCCCAGCGCGTTGGTGGTGTCCCCCAACCCGAGCTGGATGGTCCCCAGGAGTTCGATCGCAACCGGGTTGTCGGGCTGCGCGTTGACCGCCTCGCGTGCCGTGGCGAGCGCCTTGTTCCTGTCGCCCTTGGCGAGCTGGTAGCGCGCCAGTGCAACGCGTGGCTGCAGCGCCTGCGGATGCGCGCTGGCGGCTTTCTCCAGCCAGCTGACGTAGGCTTTTTCATCCTTGTTGTGCAGGCTCAGGTCGGCCAGCGCGAGCATGGCGCTGAGATGTTTGGGATCGGCTTTGAGAATGCCTTCGAAGCGCTGGCGTGCGGCGGCGGGCTGATTGTTCTGCAGGTCGAGTTGCGCCAGATTGGCCGCAGCGGGAAAGAATTTGGGGTCGAGCTTCAGCGCCTGGTTGAAACTGTCCCGCGCCCGGGCCCTGTCCTGCTTGCCCAGGTAGGCGGCTCCCCGGAAGTTCCAGGGGAGCGGGTTGGCGGGCAGCTTCTTTTCCAGTGTGGCGATGCTTGCAAGCGCGGCGTCGAACTGCTTTTGTTGCAACTGGCTGAGAATGATGACGGTGTCGGCACGGCTGCTGGCGCCCTCCATATCGGCGGCGGCTTGCAGGTCCGTCATGGCGCGCTGGTCGCCTATGGCCAGGCGGGAAATACCGAGTTCGGTGCGGATGGCGGCACTGTCCGGGTTGCGTTGGGCGGCTTGTTCGAAATACGCGGAGGCTTGAGCAAAGTCTTTTTTGGCCAGTGCAATTTCGCCAGCGACGACCAGTACGCCGGGGTCCTGACGGGAAGACTTGAGCGCCGGGGCGAGTGTTTTTTCTGCTTCGTCGGGGTGCCCCAAGCGCAGTTGCGTGGCGGCCAGCAGGCGCAGCGCGTACAGATTGCCGGGGGTGGCCTTGACCACCTTGTTGAGGTGCGCCTCGGCAGTTTGCAGGTTGCCCAGGGTGTATTCGATCGAGCCGCCCAGCAGCAGCGCAGGCACGAACCCGGGGGCGGCTTTCAGCACGCCCGCCAGCGTGTCACGTGCGCGTTCGGTCTTCTTTTCCTGGAAGTCGATCAGTGCCTGGGTATAACGCGCCTGCAGGTTGTTGGGTTTGGCCTTCAGGGCGGCGTCGACTTCCTTGTGCGCGTCGGCCAGCTTGTTCTCCGCAATGGCGATACCCGCCAGCGCCAGCCGGGCATTGACGTGCCTGGGATCGATCCGAACGACTTCCCGATAAACTGCGGCGGCTTCTGTCGTTTTACCGGTAACGCGAAGCAGATCGCCCTTCAGCAGCAGGCTGTCGCGGTGGCCGGGGTCGGAACGCAGGGCCTGCTCGATTTCCTGCATGGCCTTGTCGACATCGCGATCAGCCAGCGCCAGTTGCGCCAGTGCCAGATGCACCTCCGGATTGTCGGGTGCAGCATCGAGCGCGCGCTGCGTCGTTTTGCGTGCGTCCTCCTTGCGCTCCAGGCTGAGTTCGGCGGTTGCGCGCAATGCAAGCAGGGTGGCGGCATTGGGGCTATTGTCGGCCGGGGCAGGCAGCTCATCCAGCACGCGCTGGAATTCGCGCTGGCCCAGCAGGGCGCGGGCGAGCATCGGGTTGACGTCGTCCGCCGCGTAGCCCGCCTCGCGGGCGCGCCTGAATTCCTTTTCGGCGCTGGCAGGATCGAGCTGATCAAGGTAGAGCTTGCCGAGCTCGAAGCGCGCCCGGGCATTGTTTTCGTCGGCGGCCAGGACGTTCTTGAGCTGGATGATGGCGGCCTTGCTGTCCCCCGCTTCGAGACTTTTGCTGGCCTGTTCGAGCAGGGTCTCGCTCGACTCGCCCCCGCAGGCAGAAAGCGTGGCGCTGAGGATCAGGGCGTACAGCAGTCGGCCTGGGCGGGCCGGGCTCGGATGCGAAAAGGGGCGCATGGCGTGACGGTCTCCTGTTGCTTGAACAAATTGTAATGGACGGACAGCTTTGAATGATGACGGAAGCGTGCGAAATCTGTCGGCAATTCGTCAAGATTCACGAGAATTCTCCGCTATTTGGGATTAATTGCCCGATTGCAGTAGAGTTCGCGTGTTTACTTCGCAAGATTCAAGCCCGATGCCATTCCTCAAGCTGCTTCAATGTTTCGGACTGCTGTGCATCGCCCTGCTGCCGGCGCTTTCAGCCTGTGCCGATGACGGACTGGCGCTGGCGCAGAAAGTCTACGATCGACCTAATGGGCGCGACCTCACCACGTTGGGCCGAATGGTGCTCACCGAAAAGGGACGCGCGCCACGGATTCGCGAACTCGTCACCTACCGGCTCGACAAGTCGGGCGGCGAAACCGCCAACCTGATCCGCTTTCTCGACCCGGAAGACATCGCCGGGACCGGCCTCTTGAGTATCGACAAAGCCGACGGCAGCACCGACCAGTGGCTATATCTGCCCGCGCTTGACCGGGTGCGTCGTATTTCAAGCAATCGCAAGGGCGGCCGCTTTGTTGGCTCCGACCTGTTTTTCGAGGACCTGGAGGAGCGCAAGCCATCGGAAGACCGCCATCGTTTGCTCGGCAGGCAGACCGAAAACGGCATCCTGTGCGAGGTGCTCGAGAGCGTGCCGCTCGATGCCAGTGATTCCGTATACAGCAGGCGCATCAGCTGGATCGACCCCGCCACCTTCATTGCGCAGCGGGTGGATTATTTCGAGAAAGACCCCGACATGCCTAGCAAGCGCTGGCTTCTGCGCAGCAAGAAACGCAACCAGGGGTATTGGACGCTGACCGACAGCCGGATGATCGATCTGGCCAGCGGCCACGAAACCCGGATGGTGGTCGACGTCGCGCTGTACGACCAGAAATTGCCCGTCAAACTCTTCACCACACAAGCCTTGGCTGACGAAAGCCTGGAATCGGAATACCGCCCATGAAAAACCTGTTGCTGACCTTGAGCCTGTCGCTTGCTGCCCTGCCCGTCCATGCTGCCGACGACACGCCGCCGCCGCGCGCTGTTGCCCAGGAGGCGCCGGACGACCTGCCGCCGC
>JAPTVL010000184.1 GCA_028065725.1 Betaproteobacteria bacterium
GAGGGTGGTGCGCGGCTGAAAGTGGTACACCTTCTGCTTTGTGGTACACCGATGCTCTGAAACCCGCGCCGTTGCTGGCTTTGCTGGTGGGGGGTACTGGGTTCGAACCAGAACCCAAAAACTAGCTATTCCGTAGTTTTATCAATGCATTGCAAGCGTGAAGGTGTACCACAAATAGGAGCCCGGTCGCCTTGTAACGCATTGATTCATATTGAGGCGAAAATCGAAAGTGGTACACCTACCGGAGGGGTTTCACGCGCTCTGCTTTCCGCCGGTAGACCCGCTCCGTCGTCCGCGCGTCGGCATGTCCGAGCAGCTGCCTGGCGCGCTCAAGGCTCTCGGCGTCGCTCCCGCACTTCGCCCGCAGATCATGCTCGGTGAAGCGGCTGATGACGGCAGTCTCAGAGAGCACGCGCCCCATGAACGCCTGCCAGGTCTTGTTCCATTGCGGAGCATCGCCGTGCGACTCCCTCCAATATCCACCGCCAGTTCCTTTACAGAACAGCCACGGCGAGATCACCTGCCGGGCCGTCTTCGCTTCCTCGATTGCCGCGCGCAACTCCGGCGACCATTCGATGATGAAGCGCTTCCCGCTGCTGTTGGCTGTCTTGTGCGGAGTGACGTGTAGACCGTCCTCCTGGATCTCGCTCATGGTCAGCAGCAGCAAGTCCGATCGGCGCAGGCCGGTGAGCAGCTTGACCTTGATGTAGGCCTGGACGGCTGCCACGGCACCGCGCGCTGGAAGCGCCAGACACTCGACAATCTCCCAATCCTCGACGTAGCGAGTCCGCGGCTTGTTGCCGGGTAGCTCCAATTCACCCTTGAACGGGTGATGGTCGATATACCCCCATTTCACCGCCATGGTGTAGGCGTGGCTCAATACCTCCAGTTCGCGCTTGGCCGCCGTCTTGGCCGGGCGCTTGTCGTGGTACTGGTAGGCCAGTCGAGGCGCGAACGGCAGAAGCGGCATCGCGCCGAACGTGGCCCGCAGCCGGGCTATCTGCCTGCGGTTGTCGGTGGCCGTCTTGGGTGCCTTACTTGGAACGACCTCGATCATGTAGCGGTCGAGCAGGTCGCCGATCGTCCTGGCAGTTGAAGCAGCCTCGGCGCGCGCCGCCCAAGTGCGGTAGGCCTCTGGCAGAGTCTTCCCAAGCCGAAATAGCTTGCGGCCATCCCATGCCGACTCAAATCCGGGTGGAACCGTGAAATAGTAGGCGCCATGGATCAAGCGCCAGCGCGGGGGTAACTTAGGCACAGGCTGACCAGTTGGGCTCGGGTGATTCCGGCACTTTACCACCGCTCGATAATCCAAGCACTTCCTCGACATGGGCACGCAGGACGACCAGTGAGCCGTCTGGCCGAGTGCGGCTGGTGATGCCCAGCGCGTCGAGAATGCGGCGTTGAGCTCGGTGCTGGGAACGATCTGTCAGTGCCTGGAGTTCGTCGGGATCGAGAATGATGGTAGCCATCAATTATTCTTCCCTAGAGTGTTGTATTTTGGTTTGAATTTTAGAATTAGGCGCCGCTCATTTTTTTCAAGAGTAGCATCGGGGCACGGCAGCACAGCATAAGAATCAAATCTCTTGTCACCGTGTTGAGCAATTCTGTTCTGAACATTTCTTGATTGGCCGATGTAGACGATTTCCCCTTCCTGCATTAGGAAATAAATTCCAGGAAATGCGACTGTCGAGATGGCGGCCGACAATATCCCTTCCAACGAATCTGCATCATTGACTAGCGGATGCAGACGCAGGAAGGCGGCGGCCTCGTTGAGGTCGAGGGTTTTCACTTCTTCTCCAGCCAATACCGATACTTCCAGCCACTGGTTTCAGTGGCCCCTTCTCGCACTCTTCGAACGGTCCCGGCCTCTACGAGCAACTTCATGACGCTGGAGGCTTTGCTGCCATTTCTGCCGAGCTCCTGCATGATGGTCGCCCAGTCGAGCCCGTCTTGCTCCGTCAGGATGGCGATCAGCCTCTCCTTGAGATTGATCGGTTTGCGAGCCGGAGGCGCCACTATTGGCGTGTCCGCCATCATCCTGGCGCGGTAGCGCGCCGCTGACTCGACCTGGGCTGCGATCGATAGGCTATTCATCGTCGCCTCCTCCGACGAAAAGCCGCCCCTCGATCTCGGCCAGCTTCGCTTCCTGTTTCTCGGACAGAGTGGCGCGCTGCTTGACGTTGGGGAGGAATTCGAAGCGCTCCCAAGATGACAAGTCGCGGCCGGTGGCCTCGGCCTCGATGCGGGTGACTCGCTCGGCTGGTGTCATCGCTTCGCCTCCGGATAACCATCGTGCTGCACGCCGTCGAGCAGGCGCCCGGCGCGTTTCTTGCCGATGCGGGACATCATTGCGTCGCCACGACTGAAATGTCCTTCAGGGTTTCCAGGCGCGTGCATGATGATCGATGTACCACGCCGCATGTCGCCGCCCAAATCACCGCCGACCTTTACTTCTGTCGGTCCCCATTCGCCCCATTGCTTGAACAGGAAGGGCACGCCGGCCGCGGCGCATTGGTCCCGAAGGCTGCGAGCCGAGCCCGGATGCATCGGCCGCGCCTTGGGGCCAGATTCCCCGCCAGCGACAACCCAATCAAGCATCGCCGGTGCCTGGAGTTCGCCGGGACTACCCCATGGGCCAATCCAGTCGTATAGACAAATAGGCCCCAGCAACGGCTCGGCGCTCACCCACCGCACCGTCGCAGGTGTCTGCAGCAACATCGGTATGCGCTCGTCGGCTGTGGCCTGGTCCTCGACGCTGACGCCGAGCCAGACGTTTACGAGCGGCCAGGACGGCCCGCAGTTATCGTAGCCGCCCTGCTTTCCCTCACGGTATGGCTGCCAGCTTGGCCAGACCTTCGTCGCCTGAACCTGATCTGGCCATCCGAAGAACGGATACTCCTCGAATGTCAGCCAGGAGAAGAATTCCAGCATCCGCCCTGGCCGCTTGGTGAGCACCTGGTAGGTGTGCCGCGTTGTGCAGGACATCACCGCGAAAACGTCGGCGATGAATTGAAAAGGCACGTCCGGATGGAACAGGTCGGACATGGAATTGACGAAGATGCGCCGCGGCTTGCTCCAACGCAGCGGCTGGTCAAGGTGCTCCGGATGGCAGCGCACGTCGGTAAACGCTCGCTCAAAATAGACCGTCTTCGGGTTGGCGGAAAGTCTTTCCCAGGTGCGCTCGGCGTAGCAGTTCTTGCAGCCCTGGCTGACTTTGGCGCAGCCGGTGATCGGGTTCCAGGTAGCGTCGGTCCATTCGATTACAGTCTTATCAGCCATGGTGATCTCCCTGCGTCACTGCCAGCACGATCGCCACCGGCTGGATCTCGCGCACATCGTCGCTCTGGTGCGTCATTAGATGGGCCTCCTGGATTCGCTAGTGAGTTCGATATAGCGCTTGAGGAACATTGCCTGGGCGCGGGGTGGTTGCATGGGAATGATCTTGCGCGGCAGCGGCTCAATGCCATCGAGGATTGCCCATGGCGTGGCATCCCTGGGCATCAGGTCGCGGCGTTCGGTGGCCAACAAGATCAGATCAGCCCGCTTGACCTGTGCGCTTATGCTTGACGGCAGGCCATAGATGGCCCGCACTGTGCCGTCGACACGTGCCTCGATCTCTCGATAATCCGGCAATAATTCCTTGAGTGGCCGCGGAATGTCCTTGCAATACGCTTCGGTGGCGTCATGCAGCAGGGCTTCCAGCGCGAATTCTCGCGGCACCACCTGACTGGCGAGCCAAGAGTGCTGGGCGACCGAATAAAAGCCGCGCGTGTGGCCGTTGTAGCGGGCCTCGCTGGCCAGGCCTTGGGCGATGTCGAGGATGTGGATGTCCTCTGGGCGCGGATCGATGTAATCGAAGTGGCGCCCGCTGGCGGTGAGTATCCAGCTCACGGGCGGCTCCCGGTCGGGAATGGCCAAGCGTCGGCCGGCTTCAGCGCGGTGGTTTTGGCCGGCGTAGCCGGTTCGTTCGGCGGCGCAGCCGCCGCTGGATCTGCCTTTGCCTTGGTTTTCTTCGCGGTCGGTTTCTTCACCGCTTTGCCTTTCGCCGGCGCAGCTTGCGACGACGTACTTTGTCCTTTCGCTTGCGCAGCTTGGGAGGGGGTAGGAGCCGCGGCTGGCACGGATTCGAGCTGGATCTTCTCGAGGTCGGCCACAGCCAGGCCGGTCACCATGGTGTCTTTGCCGGGGATGACGTCGAACTTGACGGTATTGGCAGCCTTCATGCCGGCGCCGTGAATGCTGTCGATGATGCCCTCGCGGCCGCAGCACTTGCGCACGTGGCCGGTTGGACCTTTGACGCCATCCATTCACTTGCCGGCCGACGTTTGCCGCGAATTCGATGATTTCGCCGTATTGACTCGGCGAGATCAATCGAAGGTCGTGTGACAGTCGTGTGAGCAGATCGATCGATTCCTTGCGTTC
>JAPTVL010000512.1 GCA_028065725.1 Betaproteobacteria bacterium
GAAATCGCCCCTTCCTGGACATTCGTTGTACCCAAAATTGTCCCAAATTACCCCGTGCTTTCCTGTGTCACCCTGCCGGGCACTGTACTCATGCTTGTCCCAAGGCCAGCGCGTAGGGACGGCGCTACAGCGGGCCGTCCCTGCCCATCTCTGAGGATAAATAAGAATGAATGTTTTAGATGAATAGGTAACGATTAAACAAAAAGAACACTAACCGATACGTTGAAGGTTTCCACGCGGAAGGGTACGATTTTGCACGTGTTAATATCGAGGTTATATGCAGGCGAAAAAAAACTTGCACAGCACAAAAAAGGCTGCTACGATGTGAACATCATGCAATCAACTGACGCACAACTAACAGCCCGGGAAATGCGCAGAGCACGCAGGAACTCAAGGCGTGGGCGGACTGTCTGTCCATCGCTGCACATCGTTGGTTTTGAGCAGCTTGATTTTGATGTGTATGTCGGGCACGACCTTGGCTTGCTGAGCGATGAGGCCCTGGAAGCGATGCACAACGAACACCGTGCACGCTGGGCCAATCACGATGCGCCGATCATCAAAAAACTCCGGGAGATTTGCCGCGCGACAGCAGCACGCGCAGTAAACGCAGGAGCAAACAGCCAGCTGGTGCAGGCCGTACATCCAGACCAGCAGCGCGCTGACGCCGCAGACCTGCCGCGTGTTCCGCACGCGGCAGGTCACGCCTTGGCCGACCTCAACCTTACCCCACGCCTGCTTGCCCAGCGCCCCTTCATCGCCCGCGTCACGCGCGGGCAGACTCATGCATGCTGACCTGACCTAAGTTAGAAGACAGCAAACCCATAAACCGCCCCGCGCAGTGCGCGCCGGGCGGTTTTTTATTGCGCGCCAATTCCGCCCGGCCCGCACAAGACGCGACGAACCCGCAAAAAAAAGCGGCGCGCTCCAACCCAAATGGAGCGTGAAATGGAAGCACAAAAACAAGCAGTTCTGCTGAGCCTGCAGCAGGTGAGCCCAGCGCTTGGATTCAAAAAGAAGGGAATTGAGCAGCGGCTGGACACCCGCACCGGCGTGATCGATTTTGGCGACGGCCGAACACTGCAGACCATCAAGTTGGGCGGCGCGCGGCTGGTCCACAGTGCCGTCCTTCAAAAGTTTTTGGACGGACTCGCCGAGCCACAACCCCAGCCGCAGGCGGCCACACCGGCCCCAGCCTCCCAGGCTCGCCGCCCGGGGCGGCCAACCAAGATTGAAGCAGCTCGCCGCCGCGCGGCAGGGGGTGCCAAATGAGCCGCCGCCCTGTTTTCACCAATGATTTGCAGGCCCGCGCCTTCGACGCCCTCGACAAAAAAATGCGGGCGGCGGCCAAGCAAGACGCCAAATTTGGCGGCTGCGGAGGCGAGATCGACATCGGCGGCGCATGGCTGGCGCAGCATGACGGCCTCACCGGAGCCAAGTTCAAAAGCAACAACAGGAACGGCCGCCGCCCCTTGGTCGACGGCCCAGACCTTGGGGTCGTGCCCATGATCGACGTGGCCGAAGCAGGCCTGGATCGGATCGGCGGGCTCGACGGCGACCCGCTCTCAGTCATGCTCGCCATCGAGGAAGCAACCCTGGTCGTCGAGGCCTACGGCGGCCTTGAGCGCGCCATCGCCCGAGCGAACCTGCGCGAAGCCAACGCGGCGGCGCACGCCAAGGCGTGCGGAGTCGGCCTGCGCATGGCCCAGATCATCATCAAGGCACAGCGCGATTTGCGCAAGCGCCAGCGGGACCTGTTCGACGATGAGGGCGTGGGGGATGAGCTATGAGCGCGGCCCAAACCATGGATGCCTGGAGGTTGATTGAGGCGATTGAAGGCCCCAGGCTGTCGATCCCCGTCGCACTTGTTGCCCGGCTAGGAGGCGACCTGCGCGCCGCGGCATTTTTGCAGCAGGCCGCCTTCCTGTCGGCGCGCGCCAGGGAGTCGGACGGCTGGTTTTTCCTGGCGCAAACCGGCGCGGCAGATGATTCTTTGGGCTCGACCCTTTTTGCCATGCTGGGCAGCTGGCAAGCGATCCTTGGGGTTTCGCCTGACGCCCAGCTTGCCATCCGCCGCAAGCTGCGCGGCCTGGGTTTGCTGGATGAGGCGCTGCGCGGCGTCCCGGCGAGGCTCCACTATCGAGTCCATCCAGAGCGCTACCTGTCTTTCCTCGGCGGGGACATGCCGCCAGCTTCGGGAGGGCTCGGAAACAAGTTTCCGGGTTTTCCGGAAACTGGTTTCCTGGAAAGCCGGAATCAAGGTTCCGAGAAAGCCCGAACCTATATAGAAGAGGAAAGGAAAGAAGAAAGAGAACCCGAAAGAAAAGAGAGAGTACACGCGCAGCCGCAGGCGGCTGCGCGTGCTGCTGCGCGCCCCGCGCAGCAGCGGCCTCTCTCTGAGTTTTTGGGCATCGTTTTTTACCAGGACAACGACCTCGACCTGGACGCGATCTCAAAGATCAAAGCCGGGTTTGGCAAGGACGACATCCTCCAGGTCGTGCCCCAGGCCAGGGCGCTCGACCCCCGCGGCCGCGCCTGGCCCAGCGTCGTCCTGCGAATTCTCTTGGCGCAGCAGGCAGCAGCCCTCAAACCCGCCACCAGCAAGTCTTCAACGCCCCAGGCCCCAGCTTGGGCGCGCGGTGCCGTCCACCGCCCCCAAAACGGGCGGGACGAGCCGGGCGGCGGCGGCACGGTGATCGACGTTTGATGGGAGCCAGGCATGGAAAAAATAGGCAAGTTGTGGGGCCAGATGATGAGCCCAGAGCCGGTCGGCCGCGCGGACGGCCAACAGCAGCAACAGATGGAGGCCGCGCTTGAGGTCGCGCGCGAGCAGGCCTGGGTGCTTTTGGGGCAGCTTGCCCCGATGTTTGGGACCGTCGCCAGCCAAACCAGGGACGAGCACGGGGCGGGCGCCTGGGTGGATTCTTGGGCGCGCCAGATCGTGGCCAATCGATTGAGCCAGGCCGAACTTGACTCCGGCCTGCAGGCCATTGGGCAGGTCGCCCAGACCGGCGCGCCATTCAGCTTCCCCATGTTCTTGGCGGCTTGCAGGCCGCAGCACATCCTGGGCTCTGACCTAGAGGCGCGCCAAAACAACTTCACTGGGATTTCGCTGGCCTGGAATGGCCAGACCGAATCGCTCAAGGCCGCCCGCGCGGCGGCCTTCAAAAAAATCCAGTCGATCCGAGCCAGGCGCGCAGGTCAATAACCCTGCCCCGCCGCGCGTGACGCGCGGCGGGCTTTTTCACGCCCTACAAATTTCGCCCGGCGCTGAATGCATATGTCACCCCTGCATTTAACCCATTCGCCTCCAAGGAGCCAGCCATGCAAACCCCCACCACCCAAACCAAGGAAACCGAAGGCCTCGCCCAAGGCGAGGCCATGCTGGACCAATGGCGTGCAGCGCGCCAAAGTTTTTATCAACAACAAATGGCCGACGCGACGCGGGAATATTGTGTCGCGCTCGAAAAGAAAATCTTCGCGATGTCGGACTCCGATTATTACTCGGTTTCGCGCATCCTCTCTGCGCTTGACCGCATCAAAGAACGCACCGGCAGTGACGATTATCACTCGGCCTTGATGCTGGCCGATTCGGCATTCCAAGTCACCACGGCTGCATTATTCTCGGCTGAGCGGGAGCTTGAAGGTCCGGATTACCGCCCGCAGCGCCACGCGCCGCGTGAGCGCGAATCCTTCCGCGCTCCGCACCGCACAGACAACCAATTTTGAGGCTGCCATGGAAACCAAAAACACCCAGGCGCGGCCCCAGGCGGTGGTGTATGAGATTCAACGCGACCGTAACGGCAAATATTGCATCACCTATTTTTCGGTCTTTGACAATAAATGGTTGTCCGCCGAATTAACGGCCGCCGAGCGCTCATTCTTTTTGGTGTTGATCCAGAAAATAGGAGACCGGCTTTTGCAATCGCAAATCGACGCACAAACCGACGCCAATAATCCGCCGACCTCGCAAGCACCAAAGCGGCCCCTTCTGAATTAGGTGCAAGCTATCCAACAGGAGCAAAACATGAAAATCCAGCACAAATTCAGTGGTGCGCAATACACCGTTTCCTTCGCTGTTTTATTTTTCGTCACCGCCTTGTTTTTATACGTCGGGTATCGGATCGATTTCTATACAAACGGCATAACAGGCTCGACGTTTGTTTTGTACAGCCTGGGTTATGCCACCATGTCGCACCTCGCCCCGGGCACGCTGCAGCACATGCTGACCACAGATAACCTCAGTAATGCTCATTCTTTTGCTGCCTTCGCCGCAAGCATGAAATACACCCTTTCGCAAATGTCGATCTGGGATTTTCTGCAAATTAACGGCCCGAATCTCAAGGCTTACTTTATTTACTTCATCGTCACGACCCTGATTTTCTGGCCGCTGTTTTATCTCGCCGTTGCTGGTGTGCTCGGCCTCAAAACCGAAATTGAGATGGACCCCGAAACCGCACGCGAGATTATGCGCTCAGCGCGCCGCGCGAGCCGCCAGCAAGAGTATTAACTCGCCACCAACCCAGGAGATCGCCATGCAACCCAACCCAAACCAAAACGCATACCGCACGATCGAGCAAACGCAGATTGCAAAAACCATGGCGCGCATGCACGGCCACATCTTGGCCGTATTCTGGGGTTTCGTGATCACCGCCTGCTCTGCATTCTGGTTTGCGATGGCTCCCCGGCCTGCAAACCAGTATGCCGTCCTCGAATATCTGGCGGCCAAGGCATTAAGCTGGCTCACCCTATTACCCCGGCCCAGCGAATACCCGCGCACCGGCTTGCAGCGGTTCGCTGCCTGGTTTGCTGCATTACCCCAACCCCAAGCGGCCCAATTCGTGGCCCACATATTAACCCTGTGCGCCGTCGCCGGATTACTCGGTGGCTTCATATTCCTGATTATCCGGCTATTGCTGCTCGATGCATTACGTGAGAAAAGCAAGCCAAAGCTGAGAATGCCAGCAGCAAAAGACTAACGGAGGGCGCAGATCATGAGAATCCAAACACAGCACCAAGCCAGCGCAAAACCACAGCGCGAAGCCAGCACCAAAAACCAAGCCGCATTGAGCCGTCGATTGAATCGACTAAAAACACACATGACGCATCCCCTCCGGGATGCCTCATGCGCCAAGACCAAGCCCGAACCTGTAATCACCCATCCCACGGCCCGCTATCACTCAACCGCCGCAGGCCCACACCAGCCCAAGCGCAACCTGTAATCACCCGCCAGCGGCGCGCCCGTGCAAATTTCGCTTGCCGCTGAATGTAGATAAGCGGGCCAATGGTGGCCCAAGGAGGTTACCTCATGGCATCCCATCAAATCCAGTTCCGTGTTGATCTTGAGCGCTGGCAGCAAATTGCAGAGGCCGCCAAGGCCGAGGGCATGAATATTAGTGATTACGCCCGTTGGTGTTTGATACAGCATGCCAACCACGCCGCGCTCGAAGCTCGTGTTTCAGCCGCCGAAGCAACGATTATTCAGACGTTTAAGGGCGATTTGAAGAAAGTCGCCGATTATCTGGCTTCGCGTTTGCCTGTTAAATCTTAACCATTAACCACCAAGGAGTACATCATGCAGATCGTTTTGGGCATCATCTCTATTCTTTATTTTATCGTTGGCCCCATGATTCCATTGCCATTTTTGGCTGGGCTTGTGTGGGTCGCTGTCGTCTCGGCGATGTTTTATGTCTTTCAAGTTAAATCAAAAGAGTACGCGGCGACAAAGAGCAAGGCAGCTCGATATTTTTTGCATATTGCTGGATGGTTTTTGACCCTCGATTTTTTTGCGACGTGGATTTTGTTTGGCGTCGGGTCTGACAATTACCCTGCGGGGTGGATTGTGTATTTGGGCGGCGTGATCGTGGCATTGGCCTGCATGATTTTTGCCAGCGCTTTTCTTGCCATTTTCAGCGTGAACAAAAAACCGCCAGTGAAAAAGGAAACCATACTCGATCGCGTGAACAGGAACCAGCGCATTATGCGCGGGGCAGGGCGGACAAATGCGGACGACCTCGCCGAGCAACTGCGCGATATGAAGTGACCCACATTTCGTGCACCGCTGAATGTATATGCCGGGGCGGCAATCACGCCGCCCCTTGAACCACAAGGAGAACATCATGGGATTATTTGCCAAATCTACCCCACAGCCTGCCGCCCAGCCTGTCGCTCAACCCAAACCACCGGAGCGCCCACGCTTTCAAATTGGCCCGCTTCCTATTCCTCACTCCATGGAGCACCGGGGCTGGCTGCTCAGCGGTGCGCCTGGCACTGGTAAAACGGTTGTGATTACTGGCATGCTGGACACCATTATTCCACGTGGCGATTCGGGGTTCGTTGCCGACCGCTCAGGCATTTACCTCAGCCGCTACTACAACCCCGAGCGCGACGTGATTCTGAGCCCACTCGACGCGCGCGGCGTGGACTGGTCGCCCTTGGCTGAGTTTGAAGGCGAGGATAACTATTCTGCGCAGACGATCGCGCAGTCGATTATCCCCGATGGCTCCGGCGAGAGCGCGCAGTGGAATGCCGGCGCGCAAATCGCGCTCACAGCAATTCTTGAGCATTGCTTTGATAATCACCTCACAAACTCCGAAATTCTCCGGCTCGCAGTAAGGGCCGACCTCGATGAACTCAGTGAGATTTTCAAAGGCAAAGCCGCCGAGGCGCAAGTCGCGCCCGGAAATGAAAAGATGTTTGGCAGCATCCGCGCGATAATCGCGGCCTATATCATGCCTTACCAAAGGCTCGCGCCCGACGCTGGCCGGCATAGTTTTAGCATTAAAAATCACATCAAATCGGGAAATCAAGGCTGGCTGTTTTTTAATTACACCACCCCGCAAATGATGCCGCTGCGCAAGATTTTGTGTGCCATGGCTGATATTTGGTGCGAGGCCGTGATGACCCTGCCGGCCGATGAGAGCCGCAGGCAATGGCTTGTCTTGGATGAGTTCTCCAGTATTGGCAGAATGAACGGGATCGCAAACTATGTTGCAAATGCACGTAAGCACGGCGGATGTTCAATCCTGGGGGTGCAAAGCATTTACCAGGGGTATGATGAATACACTGAAAACACCTTCCTTGGAATGATTTCGAGCCTCAATAATCAGCTTATTCTTTGCACGGCCGATGGCAAAACGGCGGAGTATTTGAGTAATAATCTTGGTAATCGTCAAGAATCCCGATACATCCATTCAACGAACGCATCCCAAGGCAGCTCAAGCACTGGGGCGTCGTCCAACCAAGGGGAGAGTTACGCCCAGCAGGTTGTGGTGGAGAAAAACTTTTTGGAGGGCGAGTTGCTGTCTTTGCCTGACCTGCGCGCCGTCATAAAACTGGCCGGCGCGGCGAGGCCAACCGTGATTGACATCAATCTGCCCGCCCGCAAGCCGCCCGTCGCCGAGCCGTTTATCGCCCGGGTGCGCGCCCCTGCGCCAACCCCGGCCCCTGCGCCAGCCCAGCCGCCAGCCCCAGCAGCCGAAGCCGCAGGCCTGGAAGACCTGGATGCCGCGCTTCAACCCCCGGCCGCGCCGGCCCCAGCGGCAGGCATCGACCTTTGACCACCCACCCCGGCCACCGCGCCGGGGTGTCTCTTGTATATAGGGGCTCACATGATTTCGCGCAGCATCATCACCAACCCCCGGGACGCCGCTGGCTACTACACCGACCAGGCCGCCGCGGCCGAGTATTACTCTGGCGAGGCCGTCCCCAGCGCCTGGACCGGCGCCGCCGCCGAGGCCATGGGCTTGACTGGCAAGGTGGATGCCGCCGCCCTGACCAACATCCTGCAGGGTCGCATCATCGAGGTCGATCCCGCCACCGGCGAACCCCGCGAACGCCAGCTCGGCCGGATCGGCAAGGACGGCCAGCCGCAACACAGGGCCGGGTACGACTTCACCATTTCGGCCCCTAAATCCGTGAGCCTTGAGGCCCTTGTGCACGGCAACCCTGCCGCCCTCGAAGCCCACCGCCGCGCTGTCGCCGCCGCCATCGCCTACCTGGAGGAACACGGCGCGCTGGCCCGCGTCGGCGGCAAGCACGTCAAAACCGACGGCCTCGCCATCGCCACGTTTGAGCACGTATCCAGCCGCGCGCGCGACCCCCAGCTACACACCCACGCCTTGTTTGCAAACCTCACATTTTTGGGCGACAAGGCCTACTCGCTGAGCAGTGAGAAGCTGTTCGAGCATCGCAGCGCAGCCGATGCTGTGTATCAAAACACCTTAAGTTACGAACTTCAGCGCGCCGGCTTCGAGGTCCAGCACGATCGCGCAGGGCACGTTGAAATCGCTGGTTACACCCGTGCCGATCTGGAAGACTTCTCCAAGCGCAAGGCAGAGATCGACGCCACCCTTGCCGAGCGCGGGGCTGAGCGTGAAGGCAGCAGCGCCACCAGCCGCATGGCCGCTGCGCTGGCCACACGCAGCACCAAGGACTTGCCCGAAGTCCGCGAAGCCCACCTCGAACGCTGGCAAGCCCAAGCCGACGCCATGGGCATCAAGCCCGCCGAGCAATCCACCCAGCTTGCCAAACAAGCCAAGGCCATCGACCCCGCAGCCATCGCGCGCGAAGCCGTGCAGCAAGCCGTGGCGCACTTGACCGAGAGAGAGGCCGTCTTTCAATTGCACGACCTCAACCACCAGGCCGCGCGCTTTTCCGCGGGCAAAGCAAGCTGGACGCAGATTGCCGCCGAGATCAAGGCCCAGACAAAATCCGGCGAACTGATCCGCAACGGCGACCGTTTCACAACGCGCTCGGCGCAAGACCTCGAACGCGACAGCGCGCGCCGCCTGCAACAGGGCAAGGGGGCGCACGAGGCCATCCTGACCCCCCGCGAATTCGACGACGCGCTGGCGAAATTTGAGAAGCAAAAAGCGCTTGAATTGAAAGCTGAACGGTTCGCCCTGACCGCCGAGCAGCGCGCCGCCGCAAGCATGATTTTGACGGGCGATGACCGCTTCCAAGGCGTGCAGGGCCTCGCTGGCACAGGCAAGACGACCATGCTTGAGTTCGTGTGCACCGCCGCCGAATCCAAGGGCTGGACAGTCACCGGGCACAGCAACGGCAGCGAGCAGGCCGCCAAGCTGCAAGCCGAGTCTGGCATTGCATCCACCACCACCGCCCGGCACTTGATCGATGCCGAGCAGGCCCTGCGCGGCCAGCCCACGACCGCCCAGCCGCCGCATGTCAAAGAGTTGCGAATCATGGACGAGGCATCCATGGCAGGCCAACGCGAGTTTGCAAAGGTGTTGCGCACGACCGAAGCCGCAGGCGCCAGGACCGTGTTCCTGGGCGACAAGTTGCAGCATCAAAGTGTTGAGAGCGGCAAGGCCTTCGAGCAAGCGCAGCAACACATGCCGACCCGCGAACTGGGCGAGAAGAGCATTCGCCGCCAGCGCACCGAGCACATGCAAGACGCGGTAAAGGACATTCTGGCCCGCCGCCACGACGATGCCATCAAGCGCCTGGAGGTGAAGGAAATCGCCCCCGCCCAGGCGGCCCTGCAGGACGGTGCGACCCGCGACCAAAAGCGCGAGGCCGCCAAGTTTGACAACGCGGCAGTGATTAAGCAGCTCGCCGCCGACTACGTTTCACTGCCCCCCGATGCCCGCGCCAACACCCTGATCGTCACCGCCACCAACGCCGACCGGCAGGCCATCAATTCAGCCATCCGCGCGGAACTCAAAGCCCGTGGCGAGCTTGGCGCCGGAGCGCAAATGCAGACGCTACGCAAGGCCGATTTGACCAGCGCCGAAGGCAAGCGCGCGGGCAACTACACGCCCGGCCAGATTCTGGAAACCAGCACAAAAACCCAGCACCACGAGCGCGGCGAGCGCTTCGAAGTCTTGAAGACCGACAGCCGCACCAACACCCTGCGCGTGCGCCGCACAAGTGACGGCCGAGAGCAACTGATCGACCCGGCCCGCATCAAAGTCGTCGCCTACAGCGCCGAGGTCCGCGAGTTCGCCGCGGGCGACCGCATCAAGTTCACAGAGAACCACAAGCTGCCGAGTGGCGAGGCGGTGCGCAACGGCCAGTTCGCGCGCATCGAGGCCGTGACCGACAAGGCCATGGTTTTGCGCTTGGGCGAGGGCGACAAGGCCCAGCGCATCGAAGTCAGCAAGTCCAGCGCGCTCAAGGCCGAGCACGCCTACGCCAGCACCAGCCACGCAGCCCAAGGCCAGACCGTCGACAAAGTGATGATCCACCACAACACCGCGGGGGGCCGCCACGGCGACCGCGAGGCCTACGTCAACGTCACGCGAGGCCGCGACGACGCCGTGATCTACACCCAAAACGCAGAGCTTGCTGGCAAGCAAGCAGGCGCCGAACTCAACAAAACCGCCGCCCTCGACCTCACGCCTGAGCAGCCGACGCCGCCCAAGCCGCCGACCGACGACCGCAAGCCCAAGCGCGAGACCCTGACCCGGGCGAGCACCGATCGCGCGATTTTGCAGGCGCAGGCGGAGCTTGAGCAGAAGCAAAAGAAGATCGGCAACGCCACACTTTAACCACCCCCGGAGCCCACCATGGACCCACGCCAACTTTTGGCCGACACCGCCGCCCGCCTGCGCGCCTTGCTCACCGGCACGCAAGCCAACCAACGCCAGATCAGCGGCAAGATGCGCGCCGCGCTTGCGGCGCATGCATCGAAGGTGCGCGCAGCCGACGCCGCCCGCGCCGCGGAGCAAAAGCAGATCCAGCCTTACCAGTCGCCCCCCACGCCCGAAGCGGCAGCGGCACCGGCGCCCCGTGCTGCCCCTGCAGCACCATCGGCTGCGGCGGGCATGCAGTTCACCGCCGCCGACGAAAAGGCATCCATTTCCGGCGCCCTGGCCGTGGGCGTCGCCGTGGCCGCGCGGGCGATTGAAAACATGCGCGAGCGCGCCGAGCGCGCGCAAGACAACGACAACGATCTGAGCCTGTGATATTTCGCGGCGCGCTGAATGTCCACGTCACCCCCTCCAGGAGCCCACCATGCCCAACCTTTTCGCCCGCATCCGCGCCGCACTCTGCCCATCTCGCGCCGTGCCGCAGCAAGAGCCTGACCCCGGCCCCGACGAATTCGGGGAGCACGACTAGCACGCTTGAAGCCGATTTCGCCGCGCGCTGAATGCTTGTGCGGGCCGCTCTTGGCCCGCGCAACCAGGAGCCAAACATGGCAACTTCAAACTTCGCGCGCGACCTCGCGCTGCGCAGCTTGCCCCCAGAACTGCGCGAGCAGCAAGTCCCAAAACAAGGCCTGACCCCCGAGCAGCACAAGGCTCGGGAGGCGCTTGCGCCGGGCGCGCTGCAAAAGATTGAGCGGGGCATCGCGGCCGAGGAAAAGGCCGACGCCGAGAAGCTGGCCGAGCTTTCAGCCCACCCCGCGCTGCATCCGTCCATGTCCATGTCCATGTCTCCGGGCGGCGGCAGCGATAACTCCTACGAGCACGCAGCCGCGATGAGCGCCCTGCAGGACCACCAGCGCGAAGCCGCCGAGCGCGCGCAGCAGCGCCAGGAAATCAGGGAGAAGTACGGGCTGGGCGCCGCCACGGACCCTGGCCACAAGCCAGGTAGTGGCAGCACCGCCGCGCCATCTGGCGCGCCGGGGCCGTCGCTGGACAGAGAAGCGCAGCAGCCCGCGCCACAACTGCCCGATGCCATCGCGCAACCGCCCGAGCCCGAGCGGAAGCTGCGCCCGCTCGAACGCGAGGCGATCGAGCGCCGCGCCGCCGCTGCGCCCGCTGACAAGCCCAAGCGTGAGCCGCCCGAGCGCCCCACGCGCGGCGACGAGGCCAAGCCCAAGCACCACGAGATCGTGTAACGCCGACCCCAAGCCCGCCCATCGTGAGATGCGCGGGCTTTTTTGCGCCCGCGAATTTCGCCCCCGCCTGAATGGGTGTAGCAGCCGCATCCCGCGCGCTGCGCTTGATCACACACTGAAAGGTCCGTTATGAAAAAGCAACTCACCGTCCTCGCCGTCGCCATCGCCGCTGCGCTTCCCGTCGCCGCCCACGCTGCGCAAGCCAGCGCCACTGCTGGCCTGCACGTATCCGCTGGCGCAGGCTTGACCTTCGGCCAAATCGACGGCCTGGGCCTGCGCAACGTCGGGGCTGCAGGCGTCACCGCTGGGCTGGGCCTCAACGCTTCGCCCGCAGGCATCCCGCTCGCCTTGACCGCCAGCGTCACCCGCCTGCACGGCGCTGGCGTGACCGAGCAGCGCGCCGACGCAAGCCTTGCGTATGTTTACAGCCCGCGCTTCGCGCCCGGGCTTGCGCTGATGCCCACGCTTGCCATCGGCCACGACGCCCTGATCGGCGGCGCAGCCGCTTCGCACGCTGCGGCAGGCCTCGCCGCCAGTTACAGCTTCGGCGCCAGCTCGCCGTGGGTCGTCAGCGCCAGCTACCTGCGGGGTGAAACCATCGATGTCGCGCAAGCGGTCGGCGGAACCGGCCCGTACCAAAACGGCTCGCTGGCCGTGAGCTACGCCCACCCGCTGGGCCTGCCCGGCAATGCCAGCCTGGCCTACCAGCGCACGCGCTGGTTCAGCGACGCCCTGCCCTACGGTGGCGACCAGTACGTCCGCAGCGACGCCGTGACGCTCGGCTACGAACAGACGTTCTAAGTCTCACCCAGCCCCAAGCCCGCCCATCGTGAGATGCGCGGGTTTTGTGTTTTTCATGCGCAGGCCGTGGACAACGCGACGCGCAACAAGGGGTTGCTCGGTTGCCCACCGCCCGCGAATTTCGCCCGCCGCTGAATGCCTGTAGCAGCCCGCCATCGCGGCTGCGCTCAATCAACCAACCAAGGGCCAAACCATGAAAACCAATTGGAAACAAACACTGCTCGCCGCCACGCTGGCGCTGGCAGCCTCGACGGCCTGGGCCGCCACGGGCGGCACGGGCAGCGGCGCCGGCAATGTCACGACCCAGGACACAAACAGCAATATTGCATCAGGCCTCAACGCCAAGGCCACGGGCGGCGTCTCGCTCGCCATCGGCGATGCCGCGCAGGCAACAGGCGCCGCGCCTGCGGGCTTCGGCGCGTACAACACCGCAATCGGCGCCTCGGCGACCATCACTGGCACAGGCAATTACGACGCCACGGCCCTGGGCGCCTACTCAAACTCGGCGTCTGGCGGCTCGGCCGTAGGCTTCGAGGCAAGCGCCAGCGGGGTCGGCGCGCTGGCGGCTGGTGCATCTTCCACCGCCAGCGGCGCAAGCGCCGCGGCCGTGGGCGAGGGCGCACAAGCCACGGGGAGCAACAGCGTCGCGCTCGGCGCGGGGAGCACCGACGGCGGGCAAAAAAATGTCGTGAGTGTCGGCAGCGGCACGCTGCAGCGCCGCATCACCAACGTCGCCCCCGGCACGGTCGCCTACGGCAGCACCGACGCCGTCGACGGCGGGCAGCTCGCAACCACCAACGCCGCCGTCGGAGTTGCGCAGAGCACCGCGAACAGCGCCGCGAACCTCGCGCGCTCCGCGCAGGGCACGGCCAACACGGCGCTGACCATCGCCAACAACTCGGCACAGTACGTAGCCCCCGGCACGTTGGGCCTCAAAGCCAACGGCGGCGCCGGCACGCTTGTCCAGAACGTCGCCGCAGGCCAGGCAGCCACCGATGCCGCCAACGTGGGCCAAGTACAAAGCGCCGCAGCGGGCGCGGTGACCACGGCCAACAGCTACACGAACTCGCAAATCACGACGCTGCAAAACCTCATCAACAGCGCCACTGCGAGTGGCCTGTGCAAGTACAACGGGGCGGGCGGCATTGTCTGCGGGCGCAACACCACCGCCGCCTCGGGCGCCGTGGCGCAGGGCGACGGCGCGTCGGCAGGCTACGCAGGCAGCCTCGCCATCGGCCAGGGCGCGACCATCACCGCGCCGACCAACCCCGCCGACGCCAACACCACCGGCGCCATCGCCATCGGCCAAGGCGCGCAGGCCAACGCCGACCCGGCAACGGCCATCGGCTATCAAGCCAACGCTGCGGGGGCTAACTCGGTCGCGCTGGGCTACCAAGCCCAGGCGCTTGGAAACAACAGCGTGGCGCTCGGCGCGGGCAGTGTGGCCAACCGCGCCGACTCGGTGAGCGTCGGCAGCGCCAGCCAGCAGCGCCAAATCACCAACGTCGCCCCCGGCACACAAGCAACCGATGCGGTGAATCTGGGCCAAGTGGACGGCCTGATCGGGCAGGCCACCAGCGGCATCCTGGGCCAAGCAAACCAGCACGCCGACGAGGTGGCGGCCATGGCCGCAGCCACCAGCATGGCGCCGCAGTTCGGCCCCAAGGGCTATGCGCTCACCGCCGCCGTGGCGGGCGTCGGCGGGGAAAGCGCCGTGGGCATCGGCTTCGCCCGGGCCTTCCGCTTCCACGACCACCCCGCCTACTGGCAGGCCAGCGTCGGCTTCAACGGCGGCAGCGGCACCGCCGCGATCAAGATTGGAACAAGCATCGGCTGGTAACCCCGGCCTCACCCCAACCCCAAGCCCGCCGCCCGCGGGCTTTTTCATGCGCGCTGCTCGCGCGCACGGGTTTCGTTCCATCCCCTGCCGATCTGCGATTCAAAGCCGCCCCGACCTGCCGCACCTTGACGCTCAAGCAGCCGTCACGCCATCGCTGCGCTCTGTCATGCCCGCCGCACGCGCCATGCCTGTCCCTTCGGGACGGCACCGGCTTGCAGGCTCGATTTGCGAGGCGGCTCCGAACAGCAGATTTCAACCAGCAGGAGAAGGCAGATGAACGAACCCCGACACCCCACAAGCCACAGCGCGCCCCCTTCGGGCGCCCCCCGCGAGGCTCACCAAACGGCAGTTGTGCAAATCCCGGAGGCCACCCTGCGCAAGCACTACCTATCGGGTGAGTTTTTCATCACTCCCCAAGCCCTCGAAGCGCACGACATCGACGAGGTGCTGCGCTGGTTCAACGGCCCGCATGAGCCCGTGCAGGTCGGCGACACGCGCGACATCGGCCACGGCCTGAAAGCCTATTTCGGATACGACGACAGCAAGCCGCCCCGCAAAGCGTTCTTTGTACGTATTGACTGATTCACGCAACTACACATCCACGCAGGAGCACGCACCATGACCACCCAAGCCACCACCCCCGCCGACACCATGCGCGAGATCTTCGGCGAGCCCATCCACACCTACACCCGCGCCCAGGCCATCGAGGACGGGCAACTGATCGACGTATCCACCACCGCCCGCGAGGCCGGCATCGTTTGGCCCGTGGCGATGACCAGCGCCGCATGGGCCGACTGTGTGGAGTGGACGGACGCCACCGAGGCCCGCAAGGGCTACACAGGGCAGAGCGAATCCGGCAGGCTGTGGGACGTGTGCTGGATGCTCAGCCTGGCCGTGCGCGGTGCCCTGCGCCGTGGCCTGGATGCCAGCACGCAACCGCTCTACTACTCACTGCTGCGCACGCCGACGGCAGGCCGGGGCGTCATGCCGCGCAAGGCCACGCTCAAGTTCATGGTCGGCCCAGGCGATGCAGGCGAGCCGGTCATCACCGTAATGATGCCGACCGAAGACTGAAGCCCATCCCATGCCCGGCGCGATGGCCGGGCATTTCGCTGTGCGCTGAATGCTGGTGTACGTCAACCAAACACAAGGAACAGCCATGCAGCCACGCCAAATCTCGTGCGAGCAATTCATGCGGGAGTGCGCCGAGTGGGCGCGCGACATGAAGCGCCAGCGTCGCCGCGACCTCGCACGGGCGGCCATGCGCAGCGTCTGGACGCTTGTTGCACTCGCTGCCTTGGCGCTCGCTGGGACGGCGATCTACAAGCGCGAGCAGAGCCTCGAAGCCAGCACCGCCCAGGACCTGGCGGCGGTGACCGCCGCCAGGCATGCGGCGCGGCAGGCGGAGGGGCAGGAGCGGCAAGCCGTCGAGCAGCAGCAACAGTAAAAGCGGCACAAGCCCCAGGAGGGTGATGCCTTCGGCCCGCGCTGCTGCGGCTTCGCCCTGAGCCCCAAGGGTCTCAGCCCTGCGGGGCTGCATCGCTATCCCGACTGCAGTGCCCGGCGATGCCCGGCACCCCAAGCGACGCCCGGCTGCGCCCGGCTAAACACAACCCCCAGCCAGTGCCGCCCTTGGCGGCAGGGATACGGCGCAAGCGCCGCGAGGCTGCTGCATCGGCTTGCCGGGCGGGCGGCTTGCTTTGGGTTCGCGTGCCCCATGGGGGCGACTGCCAAGCATGAAGGGCGCGACTTTCCGCGCCTTTCGGGGATGGCGTCAGTCACGCCAGCCCGCAAGCGGGCGCCTACGGCGGCCTACGGCCTGTCATGCCTTCCGCAACCCCTCATGCCTTCGGCACCGGCTCGAAAGCTCGGCAAATGAGCCCTCCATACCTGGCAGAAACAACCCCCACAAAGGAGCCCCGTCATGAACCGAGCAATCCTCAAAACCCCCGCCCGGCAAGCCGATTTCACGGCCACCAACGCCCGAGCCTCCACCCCAGCAGGCTTCGACCCCAAAACCTCCCCAAAACACCATCTCTCCCCCGACGAAAAGGCGCTCTTTGGCCTGATTTTCGGCGGCGGCGGGGCAGTGGTGGCGGCGATGTCCGCAGCCATTCTTGGCCGTCCTGTTGTTGGCCTGGGCTCGCTGTTTTTGCTGGTCGTTTTTGGGGTGATTTACGCCCGGGTTTCCGAGACCTTCGGCGGCTGATTTCGCCTGTCGCTGAATCCAAGTAAGACCGGGCCGCGCGGCACAGCGGCGACTCCTGAAAAGGTGAAATCATGTCTGACGTGAAATCTGTTTCTGTTTCGATCTGCTCCACCCGAGGCCAGCAGTGGGCGAAGCTCAACCGCAAGACCAAGCCCCTCCCGGCGCCGTCACGAGTCATGGGCGGCAATGACCTTCCGGGCGAGTATCTGCCAACCGGAGACGAAGAACTTTTGCCTGGCGATGCGCTGTTCGAGGGCGAGCGCGGTCGCCGCTACGGCTGGATCTACAGGCTGACCCTGGCGATGCCAAACGGCCAGGGGTTGGTCATTTCCAGCGATCACCCCGAGTTGTCGAGCTTCAAAGCGGCAATGAAAGAGGCGAACATGCCATTTTGGCTGCTGCAGGGCGCGGGGCCGCTGGCGGCCTTGGTGCGCATCGCCCTTGCCTATCGCCTGGGCGTCCAACTGCCTTCGGTCGGGCGATTTGCGCCGCAGATTGTCTATCTGGAAAAACCTTTCCGCCTCACGAACCCCGACGAGAACGCTCGCCTGATTCGCGTGCAGCGCGCCGAAGAACAAGAACAAGTGAATTAACAGAGGCCACCCCGGCCACGCGCCGGGGCTTTTTGAACCAACAAACACAGAAACAAGGAAAAACCATGAAAACCATTGCGGTCTTGAACCAAAAAGGTGGCGCTGGAAAAACGACGCTGAGCGTCAACCTCGCCGCCAGTTTCGCCGCCGCAGGCCATCGCGCGCTGCTGATCGACGCGGACCCCCAAGGTAGTGCGTTGGATTGCGCCGCCGCACGGCAGGGTGAGGTCAAATACAACACCATCGGCTTGCCCAAGCCGACCCTGCACCGTGACGTGGGCCGCATCGGCGCGGGCTATGACATCGTCATCATCGATGGCCCGCCACGGGTCAGCGAGATTGCCAAGTCGGCGATCATGGCTTCTGACCTTGTTCTTGTGCCCGTCCAGCCCTCCCCGTTGGATATTTGGGCAGCGGCTGAGCTTGTCGCGCTGGTCGATGAAGCAAGGATCTACAAGCCAGCATTGCAAGCGGTCTTCGTCATCAATCGCAGGGTGAGCAACACGGTGATCGGGCGCGAGGTCATCGACGCGCTGGCGACCTACGCGCTGCCGGTGCTGCGCTCGGCAATCGCGCAGCGCATTGCCTTTGCTGAGGCCATCGTCGCCGGGCAGGCCGCCCTTGAATTCGAGCCTGGCGGTGCGGCAGCGGGAGAGGTCGAGGCCCTGCGGGGCGAGATTGAAAGCCTCATGCCCCAGCCCCAGGCCGTTGCCACCGCCGATGCGTAGTCACGGAAACACAGAAAGACAGAAACACAGCGAACAAGAAAGGAAGAAATCATGGCAACGAAGAAGCGCGTCCAGCTCACCGCCGCCCGCCCCACCCAGGCGCCCACTGCCGACGCCTGGGTGAGTGCGCCCACCCCAAGCGAACCCACCGCCCCGGCCTTCGCCGTGGCAACGCCCAAGGCCACAGCGCAAGCCGTCGAGAGGATGTCGCGCCTGACCGTGGATTTGCCCGAAAGCCTGCACCGACGGCTGAAAGCAAGGTGCGCCGTGGACGGCCTGCGCATGGTGGACGTGGTGCGCGATGCGCTGACCAAGTTCGTTGGCTGATCCGATGTTTCCTTGTGCTTCGGCGGGCACGCAAACACAGAAACACAGAAAGCCAGGAACAAGGAAACGCGGAAGCAAGGAGATGCGGGAATCAGCAAGCACGCGACGATTTCGCGCGCCGCTGAATCACCATGTCAACAACCCAGGAGCTACGCAAATGCATGTCTACACAGAGTTTGACCTAGAAAATTGGCCCGCGATCTTGTATGACCCGGACCCGCGCGGCGCGGAGAAAGCAAAGCCCGGTGTCCCGCACATCATCCAAGAGCCGCCCACGGACGAGTTCGACCAGTCGCCGGACGGCCTGCCCACACCGGAGCAGAAGGCAAAAATCATGCGGCGGGGCAGGGAAATCGAGGAGGCATGGAAGGACTACAAGCCTGCGTTGGAAGCCGCCAAGGCCGCAGGCCTGCCGCCGCCCCCGCCACCGCTGGCACTGTCGAACGTGCGCCTGCGCCTGTCAGGCAAGTGGTAACCCCAAGCAGGCCGTCCTGGACGGCCTGCACAACCGGAAAGGTGACCTGACATGGACATCAAGCAAACCGACGGCCAGGGCTGGGCGGTCCACTTTTATCTCGCCGATCTTGCCCGGCAAATTGGCTCGTTCAGAAATAGGGTGATCGAGGCCATGCTGGACGGCCACGAGCCGCCAGATACGCCGTCAGACATGGCGCTGATCCGCGTGCGATGGCCGTATACCGAGCCCTCGCGGCGCAAGGCGCGCGTCAAGCCAAGCCGTTGATTTTGCTTGCGATCTTGTAAACCAGCGCCACCCCTATTTCCGGCACCCAGGACTTCCGCCGCATTTTTCGCATGCATGATAATGACGGTTATCGTGCAAGCAATCTCGCGTCCAGCGGTGCAACGCCGCAAAAGGCGACGCGATAGAAGGCGCTAGGAGCCGATCAAACGCATCGGCCTAGGTACCCCTACAGGGCGCATAACGAATGAAGCTAACCGTATCTGCACGGCTTTTCGCGCAGATCAGGTTGAGCGTAGTGTTACGTTTGAGGACGTGGCCAGAGTTCATCGTAGGCATCCTTCTTTTTGCCATCCCGCTCAAATACGTAGCCGAGATACTCTTCAACGTAATCTTCGGGCGGCACATTTGGTTCAGCCTCGAGTTCGACGATATGACGGAAAGACGAGTAGTAGGGGTGCAACGTCATTAGGCCGACGCCAAACCGACTACAAACCGATGTGATCTCTTCGAGACCTTCAACCGGAACGTCCTTGGCCCATTCGAGCACCACATATGATTCATGGGCGAATCTGCGATGTGACGCGGCCTCAAATACTGCATCGACGTTCCATCGCTTCCATTGTTTCAGTTCAAATGTCGTGACCAATACCTTGTGGCTTCGAAGAATTGGGAATGCTCGAACGGAAACTTTTGTTACGTCAGGGTTCGACCATTTGCCACTCTTTCGAAGAGCGCTTGTATTGAACAGTAGCCCAGCTTCCTCGTTTTCAGCCACCTCATATTCCAAGGCAGTGATGAATGGCGCGTAGAGATCTTTTTCCTTTTGGACTGCGGATTCCGCTTCGGGCAATGCGCCCGCTTTTGATCCCTTTTCCGTGAGTCTGATTCCTCCGCCACGGCAGCGAAATTTCTCGATGATTCCTTCGGTCAGCAGTTGCTGAGTGAGCTTTTTGTAGCGGTCATCGCCGAGCGTAAGGACGGAGCGGACTTGCTGATTTGAAGTTCCACCCTGCTCTTGGAGCAGCCATAACACGCGGTCTCTATCTGATGGGCGGGGCAAGGTCGTCTCCTTAGTATTTAGGTATAGCGTTCAAATTGAGGGGCACGCCCCTCTCGAAGGATGCAGAGTTAGCTCTTAGGTGGAAACGGCCCATTCGGGCGAGTATCAGCAAGCGTGAACAACGGCCCCTGTTGATCTGCATGAACGATCCCTTTCTATGTTGACGTAGTTGAACGACACAGGCGACAGGATTTCAAGCGGTCGCGCGTCCAGTGAGTTGCGATCTTGGGCCCCCCAAGGCAGTTGAGCAAGAGCTTGGCGCGCCCATCAGGCGTGACGGCATCACATGGGCTGGTCGATGATCGTGGGTGTAGATCATGATCCGCCAGCCGCCAATCCGCATGACCGTGTCCATGGGCGCATTATCCGAGCTTTTGCGCAAGTTTCGCTGCTTCGATGCGGGTGAAGCGCTGGCGTCGGAGGTGACAGCCGCGGCGAGCGCGGCCTATTTGCGTCCTGGGTTTGATTGTCCACAATGGCTGACGTAGCGGTGCGCCAGGTGGCGTTCCTGCTCTCCCTTCTAGACGCGCGCGCCTTTGCCAATAGACTGCACTTTGGCGCATTGACGTCTTGACGCAGCCGCCACCGCGCCCATTTGCAGATGAGCGCGTCGAGGACAGAACAAAGGGGGGGATCGCCGTTGACAACACAGCAGCTTCTGACGCCGCACCAGAGCCAATACTTTGCTTGGCTGCTGACCAGGCGTGCAGCAGACGACTCCGTGGAGTCCCTAGCTTCGACCTTGGTCGATTCGCAAGTCGATCTGAATCCTCATCAAGTCGACGCCGCACTCTTCGCTTGCCGTAATCCCCTCTCCCGTGGCGTGATCCTCGCCGATGAGGTCGGTCTGGGTAAGACCATCGAAGCCGGCTTGGTCATCTCACAACGCTGGGCCGAGCGGCGGCGGAAGGTCCTCGTCATCGTTCCGGCGAACCTGCGCAAGCAATGGCACCAGGAGCTGCAGGACAAGTTCGGCCTGCAAGGGCTGATCCTCGAAGCCAAAAGCTACAACGCGATCCGGAAGCAGGAGCAGCGGAATCCGTTCCTGTTGGCCTCCGGCCCGATCATCTGTTCCTATCAGTTCGCGAAGGCCAAGGCTGACGATGTCAAGGGTATCGACTGGGACTTGGTCGTCCTCGACGAAGCGCATCGCCTGCGCAACGTCTACAAAACCAGCAACATCATCGCCAAGACCCTCAAGGAGGCGCTGTCGCGCGTTCACTCCAAGGCGCTTCTGACCGCGACGCCGTTGCAGAACTCATTGCTCGAACTCTATGGACTGGTCAGTTTCATCGATGACCGCGTGTTCGGAGACCTTGATAGCTTCCGCTCGCAGTTCACAGGCCGAGAGCAATCCTTCGGCAGTCTGCGTGACCGGCTGGCCCCCATCTGCAAGCGCACTCTGCGCAAACAGGTTCAACCCTACGTGTCGTACACGGCGCGCAAGGCCATCGTCCAGGAATTCACGCCGTCGAGCGAAGAACAGGAACTTTCCAGGCTCGTCGCCGATTACCTGCGCCGCCCCAACCTCAAGGCCTTGCCCGAGGGGCAGCGCCAACTGATTTCACTTGTGCTGTGGAAGCTGCTCGCCTCCAGCACGCACGCGATTGCGGGTGCGTTGGAGACGATGGCCAAGCGCCTCCAGGGTGCGCTCGACGAAGTCACCGCTATTCCTGATCTTGCCGACGAGCTCGACGAGGACTACGAGGCGCTTGACGAAACCGTCGATGAGTGGAACGAGCAAGACTCAGATATCGCAGCACCAAACCGCACGGAACGCGATGCCATCGCGCAGGAGATCGAGGAGCTTCGCTACTTCAAAACGCTGGCAACCAACATACGGGACAACGCAAAGGGCAAAGCGCTGCTCACCGCGCTGGATCGCGCCTTCGCTGAATTGGATCGGTTGGGCGCGTCCAGGAAGGCCATCATCTTCACCGAGTCCAAGCGCACGCAGGAATACCTCCTCAACTTGCTGGCTGACACGCCATACGGCGACGGCATCGTGTTCTTCAACGGCACCAACAGCGACCAGCGTGCGCAGGCGATCTACAAGGACTGGCTGAAGCGCCACGAAGGCACCGCCCGCATCAGCGGCTCCAAGACGGCTGACACCCGCGCGGCCCTGGTGGAGCACTTCAAGGAGCGCGGTAAGGTCATGATCGCCACCGAGGCCGGAGCCGAGGGCATCAACCTCCAGTTCTGCTCGCTCGTCATCAACTACGACCTGCCCTGGAACCCGCAGCGCATCGAACAGCGCATCGGGCGCTGCCACCGCTATGGGCAGAAGTTCGACGTGGTGGTTGTGAACTTCGTCGACCGCAGCAATGAGGCCGATGCACGGGTGTATGAGCTGCTGTCGCAGAAGTTTCAACTCTTCGAGGGGGTATTCGGGGCCAGCGACGAGGTGTTGGGCGCCATCGGCTCCGGCGTCGATTTCGAGCGACGAATCGTGGAGATCTATCAGAACTGCCGAGAACCTCAGGAAATCAAGTCCAGCTTCGAGCAGCTCCAGCTCGACCTCTCCGGCGAGATCAACGAGGCGATGGTCAAGACCCGCCAGCTCCTTCTGGAGCACTTCGACGAGGAGGTGCAGGACAAGCTGCGCATGCGCGCCGAGGACAGTCAAAGGATGCGCAGCCGCTTCGAGCGGATGCTGATGGACCTGACCCGGGCGGAACTAGGCGACTGCGCCATATTCGACGACGAGGGGTTCAATCTCCATCGGACTCCGGTTGGCATAGAGAACAATGATGTGGCTGGTGTCGCACTTGGGCGCTATGAGCTGCCGCGCCGCTCTGGCGACGCGCATCTGTACCGGGTCAACCATCCGCTGGCGCTGTGGGTGGCCCAGCAGGCCAAGAGCCGCGCGCTCGACGGGGTCAAACTGGTGTTCGACTACGACGCCTATGGCACCAAGATCAGCACGCTGGAGCCATATCGCGGCAAGGCCGGATGGCTCACCCTGAGACTGATTTCCGTCGAAGCGTTGGGAAATCAGGAGCAGCACCTGCTAGTCGCGGCCAGTACGACCGATGGCTTGCTGCTGCCGGAAGACGACCCTGAAAAGCTGCTGCGCCTGCCCGCGACCATGCAGGCAGCGGGGCTGTTCAACGCGGCTGACGCCGCCCTGCTGGCCGACGTAGAAGTCCGCAAGAATGTTCTCCTGCGCGAGATCAACCAGCGCAACCTCGGCTACTTCGAGCAGGAAGTCCAGAAGCTCGATGCCTGGGCGGACGACCTGAAGCTGGGGCTGGAGCAGGAGATCAAGGAGATCGACCGCGAGATCAAGGAGATGCGCCGCACTGCGGCGACTTCGCCAACACTGGAAGAAAAGCTGTCGTGGCAGAAGAAGCAGCGTGAACTGGAAGGCAAGCGCAGCAAACTGCGCCGGGAGCTATTCGCCAGGCAGGACGAAGTCGAAGCCCAGCGCAACGAGCTCATCAATCAGCTGGAGGTACAACTCCAGCAGCATGTCGAGGAGCACACGCTGTTTACTGTCGAGTGGGAGATGGTGTGATGAATCGAGTAGCACGGTTAGACCTGTGCACGACCAGGCAGCGATTGACGCGTGCCAAGAATTGAGGAGAGCGAGATATGGCCAGCGGAAAATTATTGCGGCAACTCATCAAATCGGGATCGCTAGGCGATGCTTCTGGCTTTCGCGCGGCGTCCGAGGCAGTGATCAAAGAGGAGCGCGAGAAGAACCATCATCTGCTCGCCAATGACCTTGAGCGTTTGCTTTACGGCGATCAGGCAACGGTCGGGAACAGTGCGCGGAAGCTGCAAAGTTTGCCCAGCCTGCCGACCAATAAAGACAACGGCCTTGCGCTGCTAGAAGAGCGTGCGGTGATTCGGGAGGAGAAAGACATAATCCTCTCGGATGCTACGCAGTCGGCCCTCGATGAAATCCTTATGGAGCACAACCGAGCGGACGTGCTGCGATCCTACGGTATGCAACCCGCGCAGAAGCTCTTGTTTTGCGGGCCTCCCGGGTGCGGGAAGACGCTGGCCGCCGAAGTCATCGCACACGCCCTGTCCATGCCGCTCATCCTCGTTCGGCTGGACTCTGTCATTTCGTCGTTTCTAGGTGAAACCGCCGCTAACTTGCGCAAGGTGTTCGATTACATCGCCGATCATCCGGTGATCGCGTTGTTCGATGAATTCGACGCTCTGACCAAGGATCGCGGCGACAGTGCTGATCATGGCGAGCTCAAGCGCTCCGTGAACGCCGTCCTGCAGATGATGGACGGTTATCGAGGGGAGAGCATCCTCATCGCCACCACGAACTACGAAACATTGCTCGACAAGGCGGTGTGGCGACGCTTCGATGAGGTTGTGCGCTTCGAGATGCCGAATCTGGAGCAGATCAAACGTCTGTTGGCGCTGAAGCTTTCCGGTATCCGCCGCAATTTTGAGCCCGATGATGGCCAGGTGGCGTCCCAGTTCAAGAGCATGTCGCATGCTGACATCGAGCGGGTTCTTCGGCGCGCGGTCAAGGAAATGATCCTGTCCGGCCGGGAGTTCCTTGAAAAAAACCACCTCGATGCCGCGCTTGCCCGCGAGTATCGCCATAACAGCTAAGGGATGGAGAGGGAGGCATGACCTATGAACACTTGCGCCTGGAGCGGGAAGCGCCCTCAACGGAGCGCCATCCGAGGCGCCATCCGGGAATTCGCCCTCCTGCCGATCCGAGAGCGCATGGTGCCGCGTTAGCCGGGCGGCTTGGCCAAGCACGGCAACGCGCGATGGCAGAGG
>JAPTVL010000103.1 GCA_028065725.1 Betaproteobacteria bacterium
CACAAAATTCCCCTGCAAAACAAAACCCTGCGCGATCATCACGCGAATTCATGAAACATCCGAGCTAGCATGCCCTTACTCGACAGAATATCCGGCCACTTCAAGGACTCGGCCCAGATCCACTTGAATGCAGGCGATGCCCTTGCCCCGGCAATTGAACAGGCCGCGCGCAATATAGTGCATTGCCTCGCGCAGGGCGGCAAAATCCTCGCCTGCGGCAATGGCGGCTCGGCGGCGGACGCGCAGCATTTCGCGTCCAGGATGATCAATCGTTTCGAGCAGGAGCGTCCCGGCCTGGCGGCGATTGCGCTGACCGCCGACACCTCCACCCTGACCTCGATCGCCAACGATCACGCGTACGAGCAGGTGTTTGCGCGTCAGGTGAAGGCACTGGGCCAGCCGGGCGATATCCTGCTGGCGATTTCCACCAGCGGCAATTCGCACAACGTGCTGCAGGCGGTGGATGCCGCCCACGCGCGCGGCATGCCGGTGATCGCACTAACCGGACGCAGCGGCGGCGGCCTGGCGGAACAAATGCAGGATGACGACGTCTTCCTGTGCGTGCCAGCCGAATCCACGGCTCGCATTCAGGAAGTCCATCTGCTGGTCATCCATTGCCTGTGCGATGCGGTGGACAGCGTTTTACTAGGAGTCGAGGAATGAACAAACTGATCAAAATCGCGCTGGTGGGTGTGGCGCTGTCGCAATTGCACGGATGTGCTGCGGTCGTCGTGGGCGGTGCCGCCACCGGCGCGGCAGTCGCGACGGATCGCCGCACCGCCGGCGTATTTGTCGGTGACCAGGAAATCGAACTGCGCGCGATGACGCGCCTGCGTGAGGCACTGCCGGAGAAAACCGGAAACATCTCCGTGACCAGCTACAACCGCCAGGTGCTGCTGACCGGCCAGGTGCCGGACGAGCCCACCCGCGCGCGCGCGACCGACGTCGTCAAGGGCGTTCCCGACGTGCGCACGGTGTTCAACGAGCTCAGCATTTCCGGCGTCACCTCGCTCACGTCCCGGGCCAACGACACCACCATCACCGGTAACGTCAAGACCCGACTGCTGCGCGACGAGCGCGTGCCCGGCACCCAGATCAAGGTGGTGACCGAAGCCGGCGTGGTCTATCTGATGGGGCTGGTGACGAAGGCCGAAGCCGGCGTCGCCACCGGGATTGCGCGCACGACGTCCGGCGTAGCCAAGGTCGTTACCCTGTTCGAAACCATCAACTGATGCCGCAGTGCGCCTTCGAACCTAGCTGCTCATGATCGGCCATCCATGATCTATCGCGACCTGCGCGACTTCATCGCTCAACTCGAAAAAATGGGCGAGTTGAAACGCATCACCGTCGAAGTCGACCCGAAACTCGAAATGACCGAAATCGCCGACCGCGTGCTGCGTGCCGGCGGCCCGGCGCTGCTGTTCGAAAACCCCAAGGGGCATGGCATGCCGGTGCTGGCGAATCTGTTCGGCACGGTCAAGCGCGTGGCGCTGGGGATGGGCGAGGACGATCCGGCGCGGCTGCGCGAAGTCGGCAAGCTTCTGGCCTACCTGAAGGAACCCGAACCGCCGAAAGGCCTGCGCGATGCCTGGGACAAGTGGCCGGTTCTCAAGCAGGTATTGAACATGGCACCGAAGGAGGTGAAGAGCGCGCCGTGCCAGGAGATCGTGTGGGAGGGCGCCGACGTCGATCTTTCGCGCCTGCCGATCCAGCACTGCTGGCCCGGCGACGTCGCGCCGCTGGTCACCTGGGGGCTGACCGTCACCAAGGGGCCCCACAAGAAGCGGCAGAATCTGGGCATCTACCGCCAGCAGGTGATCGGACCGAACAAGCTCATCATGCGCTGGCTGGCGCATCGCGGGGGCGCGCTGGATTTCCGCGAGCACACGCTGGCGAATCCGGGCGAGCCGTTTCCCGTCGCCGTCGCGCTCGGTGCCGATCCGGCGACCATCCTCGGCGCGGTGACCCCGGTGCCGGACTCGCTGTCCGAATACCAGTTCGCCGGCCTGTTGCGCGGCGCCAAGACCGAGGTGGTGCAGTGCCTCGGCAACGCGCTGCAGGTGCCCGCCTCGGCCGAGATCGTTCTGGAAGGCGTGATCCATCCAGGCGAAACCGCGCTCGAAGGGCCGTACGGCGACCACACCGGCTACTACAACGAGCAGGAAACCTTTCCGGTGTTCACCGTCGAGCGCATCACGATGCGGCGCGACCCGGTCTACCACAGCACCTACACCGGCAAGCCGCCCGACGAGCCGGCGATTCTCGGCGTGGCATTGAACGAGGTGTTCGTGCCGCTGCTGCAGAAGCAATTTCCCGAGATCGCCGACTTCTACCTGCCGCCCGAAGGCTGCTCCTACCGCATGGCGGTCGTGTCGATGAAGAAGGCCTACCCCGGCCACGCCAAGCGCGTGATGTTCGGCGTGTGGTCCTTCCTGCGCCAGTTCATGTACACCAAGTTCATCCTCGTCACCGACGAGGACGTGAACGTGCGCGACTGGAAGGAAGTCATCTGGGCGCTCACCACGCGCGTCGATCCCGCACGCGACACCCTGCTGGTGGAAAACACGCCGATCGATTACCTCGATTTCGCCAGCCCGGTGTCGGGGCTGGGCAGCAAGATGGGCATCGACGCCACCAACAAGTGGCCGGGCGAAACCGCGCGCGAGTGGGGGACGCCGATCGTGATGGATGCGGCAGTGAAGGCGCGGGTCGACGCGCTGTGGGGCGAACTGGGCCTGCAGGAACCATGACGGCCCGGCCCGAGGGCAGGCGTACCTGCCTCTATGACACCGAACAGCTCGACGCCATCGTCGGCGACATGGCGCGGCAGGCAGCGGGGCTGCTGACCGGGCGCACACAGGTCGCGATCGTCGGCATCCTGCGGCGCGGCGCGCCCCTGGCCGACCGGCTGCATGCGCGGCTGAAAGATACCTGGGGGCTCACCGACTGCATTCGGCTTGACCTGAAGATCAAGCGTTATGCCGACGATCTCACGCTGCTCTATCCCGAAACCCTGCTGACCGAAAACCCCACGCACGCCAGCCTCGACCTTGCCGGCTATACGGTATTGGTGGTGGATGACGTGATGTATCGCGGGCATTCCATGCTGCGCGCGGTGGAGTATCTGGCAGGCAGGCAGCCGGACGAGATCCGCACCGTGGTGCTGGTGGATCGCGGTGCGTCCAAACTGCCGGTGCGCACCGACATCGTCGGCGTTCGCCTCGACGTCGCGCCCTCCGATGTCATCGAATGCAACGTGCCGCCTTACGAAGACAGCTTCAGGATCGACCTGCTGCAGCCTGCATAGCCCCCCCGGTTCCTTCAGGGAACTTCCCGCTGCGCTGGGCTATCATTCGAATTGTTGTTCATGTCGTCATTCTCAATGTTTCGGGAGAAACACCATGAATAAATCCATGTTGACGGGTGTAATTGCAGGCGCCGTTGCCGTAACCGCGATCGGCGGCGTGGCGGGCTACAAGGCGCTCAACCCGGAGCCGGAATTTGCCGAGGTGCTGGCCGTCGAACCGGTGTCCGAAACCACAAAAACCCCCAGGGAAGTGTGCAGCGACGTGGTCGTCAATGAACAGGCGCCGGTCAAGGATCCCAACCGCATCGCCGGCACCGCGGTCGGTGCGGTGGCAGGCGGCCTGCTCGGCAACCAGGTGGGGGGCGGCACCGGACGCACGCTGGCCACCGTCGCCGGTGCAGCGGCGGGCGGCTACGCAGGCAACCAGGTGCAAAAGAACCTGCAGGAAAAAAACACCGTCAGCCGCACCGAAACGCGCTGCAAGACCGCCTATGAATCGCACACCAGAACCATCGGCTATGACGTGCGCTACCGCCTGGGCAAGGAAGAAGGACAGGTGCGTATGGATCACCAACCCGGTCCGAGCATCCCGGTGAAGGACGGACAACTGCAACTGGACGCGCCTGCTGCGCCCTGATTCAAGCGGGCACGCCTATCGGGCGTCATCGTCGTCCCCGCACTGGCGGCAGCCGAGGATGCTGAAGTAGCGCAGATACAACCACAGTGCGCCCGGCAGCAGCGCCAGCCGGATCCATTCCGAGACCGTATCCGGCCATTGCTGCGCCTGCCAGGCCCCCACCGCCACCGGCAGCGCCTGGAACAGCGCCAGCAGCACCAGAAACAGCCCCGTCACGCGGCAGCCCGGATTCATCGCACCGGGCCCTCGCCGCCAGCCGCGCCGGACTGTCCTGAAGGATTTTTTTCCATACCCTCTTGCGGGGTGCTCCGATCCACTACGGGCTCTTGTGCCCCTAAGGGTAGAAGCCCGTGTGGAGTCGTATGCCCTAAAGGACTCCGATCCACTACGGGCTCTTGTGCCCCTAAGGGTAGAAGCCCGTGTGGAGTCGTATGCACCCACTCCAGCAGCGCGCGCTGGGCTGCCTCGCTC
>JAPTVL010000479.1 GCA_028065725.1 Betaproteobacteria bacterium
CGATCTGTCCGGATCACCGTGGACGTGGCGTCGAAGCCGTTCTGGATCATCTGCTCAAGCTGTGGCGCGAAAAAGGGCAGGGTGAGGTCCAGCACGATCAGCCCCACCCCCAGGGTGATGGGGAAACCGATCGCGAAGATGTTGAGCTGGGGCGCCGAGCGCGTGAGGATGCCGAGCGCCAGGTTGGTCATCAAGAGGATGGTGATCAGCGGCAGCGCCAGTTGCAGGCCGACGGCAAACACGGTGGAACCGAAAGCGGCCACATTGAAGAACCCCGCGGCAGAGAGCGGCTGCGTGCTGATCGGCAGGGTCTGGAAGCTGTCGACCAGCACGCCGATCAGCAGCAGGTGCGCATTCACCGCGAGGAACACCAGGACTGCCAGCATGTTGAAAAACCGTGCGAGCACCAGCGTCTGACCGGCACTTTGCGGGTCGAAGAAGGACGCAAATCCCAGACCCATCTGCAGGCCGACGATTTCGCCCGCGGCTTCGACCGCGGCGAAAACGACGCGCATGATGAAGCCGATCGCCACGCCGATCAGCAGCTGCTGCACCAGGATGAACAGGCCGTGCCACGATCCCAGCCCCACATCGGGCATCGGCGGCAGGGCAGGGGCAATGATCAGGGCGATGAATATGCCGAGGCCGATCTTGACGCGCCCCGGCACGGCGCGATGGCCGAACACCGGCGCCACCATGATCAGGCCGAGTATACGGGTGAGCGGCCAGATGAAGCTGATCAGCCAGGCATTGAGCTGGGTATCGGTGAGGCTGATCATGAAAGGGAGCTGCCCGTCAGGCCTATCCTATGATGCCGGGCAGGCCGGTCAGTACCCGCCGCATGTAGTCGGTCATCACCGTCAGCATCCACGGCCCGGCGAGGGCGAAGGTGACGAGCACCGCCAGCACCTTGGGAATGAAGGACAGGCTGGGGTCGTTGATCTGGGTGGCGGCCTGGAACACGCTTACGGTCAGGCCGACGACCAGGGTGACCAGCAGCACGGGGGCCGAGACCAGGATGGTCATTTCCAGCGCGGTGCGGCCTATGGTCATTACACTTTCGGGGGTCATGGCGGCTCCTAGTAAAAGCTTTGCGCCAGCGAGCCCAGCAGCAGATTCCAGCCGTCGACCAGCACGAACAGGATGATCTTGAAGGGCAGGGCGACGATCGCGGGCGACACCATCATCATGCCCATCGCCATCAGGATGCTGGCGACGACCATGTCGATGATGAGAAACGGGATGAATACCGCAAAGCCGATCTGGAAGGCGGTCTTCAGTTCGCTGGTGATGTAGGCGGGGATCAGCACGCGCATCGGGATGTCGGCGGCCGTTTTCAACGGGGCCGAGCCGGACATTTTCACGAACAGCGCAAGATCGGTTTCCCGCGTCTGCTTCAGCATGAAGGCACGCAGCGGGCCCGCCCCCTTGTCCAGCGCCTCCTGCATCTGGATGCGGTTTTCCGACAGCGGCTGGTAGGCCTCGACGTAGATCTTGTCGAACGTCGGTCCCATCACGAACAGCGTAAGAAACAGCGACAGCCCGATCAGCACCTGGTTGGGCGGGGTCGACTGGGTGCCCAGCGCCATCCGCAGCAGCGACAGCACGATGATGATGCGGGTGAAGCTCGTCATCATCAGCAGCGCGGCCGGCAGGAACGACAGCGAGGTCAGCAGCAGCAGGGTTTGCAGGCTGAGGGTGTAGGTCTGGCCGCCGCCTGCGCCCGGCGTGCTGGTGAATGCAGGCAGACCCGCACCCTGGGCCAGTGCAAGTGAAGGTAGGGCCAGTACGAAGAAGGCGAAGAATATCTTCGTCAGTCGGGATACTGCTTTAGTGCGCACGACGTTTCTCGATGAGTTGCCGGAGGTTGGCCGCGAAGCTCGCATGAAGCGCGCGCGGGGATGCCGGAAGCGCCTCGCCCTTTGGCAAAGTGGCCAACGCGTTGACGCTGCCGGGGGCCACACCCACCACCAGCCAGGATTCGCCCACTTCCACCACCACGACGCGTTCGCGCGTGCCGACGGACGCGCTGCTGACCACGCGCAGCAGGCTGGTCGCGCCGCCGTGCGTGACGCCGAAGCGCTTGGCGACCCAGGCGGTCGCGGCGATCAGCAGCAATACGGCCACCAGGCCGATGAAGACCTGCAGCAGGCTGCCGGCGGCGGAGACGGCGGGGGCGGGCGTGGCGTCCGGCACGCCGGCGGCGTGCGCCAGCAGCGGCAGGCTCAGCAGCACCCATGCAGCGATCCGCTTCATTTGTTGAGCTTCCGGATCCGCTCGGCGGGCGTGATGATGTCGGTCAGGCGCACGCCGAACTTGTCGTTCACCACCACCACTTCGCCCTGGGCGATGAGGCAGCCGTTGACCAGCACGTCCATCGGCTCGCCCGCCAGGCCGTCGAGCTCGACCACCGATCCCTGCGCCAGTTGCAGCAGGTTCTTGATCGAAATCTTGGTGCGTCCCAGTTCCACGGTCATCAGCACCGGGATGTCGAGGATGAAATCGATATCCTTGACCAGGCCGCCGGATGCCGCGGTTCCGGACAGTTCCTGGAATTGAGCCGGGCTCGCCGTGACGGCAGGGGTCGCCTGTTCGGCCATGGCGGCCGCCCAGTCGTCTTCGGCGATGGTTTGGGTGCTGTCTTCAGACATGTTGGTCTCCTGTTTGCGTGTCGCTCGCGCTGGTTGACAGCAGTTTCTCGACGCGCAGCGTGTATTGGCCGTTGAATTTTCCGTAGGCGCATTCCATTACCGGAACGCCGTCCACCTTGGCCTCGATGGTTTTCGGGATGTCGAGCGGAATGATGTCGCCCACCTTCATGTCGACGATGTCGCGCAGGCTGATCTCGGCCGTTCCCAGATCGGCGACGATCTCGACTTCCGCCAGCTGGATCTGCTGCCGCATCATGCGGATCCAGCGCTTGTCGACTTCCAGGTTTTCCGCCTGCAGGCTGCTGGTCAGCAGATCCTTGATCGGCTCGATCATCGAATAGGGCATGCAGAAATGCATTTCGCCGCTGATCTGGCCGAGCTCGATGGCAAAGGTGACCGCGACCACCACTTCGTTGGGGGTGGCGATGTTGGCGAACTGGGTGTTCATTTCCGAACGGATGAACTCGAATTCGACCGGATAGACCGGTTCCCAGGACTTCGAGTAGGCCTCGAACACGATATTGAGAACGCGCTGGATGATGCGGTGTTCGGTCTGGGTGAAGTCGCGACCCTCGACGCGGGTGTGGAAGCGCCCGTCGCCGCCGAACAGGTTGTCGACCATCAGGAAGACCAGGTCGGGGTTGAAGATCATCAGCGCGGTGCCGCGCAGCGGCTTGAACTGCACCAGGTTCAGGTTGGTGGGAACCACCAGGTTGCGGATGAACTCGCTGTACTTCGACACCCGCACCGGTCCGACCGAGATTTCCACCCCGCGCCGCAGGAAGTTGTAGAGGCCGATCCGCAGCAGGCGCGCAAAACGCTCGTTGATGATTTCGAGCGTCGGCATGCGGCCGCGCACGATACGTTCCTGCGTGGCCAGGTTGTAGGAACGTACTTCCGAGGGGTCGTTCGATTCGGCCGGCGCCTCGTCGGCTTCGCCGGTCACGCCCTTCAGCAGCGCGTCGACTTCATCCTGCGAGAGAAAATTGTCGGCCATAAACTTAGGGCCTGCAAACAAACAACAAGAACATTCTGGCTGCGCTGGCAAGGCACGCTGCGGCGTTGCCCGTCACTTGCATGGAATGGCCATGCGGCGCGCCAGGCGCCTTGCATCGCGCCCCGCCAGCACACCCATAATTGTCCAGGTTGTTCATTTACAGGCCCCTTACTGGATCACGAATGAGGTGAACAGGACGTCGTCGACCTGCTGGGGCTTGCCATCGGCATAAAACGGCAGGTTGATCTGCGCCTGGATTTCCTGTGCAAGTTTTTTCTTGTCCTCGGCAGTGGCCAGCTCGTCGGCATGCTTGCCGGAGAGCAGGGTCAGCAGGCGGCTGCGGACGCGCGGCATGTGCAGCTTGATGGCCTCCACCTGTGCCAGGTCGAGCACCTGCAGCGTGATGTCGATCTGCAGATACTGCTCGCCATCCTGGAGGTTGACGGTGAAGGTTTCGAGCGGCAGGAAAACAGGCACTTTTTCCGGTTCGACCTTCGCTTTCCTGGAGGTATCGCCGCCCTGGGTGAAATACCAGGCAGCCGCACCACCGCCGCCAAGCAAAAGCACGAGCGCACCGAGGATGACGAACAGCTTTTTCTTCGACTTCCCGGTGGGAGCGGCTTCCGCAGCCTCGTCAATTTCGACAGCTTCGACAGGTTCGGCAGGTTTGGCCATCGATACGGTTCCTCTACAAGGAAAGTGGTGTGCAGATGTTTGTCATTATTGAAAAAAACGCGC
>JAPTVL010000085.1 GCA_028065725.1 Betaproteobacteria bacterium
GCTCCTGGTTTCTGCCCCCTTTCCCCGTTCCCCTGACGGTGACCGTGGTTTCGCCACCGAACAGCAGGCAGCGCCGTTCGCCCGGATTCAGACCGGCTAGCGTCTTGCGTGCGGTCAGCGCCAGGAAGCGTGCGGCATCGCGCGCTTCCCCCTGGAGTTCAGATGTGACGATTTCCGCGGCCAGCCCGAGTTGCCGGGCCTTTTCCTGCGCCGCCGCCAGAGCCCGGCCGATCCCGCCGACAATCACGTTCCTGGTTCCGGGCAGGCAGGGTTCGCCGTCCTTTACCGTTTCCGGCTCCAGTCCGGCGACACCCCGTTGCAGATAATTCAAGACGCGCACGGGGATCTTTTCCTTCAGCCTGTATTTCTCGATCACGGACCAGGCATAGTCAAAGCTTGATCCGTCCGGCGCGGTCGGCCCGGAAGCGATGACGTCGAGCCGGTCGCCGATCACGTCGGAAAGAATCATCGTCACCAGCTGCGCCGGGTAGGCGGCCTGTGCGAGCCTGCCGCCCTTGACCGCCGAAAGATGCTTGCGCACGGCGTTCAGTTCGCCGATGGCCGCGCCGGCTTTCAGCAGCAAAGCGGTCACTTCCTGCTTGTCTTGCAGCGTCACCCCGGCGACAGGCGCGACCAGCAGTGCCGACGCGCCGCCCGAGAGCAGGCAGATCACCAGCGTCCTCTCGTCAGCGACCCGCACCATGTCCAGTATGCGCCGTGCGCCCTCCACCCCGGCCTCATTCGGCACCGGGTGGGAAGCCTCGATCTGCCCGATCCTGCCCAGGCTTGCCGCGTGGCCTTCTTTGACGACGATCAGCCCGGCAGAAATCCGCTCGCCAAGCAATTGCTCCATGGCCAATGCCATGCGCGCCGTGGCCTTCCCCGCGCCGATCACGACGATGCGGCTAAAGTCTTCCAGCGGGTACGCGGCACCGGCAACAGTCAGGCAACCGTTTTCAAGTTTTGCGGCGTTGAGCACGGCCTGGTAGGGATCGACCGCGGCAAGGGCGGCGCTAAAGATATGGGTAAGAATCGATGACGGCGTTTCTTCTCCGGCATTCCCGGCGGATAGCAATTGCAGCACCGCTTCGTTCCAGCCCTGCGGGCCGGGGCCTTGCGTCTTCATCAGACCGGCTATGGCGATGCGGGAATCAAAACTTCCGTCCTCGTGCCGGATCAGCACCGGGCGGTCCACGGCCTGGAGCAAGGGCAGGTCGTTCAGGCTGTCACCCAGCCCGATGCTGGAGATTTCGCCATACTCGCGCTGGTAGAGCGCCTTCAGGGTTTTCACGGCAAGGCTCTTGTCGTGCTTGCCCATGATGTGGAAAACCCGCCCCTGGGTCCAGTGCAGGCCGGCGTCTTCGATGGCCTGCAGAAAACGCGCGTCAGGCGCGCCTTCGAAGACGAAAGGCTCGTCGAAATCACGCTGCTTGGACAGGATCGCGTCATCGCAGGAGAGGCCCGTCAACTTGGCAACCTCCTCTGCCGTCATGTCGGCAAAGCCGCGCACGCTTGCCCCCAGCCGTTCCCGGAGAGCAACGAAGTGGCGCCTGATCTCTGCATAGGGCATGCCGAGAATGATGCGCTGATAGCCCTCTGCTGGGTCAACCGGCGCGGAGAAGTAGCCCTGTGGAATGAAGATTCCGCCACCGTTTTCAGTAATGAAAGGGTGGAAGTTGTGCATGCGCTGGCGACAAGCTTCGATTTCAGCGCGCGTTTTGCTGGAACAGAGAACCAGCGGAACGCCGTGCGCCTGGATCAGGCTCAAGGCCGGCAGCGCGTCATTGAAGGAATACCTCACCGCATCGAGCAAGGTTCCGTCCAGATCGCTGAATATGACGGTTTTTGGCATTTGCCCCTCTTGGTGTTTATTTCAACGTTGCCAGATAGGCGGCAAACTCCTCGCGCAAATCCTCATGTTTCAGGCCAAAGGCCACCTGTGCCTTGAGGTAACCCAGCTTTGAGCCGCAATCGTAGCGGGTGCCGTTGAACCCAGATTATCCATTAGGCGGCGCTTTGCGCCTACGCGAGTACTGGCGGCCGGTTTGCGGTCATTTTCGCCGCTTGTTCGTCGTCCATGGAACGACCATGGACTCCTCGCAAGCAACGAAACTGTCTCGCAACCCGCCTCGCCATCACCTCGCGTCCCAATGGATAATCTGGGTTGAAGCGATAGGCCAACAGCTTTTATATTGAGTCACCCAATCCATTATAGTTTCGACGAATGTTCCGATGCCGATTAATTAACCTGAAACGGATGGAAGGGCAACGGCATGCAGCCAGGACAAATCAGAGTGGGCCAATTAAGCAGGCGTGAAACCGGCTGAAGACCGAACGACTGGAGGTTTGCGCAAAAGGTTCCGCAGCACGATTGTTCGTGCTGTTATCTACTGCTTCATTGGCACTTTCCCATCGAACCGCTGGCGCATTTCAATGTTGTGGTGCAATAAAAAACCCCGCCGAAGCGGGGTTTTTTATGGTGCAGGAAAGCCGGGAGGAATTACATCATGCCTTCCATGCCGCCCATTCCGCCCATGCCGCCGCCCATGCCGCCACCGGCAGACTCTTCCTTCGGATGCTCGGCTACCATGCAGTCGGTGGTGAGCATCAGGCCGGCCACGGAAGCGGCGTTCTGCAGCGCGTAACGGGTCACCTTGGTGGGGTCGAGCACGCCCATTTCCACCATGTCGCCGTACTGGTCGTTGGAGGCGTTGAAGCCGTAGTTGCCCTTGCCCTCTGCCACCTTGTTCACCACCACCGACGGCTCGACGCCGGCGTTGGCGACGATCTGGCGCAGCGGTTCTTCCAGGGCGCGCAGTACGATCTTGATGCCGGCATCCTGGTCCGGGTTGTCGCCCTTGACCTTGGCGACGACGCTCACGGTGCGCAACAGGGCCACGCCGCCGCCGGCGACGATGCCTTCTTCCACCGCAGCGCGGGTGGCGTGCAGGGCGTCTTCGACGCGGGCTTTCTTCTCTTTCATCTCGACTTCGGTGGCAGCGCCAACCTTGATCACGGCGACACCGCCGGCCAGCTTGGCGACGCGTTCCTGCAGCTTCTCGCGGTCGTAGTCGCTGGTGGTTTCCTCGATCTGCTTGCGAATCTGCTTGACGCGGCCTTCGATGTTCTTGGCATCGCCGGCACCATCGATGACGATGGTTTCATCCTTGCCCACTTCGATGCGCTTGGCTTGACCCAGTTCGGCCAGAGTGCATTTTTCCAGGGACAGGCCCACTTCCTCGGCGATCACGGTGCCGCCGGTGAGGATGGCGATGTCTTCCAGCATGGCCTTGCGGCGGTCGCCGAAGCCCGGCGCCTTGACTGCGCAGGTCTTGAGGATGCCGCGGATGTTGTTCACCACCAGGGTGGCCAGCGCTTCGCCGTCCACGTCCTCGGCGATGATCAGCAGGGGACGCCCGGCCTTGGCGACCTGCTCCAGCACCGGCAGCAGGTCGCGGATGTTGGAGATCTTCTTGTCGTGCAGCAGCACGAAGGGATTCTCCAGCAGGGAAATCTGGCGGTCCGGGTTGTTGATGAAGTAGGGCGACAGGTAGCCGCGGTCGAACTGCATGCCTTCCACCACTTCCAGCTCGTTCTGCAGGCCGGAACCGTCTTCCACGGTGATCACGCCTTCCTTGCCGACCTTGTCCATGGCCTGGGCGATGATGTCGCCGATGGAGCTGTCGGAGTTGGCGGAAATGGCGCCTACCTGGGCGATTTCCTTGTTGGTGGTGCAGGGCTTGGAGTTTTTCTTCAGTTCGGCGATGCAGGCTTCGACCGCCTTGTCGATGCCGCGCTTCAGGTCCATCGGATTCATGCCGGCGGACACATACTTCATGCCTTCGCGCACAATCGCCTGGGCCAGCACGGTGGCAGTGGTGGTGCCGTCGCCGGCAACGTCGGAGGTCTTGGAAGCGACTTCCTTCACCATCTGCGCGCCCATGTTCTCGAACTTGTCCTTCAGTTCGATTTCCTTGGCCACGGACACGCCGTCCTTGGTGATGGTAGGGGCACCGAAGGAGCGCTCCAGCACCACGTTGCGGCCTTTCGGTCCGAGGGTCACTTTAACTGCATTGGCCAGAACGTTTACACCGGCCACCATGCGGTGGCGAACGTCATCACCGAATCTTACGTCTTTAGCTGACATGTTTTAAATCTCCTTAAATCTTGATCGTCGTTCCCGCGAAGGCGGGAACCTAGTAAATTGTTAGCGCTAGATCCCCGCTTGCGCGGGGATGACATGGCTGTTTCCCATCGCGTCTTGCGCTCTGGGACATCCTTGTCACTTCTCGACCACGCCCATGATGTCTTCTTCGCGCATCACCAGCAGTTCTTCGCCCTCAACCTTGACGGTCTGGCCGGAATACTTGCCGAACAGCAC
>JAPTVL010000369.1 GCA_028065725.1 Betaproteobacteria bacterium
CGAACCGGTCGTTGCGCTGTCCGAGCGACTGGCAAAGCTGACCGGGCTCGGCCACGCGTTTTACGGATCGGACGGCGCCTCGGCCACCGAAATCGCGCTGAAAATGAGCGCTCACTACTGGCGCAACTCCGGCCGGCCGGAGAAAAACGGGTTCATCAGTCTCAAAAACGGCTACCACGGCGAGACCGTCGGCGCGCTGTCGGTGACCGATATTCCCCTGTTCAAATCCACCTACGCACCTTTGCTGCGGCACACGGTGCAAGTGCCGACGCCGGACGCCCGGCTGGCCGAGCGGGGGGAGACGGCCGAGGCCTATGCCCTGCGCTGCGCCGACGCACTGGAGGCGCATCTGGCCGAACACGCGGACGGCACGGCCGCCTTCATTGTCGAACCGCTGGTGCAGGGTGCAGCGGGCATGGCGATGTATCACCCGGCCTATCTCGAGCGGGTACGGGCCTTGTGCACACAATATCGGGTGCACCTGATCGCCGACGAGATCGCTGTGGGTTTCGGCCGCACCGGCACAATGTTCGCGTTCGAGCAGGCGGCTGTACCCGGACGGACGAATATACATGCCGAAACCGCGCCCCCTTCCCGCTCCCGGCGCTCCGCGCCCGCCGAGTCCGGGGGCAGCGCTTCTTGCCGCACCGGCACGCTGTTCGCCTGCGAGCAGGCCGCCATCCGCCCCGACTTCATCTGCCTGTCCAAGGGCATCACCGGCGGCTACCTGCCGCTGTCTGCCGTGCTGACGACCGACGACGTCTACGCTGCCTTTTATGGCGACGCCACCGCGCGCGGCTTCCTGCATTCGCATTCCTACACCGGTAACCCGCTTGCCTGTCGGGCGGCGCTGGCCGTGCTGGACATCTTCGAGCATGACCAGGTCATTGCCGCCAACCAAGTCAAGTCAATGGATTTTTCTGGGGTTCTGTCAGAAGTGACTGCGCACAAACGCACGCGACACTTTCGGCACCGGGGGATGATCTGGGCGTTCGACGTAGCGGATGCCACCTCGGGTTTTTCTACCCGCTTCCACCAGGCGGCGCTCGCGCAGGGCGTGTTCATCCGCCCGATCGGCGGCACGGTGTATGTCATGCCGCCCTACGTGACGAGTGTGGACGAGATGCGCGGGGTGGCGGCTGCCCTGCTGGCTTGTCTCGACAATCCGGCAATCTGAACCGAACCGGAAACGCGCTTGACGCCGCGCCCTTGTCCACCCAAGATAGTAACCAGTAACTATCTAAAAGAGGCAAGACCATGTTCGACGAACCCGCCCGCAAGCGGCTGGGGGCAGAAGAGCGGCGCGAGGAAATCATCCGCGTGACGCTGGATCTCGCCGCCAGGCAGGGCGTCGACGACGTCACCACGCAGGACATGGCGCAGGCAATGGGGGTGACGCAGGGCGCGGTGTTCCGCCACTTCCCCAGCAAGGATTCGATCTGGCTTGCGGTGATGCAATGGGTGCGCGACCGCCTGATGGGCGTGCTGGGGCGCGCAGCGGGGCAGGGACGCGACCCGCTGGATGCGCTGCAACGCATGTTTTATGCGCACATCGACTTCATCGCCAGCCATCCGGCGATTCCGCGCGTGCTGATGTCCGAGCACCTGCACGGGCGCAGCCCGGCGCTGCGCGAGCTGGTCACCGAGATCATGCTGGCCTACGAGGCGAAAATCACCGGTTTGCTAATCGACGCCAAGGCACAGGGACTGGCGCGCGAGGATCTCGACGCCCACGCTGCCGCAACGCTCTACATCGGAATGATCCAGGGGCTGGTCCTGCAAACCTCGATCCTGCGCGACCAGCGCACGCTCGCGGCGGAAGCCGCACGCACATTCCCGATTTTTCTGCAGGCTGTTCGCCTACCGTAACCAACCCAAGGACCCACGCCATGGACCGCCTATCGATCACCCTCGCCACCGTGCTCAGCCTGAATCTGGGGGCTGCCTATGCACAGGATCCGCACGCCAGCCTTCACGCACCCGCCCACGACGACCGCGTCGTGCTGGAATTGAGCCCAGCCGAACGCGTCGTGATTCTGGAAGAAATGCGCATGCTCCTTGCCGGCGTGCAGAAAATGACCGGCGCGCTGGGACAACAGGACATGCCGGCCGTTACTGAAGCTGCGCGCGCCCTGGGGCAGAAAATGGCCCATGAGGTGCCGCCTGAACTGCGTGCCAAACTTCCTCTTGAATTCCGTCACTTGGGTTCTTCCGTGCATCGCGATTTCGATCAGATCGCGCTGGATGCCGATAGCCTGAAGGACGTGAGCTACAGTCTCACCCAGCTTTCAACCACATTGCAGAAGTGCGTGAGCTGCCATGCGGCCTATCAGATTCAGGCGCCTGCACTCAGCCTCGGGCAATAATCCGCGATGAACCTCAGCGCAGTTTTAAAAATCAGCAAACGCAGCCTTTTCCTGTCAGCCGGTGCGCTCGCCTTTGTCGCTGCTTTTGTGTGGCTGCTTACCACGCGCGGACCGCTGGCGTCGGTGGGAGTGGAAACGTCGGTCGTCACGCGCGCCGATCTGCTGCCCAAGGTGTATGGCATCGGCACGGTGGAGGCACAGCATTCGTATTCGGTCGGCCCAATCCAGGCCGGCAGGGTGCTGCGGGTGTTCGTCGACCAGGGCGACCGGGTGCAGGCCGGCCAGCTGCTGGCCGAAATCGATCCGGTGGATTTGCGCCAGCGTGCCGATGCCGCGGCCAGTGCCGCTGCGCGGGCGCGTCAGGCAGCGCAGGCTGCGCAGGCGCAGGTGGTCGAGGCGGAGAGCCGCGCGCGTATGGCGCAGGCAAACCGCGAACGGTATCAGGCGCTGGTCCGACAGAATTTTGTCGCGAAAGAAATGGCCGACAGCCGCAGCCACGAAGCAGCCGCGGCCAATGCGGCACTGTCCGCTGCACGCGCCAATGCCCTTGGGGCCCAGATCGAGATCAGCCGGGCCGAAGCCGAATTGCAGGGCATCGATCAGCTGCGCAACAGCCTCAAATTGATAAGCCCGATCGACGGCGTGGTGACCGCGCGTGAAGCCGAACCCGGCACCACCGTCGTGGCCGGGCAGGCGGTGCTGCGGCTGGTCGATCCGGCACGGCTATGGGTGCGCGCTCGTGTCGACCAGGCACGTGCCGAGGGCGTCGTCGTGGGGCAGGCGACAGACATCGTGCTGCGCTCCGCACCGGGTGTGGCGCTACCCGGCAAGGTGGTGAGGATCGAATTGCAGAGCGATGCCGTGACCGAGGAACGTATCGTCAACGTGGCCTTCGACCCGGCGCCGGCCCAGCTGTATCTGGGCGAACTCGCGGAAGTAAGCATCCGTCTCCCCGGCGCGCGCGATGTGCCGACGGTGCCGCGCGCTGCGCTGGCGCAGCACAATGGCCAGACAGGGGTGTGGCGGGCCATTGACGGGCGCGCCCGGTTCCAGCCGGTCCAGCCGGGCATGCAAACCACCGGGCAGGTGCAGATCGTATCAGGCCTGAATGCCGGCGACCGCATCATCGCCTATAGCGCGAAGCAGCTCGACGCCGGCGTGCGGGTGCGCGAGCAGCGGCTGATGCGGCAATGATCAATCTCGCCCGGCGCGACATCGCCCACCATTTGAAAAGCTATCTGCTGACCGGGCTGGGGCTGGGTCTGCTGATCGGTGTGACGCTGACCATGGCCGGGGTATACCGCGGCATGGTCGACGACGCCAGGGTGCTGCTGCGCGCGGTCGATGCCGACGTCTGGGTGGTGCAGCAGAACACCCTCGGGCCGTTCGCCGAACCGTCCTCCGTGCCGGACGAACTCTACCGTGCGCTGGCGGGGCTGGACGGCGTGGCGCAGACCGGCAACGTCGCCTATCTCACCATGCAGGTGTCGCATCAGGGGACATCCCAGCGCGTGATGGTGGCGGGTTTCGAGCCGGGCAAGCCGGGCGGACCGGCCTTCCTGCTGGCGGGCCGCCCGGTCGCCCGCGCGCATTACGAAGCGGTGGCCGACGCCAAGACCGGCTTTGCGGTCGGCGACGTGGTGCGTATCCGCCGCAACGACTACACCGTGGTGGGCCTCACCCGGCGCATGGTGTCGTCCAACGGCGATCCCATGCTGTTCATCCCGCTGAAGGATGCGCAGGAAGCGCAGTTCCTCAAAGACAACGACGCCATCGTCGAGGACCGCAAGCGGCTCGCCGCCAATCCGGCGGTCAACCGTCCAGGGCAGCCCGGCGTGCTCGATGCAGTGCAGGCGATCCAGACGTCCAGCCACAAGGTCAATGCGGTGCTGCTGCGGCTGCGGCCGGGTACTGACGCGCGCGCCGTGGCCGACACGATCGCACGCTGGCAGCGCTATACGGCCTATACCAGCGACGACATGGAAGAGATTCTGGTGGCCAA
>JAPTVL010000021.1 GCA_028065725.1 Betaproteobacteria bacterium
GACCTGGTCCTCCTATGAATTTGAGAAACCGCATCGCATCGTGGCTGCTGCGCGGCATCCATCCGCGCGACCCTGCCCTGGCCCAATGGCTGGGCGGAGCCATGACGGCGGCAGGGGTGTCAGTCACAGCGGACTCGGCCATGCGCGTTGCGGCTGTCTACAGCTGCATCAGGGTGCTGGCTGAGACATTGGCCGGCTTGCCGCTCATCGTCTACCGGCGCAAGCCAGGCGGCGGCAAAGAACGCGCCACCGACCACTGGACGTATCCGCTGCTGCACAGCGCTCCGAATGGCTGGATGACCAGCTTCGCCTGGCGCGAAATGGGCATGGCTCATCTGTGCCTGCGTGGCGTGGCGTTTTCCAGAATCGTCGGCGATCCAAGAGGACGCAGGCAGATGGTGCCGATGCACCCTGATCGCGTGCGCACCGTGTTGCTGGACAGCGGCAGGCTGGCCTACGAATACCAGCAGCAGAACGGCGGTTTCGTCACGCGTCTGCAGGAAGAGGTATTGCGCATCCCGTTCATGACGCTGGACGGCGTGAGGCCAGTGACGCCCATCCAGGCGCAGCGCGAAACGCTCGGCGCATCGATGGCCTCGCAGGACTACGGCGCGCGCTTCTGGGCGAACGACGCCCGCCCGACTGGCGGATGGGTCGAAATGGAAGGCGACTTCAAGGACGATGCTTCCTCAAAGTCGTTCCGGGAGAAGTGGCAGAAAGCCATGACCGGCGAGAACCGGCATAAGACCATCTTCCTGCCGAAGGGCATGAAGTACAACCCGCTGTCGCTCACCATGGAAGACGCTCAGTTCCTGGAGACGCGAAAGTTCCAGCGCTCTGAGATCGCAGGATTGTTCCGCGTGCCACCGCACATGATCGGTGACCTGGAGCGTGCCACGTTCAGCAACGTCGAACAGCAGTCCATCGACTTCGTGGTCTACACCATGCAGCCGTGGTTGTCGCGCTGGGAGCAGGAACTTAGCCGCGGCCTGCTAAGCGAAGCGGAGCAGGAGGAATACTTCGTCGAATTCCTGGTCGACGGACTGCTGCGCGGCGACGCAACGGCCCGCGCCAACTACTTCCGCACGGCCGTCCTGACCGGCTGGATGAACCGCAACGAGGTGCGCGAGATCGAGAACATGAACCGCGCCGAAGGCCTGGACGAATACCTGACCCCGCTCAACATGACGCCGGCCGATCTGCTGGCTGACGCTATCAAAGGGAAAATGCAATGAGCAAAGACAACATCGAGCGCCGTCACTTCACGCTGGACGCGCTGCGCGTCGAGACTCGCGAGGACGGCAAGCGCCGCATCGTCGGCCATGCCGCCGTGTTCAACCAGCTCAGCGAAGACCTCGGCGGCTTCCGCGAGCAGATCGCGCCAGGCGCGTTTGCCGACGCCATCCAGACCGACGATGTGCGGGCGCTGTTCAACCACAATCCTGATCACGTGCTGGGCCGCAACCTCGCCGGCACCCTCAAGCTCAGCGAGGACTCGCGCGGCTTGGCTATCGAGATCGATCCGCCCGACACGCAGCTTGCCCGCGACCTGCTGGTGAGCATGGAGCGCGGCGACATCAACCAGATGTCGTTCGGTTTCAGCGTCCGCCCCAATGGCCAGAACTGGGCCAAAGACGACGAAGGCAGGGTGATTCGCACCCTTACCAAGGTACGGTTGTTTGACGTGTCGCCCGTCACCTTTCCGGCCTACCCGCAAACCGATGTCGCCGCGCGCGACCTGCGCAGCTGGGAAGACGAGGCGTCGGGCGCGCTGAAGAACGAGCAGGAGCGCCAGAGCGGTCTTCGCAACCTGCAAAAAATGAAGCTCGACCTCGCAACCTGAATTCATCAACCTTTCCGCACAGGCCGCCCGGTTTTCCGCGCGGCCATTTTTTTATGCGGCGCCCGCCTAACAGGCCAAGCGGACGCCATCCCGGTGTCCACGGCCTATCAAAAGGAGCCTAGCAATGAAGCGACTCAACGAACTGCGCCACCAGCGCAACAACCTCGTCACCCAGGCCCGTGAAGTTCTCGCGGGCGCCGAGAAGGAAAGCCGCGGCCTTAACGCGGAAGAGCAGCAGAAATACGACAAGCTGTTCGCCGACCAGGAGGAGCTGCGCAAGACCATCGAGGCGGAAGAGCGCCAGGTCGAGATCGAGCGCAGCCTTGCCGGCCAGAAGCTCGATGAAGGGCGCGGCAAAGATGATGCCGACGGCAAGCGTGCCGGCCCGCGCGGCACCGAGGAATACCGTGACGCATTCGGCGCACTGCTGCGTGGCGGCGTCCAGTCCCTCAATCCCGATCAGGTGCGTGCCCTGTCCGCTGGCGCAGGATCCGAAGGCGGCTTCTTCGTCATGCCCGAGCAGACCGTCAGCACCCTCATCAAGGCCATCGACGACGAGGTGCTGATTCGTCAGTGGGCCACGAAGTTCACCGTGCCGACCGCCGCTAGCCTGGGTGCCGTCTCGCTGGACGCCGATCCGGCCGACGCCGACTGGACCAGCGAGATCGCCACCGGCAGCGAAGACAACGCGATGGCATTCGGCAAGCGCGAGCTGGTGCCGAACCCGCTGGCCAAGCGCATCAAGATCAGCAACAAGCTGATGCGCCAGGCTGGCGGCATCGAAGCGCTCGTCATGAGCCGCCTGGGCTACAAGTTCGGCGTGTCCGAAGAGAAGGCCTACCTCACCGGCAACGGCAACAAGCGGCCGCTGGGCCTGTTCACCGCCAGCAATGACGGCGTTCCCACCTCGCGCGATGTTGTCTCGGGCAGTGCCACCGACCTCACCGTCGATGGCCTGATCACGGCGAAATACTCGCTCAAGTCTGGCTACCAGAAAAATGCCAAGTGGCTGTTCCACCGCGACGGCGTTGCCCGGATCGCCAAGCTCAAGGACGCCAACGGACAGTACCTGTGGCAGCCGAGCAAGAAGGACGGCGAACCCGACATGCTGCTCGGCCATTCCATCAACCAGAGCGAGTACGTGCCCAACACGTTCACCACCGGCCAGTATGTCGGCATGATCGGCGACTTCAGCTACTACTGGATCGTCGATGCCCTCGACATGCAGATTCAACGCCTGGTGGAGCTGTACGCCGAGACCAACCAGACCGGCTTCATCGGCCGCAAGGAAGGCGACGGCATGCCGGTGCTGGGCGAGGCCTTCGCCCGCGTCAAACTCAGCTGATCGACGTACCGGGCGGCCCCATCGCGCCGCCCGCAACCCTCATCAAATAGGAGCCCCAGAAAATGGACATCAAGCAAACCCAAGACGTACAGAACTCTCTGGCGCCCGCCGCCCGCACCGCCAGCGCCAACGGCAGCGGCGTCGACTTGGCGAACTTCGCCTCGGCGACCGCGACTTTCGTGGTCGGCACCATCACCGACGGAACCCACACGCCGAGCGTCGAGGAGTCTGACGACAACACCACCTTTAACGCAGTGGCTGCTGCCGACCTTATCGGCAGCCTGGCCGCGCTGGCCAGCAACACCAACCAACGCGTCGGCTATCGCGGCACCAAGCGCTACATCCGTGCTGTGACAACTGTGGCAGGCGCCACCACCGGCGGTGTCTATGCCGGCGTGGTGATTCGCGGCGACGGCCGCAAGCAGCCCACTGCCTGATAACCACTGATGCCTGACGGGCCGCGCAGCCGCGGCCCCCAGTTGAAAGGAAATGACCATGAAAATCCGCATGAATACGCTGATGTCTGGGCCGAACGGTACCCGCCATCCAGGTGAAGTCTGCATCGTCGAGGCCGACGAGGCTGAAATGCTGGTCAAGGCCGGTTATGCCGAGTCCGCAGATGCCGAGAAAGCCGAAGCCGAAAAGGTCGCCGATGAGGCCGAAGAAACCACGGCAGATGCCGAGTCCGCAGATGCCGAGAAAGGCAACCGCAAGGGCGGGCGCAAGTAAACCAGTATGGGCCTGACCCCTCTCGCCGCGCCATCCGCCGAGCCGATTACGCTCGCCGAAGCGAAGCTGCACTGCCGAGTTGACGGCACCGACGATGACACGCTGATCACGGCGCTCATTGTCGCCGCGCGCAACAAGGCAGAGAGCCGCACTTCCCGCGCCCTGATCACCCAGCAATGGCGGCTCGATCTCGATGGCTTCCCGGTCGATGGCATCGACCTGCCGCTGCCGCCGTTGCAGTCCGTGCAGACCATCACCTACCTGGACGCCGACGGCGTGCGCCAGACCCTGGCAGCAAGCGAGTACACCGTCATCTCCAACGAGACGCCGGGCTCTGTTCTACCGGCCTACGGTAAGGCATGGCCTGGCTGCCGGGTCGCTCCGGGCAGCGTGCAGATCAGCTTCACGGCGGGCTATGGAGCATCCATAGCGGT
>JAPTVL010000236.1 GCA_028065725.1 Betaproteobacteria bacterium
ATCTATAGCGCTTCTGTCTCGTCCTGTACCAGGGGCGTGTTCCGCCTACACCACCTCGGGACACGCCCCTCTTGTTGCCCCTGAATAGCTCGGGTCGCTGCATCTAAATTATTGCGGGGCGTAACAGCCTGGCTGCTCACGCTGCACCCCAGCGCAGCCGGCCGCACCTATGCGGCTTACGGCGGGGTCTATATTGCCGTTGCGCTGATTTGGCTGTGGCGGGTAGAAGGCGTAACGCCTACGCGCTGGGATTTAGTTGGCGCAGGGATCGCCTTGGCAGGGATGGCGATCATTGTGCTGCAGCCCACATTGCACCGCTAGCGACAAGGATTTTCAGGTTCACTTGCATGACGGGCACTCGAGCGCCTAACCTCGCTTCAGATCGTCGCGTTTCTGCACGTACTCTTCGCGATCAATTTCTCCCCGAGCATATCGCTCCTCCAGGATGGCCAGCGCGTCGGGCTTTCTTTCACCTTCCAGGGCGTTCGAACGACGATCACCCTTCAGGTATTTCACCGCAGCCAACACCAGTAGTACCAGAACTAGCCAGAAAAATGCCATGCCTAGCCACCCCAACCAATGCCAGCCCATGCCGTAGCCTTCAAAATCCATCCACATTCCGTTCTCCTCCAGTCTGGCCGTTGTGCAAATACGCGCCTGTCACAATGAAACCGCCATCGTGCGGTGTCTTTCCTATTTGGCGGCATGCGTCTGCATATATCCGATGATTGCTTTCAACTCCTCTGGAGTCGGCGCGGCAATTCCCATGCCGCTGTTTTGCCTCATCCATTGCATGCGTGCGTTCATGCGGCCTACCACCGGCGACCACCCAGGGGCAATGTGCAGAGCAGGAGCGGGAAGGCCATGGCACTGCGTACAGTACTGATTGACCAGTCGCGCCTCTGCCGATTGAGGCTCCGGCAACTGCGCCGGATCTACGCCGCGCGGCATCACTCCTCCCATCATCATGCCTTCCGTTATGCCACCGCGCCGCCCTTCCATCATGCCACCCCATCGGCCACCGCACATGCCTTGCGCGAGTTTCTGTCCGGCATCTCCTCCCTGCTGAAAAGTCTGCATCTCGAATGGATTTTCGTCAGCCTGGGCCACCTGAACTGTAGACAGACAAATTGCAATTGCTGCGCCGGCAGCCACGTTTGAAACTGTTTTGCTTTTTCCCATGATTCACCTCCGTTGCCATACGTATCAGAAGAAATGCTTGCCTCGCGGAATTACCTACAGACCCCGCGACACACACGTTTGTTGAATCTCACTGGTCAACTAACTGATTTCCGGCTTGCCCCGTTAGTCAAACAAATCGCGCAGGAATGACTTGCGCGGCCTACCACGGTACCTGTCGTCGTTGTCGAGGCGCTCATGCCGCTCGGCATAGTCGCTGCGCGGCTGGCCGCCAGCTTGACGCTCTGCGTGCTCGATGAACTTGTCCAACTCGCCCCTGTCCAGCCACACGCCGCGACATTCGGGACAGTAATCGATCTCGATTCCCTGACGCTCAGCCATCACCAGATTCACTTCTTTACATACTGGGCATAGTAAGGCGGTTGATTGCCGGCAATATGTTGGTGATTGGTCATCTGGACGGCTGCTATCCGGCGACAGTCCTGACTGTCCGCTGCTGGCCGGGTCCGAAAATTGGCGGCAGATCCCGATTGCAGCCGTGGGCAAAAATCGCTGAATTGGCGAAGGGCAGCTTTGTGGCATATAGCTCGCAGGCGGGTCCCGGCCACAAACGGCCCACCGAACTCAATTTCAGAAGCGGACTGTCGTCGATGCAGGCCGCCGATCAGATGCCTCGAAAGGTCTGCCGCCAAGCGGTTGGTGAGACCCCAAATGCCTTGCCGAAGTGATGTCTTAGCGACACCGGCGAACCGAACCCGGCGAGGCCGGAAATGCGTTCCACGGACTGGTCGGTAGTCTCCAGCAGGCGCTGGCTGAAGGCCAAGCGTTCGCCGAGCAGCCAGTCGCCTACCGTGGTGCCGGTTAGCTGTCGAAAGTGGCGCGTGAATGTCCGTCGACTCATCAGTGATTTCTTCGCTAAGCTGTCCAGGCTGTGCGGCTGCCCCAGATTAGCCCGGACCCAGTCAAGCAAACGGGAGAGACGGGAGTCGCGCGCGGTGGCCGCCAGCGGTTGTTCGACGAACTGTGCTTGACCACCCTGACGATGCGGCGGCATCACCAGTCGCCGCGCTACGCAGTTGGCCGTTTCCGCGCCGTACTTCTGGCGCAGCAGATGCAAGCAACAGTCGATGCCGGCTACCGTGCCGGCGGAGGTCATGACGTTGCCGTCTTCGACATAGAGCACATCGGTATCGAGCAGCACGCGCGGATAGCGCTGTGCGAAAACCTGTGCCCAGGCCCAGTGTGTGGTGGCCTTGCGCCCTTCGAGCAGGCCGGCCTCGGCCAACACGAAAGCGCCGAGGCAGAGTCCCACCAGCTGCGCGCCTCGCCGATAGGCCGCGACCAGGGCATCGAGCAGGGGTTGCGGAGGCCGTTCATGGGGGTCGCGCCAGCTCGGCACGATGACCGTTTGGGCCTTTTCCAATGCTTCCAACCTGTGATTCACGGCCACGCTGAACCCGGCCGTTGTTCTTAGAGGGCCTTTTTCCGCGGCGCAAACCGATACCTCGAACGGTGATGCTCCGGGGCGGGATTCACCGAATACTAGGCAGGGCACGGACAGATGGAACGGACTGATCCGGTCGAAGGCGACCACCGCCACTGCATGGCTTTGCACGTTTTCACTCCCTGAATCGGGTTAGATCGAATGGCCCGATATTAGCGGAGTTTGTCGATCGGGTCACTCGCGGGCAGGCCGGAGCTTGGCGATAATCCGCTCGACATCAAGCCACCGAGGAATACAACGTGTCCCAGCAACCGAAACGCGCCCTGATCGTCATCGACGTGCAAAACGAATACGTCACCGGCAAGCTGCGAATCGAATACCCGGATTTGCAGCAGTCCCTGTCCAACATCGGCAAGGCCATGGACGCCGCCCACGCAGCCGGCATCCCGGTGGTGGTCGTGCAACACCTAGCTCCAGAGGGTGCGCCCATCTTCGCGCGAGGAAGCCGACAGGCCGAACTGCACCCGCTGGTGGCCGGACGCCATCGTGATCACCTAGTGGAAAAGAATATGGCCAGCGCGCTGACCGGCACCGGTCTGAGTCAGTGGCTGCGCGACCGCGGCGTCGACACGCTGAGCGTTGTCGGCTACATGACCCACAATTGCGATGATGCCACCGTACGCCAGGCGAAGCATGAAGGCTGGAATGTCGAGCTGCTGCACGATGCCGCCGGCTCCGTACCCTACGCAAACGCGCAGGGCGCAGCCACCGCCGAGGAGATACACCGGGTATTTACTGTAGTGATGCACACCGGCTTCGCCGCCGTCGTCGGTACCGCAGAGTGGCTGCGTGCGCTAGAGAGCGGCGAGGCGCTGCGGGCGGACAACATCTATCTGTCCAACCAGCGGATGGTGATGGCGCGGTGATCCGCATGGGTCCCGCCCGGCCAAGTCGTGACGCATTTTGTCGCAGTCCTGAAAAGGTGATGCAATGAACGAACCGCTGCTCCGCCACGCAGAGCCATCCGACTATTTGCCGGTCATCGCCGTCGTCGATGACTGGTGGGGCGGGCGCCGAATGGCCGAGATGCTGCCAAAGCTGTTCTTTGTGCATTTTCAGCGGACGAGTTTCGTGGCCGGACACAATGGCCAGATCGTGGGATTTGTCATCGGGTTTGTCTCGCAAACGTTTCCCGACGAGGCGTACATTCATTTCGTCGGCGTGCATCCGGAGTTCCGAAAGGGCGGGCTAGGAACATCGCTATACGAAAGATTCTTTGCCGCTGCAGCAATGTTTGGTTGTCGCAAAGTGCGCTGTGTTACTTCGCCTATCAACAAAGGCTCCATCAAGTTCCATCGGCGCATGGGATTTTCCGCGAAGGACAGCGAGACGATCATCGACGGTATTCCAGTCGTCGAAGGATATGATGGAAAAGGTGAGGATCGGGTGGTCTTCACCAAAAATTTGGATTGAATAATTTCGGGCTCCGTAGGCGCGCGTTACGTCTGCATCCGAGTGCATCGATGGTCCGCAACGGGCACAATGTGCGAGTAGCGGAGTTCGATAACCGGCCGCCCGGATTCATCGGGCCAGAAAATTTTGCCAAAATTGGTCGAAGGGCGGCAATACGAACTTCAGCGCAGCCAGCGCACCACTTCCGCCATCGGCCGCCGGGTCTTGGCGGGCTGCGGCTTGATCCGGTAACCGAAGGCCGCCATCACGGCGAGGCCGA
>JAPTVL010000455.1 GCA_028065725.1 Betaproteobacteria bacterium
GGCCGCCCACTTGGCGATATTGCCGAAGGTGTCAGCGCCGGCGTCTCCATAGTTGTCGGCATCCGGCAGCGAGCCGAGGCCGAAGGAATCGAGCAGGAGAATGAATGCGCGGGACATGGTCGTCTCCGTAGAATCAGGTACGCGCGTAACGCTCGAGGAAGGCCAGGATCAATTTGACCAGCGATTCCGCGCCAACGGCCGCATATTTCAGGGTCTGCTCATGCGAGAGTGGGAACGGGGACATGCCTTCGGCGAGGTTGGTGATGACGGACACGCCGGTTACCTTCAGACCGCAGTGGCGGGCGGACACGACTTCCGGCACCACGGACATGCCGACGGTATCGGCGCCGAGCGCCTTGAACGCGCGGATTTCGGCGGCCGTCTCAAAGTTCGGGCCGGCGTCGGCGATGAACACGCCCTCATGCAACGTCACGCCGATGTCGGCGGCGGTGGTCTTGACCATCTCGCGCGTGTCCTTGTCGTAGGCGTTGGCCATGCTGAAAAAGCGAGGGCCAAAACGCTCGTCGTTCGGACCGATCATCGGGGTACCGGGTAGGAAGTTGATGTGGTCGGAGATCGCGACCAGCGAGCCCGCGTCGACCTCTGTGCGTAAAGACCCGGCGGCATTGGTCACGAACAGCAGTTCGCAGCCAAGCAGTTTGAGTGTGCGGATCGCGCTGGTCATCACGTCTATACCGTAGCCTTCATAAAAGTGGCCGCGGCCCTTCAAGCAGGCGATGTTCACACCAGCCAGCGTGCCGAGCATCAACTGGCCGGCATGGCCGTGCACGGTGCTGATCGGGAAACCGGGCAGCTCATCGAAGCCGATGCTGACCGCGTTGCTCATCTGCTCGGCCAGCACGCCAAGGCCGGAGCCGAGGATCAGCGCCACGCGCGGCTGAAAGCACGGTGCGCGCGCCTTGATGATCTCGGCTGCTTCGAAAGGCGTGTCAGCGGACATGAACGTTCCTCTTGGTCGAATCCAACAGAAGACTGGTTTCCCGCCAAACGCTACGGTTGGGGCCAGGGTGTACCCAGTACGTGGCAAGGCTGGACGGTCGTCGTCGCTTTCGTTGCCTTCCTGGCCGGCGGCTCGTTCTTGCTGCCGCGGCTAGGGGCCGTCGTTTTTCCGGCTATACCATTGTTGTCCTAACTCTCCTCTGGTGGCGGTCTGTTGGCTCAAGAGTGAGCCCCCGCGTTGGCGCTGGAGCCCAAAGTAAATCTTGCAGCGTCGCCGCTGGGCAAGGTTCGCTGCGCGGCAATCCAAGCGGCGCCTGATCCATCCATCGAGAAAGGGCGCCTGCCGGTTGGCTTTGCCGGCCGCAAGCCGCCTCTCATGTCGAGCGTTAAGGCAGCGCGCCGGCGCTGGCCGAATGGTGGCGCGATCTGCTGGCGCTGCGGCCGGTCGCGGTGACGCGGGTGGTCAAGCTGCGCCGCGAGGAGCGCTGGATGGCCGAGTGCTTCGGAGAGGACTACTGCGCCGATCGTGCCCAGGTAGGCGTTGTTTCGGGTAAGTACTGATTCGGCAGTCGTCGAAAATCCGTCCGATTATGGCTGCCGGCGCAGGGTGCGTGCGAACCATCGTTCGATCTTGCGGGCGCCATGGGCCTACCTGGCGGCGACCCGGTAGCCCATCGCCCGATAGCCGCGCTGCCGCTTGCCCCACATCCGCAGCAACGCCGGATGGCCGGTGTCCACGAAATCGACGATCCGCACAGTGGTCTTACCGGCGTGTTCGCGGTGAAGGCGACCCGCATACTGCTGCAGCGTGCCCTTCCACGAAACCGGCATGGCCAGCACGAGTGTATCCAGCGGCGGGTGGTCGAAGCCTTCGCCGACCAGCCTGCCGGTGGCCAGGAGGATGCGGGGTGCTCCGGGTGGCAGCACGTCCAGCGCGGCGACCAAGGCCGCACGCTGCTTCTTCGACATCCGGCCGTGAAGCACGAATAGTGCAGGAACGTGGCCATCCAGGGCAGCCTTGATGGCGTCGAGATGTCCGGTGCGCTCGGTCAGCACCAGTATCTTGCGGCCCTGCGCGAATGCCTCCCTGACCTCAGCTGCGATGGCATCGGTGCGCTCCGGGTCACTGGCCAGATGCCGGAAAACGTCCTGGATCCCGGCTTCGGATGGCAGGTCGATTTTCGAGAAGCGTGACCGCGGCACGACCTCCAGATCGTGACCGGTGCCAACCGGTGTGGACGCCGTGTGGCGAATCGGGCCGCACTGCATGAAGATGATCGGCTGCTGCCCGTCGCGCCGAATCGGTGTCGCCGTCAGGCCGAGCACGTACTTGGCCTTCGTCCGCTTCAGGATGGCGTCAAAGGAGACTGCGCCGACGTGGTGGCACTCGTCGATGATCACTTGGCCGTAGTTCTCGACCAACGGATCGACCTTGCCTCGGCGTGACAGTGACTGCATCACGGCGATGTCAATCTTGCCGGTGGGCCGTGTCTTGCCGCCGCCGATGGCGCCGACCACGCCTTTGCTGGTGCCGAGAAAGGCCTGCAGCCGCTCCTGCCATTGCTGCAACAGCTCGGTGCGGTGCACGAGCACCAACGTATTGACGCCGCGGCGCGCGATCATCGCGGCGGCGGCAACCGTCTTGCCGAATGCCGTCGGCGCGCACAGCACGCCGATATCGTGCTGCAGCATGGATGAGACCGCTGCCTCCTGGTCGGTGCGCAGGCTGCCGATGAACTCTACGTCCAGCGGCTCGCCGCCGAAACGCTCATCGCGCAGGTTACAGGCGATGCCGTTGTCGCGCAGCAGGGACGAGGCTGCGTCGAGGCAACCGCGCGGCAATGCGATGTGCTGCGGATAGTTCTCGGCGCAGCCGATGACGCGCGGCTTGTTCCACACCGACATCCGCATCGCCTGGGCCTTGTAGAACTCGGGGTTCTGGAACGCCGCCAGCCGGATCAGGCGGTTCGCCAGCGCTTGCGGCAGTGGCGTCTTCTCGAAATAGATCCGGTCGGCCAGCGTCACGGTCAGCGACTTCGGCATAGGCCCAGCCAGCTTCCTGGCCGCCGTGCTCCCGCGCTTCCAGGGCGTGGCCAGGTCTTCGTCGTCGATGAAAGTGACGTCCAATGGATGGACGCCGCCCGTGGCCCGCAGGACGGTCGGCTCGAGATCCTGTGCGTCCATCGGCTGAATGGATTCCAGGAACGCCCATGGGTCGGGGTACGGGCGCAGCTCGGCGTCGACGAACACGCTGCAGCCATTCTCGCGCGGTCCCTTCTGCAGCGGCAGGGCAATCAGATTGCCGAATCCGCCCTTGGGCATGGTGTCCTGATTGGGAAACATCCGGTCATAGGAATCGAGCTTGAGCTGGCGCGTGCGTGCACAGGTGTGGCTGATGATCGCGGCGCCAAGGCGGCGGGCGTCGCGGGCCGGTACGCGGCTGGCGAAAAACACCCATACGTGTGCCCCCTGGCCCGATCGGGAAATCTCCAACGCTGCCGGCACGCCCAGGCCTTCGCAGGACTGCATGAACGCGCGCGCATCGTCCCGCCAATCCGCCTCGTCAAAATCGACCACCAGGAAGTAGCAGGTGTCGCCTTCCAGCAGGGGATACACGCCGATCGTGTGCTTGCCGGTGAGGTGGTCGTAGATCACCGCGTCCGACAGCGGCATTAGCAGGCGATTGCCGCAGCCGCTGCACTTGATGCGTGGTTTCTCGCAGACACCGGTGCGCCACTCGTTGGCGCAGGCTGGCGTGTAGCCGGATTTACCGGTGGCCTTGCTCTCCCAACGGATCGGATAGACATCGGTGCGCCCGCGAAACAGGCGGCGGAACAGCGCAACCTTCGCCTCGGCGGATCGCATCGACGCCTCTGGCGCGGGTGGCGATGGCTGTGGCGATGGGTGCCATTGGATGCCATGGGATTCGAGCAGCGCGATCAGACGGACGTTTTCAGCCCGAAGCGCCGCCCATTCATCGCGATCCGTCATGACCCGTACCCGGCAAGAGGGCCGTCTATGCTGTCACCGACGCATTCGCCGTGCCGAGCCGCCGGTTCGGCATGCGGCATCCAGGGGCGCGCCGTGCGTTTTGGCCTGCGATTCCCAGGTGGCCTGCCGCGGGCCAGCAGCGCCCGCTCGAACCTCCGCATCCATGCGTCGAAGTCGCCATCGTCCGCCGGCCGGCATCCTCGCCTTGCCCGGTTTTGCCGTAGAACGCCACGGTGACGCCAGGCTCCGCAGAATGGGATGCCGGGTGAGGCGATCCCCGGCTGCATCGTCATGGTGATGCCGGTGTACAAGAACGGCTGGCCCTGCGCGCGATTGCATCGCACTATGCTCGCAGCAGGC
>JAPTVL010000180.1 GCA_028065725.1 Betaproteobacteria bacterium
GATCCATCTGCTCAGCCAGCTCCGGATCAGTGTTGCGGTACTTGCGCACGAGCCTAGCCACGAACAGCCGAACGTCCTCGGTTTGCTCCGCGAGCGCCAGTCGGATCACCTGGGCTAAATCAGTTTGAAATTCGTTCATCTCGCCCAACATCTACATAACTCGTTGATTTAAGTTTATTTGTTTAATTATAAAAATGGACTAGGATATTGTCTCATGTTTCCTTGAAATTGTGAAGGCCGCAGGCTCAGGGGCGCTACCAGCCATGGGCGAAGCAGCAGAAGGGGGCCTGCTTAAAAGCTGTCGGCTTCATGGCGTTCCGACGTACCGCCGTCGGGCTCGCGGGCGTTGCCCCGCGCCTCGTGCTGAGTCACGGCCATGCGGCTTTGATCCCTGACGCCTCCGGCCCTTTGGGCCTGCGCGCTCCACTTGCCCAAGAAGCAGTGGTGTGAGGCGGCCTTGCTGTTCCCTTCAACTTACCACGCCGTTCTCGCCGTCAAGGGCTGCGCGCTTAGGCGCTTGCGTCCTGGGGGCCGTCTGCGACCCCTGACTGCTGCGCTGCGGCGTGTTTCCCCGGTTCCGGGCAATTCCGCCCTATGGACCGGAGCACGATCATGTCGCAACTTACTCATTCTCTCGATTCTTCCCTTCTCGTTCGCGATGTCGCGGGCGACTACCGTCCGGCCAAGGCCGACGAGGTGCTGCAGGCGGCGCGGCGTGTGCTCGCCGGGCAGATGCGCGGCTGCGAAGCGCTGACCTCGCCGCAGGTGGTGCGCGACTTCCTGCGGGTCAAGCTGGGAACGCTGGAGCACGAGGTGTTCGCCGTCATCCATCTGGATGCGCAGAACCGCGTCATCGACTACGTCGAGATGTTCCGCGGAACGGTGAGCCAGACATCGGTTTATCCGCGCGAGGTGGTCAAGGAGGCGTTGGCCAGGAACAGCGCTGCGCTGCTGCTGGTGCATAACCACCCGTCGGGTGTGGCGGAACCCTCGCGCGCCGACGAGATGCTGACGCAGACGCTGAAATCGGCGCTGGCGCTGGTGGACGTGCGGGTGCTGGATCACCTGATTGTCGCCGGCAGCGCCATCCTGTCGTTTGCAGAACGTGGGCTGTTGTAGCCCGAGGGGGCATCGCCCCCTTTTTTTTGCTGTATCCCTGGTTTCGAAAGAACGCTGCGCGCTACGCTTGCCTCCAGGGGTCGGCTGACGCCCACCCCGCCGCGCAGGCTTGGCGCCCCGCAAGACTGCCGAACAGGCTACGCCTGATCGGCCTGCGCTCAGTGCCGATTGCGCGCTACGCGCTGTGTTCACCTTCAGCAGGCGTGCCTGTGGCACGCAGTAGCGCTCGCCGCGCGGCGTTGGTCCGTCGCTCATCTGGCCGTAGGCCGGTCATCCGTCTTTCCTCTCCTTCATCGCTGATCCCGCGACCGTAGCCCGCGGTGCCTGTCCGTCAAGGCGCGCAGGGCCGTGTCCTCGCCTGCGGCTGCGGGCCGCACCAACCCTGCGCTTCTTCCTTGACAGCCAGCCCCTCGCTGGCTCGGTTGTTCGCGGGCGATGAACTCAGGAAAGACGGCGGCAACGGCGACCAGCCCAGGTCACTGCGCCTAACCAATCGAAGCCAACACCGGGCTCCGAATCTTGGAATCCGGTCGGTTTTGAAACCAAGGAGGGTCGCACATGCAGACATCGACACCGTGAATCGCCCATCGAATTTTTTCTTCTTTCTTCATCAACGTCCCGCGAGGGACAGGAGCTATCACCATGAACACACATATCCTTCAAGAAACCCAAGCATTGCAAGCTGCCGCCGTCACAGTGCACGAACTGCTGCTGATTCCGCTGTCGCAGTTGAGGCCCTCCAGCAGCAATGTGCGCAAAAGTGGCGGCGCGTCGATTGCCGAGCTGGCATCGAGCATCGCCCGCGTGGGCCTGCTGCAAAACCTCACCGTCACCGCATCGAGCGACAGCGAACATTACGAAGTCGTCGCGGGCAAGCGGCGGCTGGCCGCGTTGAAGCTGCTGGCGAAGCGGCGCAAGATCGACAAGGCGCATGACGTGCCGTGCCTGCTGGTGCCGGATGCGTCGGCGCGCACCGTGAGCCTGACCGAGAACGTGCAGCGGGAAGCCATGCATCCCGGCGAGCAATTCGAGGCCTTCGCTGCCTTGGTGGCCGAGGGTCGTCCCATCGAAGACATTGCCGCCGACTTTGGGGTCACGCCCTTGGTAGTGCAGCGGCGCTTGAAGCTCGCCAACGTCTCGCCGCGCCTGCTGGCCGACTATCGCGCCGATGCGGTTACGCTCGACCAGTTGATGGCGCTGGCGATCACCGACGATCACACGGCGCAGGAGGCCGCGTTCTATGACTCGCCGCAATGGCAACGTAGCCCGCAGGCACTGCGTGAGCACCTGACCGAACGTGAGATCGACGCCAGGCGCGATGCACTGGCGCGCTTTGTCGGCATCGAGGCGTACGAGGCCGCAGGCGGCGGCGTGCGGCGCGACTTGTTCTCTGACGATACGCGAGGGGGGTTCCTGACCGATGCGTCTTTGCTGGACAGCCTTGCGCGAGACAAGCTCGCCTCCGCTGCGGACAGTGCCCGCGCCGAAGGTTGGGCATGGGTTGAAGCGGTGCCGCGCATCACGTCGGCGGAACTGCACGGGTTCCAGCATGCTCGCCGTGACCGGCGCACGCCGAACAAGACCGAGGCCAAACGCATCGCCAAGCTGCAAGCGCGGCAACAGACCATCGACGACAGGCTGAACGCCGACGATGCCGAGGACATTGCCGAAGAGGAGGCATCAGCCCTCTATGAGGAAAGCGACAAGCTCGGCGCAGAACTCGATGTCATCGAGCAATCGCTGCTGGTGTTCGCGCCCGAAATGGTGGCGGTGGCCGGAGCTATCGTGACCGTCGATCACGCGGGCGAGGTCGTCATCCATCGCGGACTGCTGCGCGAAGCCGAGGCCAAGGCGTTGCGGGCGCAGGAACGGCAGGGCAGGCAGGCTGGTGGTGATGACAAAGGCGAGGCACAGCAGCCGACTGCGCACGGTATTTCCGAGAAGCTGGCACGGCGCTTGAGCGCGCACCGCACGGCGGCGCTGCAAGCCGAAGTTGCCCGTCATCCGCAGGTGGCACTGGTCGCGGTGGTACATCGCCTCGCGCTGCGCGTGGTGGTCGATGGCTACAGTCCGGGTGATTCGCCGATCAACATCAGCGCTTCGCCACAGGACGGGCTCGACGTGTATGCCCCGGATATGGCGCAGTCGTCCGCTGCCATCTGCACGCGGAAAGCCCGTCAGGAATGGGCTGAACGCTTGCCAGAAGACCCAGAGGCACTGTTCGCCGAGTTACTGACGCTGCCGCAGCAGGAACTGCAGTCGCTGCTGGCGGTGTGCGTGGCTGCCACGGTGGGAGCGGTTACGCCGCGTGAAGATGCGCTGCCCGCTATTGCGTTGGCGCACGCGGTGGGTCTCGACATGCATCCGTGGTGGACACCGACCGCCGAAGGCTACTTCGCCCATGTATCGAAGGCCAAGGCCATTGAGGCGGTGCAAGCCTTCGCGCCGGAGCATGCGGCGCGGCTATCCAAGCTCAAGAAGAACGAGCTGGCCAGCGAAGCTGAACGGCTGGCGGTGAGTACGGGCTGGCTGCCGGCGATGCTGCGGGCGGTGGAGCCGGAAGCACAGGAAGAAGTTGCTCCGGTCGCTGATTCGGGCGAGTAGACAGAATGCCCTGGCGGGAAACCCGCCGGGGCTTTTTTTCCCGTCGCGCGCGGCAGGTATGCCGCGCGCGTTTTAACAGCCGAGCCGAACCTCTTCCCCAAAACGCGCCCCACCGCACAGACGGGACGCGGGAGTGCGACGGACTTCGCTGCACCGGATTGTGCAATCGCGCGCCGTCCTCAACGCTGGTGGTCAGGTCGCCAGGAACGACGGACGGCTCACCGACAGGCCGTGCACCACGCCCAGACTTGACCACACCGCAATCGATCAAGCCCACGCCGATACGCGAGTGGCGTTCATCCTTGGTGATTCGGAACTGACCTTGACGATGAATGGGTCCGACGAAGCCACTGTGCGGGGATGCCGGACCATGCTGCCTTTCGGTGAGGATCGCACCCAACGGCGGCCTTGGCTTGTCGTGAATCCTGGCGAGGCACCGCCTGCGCCTCGGGCTTCATGGCTGCAACCGTCCGGCCCAACAAATCTCCCCGGCACTGCGTGCCTTCCTCGCGAAACAAATTTCTTGTTCCTCCCGGTCCTCCACTGCGTTGCGGCCGCTGCGCGATGCAACCCGCCCGTACCTC
>JAPTVL010000305.1 GCA_028065725.1 Betaproteobacteria bacterium
GCCGCCCGCCCGACTTGACGATCACGCGTACCGGCGAGGTCTGCCCCATCTTCATGCGGGCCATGAAAAAGCCCTCCGCCCCATTCATCAGGCGCACCTGGGTGACGAGCGGGGAGGGGTTCTTGTCAACCACGATGGCGATCGATTCGACCTGCGGCAGGCTGGTCTCGACCTCGATCGGCACCACCGCCCCGTTTTCGGCCTGGATCGGGGCGCGGATGTGGATGCGCGAGTCCATCGGGATGTGTGTGGTGCCAAAGAGCGACTGCAGCGCCTGTGAGGTGCTTGTCGCCTCAAAGGCTGCTGCCGGCCAGGTGGCGGCGAGCACGCGGGCGGGCTTGAGCAGCCCGACGGCCGCGGTCAGCGCAAGCGCGCCGCTCGCGAAGCTGCCCTTTAAGAAGGTTCTGCGGGTAAGGGTGGTCACGGAGGTCTCCTGAAATTGCGATGTCAGAATTTGGTTTGGCGCCGCAGCGCCCGCCGGGGCTAGTGAGGCTGCTGCGCACGGGAGAGACGCCGGGCGATGCCGGTTTATTCCGGTGCCTGTCCGCCTGACTTGCCGGCCGGCAGCGCTCCGTGACTGCCGAGCAAAATACCATACAGTACCTGCGTCCACAGGAGGGATGCCGCGATGCCCGCGGATAACCCGCCCAGAAGCGCCATTGCCAGCGGCCGCAGCAGCGCAAACTCGGGCGCGCCGACCGCGACCAGCAGGATTGCACCGGCCGATGCACCCGCGCCCAACCGCAGGACCGTGGATCTCGCCGGGGACGCCGCCGCGGCAAGCGATCGGCCGCGGCGGCGTCCCAGCAGACTCCAGTCCATGACGTCAACGGTCAGAACCGCCAATCCCGCCGCCACGCCTGTACTCAGGATCAGCCCGACCCACCCCGGCGCGGAAAGCACGTGTTCCCCGAACCCCAGAGCGACCAGGGCGCCGGCCACCGCGTACGGCGCGCTCAGCAAGACAATGAGCGGCCGGCGCCACCCGCGATAGCGCCATGCCAGCACCGCTGCGAGGATCGGCAACGCGATCAACGCCAACGCGGATAGCTCCCCCGATGCGCTCTCGGTCACGGCGGCGATGCCGGTCAGCGACAGCCGATAACCCGGCGGCAGCCTGAATCTGGAGATACGCCGTTCCACCATGCGCACGGCATCGCTGTCGAAACCGTTTGCATCCAGCACGCCGCTCACGGCGACCACGGGCCGACCCTGTTTACGCCTGAACTGCGCCACCTCCGGCACGTGTCCAACGGATGCGACATCGCCCAGATACACAGCCCGGCGGGTCCGGGTTTCTCCACGCAGCAGTAACTTCGGCAGTTCCGCGACACGACCGGCTTGCGGCGCGAGCGCAATACGTATGTCGCGCCGGCGCTCGCCTTCGAGCACGGTTCCGGCCACCAGACCGCCGCGTGCGATGCGCAACGCTCGCGTTACCTGTTCCTCGTTGACACCGCGTTCCGCGGCGCGCATGGGGTTTATGTGCAGCACCAGGTCGCTTGCGACGCCCGCCGATGAAATGCACACGTCGCGCACTGTCGGTTGACCGCGCAGGATACGCGCCATGCCCTCGCCAACACGCGCAAGCGCAGCCCCGCCCGGGCCCGTCACTTCGATTCCGATCATTCCGTCCAGCGCCCGCAGCAACGGAGCATCGTGGTAGCCGGGTCTGATCCCCGGGAATGCGACGAGCGTCGAACGTACCTGGACATTGGCCAACCCAGAGTGTGTCACCACCTGCTCGAACCTGGAGATCCATTTTTCCGCGGACAACGCGCGCGGGTGGCCGGCCAGCACGACGCGCAGACGCATGCTGACGGCCGGCGATGCGCGCATCACCGATACCACCTGTGCCACTCCACCCTGCTCGTGGGCGAGCTGTGCGATATGCAGCGACTCTGCTGCCAGAGACCGGGCACCGGGCGCTCCGGTGGCGCTGATCCGTACCTGCACATCGGCAGTTTCGGGGGGCGGGAAAAACACCGTGCCACGCAGGAGCAAGGCCGCTGCATAAAACAGCCCGGCCACCGCCAATCCCGCAACGGCGAGACTGCGCGCGGGCCTTCCGGCGCCCCCGGCGATCCATGCACGATATCGTCGCGGGACCGATCGGCGGCGAATCGCCGGGCGGTCAACGCTGCCGGATCCGGCACTTCTCACGGCGACCGCAAGGACCCACGACAGGCACAGCACCGCCAGCACCACCGCGATCAGGTCGCGAAACAACCGCCCGAGGGGTCCGGGCACGACCAGCAGCACGAGTAACAGGATAACGGTCGGCAGAATGACGCCGAGGGCACGGCTCGCGCCGCAGCGGGCGGTATCCTGCAGGCTTGGCGGCGCCGGAGCTGGGCGCCGCATGGCGAGCGGCGCTGCCAGACCCATACCGGCGGCGGCGACCAGCCCGCAAAGATCCATCAGGTTGAGCGTCATGCCCGCACTCAGCAGGAAGACTCCCGATGCGAGCAATGCGGCCAGTGCGACCATGAACCCCGAAGAATCGGTACGCACGCCGGTGACGGGCCAAAGGGCCACAGCCAGGATGAGGACCAGTGCGACGGCGGCCATGACATAGAACCTGCGCAGCATGCCTGTCAGCGACTGCGCCAGGGCGGACTCCACACGCACCTGCACGCCCGCAGGTATAAGTCCATTGGCACGCAGCCAGTCGGCATGCGCTTTGATCGCGTTGGCGACCGCAATCGGGTCCACGCCGTGCGCCCGCATGAGCACCAGAAGCACGGCGGGCCGTCCATTCAGACGCACGTCCGGACCACCGGGGCGACTGTCTCCTCGCACCGCCGCAACCTGCGACAGCGACAGGATGTCGCCATTCGGAAGCCTTACCGGCAGCGCCGCAATTGTCGCCGAACCGGAGCGCGTCCCCGCCACTAGATAGCCCGAAGGCGATTGCGCCTCCGCGACGCGCACCGCCGCAACCACATCGTCCAGCGCCAGGCCCAGCTGCGCCAGCCGGCGCTGCTCGGGCACCACCCGTATCTCGCGGACCGGACCTCCTGCTACTCTGGCGCCGGCAACACCCGCAAGCCCGAGGAACTGCGGCATCAGCTGGACTTCGGCCCACCGCCGCAGCTTTGCCAGCGGCCATTTCGGCGCCGTCACCCAGATCTGCCCCGCTACTGCATCCAGGGCGTGCACCCTGACGACTGCCGGCCGACCGGCGGACGCAGGCAGCGGCAAGGTACGCGCAATCAGTGCATGCAGCTCGGACAGCGACCGGCTCAGCCCAACGGCATGCCGAAATGCCAGAATTATCCGCGTGCTGCCTTCCGTGCTTGCGCTGCGCACATCATGCAGATCATGCAGCTGCGAAAGATAATGAAAAAGCGGGAGTGCGACGCGTCGGTCCATGACCGAAGCCGGCACTCCCGGATCGCGGATCGAAACCTGCGCTGCGGGATAATCGAGGTGCGGCGGCACGCCGGGTTGCAGATGGACGAAGGCAAACACACCCGCCAGCGCGACCACGACCAGCAGCCCGGCGGCCGCGACCGGGTGATGGCGATGTTGCGACGCTACTCCGCCGCCTGGCATGGCCGGCGCACTCCGACATTATGAACTCCGCGAGACGGCATCGACGTGCATGCAAGCATACAGTTCCCGACGCCACCGGACCTTACGATCAAAAAGCACCTTCGGCGGCAGCAGTCGGCACCGGACTCCGGTCACCCGATTGCCGGGCCGGGCTGACCGGCCCGGCAGCGGCGCAGCGGCTCAAGCCGGCCTAGACCAGGACACGTTCGATCTCCTGCCTGATGGCACGCGAAGCGCCGGGACCAAAGCGGGTCCTGCCCTGCACAAAGACATCGGTAAAGGCGTACTCGTAGCGCAGGTCCTGCAGACCGAGGCACCCGAACAGGCGGTCTTCGTATGAAAAATCGTCCGGCTGCCGCACCAGCGTCGGCCATCCGGACTCACCGGGGCTGAGCACCGGTCCGAAAAACATCACCCCCGGGAGATTTCGTGCGCGCAGCACGCCGCTTCCTGGCGTCCGTCCCGACATCGGCAGGAAATCGATCGTGCGCGTGAGTTTGCTCTGGCGGTCGAGCACGATGTCAACTTCGCCCTCGATGGCTTCGGCCTCGGCGGCGAACGCAAGGCTTTCTGCCCCGGTCGCCGCGCGCCATCGGTCGACGTCGACGGCACCGAACCGGCTCGGATAGAACAGAAACCGCAGCGGCGCGAGAGCGGCCAGCCCGGCTTCGAGCTCTGCATGGTAGTGAGGCGTGTTGATGAGCACACCACCGGCGTCGTCATCCGCCAGGTAATAGACCGTCGCCGC
>JAPTVL010000265.1 GCA_028065725.1 Betaproteobacteria bacterium
GCAGGGGAAGTCCATGATCACACACAATTCAACGAGCGGTCAGATCATCCCTTTCGCATTCAGCGGAAAGACCGTACGAGCCGTCCCCGACGAATCTGGGGAGCCGTGCTTTGTCGGCAAAGACGTCTGCGACGCGCTGGGTTATGCGAACCACAACAAGGCAATGAACGACCATTGCAAGGGGGTAACGAAACGGTACCCCCTTCAGACGCCTGGCGGCATGCAGGAGTTGCGCTTCATTTCCGAGCCCGACGTGATGCGCCTGATTGTCAACAGCAAGTTGCCAGCCGCCGAAGCCTTCGAGCGGCTTGTGTTCGAGGAAATCCTGCCGACGATCCGCAAGACAGGCCGGTACAGCGTGGAAACGGTGGCACCCCCAGCCCTTGGCCCGATCCAGGCCCCCGGCACGCAAGAAAAGCTGCAAGGCGCGATGGACGTCGCCAGGGCATTGATCGGCATCGGCGAAGCGACACTCGGACGAGAAGGCCTCAAGGCGCAAATCCCCCATCTCAGCCACCCGGAAGTCGCCATCGGCCTGGCCGGGTTGATCCTCAAGAACAAGCGCTTCCTGCTGACACTGGACGACATCGAGCATCCGGTGATCCGTCCGCTCGAGAAAAATGAAATGATCATCCGGGCGAGTGGCAGCGAATGGATCGACAAGCTGCTCAGTGTCATGAACCAGGACCAACTCAAGGCCATGGCGCGGCTTGCCATGGCGAGGATCGTTTGAGGCACTCGACGAGGCAAGAAGCCATGATGCACGTATCGAAGATGATTGTTGGGTGTTCCGCGGCGGACGGTCGATCACCTGCAAGACGAGTGCCACGCCAAGCCAAAACTCTCCGCGCAACTGGCCGACCTTGCGCAAGCGGCGGATCTCATCCGGGCCGCCGGTTTCTCCGGGCATCGTTACGCCTCGCGTCGCGCTCTACCTGGTGGCGGAACCTTGTTCGAACGCATCCGCAGTGGCGCACCGGCAGTCAAGGTCGCCGAGAAACTCATTGCCATGCTGAGAGAAGAAAGAGCCCAGCATGACGCACTGCAAGCGCGCCTATCGCCGCGGACAAATGGCCCGGTTGACATGAGCGAGGCGGGTTTGCCGATGCTTGCCGAGAAGATCTGACCCGGTGCACAGTCACCACTCGCTGAAGTTGAACATCATGGATGCCACGTGCGCCTCGGCGCGGACGTGGTATTCGGTATCAGGCTCCTTGAAATCCAGCACCGTGAAGCCGGGGAGATTCAGGATATTGACGGGCATAGGCGACAGCCGAAAGGGGCGAGTTGTAGCCTCTGCTCTGAACCAGGCCAAACGAGTCGCATAACTGTCCCGGCGAATGTCATACTTGAATAAAACAATGTGTCCTACTAAAATAGGACTCGTGATTGATAGGAGGCTCGCATGCTTCAAACCCTGCGCAAAGCTGGTGGCTCGCTCGTAATGACAGTGCCCAAGGCGTTTATCGACCAGAATGGTCTTGGCGAAGGCTCCCAGGTAGAACTTCATCTCATGGGCAAGAAGATGACCGTGGAAGCGCCGATCCGTCCGCGTTACAAGCTGGCCGATCTGATGGCAGAAATGCCGCAAGGGCTGCCGCGTGTTGAAGGCTGGGATGAGATGCCACCGGTTGGATTGGAGAACGGCTGATGGCGTACCTGCCAAACCGTGGTGACATCGTGCATCTCGATTTCGACCCGTCTTCGGGTCGGGAGATGAAAGGCCCGCACTTCGGCCTTGTCCTGAGCGGCAAAGTCTTCAACCAGCAAGGTTTAGCGATGATTTGCCCGATTTCGCAGGGGACTGCCGCCGCTGCCCGTACCTATGGGACGGTGGTTACGCTGATGGGATCTGGCACCGACACTCAAGGCGCAGTGCATTGCCACCAATTGAAGTCGCTGGACTGGCGGGCGCGGAGCGTGCGTCTCAAGGAAGCTGTGCCACAGTACATCGTCGATGAAGCACTGGCCAGAATAGAGGCCATTTTGTTTGAATGACGCCAAGGCTGTGCGCGCCGATGCAATTCTGAGCCATCGTGCCGACCCAATAGTGAGCCAGGGATGGGAGCCGGTCTGATGATGTCCGGCGGTGGATAAGTGTAGGTCGTGGCCTGGGTTGTTGATCTCCTGGTTGTCGGTTTGATCGAGGGGGAAGTCGTGGAGGGCGGAGCCCGGAACGGCTTCCCCCTCGATGTTTCAGGGGGTTGGTGCTGGCGCCTTGCGGGCCTGCTCCCGGCTCTTGATCCGCGTCCTGGCCTCGGCACTGGAGCGCATGAAGCGGATCGACTCATTGCCGGTCTCGACGATGTGGCAGTGGTGCGTAAGGCGGTCGAGCAGCGCCGTGGTCATCTTCGCGTCGCCGAACACGGTCGACCATTCGCCGAAGTCCAGGTTGGTCGTGATCATCACGCTGGTGTGTTCGTAGAGCTTGCTCAGCAGGTGGAACAGCAAGGCCCCGCCGGCCTGGCTGAACGGCAGGTAGCCGAGCTCGTCGAGGATGACCAGGTCCATGCGCAGCAGGCTGGTGGCGATCCTGCCGGCCTTGCCCTGGGCCTTCTCCTGCTCCAGCGCATTGACCAGATCGACCGTCGAGTAAAAGCGCACGCGCTTGCCATGGCGCGTGATCGCGGCGACGCCGATCGCGGTGGCCAGGTGCGTCTTGCCGGTGCCTGGTCCGCCGACCAGGACGGCGTTGTGCGCGACGTCCATGAACGTGGCCTCGGCCAGCGTCGTCACCAGCTTGCGATCGACCGGCGAGACGCTGAAGTCGAAGCCGGCCAGGTCGCGGTGCATGGGGAACTTCGCCGAGTGCATCTGCCAGTTCACCGAGCGCATGGCGCGGTCCGTGATCTCGGCTTGGAGCAGGTGTTCCAGCAGCCATCGTGCGCCGTCAGCGCCGCTGCTGGAGCCTTGCTCGACGAGGTCGATCCACGCGCCGGCCATGCCGTGCAGACGCAATTGCTTGAGTTCGATGCCCAGCTCACGCATGGTCGACCCCCTCGTCAGCGGTGCGCAACCGGTCGTAGCGTGCCGTGTCGGCGATGGGCGGCGTGCTCACCTGCAAGGTCGTTGCCGCGCTCTGCGGCAGCGGTACGGCGCTCAGCCGCCCCAGCACGTTGATGACGTGCTCCACGCTCACACGGCCCGATGGCGGCGCATTCTCCAACGCCAACTCGGCTGCGACCAGCACGGCGTCAAGCCCTGCGCTCGGCACGATGGCCAGCACTTGCGCCATGATGCGATCGCCCCCGGCGTCACGCAGCAGCGAGCGACGCAAGCGCTGCAGCGGCTCGGGCATGTCGGCGAACGGCGCCCCGTTGCGCAACGCGCCGGGCTTTCTCTGCACCAGCGGGATGTAGTGCTGCCAGTCGTAGCGCGTCTCGCCGGCGTTGCTCAGACGAGCGTGATGGGCAACTTCCTTGTCGTCGGCCACGACCACAACCTGGCTCGGATACAACCGGGTGCTCACCATCTGGCCGGCGAACTCGCTGGGCACCGAGTAGCGGTTGCGGGCCACCGAGACCAGGCAGGTGCTCGACACGCGCGCCGGCTTCTCCACGTAGCCGTCGAACGGCACCGTCGCCGGCAACAGGTGCGGCCGCTCCAGCTCGAGCATCTCGGCCACGGTGAACTGGTCGTGCTCGGGATGCCGAACCTCCTCCCACAACGCCCGGCATCGATCGGCAAGCCAGGCGTTGAGTTCGGCGAAGCTGCCGAAGCGCCGCTTGGTCGCCTCGATCCAGATCCGCCGGCGGCTGTCCTGCACATTCTTCTCGACGACGCCCTTCTCCCATCCCGCGGCCACGTTGCAGAAGTCCGGGTCGTACAGGTAATGCGCGCACATCACCGCGAATCGCGCGTTGACCGTGCGGCCCTTGCCCTTGCGCACCCGGTCCACGGCGGTCTTCATGTTGTCGTAGATGCCCCGCCGCGCCACGCCGCCCAGCGCGGCAAAGCAGCGGTTGTGCGCGTCGAACAGCATCTCGTGGCCCTGGCTCGGATACGCCACCAGCCAGAACGCGCGGCTCGCGCACAGCTTCATGTGCGCCACCTGGACCCGGTAGTAGATGCCGCCGACCACCAGGCCCTCTTCGCTCCAGTCGAACTGGAAGGCCTCGCCCAGCTCGAACGCCAGCGGCACGTACGCCTTCGCGCTGCTGGCCGCCCCCTCGCCCTCGCGCCAGGCGCGGATGAAGTCGGTCAAGCGACTGTAGCTGCTATGTGTTTTGGTGACCAAAGTGATGCGCCTAACCGCTCAGAGCAGGCGGAAGCCGATTTAGGCAAGCCGGCAAAGATTCTTCAG
>JAPTVL010000526.1 GCA_028065725.1 Betaproteobacteria bacterium
AGCGTGCCGCCCTGCAGCAGAGTGAGGTAGACGCGCGCCTCGTAGCCGCTGAAACCAAGCGCTTTGAGGGCATCCGTCGCCAGTTCCTGCGTTTTAGTAGTTATATACATGACTACTATTGTCGAAGGTCGGCATGAGCTTGTCAACCCGAAACCATGAGGTTGATCAGCAACGCTGGTTCGATGACACCTGTAGCTCCTCCAAACCTTCAGGCAGCGGGCTTGGCGGGTACCCCAAGCCTCGATGGCAGCCGCGAAGGAGGCGCGGTGTCGAGGCGGGATGATGAGAGTTCTATTGCAGCGTGTTCTACAAATATGTAGTATTTACTACCATGTCACTGGATGGCTGGCTCCTCCTTGTCATCAACCTGCCGGGCCGCAACGCCACCGCGCGCATGCGGGTATGGCGGGCGTTGAAGGCTGCCGGTGCGGCCACCCTGCGCGACGGGGTGTATGTATTGCCGCAACGCACGGAGTGCGCGGCGGTCTTCGAGGAGCAGGAGCAGGAGGTGGCGGCCTCGGGGGGCGTCGCGCACGTCCTGACGTTCGCCAGCGACGACGCCTCGAAGCGAGCGCAGCTGCAGCAGTTGTTCGATCGCACGCAGGAATATGCGGGGTTCCTGGCGGGTGTTGCCGCCTTCAAGGAAAGCCTCGCCGCTGGCGCGGAACCGGCTGCGCGCCGCGCACTGGCGGCGCTGCGGCGCGAACTGGCGGGCATCCGGGCCACCGACTTCTTCGCTGGTGCGGCGCGCCAGCAGGCCGAGACGGCGCTGGAAGACGCCGAAGCGGCCGTCAATGCGCGTTTTGCGCCGGATGAACCGCATGCGGCGGCGGGCAGAATCGTGCGTCGCGACCAGGCCGATTACCGCGGCAGAACCTGGGCGACCCGCGCGCATCTGTGGGTGGATCGTGTCGCTTCGGCCTGGCTGATCCGCCGCTTCATCGATCCGCAGAGCCGTTTCGTCTGGCTGCAGGACATCGGCAAATGCCCGCGCCGGGCGATCGGCTTCGATTTCGACGGCGCCGAATTCAGCCACGTCGGTGCGCGGGTCACTTTCGAGGTGCTGGCGGCGAGCTTCGGTCTCGACCGGGATCCCGGCATCGCGCGCATCGGCGCGATGGTGCATCAGCTCGACGTGGGCGGGGTACCGGTGCCCGAGGCCGCCGGTTTCGCAACGATCCTGGCCGGGGCGCGGACGCAGGCCCGCAGCGACGACGAACTGCTGGCCGAGATCGGCAAGACCCTCGACTATCTCTATGCCGCCCATGTGGCGGCCGCGGATGTTCCGCCCGATGAGTCCGGTGCCGCCCGCCGCTAGCGCCCCCGCCCGCCGGCCCACACGCCTGCAACTGGCGTGGTATTTCCTGCGCCTCGGCGCGGGGGGCTTCGGCGGGCCGGTGGCGCTGGCCAACACCATGCATCGCGACCTGGTCGAGCGGCGCGCCTGGCTGGGCGAGCGCGAATACGCCGACGGTCTGGCTCTGGCCACCGCCTGCCCGGGGCCGCTGGCCTACCAGCTCGGGGTGTATTGCGGTTACGTACGCGGTGGATTGCGGGGGGCGGTGCTGGTGGCGATCGCGTTCGCGCTGGCGCCGTTCCTGATCGTGCTCGCGATCGGCGCGCTGTACGGGCGTTTCCAGCACGCCTGGCAGTTGCGTGCCGTGTTCTATGGCGTGGCGCCGGTGATCGTCGCGCTGATCCTCAAAGCGTGCTGGAATCTCGGCCGCAAGACCCTCAAGCGCAACCGGCTTTCGTGGCTGTTTGCTGCGATCGCGGCAACAGTGACGCTGATCTTCCGCGCCGAACTGATCGGTCTGTTCCTCGGCGCGGGTCTGCTGGGCAGCTGGCTGTTCGCTCCACCGGAGGTATCGCCGCCGCGGCCAGCCTCCACCGGAACGCGGCTCGGCAGTTTCGGCGCGCTGGCGGTCGGTGGCGCGTTCGCGGGCGCGGCAACGACGGCGGGCCTGTTCGTCTTCTTCTTCAAGACCGGCCTGCTGGTGTTCGGCAGCGGGCTGGTGATCGCGCCCTTCCTGAAGGCCTATGTGGTCGATCAATACCACTGGCTCAGCAACCGGCAGTTTCTGGACGCTGTCGCCATCGGCATGGTCACCCCCGGTCCGGTGGTCATCACGGCGACCTTCGTCGGCTACCTGGTGGGTGGAACGGCCGGCGCGGTCGCGGCCACCGTCGGCATTTTCGCGCCCTCCCTGCTGTTCACCGCCATGGCGGTGCCGCTGCTCGCGCGGGTGCGCGGCAGCCGGCGCGTGCAGGGCTTCTTGCACGGCATCACCACCGCGGTCGTCGGCGCGTTGTTCGGCACCGGCCTGCTGATCGCCGATTCCGCCATCGTCGATGCAACGACCGCGCTCCTGGCGGGCGCCGCATTTGCCGCGCTGCTGTGGCGGCCACGTTGGCCGGAGCCGCTGCTGGTCGGCGCGGGCCTGCTCGCCGGACTGCTGTTTTACGGACACCCCGTTTTCTGACCGGGCGAAGTTGACAGATCGGATCGAAGCGGGTCGAGACCGCTCCAGTTCACGAGCGGCCTGAAGTCCGCTCCGGCCGCAGGATGCGGCCACCCCCAGCCGGCCGTGCCATGCGCAGCCGTTCCATCGATCACCGCTGCATTCAAGAGGATCGCATCATGTACAAGTCGCACTCCATCGTCGCCGGCGCCGCGCTCGCCGTGGGCCTGCTCGCGGCCGTACCGGCCTTCTCGGCGGTCACCCGCACTTTCAACATGCAAACAGTCGCCTGGGTGTCCAAGGACAATCCCGCGCAACGACGGGATGTCGCGAAATTCGGCGAGGTCTACGGCTTCGTGCCCGGCACGATCGTCGTCAATCAGGGCGACCATGTCGTGCTGCATATCCGCAACCTCGAGGGCGGCGGCGATGACGGCCACACCTTCACTCTGCCCGGCTACGGCATCAACAAGTCGCTGCCGCCGCTGTCCACGGAAACGGTGACCTTCATCGCCGGCAAAACCGGCGTGTTTCCGTTCCACTGCGAGTTCCACAAGCCGTGGATGAGCGGCGAACTTGTGGTGCTGCCGAACCGATGAACGCCCGGTCCGTCTTGACCACGCGCCGTCGCAGCAGATGGTTCGGCCTGCTCGTGCTTGCATGCGTTTTGCGTGCAGGCACGGCCGGGGCAGGCACACCCGCGTTGCCGTTGCGCATCGTCCACCCGGACCTGCCGCTGGCCGGCCGGCCCAACCGCTTCGACTACGCGACGATCGATCCGCGGCGGCGCCTGTTGTTCATTGCGCATCTCGGCTCCGGCATCGTCACCGCGGTCGATCTGCATGATGAACGGGTGGTCGCGAACATTCCGGATGTTCCCGGCGTGCATGGAGTGCTTGCGGTGCCGGCACTGGGCGAGGTATTCGCGACGGCGACCGACCGCAACCGGCTCGAGGTCATTTCCGAGCGGACCTTCCGCGTGATCGCCAGTGCTCCCGCGGGCGTTTACCCCGATGGCATGGCTTACGCGCCGGGCGCCCATGAGCTGTTCATCTCCGACGAGGCGGGCCAGACCGAAACGGTCGTCGACACGCGCAGCAACCGGCGCATCGTCACCATCGCGATGGGCGGCGAAGTCGGCAACTCACAGTACGATCCCGTCAGCCAGCAGGTGTTCGTCGATGTGCAGACGCGCGACGAGATCGTGGCGATCGACCCGCGCAGCAACGCGATCGTGCAACGCTATCGGCTGCCGGCGACCTGCAACGACGACCACAGCCTGCTGCTCGATACGCCGGCGCGCCTCGCTTTCGTAGCCTGCGACGGCAATGCCAGACTGCTGCTGGTGGACATGCGCGACATGCGCGTGCTTTCCGTGCATCGCACCGGGCGCGACCCCGATGTGCTGGCCTTCGATCCGGGCCTGCAGCGGCTCTATGTCGCCAGCGAAAGTGGTGTGGTCGCGGTGTTCCACCTGCAGGGTCGGCAACTGCGGCTGCTCGGCCGCAGCCATCTCGCCTACGAGGCGCACTCGGTCGCCGTCGATCCGCGGACGCACCGGGTCTATTTCCCGCTGCAGAACGTCGACGGTCGCGGTGTCCTGCGCATCATGGCGCCGACGTCGCTGCCGGCGACAGGCTCCCGTGGTCTGCCCACTGCGTCCGTCTTGCCACGATCCGGAACCGGCCACGGCCTGCGGCACGGTGAGCGCCAGGCCCGCGCACGCGGGAACGACCGGCGGCCGCTCCCGCCGACGGCAATGCCGGCGCATCGCTCAGCGGTGACATCATGAGGCGGTTCGTTCGAGAACGCCAAGGCC
>JAPTVL010000147.1 GCA_028065725.1 Betaproteobacteria bacterium
CATCCAGCACCTCGGCGATTGCCCGGCGTTTGCTCTGCGCATAGCAGCAACCGGATGGATTCTGGAAATTCGGGATCAAATAGGCGAATGCCGGGCGCTGACTCGCAACAGCCGCCCTCAACGCTTCCGGCTCGACGCCGTCGGGAGATAAAGGCAGTTCCGCGAACTTCGCGCCAAACAATCGGAATGACTGGATCGCCGCCAGATAGGTGGGCGCTTCCAGTGCCACCGCCGTGCCCTCGTCGACAAACAGTTTGGACACCAGGTCGATCCCCTGCTGCGATCCGGACGTGACCAGCACCTGCGCGGCAGTGCATTCGCGCCCGATGGCGCACAACTGTTGCGCAATCAACTCCCTGAGCCGCGGCTCCCCCTCGGTCGGCCCGTATTGACGGATGTCTTTTGGGGCGGCGGAAAAATCCATGTCCGGCATGATCTCCGCCGCCGGCAGGCCACCGGCGAAGGAGATGACTTCCGGCCTTTGGGCGACTTGCAGGATTTCCCTGATCAGGGAACCGGCAAGCCGGTCGATTCTTTTCGAGAACATCGCCTTTACCTCCAAGAGACTCTACGCCAGAATGATTTCGCCCTGCATGAACATCGCCGCCCGACCTGCAATTTCGACCCTGTCGCCGCGCAGTTCGCAAAACAGCTCCCCGCCGCGAGACGAGATTTGCCGGGCGTGCAATTTCGTCCTGGCGAGCCGCTGGAACCAGTACGGTGTCAACACGCAATGGGCCGAGCCGGTGACGGGATCCTCCGGGATGCCTACCTTAGGCCCGAATACCCGTGACACGAAATCTTCCGAAGTGCCTGCGGCGGTGACGATTACGGCCATCAAATCCAGTGCCTTCAGCGCCTCCAGATTAGGTTTGACCGCGATTATTTCCGCGGGAGTGTCAAATGCCGCCAGATAATATTGGCTGGAGCGCAGCACTTCCAATGGCGCCATACTTAACCCTGCCAAAAGTTCTGACGGGCAGGCGCAGGGCGTTGCCGGTAAGGCAGGAAAGTCCATGGAAAGCAGGTTTCCCTCACGGCGCACGCTTAACTTGCCGCTGCGGGTTGCAAAGCTCACTTCGTGCAAGTCTGTCTCAAGATGATTAAAGATCACGAACGCGGAAGCCAGCGTCGCGTGGCCGCAAAGATCCACTTCGGCGATCGGGGTGAGCCAGCGCAATTCGTAATTTTTCTCGCGCTTGACCAGAAATGCGGTTTCCGACAGGTTGTTCTCCGCGGCAATGGCCTGCAATAAGCCGTCTTCCGGCCAGTCTTCGAGCAGGCATACCGCTGCCGGGTTGCCGGAAAATATTTTGTCGCTAAAGGCGTCTACCTGAAACAGGGGAATACGCATGTTCTCTCCTTCGTTTTTTTACTTCAAGCCTATCGTTCCGGCCTTGGCGATCGGCATTTTCCTGCCGATCACGATGACGCCGACTATGGCTGTCGAAAAAACGACCATGGCTGGCGTGATCCGTTCGCCGAGCAATGCCGCCGCAGCCCCCAGGGTCATAAACGGCTGAAGCAACTGGATCTGGCTTGTCCTGACCACGCCGCACAAGGCCATTGCCTGATACCACAGAATGAAGGCGAACAGTTGGCTCACCAGGCTGACATAGGCAAATCCAAGCCAGGACTCCGGCGGCGCGTCGATGCCGTGGCGCAGAACCGTAATGCTTACCGGCACCGTCAGAAAGGGGGCGGCAAGCACCAGCGCCCAGCAAATCACCTGCCAGCCGCCCATGGATTTGGCCAGGCGTCCGCCTTCCGCATAACCCGCCGCTGCCGCCAAAGAGGCCAGCACAAGCACGCCATCCGCCATCTGGAGCTTGCCGCCGGAAATGATCACAAAAGCCAAAACCAGCGCGCTCCCGGCCAGGCTTGCCAGCCAGAACCCAAGCGAGGGACGCTCTTTCATGCGGATCGCACCGGCAATTGCGGTAAGGAGAGGCAGCACGGCAATGACAATGGCAGCGTGCGCAGCCGGCAATTGCTGCATGGACCAGGACGAGAGCAATGGAAACCCGGCAATCACGCCGGCGGCGGTCACGCCCAGGCTTTTAATCTGGGATGGCGATGGCATGGGTTGACGCGCGACCAACAGCAGGATCGCCGCCAGCGCCCCCGCCACCAGCGACCGCCCCAGTCCCACCAGGGTGGGGTCGAGATGTTCCACTGCCATGCGTGTGGCTGGCAAAGTCAAGCTGAATCCGGCAACCCCGAACAGGCCAAGCAGTGTTCCCAGCGTATCACGGGGTACGCCGCCGAAGCTTTTCCGCAATGATTCCGTCATGTCCATGTCCTTTGTGCAAGGCTTTACAATACGGGACAATAATCTGACAATACAGGTACACTTCGCCTGATAATCCTGGAACCTGTACCGGTTCCGCAACCGGGACAGTCACTATGCCGCTAGTCACCCTGGATTCACTTTCCACTATCCCCCTGATAGACCAGATCGTCACCGCGATCAAGAAGCAGGTCGACGAAAGAGCGATGCGCGCCGGCATGCGCATGCCGTCGATCCGGGGGTTCGCTCTGGATCATGCCATAAGCCGTTTTACGGTCGTCCAGGCATACGACCGCCTGGTGGCGATGGGGTATCTGAATTCTCGGCAGGGGTCGGGATTTTATGTTGCGCCGCGCCCCAAGAGCCATACTGGCGGAGACCCCCCCCTGAAACTGGAGCGCGCCATGGACGTGCTGTGGCTGCTGCGAAATGCGCTGCAGCAGGCGTCTTCCAGTCCGATGCCCGGCGCCGGCTGGCTTCCCGGTTCATGGATGGACGAGGCGGGAATTCAGCGCAGCCTGCGCGCCCTGTCGAGAAAAAGCGGGGATTTTCTCACCAGCTACGGGCTGCCCGGCGGATATTTGCCCTTGCGGCAACTCCTGCAACACCGCCTCGCGGAAATCGGCGTTACGGCTGACGCCGGTCAAATCGTCCTGACCAAGGGCGCAACGCATGCACTGGACCTGGTCGCACGTTTTTTTCTTCGCCCCGGAGATGCCGTGCTGGTGGACGATCCCGGCTACTACATTCTGTTCGGCGCCCTCAAATCCCTAGGCGCCAAGATTGTCGGCGTGCCCTGGAATCTCGACGGCCCCGACACCGCAATCATGGAAGCCCTGATCAAGGAGCATCAACCCAAGATGTTCTTCACCAATACGATACTGCACAACCCCACCGGCGCAAGCATCAGCCAGGCCGTGGCCTACCGGGTTTTGCAGCTGGCCGAGAAGCACAATCTGCTGATCGTCGAGGACGATATCTACGGCGATTTCCACCCTTTGCCGGCGACGCGTCTTGCCACTTTGGACCAACTGGACCGGGTGATTTACATCAGCAGTTTTTCTAAGACTGTTTCAGGGAGCTTGCGGGTGGGGTTTCTGGCCTGCAAGCGCGAAATTGCCGAGAACCTGGCCGACCTGAAGCTCCTGACCGGCCTGACCACCTCGGAGATCAGCGAGAGACTGATTCACCAGCTGCTGATAGGTGGCTACTATCGCAAGCATCTCGACAAGTTGCGCGGGAGGCTGCAGGGCGCGCGTGAAAAAGCGATTCGCAAGCTTGAAGGCCTGGGGTTAACGCTATATGTCGAACCCGAGGGCGGGATGTTTGTCTGGGCCAGGAAGGGCGACCAGTCCAATGTGGTGGAAATGGCAAGCACTGCTGCCGGCAAGGGAATCATGCTGGCCCCCGGCAATTTGTTCCGCCCGCATCAGGAGCCGTCACCATGGCTGAGATTCAATGTGGCGTCTTGCGATGACACGGAAACTTTTGCGTTTATTTCCGCTTTCGCCAGGGCACGGCGGCCCGTTTAGAAGGCGATCGCCTCTGCAACTGAATGCAAGGGTGCGCCGCGCGCACCAATCTGCGGCAAAACGGTGTGCATACCCAAAGGGCACAAGCGGCGCACCCTGCAATTTCAAGTTTTTCGTTCAGGGTGATTCCTCGGCCGCAGCCTCTCCTGCCAGGTCTTGAACGCCGGGTACATGGAAGATGCCTTGCAGGTTCAGCAATTCGTCGCGGTGCAGGCGCGCGAGCTGCCCCACCGTCTTTTCGCCTTCCGGGGTGAGGTGTACTTCCACCTCGCGTCTGTCCGTCTTGCCTTGCTGCCGGTATACCAGACCCAGTTTCTCGCAGCGCGAAACCAGAGAAACGACCCCGTGGTGATGGGATTGCAGCCGTTCTGCCAGTTCCCCGATGGTCGCCCACTCCCGGCCCTGATAGCCCTTGATGTGAAGCAGCAGGAGGTATTGAAGATGGGTGATGCCGAGAGT
>JAPTVL010000225.1 GCA_028065725.1 Betaproteobacteria bacterium
CAGAGCGGCGAAAAGGCATCGGGCGAAGAACTCATTCGAGCGCCGGACGGCCGGGAGATGCACTGCTGGTCGACCAAGATCCCGCTCTTTCGCAACGGTGAAATCGACGGACTGATCGGTTTTTCCACCGACATCTCGGAACTCGTCAAACTCAAGAACCGGTTTTACGAACTGGCGCGCATCGATACGCTGACCGGTGTGCTGACCCGGCGCTTCCTGCTCGATCACGCCGAAACCATCCTGAAGCGCACGCAGCGTCGAAGCGGGCGCATGGCCCTGCTGATGATCGACCTCGATCGCTTCAAGGAGATCAATGACACCTACGGCCACGCCTTCGGCGACGCGTACCTCGTGGCCGTGGTCGAAGCCTGCCGCAGGACGCTGCGCGACGGCGACCTGATGGGACGCCTGGGCGGGGACGAATTCGTCATCGTTCTCGACGACATCGACGACACCGGACTTCGGGCGGTGGCCGCGCGGTTCCGCAACGCCGTCCGGGCCAGCGCAATATCCGCCCCCGACGGGATGACCCTCCACCCATCGATCAGCATCGGCACCGCGATTTCCGATCCCGCCAGCACGGTGGACAGTCTGCTGGTGGCGGCCGACGCCGCGCTGTATCGCGAGAAAGGCGATGGGAAGGACGCTCCTCGGCACGGCGAGTGCTGAGCGCTGCCAGCCTACCCCTCCTGCCGCTGCGGCATGCGCTCGAGCACGAACGGTTGCGCCAGCACCAGCGATGGCAGCCAGGTCGACAAGCCGGCATACAGCAGCAGCGCGCCGTACCAGGTGTCGTCGAGCCCGAAACGCGTGCGCAGCAACGCGGCCAGCACCAGCGTGAACACGAGGGTCGGCGTCAGCGCGGTGGCCACGCGCAGACTGCCGCGCAGGCTTTCGCCGCGGATGAAAAGGCGCTGCAGCCAGACCACGCCGATGCGCAGCGGCAGCGCCGCCGCGGTGATCACCAGGCCCAGGATCAGCGCCCGCAGGCTCAGCGATTGCGCCGGCACGTGCAGCCCGCGGTCGAAAAAGTAGAACGGCACGAAAAACGACGCGAACATCTCGATGGCATGCAGGTTGGCCTCCGAGGCCATGCCGGGAAGCCGCGCGCGCAGCATGCGCGCCGCGAACCCGGCGAGAAACGCACCCAGCAGGTACTCGACGCCCAATGCGAAGGTGACGTACGAGGCCAATACGCCGACCATCACCAGCAGCGAGAACTCCGATCCCGGCGCAAATACGATCACGTAACGACCGAGCAGCAGCAGCACCACCGGCAGGGCCGCCGCCAAGGCCGCCAACGCCGCCATCGACAACGACAGCGCTTCCCATGAATGCGACTCCAGCACCACAAACATGACGGCCAGCGCCAGCAGCTCGCCCGCCACCGCCTTGATGGTGACCCAATAGCGCTCGTCGTCGTTCAAGCCGAAACTTCCCAGCGCATTGAGAATGAAGCCGGTGGAGGGGGTGAGCAAGGCCAGCGCGAGCAGCGCCGCAACCTGCCAGCGCATATGGAAGAAATGCATCGCCGCCCAGGAAACCGCCCCCAGCACCAGCGCATTCCCGATCAGGTTGGCGAGCAGGGGCCAGCGGCCCCGCCGGAAATCGTCCGGCTCCAGTTCCACGCCGGCGAACAGGAAGACCGCCGAGATGCCCAGCGTGGCCAGCAAGTGCAGCACGTTGTCCGGCACGAACCCCGGCGCGGCAAACGACGCCAGCATGCCGATGGCGAAGGCACCCAGCGGCGCCGGGATGCGCCAGCGCTGCAGGACCCTGGGCACCACCATCAAGGCGGCGATCAGCGCGAGGAACAGAATCTGCTCGGAGGTCGGGTTCATCGGAAACGCGAGAAACGGTATGCAGGCGACGAATTCGACATGAACGACAGAGTTTATCGTGTCTGACAGGTTGATCGATCGCAAGGACAGCTCGTACGATTGCGCGTAAACCCGGCGCAAGGAAGCGATCGGGTCCTCCCGTTCCGCGCGCGCTCCCGAAAGCCGCGTGCGCCGATTTCCGGAAAGACGGCGTTCTGCACAGCATCGACGCGGTTCGCGAGGAGCGACGGCATGAGTCTCGAAGATGCAACTGCAGGGCGCCGCGCGGTGACCCTCCTGCCGTCGCCTGCGCAAATCCGGCGCCGCTTCCGCCGGGATTCCGGAAAAGGCGACCGACCGGCGTCTTCATCGTGGCGTTCCGGTCGGATCCTGATCGCCTTCACCATCGCCGCCCTGATCGCAGCGGGATGGTGCGAGATGACGACCTCGTGGCTGGAGGCGCGCTTGCTGTCGCGTTATGACCGGACCCTGCGCTTTACCGATTCATCGGGGCCGAGCGCGGCCATCGCCTTCCCGCGATCCGGGCCCTATGACACGAACTTCGGATATCGGTTCATTCCCGAGTTCGCCCAGCGCCTGGCGCCGGAGGGCTTCCGCATTGCTGCGCAGGCGCGCATGTCGCCGGCGATGCTGTCCATCGTGCGAAAGGGACTGTATCCACCATACCGCGAAAAGGACCAGGCCGGTCTGGTGTTGCGCGATTCCCGCGGGGCGGTCTTCTATGAAGAGCGGTTCCCCGATTCGGTGTATCGCACGTATTCGTCGGTACCGCCCGTTCTGGTACATACCCTCGTATACATCGAAGACCGGCATCTGTTGGACCTTCGCCCTGCCACGCGGAATCCGGCAATTTCCTGGAGCCGTTTCAGCCGGGCCTTGTTCGACCAGGCGCGGCACCTGCTCGAGTCCGACGCGCCCACGCCGGGGGGAAGCACCCTCGCCACGCAGATCGAGAAGTTTCGGCACTCCCCCGGCGGGCGCACCGGCGACGGCGCCGAGAAGCTGCGGCAGATGGCATCGGCATCCTTATGGGCCTATCTCGGTGGTCCCGATACGATCGTGGCGCGGCAGCGGATCGTGGTCGATTATCTGAACACGGTGCCGCTGTCGGCGAGAGCCGGCCTGGGCTCCATCCACGGTCTGCGCGACGGGCTGCGCGCCTGGTACGGCCGCGATCCGCGCCACATCGACGCGCTGCTGCAGAATCCGCAATCGGCACTGCCGGCAAGGGCGCTGGCCTACAAGCAGGCCCTGTCGTTGATGATCGCCCAACGCGCGCCGACCCACTACCTCGCGCGCGATCCGCAGGCGCTCGACCGCCTCACCAATCGCTATCTGGTGCGCCTGGGCACCTCCGGGGTCATCGGTCCCGCGCTCGAGTACGCGGCCTTGGCGCAGGTCCTGCGCATCGCGCCGGCGCCGAATGCTCCGTCCCCGATTGCTTTCGTGGCGCAGAAGGCGGCCACCGCGACGCGCGTCCGTCTCGCGCAGCTGCTGGCCATCCGCGATTCCTACGTTCTCGATCACCTCGATCTCAGCACGCGCACCACGATCGATGCCTCGATCCAGCGCGCGGTGACGATGCGCCTGCGCGCGGTCACCACGCGACAGGGGGCGGCCGCGGCCCACCTGGTTGGCCGCGACATGCTGCTGCCAGAGTCCGATCCCGCGCACATCCGGTTCGCCTTCACGATGTACGAGCACGTCGGCGGCGCAAACCTGCTGCGCGTGCAGACCGACAGCGGCGACCGGCCGTTCGACCTGAATCAGGGTGCGCGGCTGAACCTCGGTTCCACGGCCAAATTTCGAACCGTCATCTTGTATCTGCAGATCGTCACCCGGCTGCACGATCGCTATGCGGGTCTTGATCCGGCGGCGCTGCGCCGCGTCGCGGCATCGCCGCAGGATCCGATCGAATCCTGGGCCTTGGCCTACCTCGAGACCACGCGCGACCGCAGCCTGAAGCCGATGCTGCAGGCGGCGCTGCAGCGCACCTATTCCGGAAACCCGCAGGAGGCATTCTTCACCGGCGGCGGGCTGCAGCGCTTCAGCAACTTCGACCCGGAGGACGACCGTGCCGCGCACAGCGTGGCCGAGGGCTTCCAGCATTCGATCAACCTGGTGTTCGTGCGGCTGATGCGCGACATCGTGCGCTATGAGATGGATCGCAGCCCCGACCTGGCGGCGCGGGTGATGCGCGATCCCACGCTGCGCATTGCCTACCTGAAGCGCTTTGCCGAATCCGAAGGCGCGCTGTTCGTGGCCCGCTTCTACCGCAATTATGACGGTCGTACGCGCCAGGCGATGGAATCGGCCCTGCTGGATCGCGTTCCCGGCGAGCCGTTCCGCAAGGCCGCGGCGATTCTCACAATCGAACCGCAGGCCAGCCCGCAGCGTTTCGCCGATCTCATGCATGCATCGCTTCCCGC
>JAPTVL010000293.1 GCA_028065725.1 Betaproteobacteria bacterium
CTCCGCCGTGGAGCTCGACTTATACGCCGACAGCAGCAAGGATGTCGAGATTGCGCTGCTATCTCACGGCATCTCCTACGATATTGTCGACAATCGGCGAATCGGCGTCGAGGCGCAGCTGCGCCTGGACTGGAATGACTTGCCGGTGCAGATATCCATCTACCCCCCGGTGGCGGAGCGCCAGCAGCCAAAGAATCCCCATACCGGTCGCGGTCGCCACCGGGTCCGTACGGAAGCCGTGATCGAGCTGTTGCAGGAAGCGCCAAAATGAGGCGTCCGCAGCTCTGGCTGCTGCTCGGCGGCCTCGCCCTGCTCGCCGCCGCCGCGGGCTATCGCCTCGGGGTGCTTGGCAACAGTGCCGAAACTGCAACCGCCGCAGCACCGCAACTGCCGATTTTCGAAACCGTGCTGACCGACCTGAAAGGGCAGACGCAAAGCCTGGGGCAATGGCGCGGCAAGGTACTGGTCGTCAACTACTGGGCGACCTGGTGCCATCCCTGCCGCGAGGAAATGCCCGGCTTTTCCCGGCTGCAGGACAAATATCGCGACAAAGGTGTGCAATTTGTCGGCATCAGCATCGATACTATCGATAAAATCATCGAATTTCAGAAAACCACCCCGGTGAACTACCCTTTGCTGATCGGTGACATCGGCGTCATGGAAAACAGCGCCAAACTCGGCAATGTCCGGCAGGCGCTGCCATTCACGGCGGTTTTCGATCGGCAGGGCCGACTTGCCGCGACCAAGCTGGGGCGCCTGGCGGAACCGGAACTGGAGCGTCAGCTGAAAGAGCTGATTTCACCCTAACTGGACAAAGTGCCGGTATTTGCGGCAAACTTGCACCCATGACGAAGCAAACACGCAGCAAAGCAAATACCAAGACCGACGCCAACGGCGCGCTTCTGGTGCTCCACGGACCAAACCTGAACCTGCTGGGAGCGCGCGAACCAGAGATCTACGGCCGCACCACCCTGGCCAGCATACACACGGCAATGGAGGCACGTGCCCGGTCCTTCGGCATTCGGCTCGAAAGCTTTCAGAGCAACCATGAAGGCGAACTGATCGACCGGGTGCAGTCGGCCCGCGAACAGGGTGTGCGCTTCATCATCATCAACCCGGCGGGCTACACCCATACCAGCGTTGCCCTGCGCGATGCGCTGGCGGCCGTCGCGATCCCGTTTATCGAAGTCCATCTGTCGAATGTGCATGGCCGGGAACCCTTCCGTCGCCATTCGTATTTTTCGGATATCGCCGTCGGCGTTATCTCCGGTCTTGGCGCACAAGGCTATGAACTCGCGCTGGAAGCCGCGCTGGCCCGCTTGCGCGCCGTCTGACCCATCGAATCAGGCCGCGTCAGCGGCCACCTATTCTTGTTTGAGGAGTCCCCATGGACCTGAGAAAACTCAAGACCCTGATCGATCTTGTGCAAAATTCCGGAATTTCCGAGCTTGAAATCAGCGAAGGCGAAGAGAAGATTCGCATCGCCAAGCATTTTGCGCCGGCGCCCGCCACCACCACGGTCAACATGCCGGTGTCGGCCAGCGGTCCGGTCCCGATCGCCGTGGCGCCAGCGCCGACTGCCATGGCCGAGGCCATCCCCGCCCAGTTCGAGGGTCACGTCATGAAGGCGCCCATGGTAGGCACCTTTTATCGGGCCAGCAGCCCGGACGCGGCGCCTTTCGTCGAAGTCGGCCAGACGGTCAAGGAGGGGGATACTCTGTGCGTGATCGAGGCCATGAAGCTGATGAACGAGATCGAAGCCGATGTTTCCGGCGTGATCAAGGCCATCCAGGTCGAAAACGGCCAGGCCGTGGAATACGGGCAACCCATGTTCGTGATCGGCTGAACATGTTCGGCAAAGTATTGATCGCCAACCGCGGGGACCAGCCGCCGGAAGGCGGCGCAGCGGCGCAGCCAAATTGCCCGGTGGCCGAAGGCCGCCAGGGCGATTTCGCCGCGGGAGAAATATATGTTTGGTAAGGTATTGATCGCCAACCGCGGCGAAATCGCCCTGCGCATCCTGCGTGCCTGCCGCGAGCTTGGCGTGCGCACCGTCGCGGTGCACTCGGAAGCCGACACCGAGGCGAAATACGTCAAGCTGGCCGACGAATCGGTCTGCATCGGTCCGGCATCGTCGAGTCACAGCTACCTCAACATTCCCGCCATCATTTCCGCGGCCGAAGTCACCGACGCCGAGGCGATCCACCCCGGCTATGGCTTCCTCTCGGAGAACGCAGACTTTGCCGAACGGGTCGAGAAATCCGGCTTCGCCTTCATCGGGCCGCGCCCCGAAACCATCCGCCTGATGGGCGACAAGGTCAGCGCCAAGGACGCCATGAAGGCCGCCGGGGTACCCTGCGTGCCCGGTTCCGATGGCGCCCTGCCCGACGATCCCAAGGAAATCACCAAGATCGGCCGTGCCGTGGGCTATCCGGTGATCATCAAGGCGGCCGGCGGCGGCGGCGGGCGCGGCATGCGCGTGGTGCATACCGAGGCCGCGCTGCTCAACGCGGTCAATATGACCCGTGCCGAGGCCGGCGCGGCCTTCAACAACCCGACCGTGTACATGGAGAAGTTCCTCGAGAATCCGCGCCACGTGGAAATCCAGGTGCTGTCCGACGCGCATCGCAACTCGGTCTATCTCGGCGAGCGCGACTGCTCGATGCAGCGCCGGCACCAGAAGGTGATCGAGGAAGCTCCGGCACCGGACATCAACCGCCGCATCATCGGCCGCGTTGGCGACCGTTGTGCCGAAGCCTGCCGCCGCATCAATTACCGCGGCGCCGGCACCTTCGAATTCCTCTATGAGAACGGCGAGTTTTATTTCATCGAGATGAACACGCGGGTCCAGGTCGAACACCCGGTCACCGAACTGATCACCGGCGTCGACATCGTCCAGGCCCAGATCCGCATCGCCGCCGGCGAAAAGCTCTGGTTCAAGCAACGCGACGTCGAGATCCGCGGCCATGCCATCGAATGCCGCATCAATGCCGAGGATCCCTTCAAGTTCACGCCCTCGCCGGGCAAGATCAACAACTGGCACCCGCCCGGCGGTCCGGGCATCCGCGTCGACTCGCACGCCTATTCCGGCTACACCGTGCCGCCTTACTACGACTCGATGATCGGGAAAGTGATCGCTTACGGCGACACGCGCGAACAGGCCATCCGGCGGATGCGCATCGCGCTGTCGGAAATGATGGTCGACGGCATCAAGACCAACATCCCGCTGCACCAGGACCTGATGCTCGACGAGCGCTTCATCAAGGGCGGCACCAGCATCCACTACCTCGAAGAAAAGCTCGCCGCCAAGAGCGACGCCCTCAAAGGCAAATAGCCGCATGTGGGTCAGCGTCGCCCTGGAGACCGACGCCGCGCATGCGGACGCGCTGTCCGACGCGCTGCTCGCGGCCGGCGCAATCTCCGTCAGCGTCGAGGATGCCCTGGCCGGCACCGATCTCGAAACACCGCAGTTCGGCGAACCCGATGCGTCGGGCGGCGGCCCGGCCACCCCGCTGTGGAGCGAAAGCCGCGTGGTGGCACTGTTCGACCCCAGCGATGACCTGATCGGGCGCATTACTGCGGCGACGCTGGCCGCCGGCATCGACGACCTGCCGGAGATCGAACTGGAAGACGTCGCCGAGCAGGACTGGGTGCGGCTCACGCAAGCCCAGTTCGACCCGATCCGGGTCAATCAGCGCCTGTGGATCGTGCCCTCCTGGCACGCCGCGCCCGATGCAAACGCCATCAATCTGGTGCTCGACCCGGGCCTGGCCTTCGGCACCGGCTCGCATCCGACCACCTTCCTCTGCCTGCAATGGCTGACCGAAACCCTGCGCGGCGGCGAAACGCTGCTCGACTACGGCTGTGGCTCGGGCATCCTCGGCATCGCCGCGGCGAAGCTCGGCGCGGCGTCGGTGCTGGGCGTCGATATCGACCGCAACGCCCTCACGGCGGCCGCCGACAACGCCGCCCGCAACGAGGTCGCGCTGGCCCTGCGCCATTCCGGCGAAACACTGGACGAACAGTTCGACGTGGTGGTCGCCAACATCCTGACCAACCCGCTGTGCGTGCTGGCGCCGCTGCTTTCCGCGCGGGTCGGCAGGAACGGACGCATCGCGCTGTCCGGCGTGCTGGCCACCCAGGCCGGGCAGGTGATCGCCGCCTATGCCCCCTGGCTTGCCCTGCAGGTGGGCGCCGAGCGCGACGGCTGGGTGCGGCTGGAGGGTTTGCGGTGCTGACCCGCTGCCCGTCCTGCGCCAAGATC
>JAPTVL010000037.1 GCA_028065725.1 Betaproteobacteria bacterium
CGGCGAAGAAGGGGTAGCGCGCGCCGGATTCGCCGAACACCGTGGTGAGGAAGGGGTAGCCGAAGAACAGCACGTTGCCGAATCCGGAGGCCAGCAGGATGGCGCCGCGCTGCGGGTTCGACAGGCCGCGCCCGAGCGGGGTGGCGAACAGCGCCAGTGCGGCGAGCCCGAGGCCGAACAGCGTGGCGGCGCCGAGGATCAGCGGCACCTGCAAAATGCTCAGGTCGACCGTGGCGGACGCGCCCGCCGCGAAGAACAGCATCGGCGCGAAGAAATTCAGCACCAGCCGGTTGATCTCGCCGCGCAGGCCGACGATGGAAATGCCCGTCTGCCAGCGCGGCCAGATGCCGCCGGCGGCGATCAGCAGGGACAGGGGCAGCAGCGTTTTAAGCAGCAGTTGCTGCGCGAGATCGGGCGACATGCGAGGGAACGCGGGCGACTGGGGCACTCATCATAACGCCGCCGTGCGAGCCCCGGCAGGGATCGGGCCAACCAAACGGAACCGGGCTTTCATGGGAAGTGCCCGTGAAAGCCCGGTACGCCGAGGGGGAAATCAGGTGCGCGAAGCGGGGATGTGGCGGTTGTCGACGCGGTGTGAAATGCTGCCGGATTCCAGCCAATGCTTGATGCGGGTGGCGTCGCCGGCGCGGCGGTTGGTGCCTTGTGCATCCAGCAGTACGATGATGACATCACGGTTGGCGACCTGCGCCTGCATCACCAGGCAATGGCCCGCTTCGTTGATGTAACCCGTTTTGGAGAGGCCGATCTGCCAGTCTTCCGCGCGGGTGAAGCGATTGGTGTTGTTGAACGCGACCGGGCGGTACAGCACCCGCGCTTTCTGGCGCTTTTTCTTCAGCACCACACGCTGGGTGCCGAGGGTGTAGTGGCCGGTGGAGCTGATATGACGAATCTCGGGATAGTTCTGGTAGGCGTAATCGGCGAGTTTGGCGAGATCGAGCGCGGTCGAGCGGTTGCCGCTCGACAGGCCGGTGGGCTCGACATACACCGTGTCGTGCATGTTCAGCGCTCGCGCCATGCGGTTCATGGTCGCGACGAAGCGATCCAGCCCGCCCGGGTAGGTGCGCCCCAGCGCGTGCGCGGCACGATTGTCGGATGCGATCAGCGCCAGATGCAGCAGCTGGCCGCGGGTGTAGCGGGAACCGATGGCCAGACGCGAGCCGGTGCCCTTGAGCGTGTCGCGGTCTTCCGGGGTGATGGCGATCTTTTCGTCCAGCGGCTGCGCGGCGTCCATCACCAGCATGGCCGTCATCAGCTTGGTAATCGAGGCGATCGGTGTCTGCAGGGTGGCGTTTTTCGCCAGCAGCGGCTGGCCGCTGGCCTGGTCGTACACCAGCACGGAATGTGCGCTCAGCTCCGGCATCGATGCCTGGTCGGGCGTCGAGTAGGGGGCGGAATGAGGCGTGTCGATCTGATCGCTCCACTGCAGGGACGTGCGGTCATCGAGCGCAACGGCGCCGGTGTGGACACACAGCAAAATCAATCCGGACAGAACAGCTTTCATATGCATTCGCTTCGATTAGGGGCGACAGGATAACAACGCCATGGGCGATCTACGGACATGTCAGTCAAAACTTGAAAACAACAGTTCATGGCATTGACCCGAATATTTTAAGCCCCAGATTGACTGTGTAACAAAAATTAATATATATAGCAATGAGATGCGAGAACTTCCGAATAATTTACTAAAGAAATCGGAGCTAACGACCTGTCCCTGTGCCCCTGGCGTGGTGGCGGAAGCACTGGAGCTCCTGATGCGAGGCGAGGCCGCGCAGATGGAGCTTGTTGCCTGCGTGCGCTACGATCCGGTACTGGCACTGCGCCTGCGTCTGCTGCCCGCTGATTTCAGCCCGCAGCAGGACCTGCTGCGGGCGCTGCTGCTGGCTGCGCCGGTCGCGACGGGCGCAGCGCAGGCGGCCTATGCGGCGCGCTGGCGGCAGTCGGTCGGCGTGGCGCATCTGGCGCAGGCGCTGGTGGTGCGCTCAGCCGTGGCCGATGCCGAGGCGGCCTGGACCGCGGGTCTTGCCCACAATCTCGCCGACTATCTCGAGTCGGACAGTGTCCCGCCGGCGCACCCCGCCGACTGGCTGATCGAGCTCGACGCCGACGGCTGGCTGGCCGATGCCGTGCGGTATCACGCCGAGCCGCTGGCGCGCGGGCGTGCGGCGCACCCGCTGGTGCGCATCGTTCAGCTGGCCTATCAACTCGTTACCCGCGCCGACGCGGTGGATAGCGTGGACGTGCGCGCCGCGCTCGCCAATTTGCAGATGGGTGCCGGCGAAGCCGCCCAGTTGCTGGCCGACAGCCAGGCGCAGGTGCGCCAGCTGGCGCTGCGCTTCGGGCTGGTCGATGCGGCGGCGCAGGCGAATGGGACGGGATTCGATCGTCTCGCCCGCCTGTACGCCGGGCAGGCGGCGCAATCGGCGGTGCACAGCCATTTCCGCCAATCGGACGGGTCCTCCAGCAAGACGTTTGCCTTGCTGCAGGACAGCCTGCACGCCTTGTTTGGGATCGAGCATGCCTGCCTGTTCGCGCCCGCCGCCGACGGCACCCTGCGGCTGACCGCGCTGATCCCGGCCGCCTCCGGCCTGAGAGCGCTGGCGATCCCGCCGGACGACGGTCATTCGGCATTGCCGCGCGCGCTGGCGCGCAACGCACCCCAGCAGTTCGAGCGCGGTGAGAAGGATGCTGCCCTGGTCGATGAGCAGATCGCGCGTCTGCTTGGGGTGACGCGTTTTCTCTGCCAGCCGCTGGCGCTGCGCGACGGCCAGATTGGGGTGCTGGTGGCAGGCGATGCCATGTCCGATCTCGGCCTGTCTCCGCTCTGGCGCTTCACCCTGGCCGAGTTTGGCGAAGCCTTGATGCCGATTCCCGTTGCCGCCGCTGCCATTCCGGTGCCATCGGCATCCGCCGCGCAAGGCGACGACATCCCGCGCGACCGGGTGCGGCGCGCGATTCACGAAGTGGCCAACCCGCTTACCATCATGCGCAATTACGTCAATCTGCTGTCCGACCGCCTGGGCTCGGATTCCTCGGTACAGCGCGATCTCGGCATCATCGGCGACGAAATCGAACGGGTTGCGCGCATCGTGCGCAGCATCACTTTGACTGAAGAAAGCGCAATACCTGAAGCTGCGCTTGAACTGGTGTCGGTCAACAGCATCGTCTCCGAACTGGTGCGGATGGCGCTCGGCACCCTGTTCACGCCGAACAAGGTCAACGTGCAGATCGACCTCAATCCCGATGTGCCGCCGCTGCCGCTGCAAAAAGACCTGCTGAAGCAGGTGCTGTTCAACCTCGCCAAGAATGCGGTCGAGGCCATGCACGCCGGCGGCCATCTCAAATTCACCACCCGGATGGTCATGGCAGACGGCCAGCAACAGGTCGAAATCGAGGTGGCCGACACCGGCCCCGGCCTGCCGCACACGGTGGCGTCGAACCTGTTCGAGCCGGTGGTCAGCGAGAAGGGCGGCGATCATGCAGGGCTGGGCCTCAGCATCAGCCGCAGCCTGGTCGAGCGCATGAGCGGCCATCTCAGTTGCATCAGCACGCCGCAAGGCACCCATTTCCTGATTCGCCTGCCGACCTTGCAGAACGGACAGGCCCCGCTCACGACAACACGCTACGGGTCTATGTAACCCTGCTCAGGTTCAAGGAGTAATCCCATGTCTGACGATCTCATCGCATCCTCTCCACAGCGCAGCACGGTCAGCAGCTTTCCAGTGCGCCCATGCCTTCTGGTGGTGGACGACGAGCCGCTGATACTTGAAGGACTCACGCGCCTGCTCGCCTCCCGTGATTACGACGTGGTGGCCGCCAACGGGGGCTGCGAAGCCCTGATCGCGATCGGCAAGCAGCAGTTCGATGCGATCCTGCTCGATCTCGGCATGCCCGACCTCAACGGCAACGAGGTGCTGCGCTTCGTTGCCGACCGCGTCGCCGACACGCCGGTGATCGTGGTGTCCGGCGACAGCACCATCGATGCCGCGATCCGTGCCTTGCGCGGCGGCGCCGCCGACTTCGTGCGCAAGCCGTACGAGCCGGAGGAACTGCTGCGCCGCATCGACAACACGCTGACGCGGCGGCGGCTGGAAAAGGAAAACAACCACATCCTGCAGCGCCTGCAGCAGTCGGAAAAATGGCATCGATTTCTGGTCAACAGTTCGCCGGACTTCATCTACACCCTGGACTGTGAAGGCCGCTTCACCTTCGTCAACGACCGGGTCGAAAGCCTGCTCGGCTAC
>JAPTVL010000363.1 GCA_028065725.1 Betaproteobacteria bacterium
TTCCGATCTAGCAGCGCCAATTGTTCCGCCGTTTCCACTCCCTCGGCGATGACCTGCAGCCGCATCGCCCGCGCCAGGGCGATGATGGCTTTGACAATCGCCAGATCCTCACTGTCGGTGGCCAGGTCGCGAACGAAGCTCTGGTCGATTTTCACCCGGTCGATCGGAAAACGCTTGAGATAGCTCAATGAGGAATAGCCGGTGCCAAAGTCGTCGATCGCCAGCGAAGCGCCGAGTGCCTTGATTTCCTGCAGGGTGTGCCGTGTGTCCTCGCTGTTTTCGAGCAGAATGCTTTCGGTGATTTCCAGCTCCAAGGCATCCGCCGGTATGCCTGAAGATGCGATCGCCTGTTTCACCGTGTCATGGAACAGCAGGTCACGGAATTGTCGCGAGGCGACATTGACCGACATGACGATGTCTTCGTGGCCCGCATCGTGCCAGCGCTTGAGTTGTCCGCACGCGGTTTCCAGCACCCATTTGCCGATGGGGACGATCAATCCGGTTTCTTCCGCCAGTGGAATGAATTGCGCCGGGGAAATGTACTCGCCGGCGCTATCCCGCCAGCGCAGCAAGGCCTCGACGCCGGTGATGCGGCCGTTTCGGGCATCCACTTGCGGTTGGTAGTGCAGCAACAATTCGCCCCGCTCAACTGCCCGGCGCAACTCGGTTTCCAGGTGCAGACGCCCCTGCGCACTGGCGGTCATTGCCTTCGAATAGAACTGGTAGTTGTTGCGGCCGCTTTCCTTGGCGTGATACATCGCCGAGTCGGCGAATTTGAGCAGTGAATCGACGTCCACGGTGTCCGTGGGATACAGCACGACCCCGATGCTGGCGCTGCTGAATATTTCGCGGCCATCAATCACGACTGGCGTGGTGAACTGCGCCTGCACGAGCTGCGCGAGATGGGCGACATGCTGAATATCCGTGACATCGGTAAGCAGCAGCGCAAACTCATCGCCGCCGAGGCGGGACACGGTATCGGTTTTCCGAATGCAGCGCTGCAGCCGCGCGGCGATCTCGCACAGCAAAGCATCACCCGCTTCGTGTCCCATGGTGTCATTGACCACCTTGAAGCGGTCCATGTCGAGCATCATCAGCGCGACAAAATGGTTGCGGCGCTCGGCATCGATCAGCGCCTGGTGCGCGCGGTCGTTGAACAGAATCCGGTTTGGCAGTCCCGTCAGGCTGTCGTAATAGGCGAGCCGGTGGAGTTCGGCTTCGGCCTGTTTGCGTTCGCTGATGTCGATGAAAGTGACCACGGAGCCGATCAGTTTGCCATCCTTGGTCATCGGGTGCGACCAGTATTCGGCCGGAAAGCTCGATCCGTCCGCGCGCCAGTGCACTTCGTCATCGCGATGGCAGACCTGTCCGGCACGCGAGGCGTTGCGAACCGTGCACGTTTCGAATGGATAGTGCCGTCCATCCGGATGGGCGTGGTGAATGAGCTCGTGCATGCGCTTACCGACCAGATCGCCCTCGCTGGCGTAGCCCAGCATGCGCACGCAGGCCGGATTGGCAAAGGTGCAAATGCCTTCGGTATCGACGCCATAGATGGCTTCGGCCGTGGAATCCAGCAGCAGCCGCACGCGAACTTCGCTGTCGCGCAGCGCGTCGAGGGTGGCGTGGGCTTTTTCCTGCATGTCGTTGGTGGCGGAGACCAGTACGTCGAGTTCATCCGGTTCGGCTCGTGGTGTGCGCGCCAGGACGAGCGGCGTGACGGCCGCAGCCGGATCGGCAATCCGCAAATGCTCTGCGACGGCAGCCAGGTGGCGCGTGATCAGCCGGTGGAATAGCGAGAACACGAAAATCGCCACCAGCAGGGTGCGCAGCGCATTGCGCAGCAATACCTGGATCGCCTCGCGCAAAAGCTGCTGGTAGATGTTGTCCAGCGTGGCCACCACAGTCAGCGCGCCGATTTCGTGCACCTGACCGTTATATTCGTAATGCATAGGGTAGTGGCGCTCGATCACCCGGACCGAGTCGCGGTGGCCGGCCTGTGCAAGCAGTCCATCTTTTTCATGCACAGCGGCGTACACGATGTTCGGCACCCGGAGCATGCCTTCAAGCTGGATCTGGATTTCCTTGTTGTTGGTTGCCCATAGTGATTGCGTAAGCGAACGCAGGTGCACTTCGCCGATCTGCTGGAACTGGGCCTCGACATTGGCCAGATCGCGCCGGTATTCCTGGTAGAGCTGGATCGCTGTCATCACCAGCACAATCGCGGCGCTGAACAGGACGATGGCGATGATGAGCCGTCGCGCCAGGGGGATTTCAGCGGGTGTGAAACAAGTGACGGGTGGCTCACTGGGCAGCGGACCCCGTGAGCGACAGCACTCTTTCGCGGTACAGGCGATCGTACAGCCCCTCCGCCTTGATCGCCCGCAGCGCCTCGGCGAGCCGGGGTGCTAGTGCCGCGTGGCGTTTGTGCAGATAGATGAACATTTCACGCGTGGCGAGTGGCGGGTCGAGCACATGCACCCCCTTGATGCCTTGATGCCGTATCAGCGCATCGCCCAGCCAGCGGGCATACAGGGCGACTTCGATCCGGTCGAGCTCGATCAGACGAAACAGCTGCGCTGCATCGTCGACGCTGATGACGTGGGGCGAACCGGCCAATTGCTGTTCGTAGATTTTCCAGCCCTTGACGTGCCCCACCTGGCGTTGCCGCATGACCTCCCAGCGCGCGGGAATCGAATCGTTCTTGCTGTATGCGGTGAAAGTCCAGTCGATCAGCTTCTCGGGCACGCGAATCAGGTTGGGATACTGCGTTTCGATCCCTGCGATGCGGGTCAGGTCACCGTCGCCGATACCGGCGTTGGCGTTGAGCAGTGCGCGTTCCGCCGGCAACTTTACCAGCTTCAGTTTGACTCCGGCACGGCGAAAGGCTTCGCTGGCTACGGCATCGAGAAAGCCGCTTCGATCGGGTGCGGTGAAGGGCGGCTCGTTGGTGTCGTTGATGACGAGTGTCGGCAGCTCCGCGGCCCGAGCCGTGCCCGCCATCAGGCAAAGGGCGACGGCCAGAGCGATAAGGGTACGGATGATCAAAACAAGGTCTCCATGGCTGGCCTGAAGTCGGTTCATGGAAAAGGATAGCGGCCCGCAAGGGTAAATCTGTAGGGGCGTGGCGGCCCTTGCGAAGAACCTTCAGGACCGCAACAGGCAATTAAATCAACCTGTCGCCATCGGGGTTATCGGGGTGCGGCGTTCCTTAATTGGCGAGGCAGATCTCCGCCATCACCGGTGCGTGGTCCGACGGCCGCTCCAGCTTGCGCATGTCGCGGTCGATGCTGGCGGCGGTGCAGGAGGCGGCCAGCGGCTCGGACAGCAGGATGTGGTCGATCCTGAGGCCGTGGTTGCGGCGGAAGCCCATCATGCGGTAATCCCACCAGGAAAAGCTTTTCTCGGGCTGTTCGAACAGGCGAAAGCTGTCCTTCAGGCCGAGCGCCAATAAGTTGCGGAAGCGCTCGCGTTCGGGCTCCGACACCAGCACGCAGTCCTTCCAGGCTTCGGGGTCGTGCACGTCGCGGTCTTCCGGTGCGACGTTGTAGTCGCCGAGCACGGCAAGCTTGGGGTGACGCGCCAACTCGTCCTTGAGCCAGGCAGTCAGCGCGTCGAACCAGGCGAGCTTGTAGGGGTATTTGTCGGAATCGAGGCTTTGCCCGTTGGGGCAGTACACGCACACCAGCCGCACGCCGTCGACGGTGGCGGCGATCACCCGCTTCTGTTCATCCTCCAGCCCCGGAATGCCGACACTGACGTCGGTGAGTTCCGATCGGCTGACGATGGCGACGCCGTTATAGGTTTTCTGCCCGGCGAAAGCGACGCGGTATCCGGCCGCTTCCAGTTCGGCAAGCGGGAAATTGTCGTCGGTAAGCTTGGTTTCCTGCAGGCATACCGCGTCGGGCTGGCGGGTGGAAAGAAAGTCCAGCAGTTGGGGCAGGCGGACCTTGAGGGAGTTGACGTTCCAGGCGGCGATTTTCATGCCGCCGAGTGTAGCGCATACGACTCCACATGGGCTTCTACCCTGGCGGGCACAAGAGCCCATAGTGGATCGGAGTACCCCGCAAGGGGGTATTGAAAAGAATTCTTTAGGGCAGCTACGCGGGCATACGATCCCATACGCGCCTCTGCCCAGAAAGGCACAAGGGCGCGTGGTGGATCGATTTTTTTTAGACGGTGGTGCGCCTACTGGGGGGGTGAGGGGGCAGGCGCCGCTGCCGGAGCCGGTTTGCGGCCGGGCTGGGCAGATTTGGGATAG
>JAPTVL010000331.1 GCA_028065725.1 Betaproteobacteria bacterium
TTGCTCGTGTGGCCGGCAACGATGCCCGACACGTACACCGCTTCGTCGATGTAGCCGAAGTAGCTGCCGACGTTCTTCGGATGCTTGCTGGCATCGTAGAGGCCGCCGCAATGCAGGAACATGACGTTGGGATACTTGGGCGCGATTTTCAGGATGTGCGGATCGAAGTAACCGAACGAGGTCGGGAAAATCACCTGTGCGCCATCCAGGTTGATCATGCTTTCCATCGCCTTCTGCACGGCAATGGTCTCGGGCACGTTTTCCTGGTCGATCGCCTTGATCCACGACTGTTTGGCGATGGCCGACTTGCCTTCGAAATGCGCCTGGTTGTAGCCGTAGTCGTCGCGCGGACCGACGTAGAGGAAGCCCATGGTCACCTTTTTGCCGGCGGCCTGCGCATGGCCGATACCCAGACCGCCGAAGGCCGCACCCAGCCCTGCGCCGGCCATCGCCTGTAGCACCAAACGGCGCTTCGGGTTGAACTTGAAACTGGCTGAATTGCTCATTGGATTACTCTCCCTGTAAATGCGTGACTGAGTGGATGTGGGCAAGCGTCAGAAGTGATACTCGGCTCGCACCATCGGGGTTTTGGCAAAAGCGCCGGAACCGGCGGGCCCTTTACTGTCGGTGCCGAACTTGTTCTTCCAGTACTGGTATTCCAGGCCCAGCTTGAACGTGTTTTTGGGGCCGCCGCTGACCGCACCGACGTCGAGCATCAGCTGCATGTCGATATTCGTTTCCGGCTTGGTGCTGTTGCCGAACTCATCGGTGCCTTTGGCGGCGATGAAATTGGCGAATCCCTCGAATGACAACGGCAGGGAACCCAATGGAATGCCCCATGCCATTGTCAGCATCGGATGCGGGTCATAGCTGTAGCGCGAAACGCAGGTGTCCGTGTAGGTATTGCAGGGCGCGTTGCTTTCCCATAGTTGCAGCAGGCTGATGTTTAGAAAGCCAGGCACATCCATCATCAAGGTTGCACCGGCAACAAGCATCTGCTTCTTCGAGTTGTATCCAGCATCGTTCTTGTTGTTGTAATCGAAGCCTGCCGTGATGCCGACTCCCCTCACCGGGCCAAATGCCAAATCCTGGCTTGTAACCTTGCCCATGTCCAGCGTGTGCCGATAGACGACATAGACCTCGCGAGCGCCTTCGGTGGAATCGGCGCTGGCCGGGTCATTGCTGTCGGACAGCAGGATGTCGGCATTGAAGAAATTGGTGCCGTACTTGTAGCCGCTGACATGACTCAGATTGAAGATGTTCTTGCTGATGTCGTTGCCCTCGAAGGGCTCGGCGAACTTCGTGCCGTAGCGGTATCCGATATAGGTGTCGCTCCAGTCCGCCGCTTCGCCGATCACACTTGCTGTGGTCAGCAACGAACATGCCAAAACTTGCGAATACGTTCGCCAGTATGGCCGGGTTTGAGTGGTGAGTAGGGCTGATTGTCTGAGTTGCATGATTTCTCCTGGTTGCTTGAGCTGGTTTGCGATCACGCACCGCGCGAATCGTTGTATACAACAAAGCATCCATCATGCCAGCCAACCTAAGCGGCCATCAACCCAGTCATAATTCATAATTAATCTATTTATAACAACAGGATAGCAAAGACACGCAGGAGACGGCCAGCAACCGGCAGCGCAGGCGCGGGTGCATCAAGCAAGCAAGTTTATGGTGCGTATACGGGCGCAACGCCCGAAAAGAGTGCGCGACAGCGCGGCGGACTAGGCAGTTTTTTTCGCCGGAAAGCTGTGTTTCTTGTTGATGGCCAGTTGCGTCAGGGTGATGGTTTTGACGAACTGTTCGACGTGCTGGATGTGGTCGCGCATCAGCGCCTGCGCTTCGGCAAGATCGCGGCGCAGCAGGCTCTGGCAGATCCGGAAATGATCGTCGTAGGTCTGGTCGATGCGCTCCGACCGCGTGAAGCCAAGCCGCCGGACGATGCGCAGATGACGGTTCACATCGGCCAAGTAGTTGCGCAGGATCAGGTTGCCGCCGCCCTCGGCCAGAGCGAGGTGAAAGGTTTCATCGCGCGCTTCCATTTCCTCGGGATCATCGCTGCGGTCGATTTGCCGCGCCGGATCCCAGGCCGCCGCGAGTTCGCTCAGCGCGGTATCACTCATGTAGGTGTTCGCCAGCTGCAGGGAGAGCTGCTCCAGACTTATCCTCACCTGGTAGTACTTGCTCAGATCATCGATATCGAGGTTGCGGATGAAACACCCCTGCTTGGGCAGCACGGTCAGGTAACCCTCGGCTTCGAGCCGCTGCAGCGCACTGCGGATGGGGGTGCGGCTGACGCCGAAATAGTCGGCCAGTTCCGTTTCCGTCACCCGGCTGCCGGGGTAGATCTCGAAATTGAGGATCATTTCCCGCAGGCGGGTGTAGACCTCCTTCGCACTCAATCGGGTTTCCGCCACGGGGCTCTCCTGCATACGGCGTCCGTGCAGCTCAGTCTGCACGGACGTAGTGAACACGGTCTATGTTAGCGGGATTGCGGCCGGCCGCCATCACGCCGTAACGATGACCAGCAGATCCTGCCCAGCGGAGACCTGCCCGCCCTCGCGGCAGAACACCTTGTGGATGCGGCCGTCGCACGGCGCCAGCAGGGCGAACTCCATCTTCATCGATTCGACGATGACGAGCGGGTCGCCCTGCTTCACTGCGGCGCCCTCCTCCACTTCCACTTTCCACACGTTGCCGGCGACGTGGCTGGCGACGGCGCGGCCGTTTTCGGGTAAGTCGAGTTCGCTGTCGGGTGCGGCTTCAGCAACGGTCAGGTCGCTGGCGTAGTCGGCCTGGCCGCTGGCGCGCCAGCGTTCGCGCTCGGCGTCGAACGAGGCCTGCTGCTGGTTTTTGAAGGCGGAGATGGACTCGCTGTTGTCGGCTAGGAACTGGTTGTACTCGCGCAGGCTGAAGGTGGTTTCCTCGGTCTTCAGCTGGTAGCGGCCGAGCGGGAAATCCTCGCGAATTTTCAATAGCTCTTCCTCGCTCACCGGGAAGAAGCGCACCTGGTCGAAGAAGCGCAGCAGCCACGGCTTGCCGTCGGTGAAATCGGCGGTCTGCCGCCAGCGGTTCCACATCTGCAGCGTGCGGCCGACGAACTGGTAGCCGCCGGGGCCTTCCATGCCATAGACGCACATGTAGGCGCCGCCGATGCCGACGGCGTTCTCCGGCGTCCAGGTGCGCGCGGGGTTGTATTTGGTGGTGACCATGCGATGGCGCGGGTCGACCGGCGTCGCCACCGGTGCGCCGAGGTAGACGTCGCCGAGGCCCATCACCAGGTAGCTCGCCTCGAAGACGATGCGCTTCACCTCTTCAATGCTGTCGAGGCCGTTGATGCGGCGGATGAATTCAATGTTGCTCGGGCACCAGGGCGCGTCCTTGCGCACCGACTGCATGTATTTCTCGATCGCCAACTTGGTCGCGGCGTCGTCCCACGACAGCGGGATGTGCACGATGCGGGTCGGCACCTGCATGTCCTCGATGGCGGGCAGCGCCTTTTCCGCCGCCAGCAGAATATCCATCAACCGGGACAGCGGCAGCACGCGCGAATCGTAGTGCACCTGCAGCGAGCGGATGCCCGGAGTGAGGTCGAGGATGCCCGGCACGGCATCGGCCTGCAGCTTCGTCATCAGCGCATGCACGCGGAAGCGCAGGTTGAGGTCGAGCACCAGCGGGCCGTATTCGACCAGCAGGTATTTGTCGCCCGCGCGGCGGTAGACCACGGCGACGGGGTTGTCGGTTTCGGGGGTGCGGTGCAGAACGGGTTCAGCGAGCGGCCCGTTATCTGCGATCAATACAGGCGCAGCCGGGGCAGCGAGGCCGGCGATCGCGGCATCCTGCGCCGCCTCCATGCGCTCGGCCTGCGCCTGCGAGAGGCGCTTGAAGCGCACGGTGTCGCCAGGACGCAGCTGCCCCATCTTCCACAGTTCCGCCTGCACGATGGTGGCGGGGCAGACGAAGCCGCCAAGGCTGGGGCCGTCCGGGCCGAGGATCACCGGCATGTCGCCGGTGAAGTCGACCGCGCCGATGGCGTAGGCATTGTCGTGGATGTTGGACGGATGCAGGCCGGCCTCGCCGCCGTCCTTGCGCGCCCACTGCGGGCGCGGGCCGATCAGGCGCACGCCGGTTCGGCTGGAGTTGTAATGCACTTCCCAGTCGGTGGCGAAGAACATCTCGATGTCGGCGTCGGTGAAGAAATCCGGTGCGCCGTGCGGGCCGTAGAGCACGCCGATTTCCCAGGCGTGGGT
>JAPTVL010000117.1 GCA_028065725.1 Betaproteobacteria bacterium
TCCTTGTTTTCAATGCCGTCATAAGTTCCATCTCCTTTTGCTATATAAAGCTTCTTGCCCGATTTTGTTAGCTGATTCGAAATGGCGGCGCATTCAGGATTTTTTGCATCAATATCCCAACTGCCATCATTGTTCGCTAATACCTCGCACGGCACTCTGCCTGCGGGCTTCATCACCTGAGAGGCATCAGACAAATTGCATTGCCCTGCCGAATAGGTGTATCCGGCCGGGCATGTGGGATTCGAGACGGTTCTGTACCAGATCGCCCGCCAGTCATTGGTGGTTATGAAGTAGCCGCTTGACCAATTCCAGCCGGTGTGTGCGGATTGTGTCGCCGTTTTTGCGGCACTATCCGCTTGCGCTTGCGAAAGGCCAGATTGATAGGTTTGTATAACGTGATACTCGGTTATTGTTGTTCCACCATTTGATGAGTATGTGAAGCTGCCAACGCCGATATTTGCAATGGCAGCCAAAGATCCATTTCCAGGCGCTGCTTGTGAGTGCGGATAGGTTGCCTTTGGTATGGGATCTCGTGTTGTTGTTGCGTCATCAAATTTCGTGCTGTCAGGATTCGTCCGTTTTGCCTTGGTGGACGGAGATACCACCAGACGTGCCTTTACCGGCGTTGAGGTTTCTGGCGTTGTGTCATTGCTGTTTTTCCAGAGATACCATGCCCAACCGGCTGCACCATGAGCAGTGATCGAAATCTCTAATGCCCGGACCAGGGTTGTATTGCTGGCAGCGACACGGCCGAGCCACATGACCGCTGTGGATACTGGGGTGATGAACTGAACCCATGCCAGCGCATTGAATGCGATAAGAAGCGCCAACAGACCGGCGACCCACTTTGCTTTTTTCATATCACCTCAAACAAAAGGGGGCATGAAGCCCCCGCTGTGTTTTTCGTGAAACGAGCGCTTTAAACCGACTTGGCCAGGCGCTTCACGATCTTGGGGCCGAACATGATGGCCATGATGCCGAGGATGAAAGGCCAGCTCGTGCTGAGCACGTCCAGGGCCGTGTCCTTCATGTCGGTGAAACCGGTGGTGATCGCGGTTTTCGCGGCAGCGTCGAGCACGGAGGTGGCATGCGCTTGAGCGGCAACAAACACACCTCCAGCAATCACCATGGAACGGGCGGCCAGAGCCTTGAGGGTTTGCAGTTTCTGCTTCATTTTTTTCCCTTTCAGGGGAGCGGGTCGTTAAAGAAATTCTCAGCAAGGCGAATGACTTTGCCGAGTAGAAAGCCGAAGAACCAAGACCCGACGCATCCTGCGGCAATCCAAAGTACTGACGTGCTCATGCATTACCTCCGGCCGGCCATGATTCCAAGCAATAGCGATAGCACCATGGCCACAACCACCGAGACATCCTGGAGCGGTACGTGGCCGAATGAGCCGCCGTAGTACTCGGGGCTCTCCGAGCTGTCGACGTATGTCTCGGCAGGTGCCGTACCAGACGGGCAGGGCGGTACGGTGGTGACGGAAGGAATGCACTTGTACGTGGTCATCGAATAAGACCGTTACGCAACCCGCTTTTCGGGAACCTTCACGTCGACCAGGTCAACTTGCGAGACGTATTCGATACCGACCACCACCCCCCCGCGTCAGAATAGTTGCCACCTCGATAGAATCCTGAATTCGGGGGCGATGATGAGAGAACGAGTTGGCGCGATACGGACAAGAATTCAAAGACAGAGCGGTGGCGCGGTTGCTGCCGCCGGAGAGCGCAACGGTGGAGTCTGTTGCGCGTGAAATCGGTGTGGGGGTTTCGACCCTGGAGCGCTGGAGGAGTGATGCGCTGTCCAGGCCCGCTCGCGAGCGGGCCTGGACAGCGGCGGCCCGGTTTGAGGCGGTCCTCACGACAGCCACCCTGGATGAAGCGGGCAAGAGCGCCTGGTGCCGCGAGCACGGCGTCTATCCGCAAGAGTTGGCCCAATGGCGCCAGGCCGCTACGCAAGCCCTGGCGGAACCGGAGGAGCGTGGCGCCAGTCCTCAGCAGACCAAGCAGGACAGGCGCCGCATCAAGGAACTCGAACGGGAATTGCGGCGCAAGGACAAGGCGCTGGCCGAAACCGCAGCGCTGCTTGTGCTTTCAAAAAAAGTGGCGGCGATCTTCAACAGGGACGAGGACGAATGATCGGCCTCGAAGATCGCCAAAGCCTGGCCCGGGATATCGATACCGCTCGGCATGCCGGTGCGCGCTTGCGTTTGGCCTGCGCCACCGCCGGCATTCATGTGCGCACCCTGCAACGCTGGAAGACCGAGGAGGGCCTCACCCGAGGGGATCGACGGCCTGACGCGGTGCGCCCACGGCCGGCACATGCGCTGACGGCAGAGGAGCGCACCCAGGTGCTCGAAGTGGCTAACGAAGCGCGCTTTGCCGCACTGCCGCCAGCGCGCATCGTGCCGATGCTGGCTGACGAGGGGGTCTATCTGGCCAGCGAATCGACCTTCCACCGCCTTCTGCGCGAAGCCGGGCAAACGGCCCACCGGGGCCGCGCCAAGGCGCCTGCGGCCGCCCGCCCACCGACCACCCACATCGCCACGGCACCGCGCCAGGTGTGGTGCTGGGACATGACCTATCTGCCCGCCAACGTGGCCGGGCGCTGGTTTCATCTGTATCTGATCCTCGATCTCTACAGCCGCAAGATCGTGGGCTGGGAAGTCCATGAGACCGATGCGGCCGAACACGCGGCCCATCTGGTTCGCCGGACCGCTCTGGCCGAAGGCATTGCCGCCCTGGCTGACAAACCTGTCCTTCATGGTGACAACGGTGCGACGCTCAAGGCCACTACGGTGCTGGCGATGCTGCATTGGCTGGGCATCAAACCCTCTTACTCGCGGCCCCGCGTCAGCGACGACAATGCCTATGCCGAAGCGCTGTTCCGCACCGCCAAATACCGGCCTGAGTTTCCGGTAAGGGGCTTCGAGGATCTGGCGGCAGCGCGCGCGTGGGCCAGTCACTTTGTGCACTGGTACAACGTCGAGCATCGCCACAGCGGCATTCGCTACGTGAGCCCGGCCCAGCGTCATGCGGGCGCCGATCAGGCCATTCTGGCCGCACGTCACGCGCTGTATGTCGAGGCTCGCGAGCGCCACCCTGCGCGCTGGTCGCGTCACACCCGAAACTGGTCTCCTGCCGGCCCGGTGACGCTCAATCCAGAGCGGGAATCCGTCGTCGCCATGGCAATCGGCAACACGAATAGACAGCCTTTGGCTGCATGACTCAGGTGGCAACTATCTTGACGCGCGCCGCATCCGGCCGGGCGTTTGTCATTCCTTTCCGACTCATCCAGCCCGCCCCATCAGGCGCGAGCCTTCCTCACCTCAGCACACCTCAAACAGCCCCGCAGCCCCCATCCCGCCGCCGATGCACATCGACACCACCACATACCTCACCCCCCTGCGCCGCCCTTCGATCAGCGCGTGGCCGACCATGCGGGCGCCGGACATGCCGAAGGGGTGGCCGATGGAGATGGCGCCGCCGTTCACGTTGAGGCGGTCGTTGGCGATGCCGAGGGTGTCGCGGCAGTGCAGGACCTGGCAGGCGAAGGCTTCGTTGATCTCCCACAGGCCCACGTCGCCCACGGCCAGGCCGAAGCGCTCGAGGAGCTTGGGGATGGCGAAGACGGGGCCGATGCCCATTTCGTCGGGGGCGCAGCCGGCCACGCTGATGCCGCGGTAGATGCCCAGCGGGGCGATGCCGCGGCGTTCAGCTTCGTCGCGGCTCATCACCAGCGCGGCGGAGGCGCCGTCGGAGAACTGCGAGGCGTTGCCGGCGGTGATGAATTCGCCCTGGGCGACCCACTTGCCGTCCTTCCACACGGGCTTGAGCTTCTGCAGATCCTCCAGGGTGGTGGAGGCGCGGTTGCATTCGTCCTTGGTGGCGATCACGTCCTCGTGGCCGGTGGGGTTGCCTTCCTTGTCGAAGACCAGCTTGCGGGCGGCCAGGGGCACGATCTCGGCGTCGAAGAGGCCGGCGGCCTGGGCGGCGGCGGTGCGTTGCTGGCTTTGCAGGGCGTAGGCGTCCTGGGCTTCACGGCTGATGCCGTAGCGGCGAGAGACGATCTCGGCCGTCTCGAGCATCGGGATGTAGGCGCTCGACACCACCTCCTGCACGGCCAGGGACTGGGCGCGGTAGGTGGTCGGCCCTGAAATATTCAATTCGCCGCCTTCTGCCGCCTGCCCGGTGGCCATGACCCCTCGTCGCTGACCAGTCGCCCACGCATCCCAACCAGAAGCC
>JAPTVL010000353.1 GCA_028065725.1 Betaproteobacteria bacterium
GTGCCAGCACAATCCACAGCCAGAACAGCAGGAAGAAGGTGAGCATCGGGATATGGGCGTCGATGACGAAGCGCGGGGTGATGAAACGCACGGCGCGCACCACCGGGCTGGTGACGATACGCAGCACCCGGTAGAAGAGGTTCTGTTCGCGGTATTTGCCGGCCAGCACGGCCAGGGCACCTTGGCCGAGCAGCGCGAAACCGGCGACTTCGACAAGGGTACGCAGAATGGAAACCAGCAGGATATCGAACGGCATGGCGCGGTGTCCGGGCAAGTAAACGGACGATTCTAACGCAGCTTGTCAGGCCGACGCTTGCCCGTGACAATGTGCGCTGACATCACTTTGTTTTGATCCCACGATGAACTATGACCATGTACGGCATGGCCTGCGGGGCATGTTCTTCAACATGTTGGGCCAGCGTGAACGTGCACTGGATGCGTACCGCGACAGCCACCGCGCCGATCCGACCCATGCAGGCACGCTGCGCACGCTGGGATGGCTGGACGCGCGGCTGGAGCACTGGCCGGCGGCGGAAGCCTGGTTTGCGCGCGCCGTCGAACTTGAGCCGAACGACGCGCACGCCTGGTTCAACCTCGGCTATGTGCGCGACAAGGGCGGCATGGACGAGGCGGCGGTGGCAGCCCTGAAGCGGGCGACCGAACTTGACCCGAACAATGATCGCGCCTGGTATGGGCTGGGTATGCTGCATGCGCGGCATGGCCGTCATGCCGACGCGGCAGCGGCGCTGACCGAGGCAGGACGCCTGCAGCCGATGAACGGCCTGGCCTGGTATGCGCTGGGGATGGCGTGGCAGCACTGCAACGAGCCCGCCAAGGTGGCGGAAGTGATCGAGCACACGTTGACGCACGACCCGCAGACCGCGCAGCGACTGATCCGGGACACCGGCCGCAGCGATTGCGCGCACCGGCTGGGCTGAAGAATACGTGGGCGAAAAAAAGCCGGCCCGAAGGCCGGCAATTTTTAATTGCGCGCCCGAGGGCGCGCTTGAGGCAACGGTCAGGCCGCCTCGGTCCTGATGTCGCCTTCCAGGCTCGGGTAGCGCACGTGGTCGACCAGTTCCTGGATCTCCTTGGCCGGCGCCTTGGAAATCAATGAGCCGATGAAGACCCCGAGGAAGCCGGCCGGCATGCCGAACACGCCGGCGGCGATCGGCTTGATGGCGAACCACTCGTTGGCGGCGACGCCGCCGAAAAAGTCGTAGGTGATGAACATGTAGTACATGCACACCCCCAGACCGGCCAGCATGCCGACGACCGCGCCGAGGTAGTTGGCGCGCTTCCAGAACACGCCGAGCACCAGCGCCGGGAAGAACGCCGAGGCGGCCAGCGAGAACGCGGCACCGACCAGGAACAGGATGTCGCCCGGCTTCAGCGAGGCGGTGTACGCGGCCAGCAGGGCAACAATTAGCAGCAGGCCCTTGGAGATGGCCAGACGGCGCACCGTGGACGCTTTCGGGTCGATCATCTTGTAGTAGACGTCGTGCGACAGCGCGTTGGCGATGGTCAGCAGCAGGCCGTCGGCGGTCGACAGCGCCGCAGCCAGACCGCCCGCTGCCACCAGGCCCGAGATCACGTAGGGCAGGCCGGCGATTTCCGGCGTGGCCAGCACGATGAGGTCGCCGCCGATGGTCATTTCGGCGAGCTGCACCAGACCGTCCTTGTTGAGGTCGGTGAGCTTCATCAGGGTCGGGTCCACCGCCGCCCAGTTGGCGACCCAGGCCGGCAGCGAGGCGAACGACGAGCCGATCAGGTTGTTGTAGACCTCGAACTTGACCAGCACCGCCAGCGCAGGCGCGGTGAAGTACAAGAGGAAGATGAAGAACAGCGACCAGAACACCGACTTGCGCGCGTCACGCACCGACGGCGTGGTGTAGTAGCGCATCAGGATGTGCGGCAGCGAGGCGGTGCCGACCATCAGACACAACACCAGGGCTATGAAGTTGCGGCGCTTCTCGTTGGAGGCTTTCTCGTCCTCGGCCCTGGCTGCGGCGATCTCGGCCTCGGTCGCGCCGGGGTTGTCCTTCAGCAGCTTCTTCTCGGCACCTTTGCCGGAGAAAGCCGCAGTGTGCGCTGCGACCGGGCCGGCCGCTTTCTTGGCGCCGTCGGCGGCTTTCTTCAGCTTGGCCAGCAGGGCGTCGGGACCGGTCAGCTCAGCGATTTCCTTCTGCTTGGCCTCGATCTTCTTGGCGTCGGATTCGGGCGCGGCGTTCAGCTCGGCGAGTTCGGCGTCGAGCTTGGCACGCGCTTCGCCGACGATGGTGTCGGCCGAGCCGGCTGCCATCGCAGCTTCCAGCGCCTTGACCTTCTCTTCGGCGGCGAGCTGTTTTTCCTTGTGCAGTGCGCGCACCGAGGCTTCGGCGGCGCCCAGCACCGTGGCCGGATCGTTGAACTCCTTTTCCTTGGCGGAGACTTGCTCCAGCACCTGGCCATAGGCGATCTGCGGGATCGGGTTGCCGGTGATGTTCACCGACAGCCATACCACCGGAATCATGTAGGCGATGATCAGGATGATGTACTGCGCCACCTGGGTCCAGGTCACCGCGCGCATGCCGCCGAGGAAGGAGCACACCAGGATGCCCGCCAGACCGGCGAACACGCCGACCTGGAATTCCAGGCCGGTGAGGCGGGCGGTAATCAGGCCCACACCATAAATCTGCGCGACGACGTAGACGAACGAGCAGATGATGGCCGCGGCGACGCCGATGGTGCGCGGCAGGTTGCCGCCGTAACGCGAACCAAGAAAGTCGGGAATGGTGAACTGGCCGAACTTGCGCAGGTAGGGCGCGAGCAGCAGCGCCACCAGCACATAGCCGCCGGTCCAGCCGAGGATGAAGGCGAGGCCGTCAAAACCGCTCAGATACAGGGTGCCGGCCATACCGATGAAGGAGGCTGCCGACATCCAGTCGGCGCCGGTGGCCATGCCGTTGAACAGCGCCGGGACGCGCCGCCCTGCAACGTAGTATTCCGACACGTCGGCGGTCTTCGACATGATGCCGATGCCCGCATACAGTGAGATGGTGGCGGCGAGGAAGATGTAGCCGATGTATTTCGGCGCCAGCCCCATCTGCTCCAGGATGGCGAGCACGATGACGAAGGCGATGAAACCGCCGGTGTAGAAGGTGTAGTACTTCTTGAGCTGCTGGAAGAACTGGCTTTGGGTTTGGGTGCTCATTCTTCATCTCCCTCGTGGACGCCGAATTCCTTGTCCAGCTGGTTCATGCGATGGGCATAAAACCAGATGACGAGGACGTAGATGATGAGTGAACCCTGGGCCGCCATGTAGAAGGCGAAGGGGAAACCCATGATGACGATATCGTTCAGTTGGGGGGCAAAGTAGATGACGACGAACGTCACCACGAACCAGATGGCGAGCAGGACTGCGGTGAGCCGCAGATTCTTGCGCCAGTACTCCTGATGTCTCTCCGACAACTGCATGGCAATTCCTCCGTGAGCGTGAGTGGGGAACGCGCTTTATTAATGGTTTTGCGCGTGCGCGGAGTGTAAGGATTTGCGGCGCGGCCTACAAACAGATTAGTAGGCGCTAATTTGCTGATAGCCAGCGCCGGGCGCGCAGCAGGCCGCGCAGTTGGTGTGCAGTCGCGAGATTGTCGCGTTGCGCGGCCTGCAGCAGCACCAGCCACAGCTCGGCGGTGGCGAAGGCGTCGGCCAGCGCACCGTGGCGCGCGTAGACAGCGATGCCGAAGTGCGCCAGCCAGTCGTCGAGATGACGGCAGTGCGGGGCGGCATCGGGGAACAGCAGTGGCGCGACGACAGCCGCGTCGAACCAGGGTGCAGCGATCGACAGGCCCAGGTGTTCGCGCTCGACGCGCTGCAACACGGTCTGATCGAATGCGGCATGAAAAGCTACCCGCGGCGTGCCTTGCGCAAACTCAAGCCAGGTGAGCAATGCCTCATGCGGAGCGTGGCCGGCGCGCTGTTCGCTACCGCTGATGCCGTGGATCAGGATGTTGGCGGCAGCGGTCGATTGAGCCTGCGTGAGCCCGACTTCAAGGCTGGCATTGAGTGCGATACGCCCCTGTTCGACGGCCACCGCACCGATTGCAAGCAAGGGATCACGCTGCGCGTTCAGGCCGCCGGTTTCCACATCGACCACGCACCAGCGCATGTCGGCAAGCGGCTGCTTGAGGTCGACCTTTTGCCGGGACAGCGCTGCGCGCCGCGCGCTGCTGGCGGCATCCAGCGGCGGCAGCCG
>JAPTVL010000087.1 GCA_028065725.1 Betaproteobacteria bacterium
GATTGAAGGTGAACACCTTCACCACTGGAGCGTTGTACTGCATCGGCTCCATGGCGCAGGATGCCACGTTGTCGGTGATGCCATTGCGGGTAAACGTGGTCTGGGGCACCACAGCGGTCGCGTCGACCGCGATCTGGTTGTTGGTGGGCACCGTAAAACAGAAGTTCGAATAGAGGAACGGTGCACTGGAGCTGCCCCCGTTGATGGGGAACATCTGCGAGGCAGTGTACGAGAAGGTCAGCGTCGCATTGCCGTTACTGAACACGCCAGGCACGGTGGATGGCGCCGACCCACAACTGGGGCTGTCGTGCAGCGTCGCGCTGGCTCCGGTCTGATTGAAGGCATTGAATGCCCCCTGCATGGTCGTGCTGAACTGATCCGTCGGGTTGTATTGGAAATAGCCGAAGCCCGGTGCGACGGCGTAATTGATTGCACCGGCATTGAACAGGTTGGTGTCCAGCACGCCGATGGCCCCCGTGCTGGAGAAGTAGGTCCGGCTGGGGTGCTGGGCGTTGGTCCCAACGTCGATGCGCTCGTTGGGATTGGCATAAAACTGGATCAGGCAGTTCTGCACGACCGGATTGCCCGAGACCAGCACCGCCTGGGTCACCGGATTGAGAATGGCCATGGTGGAAACCGGGTCGTACGCCTGGAACTTCTCGCTGACGCTTTGTCCGAGGCTCTGCAGCGCGGCGAGACCGGTCAGCGCGTGACCGCTGCTGGCGTTGAGTTCGGTGTTGCCGCCGGCGATGTCCGCGATATCACCGAAAGTGATGGCACCCGCTCCGCTCGAGGGGGTGAAGGTGAGGATCAGATAGTTCTGGCCGGCACCGCCGCCGCCGTTGGCGACCGTCCAGCCGGAGGGCAGTTGGGCGCCCGCGGTCACCGCAGGTGTGGTCGCGAACGTCACAGTGCCCGAGAGCGTGATGCGGATGGCGAAGCCGGTGGTGCGGCCGATGATGTTGTCGCTGGGGTCGATGACGATGCTCATCTGCGGCGTGATGCCGATCACCGTGCTGTTACCGGCGATGTCGACGTTGGCCACCTGTTCGGGCAACGGCGTGCTCGAAGTAACCGAGAGCGCCGCGGCGCTGCCGCAGGTACACAGGCCGGCGGCGAGACAAACCAGCGCCAGTCCCTGCCGGCGCGCAACACGTGCACTCATGAAAACCCCCTTCCTTCCGGCCCAATGCCAGGATGCGCGCAATATAAGGTGATGCACCCGGCGGTTTGGCATCCGTTTAATTACATTACTCATACATTTTCACCGACTGTGCACTCTGTTCGAGAACCGTGGACCGGTTCGTGCTGGATGGATCGGCTCTGACCAGCCCCCGAGCCTGCGCAGACGGGCAGCCGGCCGGTGGCCCTCGTCGGGTTTTCGTGTTGCGCGGAACGATGCACCAAGGATGCTCCCGGTCATCCTGCCTGGGCGGTGATCCGGTACGCCATACATCGGAACCGGCCGGACCCCATAAATAAAACGGGCGGCCCGGAGGCCGCCCGCGTAACGCACTTACAGAAAGCGCCGGACTTACTGACCGATCGAAGCCTTGGTCAGGTTGGTCACGGTGCCCGTGTTGTTGTTGCGGTTCAGACTGGTGACCACCAGGTCGGGGAAGTACGAGAACACCGTCAAACGCCACTTGCCCGTACCAGTACCCAGCGCGCCGTTTACCGTCAAGCCCGTTGGGCAACTGGCGCCGCTTTGCAGGCAGGACGAGGGCAACTGCACACTCTGGCCCGCACCCAGCGTGAAGGTCACCGGGCCCGCGCCCGCGTTGCCGGCATCGTCGGTGCCGGTGATCGTCACCAAGCCACCGGAGGTGCCGGTGTTGCTGACGCGCAGGAAGCTCTGCTGGGTAGTATTGCCGGCCGGGTTGAAGGTGTACACGTGCACCACCGGCGCGTTGTAGGCCAGCGGGGCCAGCGGCTGCGCCGTCCCCCCCGACACCGTCATGGTGCCGCGCGTGAAGCTGGTGGAGGCGCTGAGGCTGGTCGCGGCGATGGGCATGGTGTTGCTGCCGGGCTCGGTGAGGCACAGCTCGTATGTAAACGGACCCGCCGCAGTGAAGGTCATCGTCGCCGTATTGCCCGTGGGGGTGGCAGCCGTCGCCACCGCTGTACCGGAGCAGTTAGTGCTGGGGTACAGGGCGATCGTGGAGCCCGTCTGCGCGAAGGCCGAGAAGTTGCCGGTCAGCGTGGTGGTGTAACTGTCGGTCGCCGCGAAGGTGAAGTAGCTGAAATCCGGGCCGGTCGCTGGGGAACTCACCGCCACACCGATTGCGCCCGAGTCGAACCTAGTACTGGTGGACGCCGCACCACCGGTGTCCGTGCAGCCCGGGTTGCTGGAGCCGCCGATGGCGCCGCAGGGCGAGAGGAAGGCCTGGCTGGGCGTGGCGCCAACATCGATCTTGGCGCTCGTGGTGCTGGCCGTCGCGCTGGTCGCCACCGGGTTGCCTGACTGCAGGATGGTGACCGTCTGCGCGCCCAGGATGGGGTTGGTGGTGACCGGATCATAGAACTGGAAGCTGCCCTGCACCTGCGAGCCCGAGGTCGCCAGCGCCTGTACAGTGTTGAACTGCAGTTCGCCCGGTGTCGGGGCCAGCTCGGTGCTGGCCGCACCCGAAGCGCCGAGGGCGATGCTGTCACCCACCGCGATCGCCGGAGCGCCGCTGGAAGGCGTGAAGGTGACGATCAGGATGTTGCCGCTGACGCTCGCGGAGGCGCTCCAGCCCGCTGCGCTTCCGATCGCCAGACCGCCGAGCGTGCCGCTGATGGCCGGCGCCGGGCCCAGCATCGCACCGTTGCTGAGGGTGACGCGCAGTGCGAAGCCGGTGGTGCGGCCGATGATGTTGTCGCTGGCCTGGAAGGTGGCGACGGGTGCACGCCAGATGCCGACATTGGTGGTTGCCGCGGTCGGGACGTCGAAATAAGCGATACCTTCGGTCGTGAACGCGGTGCCATTGTTGGTCACGGTGTAGGCCGAGGCCACACCGGACAGCGCGAGGCCTGCCAAGACTGCGACAGCCAGCGCGGATTTGCGGAGATTGGACATGATTGTTGGAACTCCTAGCTAGGGTTTGGCGAATTTCGAGGCGTAACACACAACAAGTAGCTCAAACCGAACGCTGCGACCAAACCGGTACCAGAATGGCTGCGGCGACCGGCGTCCATAGCAAGCGAAGCATGAAGCCCCGAGATGTTGCTCGGCCCCCACGCACATGGACCACATGCTACAGGGACGCAACATAATCGGCGTTCAGCACGCGGTCAATACCCGCATCTTTGCGCAAAACGAGATGGCCGCTGCATTTCGTCTGTCCAAAGGGTGGCGTGACATGCCCCGGAGCGCGCCCGGTCATCGACTGTCGCCAGCGGCCACGCCCGCCCGCGCCACCGCGCCAGCACGCCAGCGCGCCCTTAGCGTCATCGCAATTCACGCTTTGGTTCAGCGGGTTCCCCGGCGGGAGAGGGGCTTTGGGCGCCGCACTTCGACGCGGATCGGGGCGCGTCACGCGCGCGCCTGTTGCCGGTCGCTACCGCAGGCGCTGCGCCTTCCTGCACGTGGCGCCGGGCGATATAGTCCTTCGCTGTCTGCCCAGTGCCATGACAATGCGCCGCAAATCTCTCTGCTGCCCCGCCCGCCATTCTCGCGTGATCATGGCGAACGCGCCGCGAAATCGCCGCCCGCGCCTGCGCTCCGGTCGCGCGGCTGTGATCTGAGTCATGGCCACGCGACTGCTGGGCGAAATGTTGCAGGAACGCGGCCTGGTGGCGGCGGCCGATGTGCAGCACGCGCTGGAGCTGCAGGCGCGGCTGGGCGGGCGCCTGGGCGCCTTGCTGATGCGCGTTGGCGCGATCAGCGAGGACAGCCTGCTGGAGGTGCTGGCCGCGCAGCTCGATCTGCCGCTGCTGGGCCGCGATGCGCCCCTGCCCGACGAATCCCTGCTGCGCGACAGCGCGGCGCAATTGCAGGTCAGCGCGGACTGGCTGATCGATCAGCAGGTGCTGATCTGGCAGACCGAGGACAGCGGCTGGTGGTGCGCGGCGCGCGATCCGCTGGCACCCGGCCTGGGCGAACTGCTGCGCGCGGCGCTGGGCGGACGCCCGCTGCGCATGTGCCTGGCGCGCACGCAGGATCTGGAGCGCACGCTGGAGGCGCTGGCGCGCATCGACTCGTCGCTGCGCGTGGGTGCCGGCGGCGACGATGTGGCGCACCTGCGCGAGCTGG
>JAPTVL010000319.1 GCA_028065725.1 Betaproteobacteria bacterium
AGGAGTCCATGGTCGTTCCATGGACGACGAACAAGCGGCGAAAATGGCCGCAAACCGGCCGCCAGTACTCGCGTAGGCGCAAAGCGCCGCCTAATGGATAATCTGGGTTTAACCGTCATTCCCTGCGTTGTGGGGGATACCTCACTCGTGCCGCAGCGCTTCTATCGGGTCGAGTTGCGCCGCCTTCTTCGCCGGGAAATAGCCAAACACCAGCCCCACCGCCGCGGAGAAGACAAACGCAATCGCGATGATGGAAGCGTTGAAGACGAACGGCACCTTCAACACCAAGGCCAGTCCTACCGAGGCGGCCAGCGCCAGGATGATGCCCACCACGCCGCCGAAGGACGACAGCACCGCCGCCTCGACCAGAAATTGCAGCAGGACTTCGCTTTCCAGCGCGCCGATGGCGAGCCGGATGCCGATCTCGCGCGTGCGTTCGGTGACCGATACCAGCATGATGTTCATGATGCCGATGCCGCCCACCAGCAGGCTCACCGCCGCCACTGCGCCGAGCAGGGCGGTGAGCACCTGGGTGGTGGCGGTGAGCATTTTGGTGATTTCCTTCATGTCCATGACGTTGAAGTTGTTCTCCTCGTTCACGGACAGATGGCGCCGTTCGCGCATCAGGCGCTCAATTTCCTGCTGCACGCGGGCGGTGGAGGCGCCCTCGCGCACCGACACCTGGATGATGTTGACGTCCTGGTTGCCGGCGATGCGGCGCTGGAAGGCGCGCAGCGGGATGATGACGAGGTCGTCCTGATCGGTGCCCATGGTGGACTGGCCCTTGGGTTCCAGCAGGCCGGTCACTTCGCAGGCGATCTTCTGCACGCGGATGCGCGCCCCGATCGGGTCCTGGTTGCCGAACAGCTTCTGCCGCACGGTCTGGCCGATTACGCACACCGCCGCACCGGCGCGCAACTCGCTGTCCGTGAACAGCCGTCCGGACCTGGCTGTCCAGTTGCGCGCCTTGAAGTAGTCGTCGGTGGTGCCGGTGATCTGGGTGGACCAGTTGGCGTTGCCATACACCACGGTCATGGAACGCGAGGCCATCGGCGCCACCGCCACCAGTTGCGGAATGTCGCGCGCCAGCGCTATCGTGTCGTCCACGCTGAATGGTGCAGCGCCCACGGTCTGCCCCGGACCCAGGCGCTTGCCCGGGCTGATGATGAGCAGATTGCTGCCCAGGGAGGCGATCTGCTGGGTCACCTGCACCGTCGCGCCGCCGCCCAGGGTCACCATGATGATGACCGCGGCCACCCCGATGACGATGCCGAGGATGGTGAGAAAGGAGCGCAGCACATTGCGCCGGATTTCGCGCATGGCCAGTAACAGGGCATTCCAGAACATCAGGCCATCTCCTCGTGTGCGCCGACCACCAGGCCATCGCGGAAATGGACGGTGCGCCGGGCATAGGCCGCCATATCCGGCTCGTGGGTAACCATGACGATGGTGATGCCCTGTTCCCTGTTCAGGCGCGTGAGGATATCCATGATCTCCTGACCGCGTGCCGTATCCAGGTTGCCGGTCGGCTCGTCGGCCAGCAGCACGGCGGGCTGGGTGACGATGGCGCGGGCGATGGCTACGCGCTGCTGTTGGCCGCCGGACAATTCACCCGGCGTGTGATCCTCCCACCCGGCAAGGCCCACCGCCGCCAGCGCCTCGCGCGCCCGCTGGTGACGCATCTCGGCCGGATCGCCGCGATAGATCAGCGGCAGTTCCACATTTTCCAGCGCCGTGGTGCGATTGAGCAGGTTGTAGCCCTGGAACACGAAGCCGAGATAATGGCGCCGCAGCAGCGCGCGCTGGTCCCGGCTGAGCTTGCCAACATCCACCCCCTGAAACAGGTAGCTGCCGGTGGTGGGCGTGTCGAGACAGCCGAGGATGTTCATGCAGGTGCTCTTGCCCGAGCCAGAAGGCCCCATGACTGCGACGAACTCTCCGGGCTGAATAATGATATCCACGCCATCCAGCGCCTGCATAGCCGCCGTGCCGCGGCCGTAGGTCTTGGTGACCTGGCGCAGTTCGATGACAGGGATGCTGGGGATGCTGGCGGTGTTCACGTTTATTTCTTCGTCTCGATGACATCCACGGCTACCGCCATGCCGGGTTCAAGCTTGCCTTCTCTTACCTCAGTCATGATGCCGTCGGTCATGCCGGTCTTGAGCATCACCTTTTCCGGCTTGCCCTCGCGCAGCACCCACACGTGGGGCTGTTTGTCCTCGGCGCTATCCGCTGCTTTGGGCGCGGATCTGGGCGGGCGCGGCAGCAGGCTGCTCACCAGACCGCCACCCCCCGCCGGCTTGGGCGAGGCTTGCGGCGGCGTGAAGCGCAGGGCGGCGTTGGGCACCAGCAGCGCGTCATCGGCATGCTGCACCGTGATGTTGGCGGTGCCGGTCATGCCTGGCCGCAGCAGCAGGCCGGAATTATCCACCTTGAGCACGGTTTCATAGGTGACCACACCGGCCACGGTCTTGGAGCCGAAGCGTACCTGGGTGATGCGGGCCGGGAAAGTGCGGTCGGGATAGGCATCGACGGTGAAGCTCGCACTCTGCGCTTCGCGCACCTTGCCCACATCGGCCTCATCCACGTCCACATGCAGTTCCATCTGCGTCAGGTCTTCGGCCAGGGTGAACAGCACCGGCGTCTGGAAGGTGGCGGCGACGGTCTGGCCGGGTTCGGCCGCGCGCTTGAGCACCACGCCCTTGATCGGCGAGCGGATCACGGCCTTGGCAAGATCGGTGCGCTGCGCTTCCAGGGTGGCTTCCGCCTGGGCGACGGCGGCGCGGGCATTGGCCCCGTCGGCGATGGCGCGGTCGAGGTTGGCCTTCGCCTCGCCAACGGTCGCCTGGGTTTGCAGCACGCGGGCGCGGGCGGCTTCTGTTGAGGCGGCTGTCTGCTTCACCTGTGCTTCGAGCTTGGTGGTGTCGATTTTCGCCAGCACCTGGCCGCGCGTGACCTGGTCGTTGTAATCGACTTCCACCGTCTTGATGGTGCCGGAAATCTCACTGCCGACATCCACCTGGTTGGTGGGCTGCAGTGTGCCGGTGGCGGAAACCATCACGGTGAGGCCGCCGCGTTTGACTGCCTGCGTCTGGTATTGTACCTGGCCGGTGGATTGTCGGCCGATCCAGAACCACACCAAAAGCACGATGAGCAGCGCGGTACCGCCCCAGACCAGGTAGGGTTTCAGCCGCGAAGTCACCTTGGACTGCCGGTCGAGGCCGAGTGTTTTGGCCACATCGTTGGCGGGGGTGCTCATGATTTGTCTCCTGATGCTTCGGTGGCCCAGCCGCCGCCCAAAGTCTTGTAGAGGCGTGCGAGATTAGAAGTGACAGCAGCCTCGCTCTGGCTCAACTGGTCCTGCAGGTTGAGCAGCGAACGCTGGCTATCGAGCACCGCCTGAAAGTCGATCAGGCCTGCGGCATACTGGCTGGCGGCAAGCCCTGCCGCGCTTTGCGCTGCCTGCACGGCAGCGGCGAGCGCCACGCGCCGGTTCTGCTCCTCGGCATAGGCGACAAGCGCGTTTTCCACGTCGCGCAACGCCCCGAGCACGGCTGATTCGTAGCGAATCAGCGCCTGTTGCTGCAAGGCGTTCTGCACTTCGATGTTCTGGCGGATACGTCCGGCATCGAACAGCACCCAGCCGGCATTGGCCGCGACGGAGAACATGCGCGCGCTTGCCTGCAACAGGTTGGCGCTGGAAAGCGCTTGTAATCCGAGGGTGCCGGAAAGCGAGAAATTGGGATACAAGGCGGCCGTTGCCACGCCCACCTGTGCGGTCGCCGCCGCCAACTGGCGCTCGGCGCGGCGCAGATCCGGGCGGTTGCGCAGGGTGTCGGCGGGGATGCCCACTGCCACTTCGGCCGGGATGTGCGGAACGGCCGCCGCTGTCTCCAGTTCTGCGAGTTCGCCGGGCTTGCGTCCCAGCAGGACGGCGAGCCGGTTTTTGGACTGTTCCAGTCCCGTTTGCAGGGCGGGAAGCTGAGAACGGGACTGTTCCAGATTGAGCCGGGCCTGATCCTCGTCCAGTTGCGTGGTGAGACCCGCTTCGTGGCGCCAGCGCGCGATCTGCCAGGTCTCGGTCTGGGTGGCGAGGTTTTGCCGGGCAATGGCCAGCCGCGCCTGGTAGCTCCTCAATTCGACGTAATTCAGCGCCACTTCCGCGAGCAGGCTCACCTGCACATCGCGCAGGTCTTCCCGCGAGGCTTCGAGACTGGCATCAGCCG
>JAPTVL010000432.1 GCA_028065725.1 Betaproteobacteria bacterium
CGGTGAGATCGCACAGCCCTGGCAGGTAGAACGGCACGTCCAGTGCGTGATGCCGGTAATGCGCGCGCAGCGTGCCCATGTGGCGCTGCGGGTGGTAGTACTCACTTACGCTGAAGCCATAGTCGATCATCAGGATAAGCCCGCGATCGAGCGCGTGGGCGAGCGAGGCGATCAGCGCGTCGGCCGCCAGATTGATTTCGGAGACATAGCCTGGCACCAGCTTCAATGCGTCGGCGCGGGCGCGCAGCCCGGGGTCGGCGACAGGCCGGTCCTGCCAGGCGAAGGTGTCGCCCTCCAGAACCACGCCGCGCATTTGTGGCTCCGCTTCCGTCCAGCGCACCAGCTCCACTGGCAGCGCGTCGAGCACTTCGTTGCCGAGAATCACGCCATTGAAATGCTCGGGCAGCGCATCCAGCCACTGCACCCGCTCGCACAGATGCGGCCATTCGCGTGCGATGTTTTCCTGCTGGCGTTGACGCAGGTCGGCGCTCACTTCAAGAATCAGGTAACGCGCAGGCAGCGCATCCAGCCGTTCCAGCTCGCCCAGCACATCCGCCGTCAGCCGCCCGCTGCCGGCGCCCAGTTCCAGCACCTCGCCGCCGGTCTTGGCCAGCACCGGCGCAATCGCGTGCGCCAGCGTGCGGCCGAACAGCGGGGTCATTTCCGGCGCGGTGACGAAGTCGCCTGCCGCGCCGAACTTCATCGCGCCGGCGGCGTAGTAGCCGAGGCCGGGCGCGTACAAGGCCGCTTCCATGAAGCGCGAGAACGGGATCCAGCCGCCCGCGTCTTCGATCAACGACCGCAGGTGCGCGGTGACGCGCTGGCTATGCGCAAGGGCGTCGGGGGTGGGGGAGGGCAGCATGCGGCGGGACAGTTCAGAGATAATGCGGAATGGCTGGATAATCCAGAATCGAGTGACTATAAGGGTGAACCCCGATGCAAGGCAAAGTCGTATTGATTACGGGCGGGGCCAAGCGTGTGGGCGCGGCGATCGGCCGCCTGCTGCACGCCAGCGGCGCCAATCTGATGATCCACTACCGCAGCTCGGCCGACGAGGCGCGCGCGCTGCAGGATGAGCTGAATGCCGTCCGACCCGATTCGGTCGCGCTGATCCAGGCCGACCTGCTCGACGTCAATGGCCTGCCCAGCCTCGTCAACCAGACTGTCGCCACCTTCGGCGGGCTCGACGTGCTGGTCAACAACGCGTCGAGCTTCTACCCCACCCCGGTAGGCAGCATCACCATGAAGGACTGGGACAACCTGATGGGCAGCAACCTGATGGCGCCCATGTTCCTGTCGCAGGCCGCCGCGCCGGAACTGAAAAAGCGCCGCGGCTGCATCGTCAACATCGCCGACATCCACGCCGAGCGGCCGATGAAAAGCTACGTCGTCTACAGCGTCGCCAAGGCCGGCGTGGTCGGCCTCACCAAGTCGCTCGCGCGCGAACTGGGCCCGCTGGTGCGCGTCAATGCCGTCGCCCCCGGCCCCATCATGTGGCCGGAAGACGACCCCAATTTCGACGAAGTCTCGCGCCAGCGCATCGTCTCACACACCATCCTCAAGACCGCCGGCGGCCCCGACGACATCGCCCGAGCAGTGCGCTTCTTCGCCATCGATGCGCCGTATGTGACCGGCCAGGTGCTGGCGGTGGACGGCGGGCGCAACGCAAAGCTCTGATGCGGACCTGCGATCAACACCCGATTTTCAGGGGGAGGGTTAAATGAGGCGCTATCTAATAAGCTTGGCCGCATGTCTGGCCTTTGCCGGTTGGGTGGTTGCCGATCCGTTTCCGGCGGTCAGGACCCAAAAGATCAATGACCGTGTCTATGCCTTGCTTGGCCCGATCGATGTGCCGAACAAGCAAAATGGCGGCTACATGAACAACAGTCTGGTCGTCATCGGAAACACAGGCGTCATCCTGGTGGATTCCGGTGCGCACCGGGCGGTCGGTGACCCTGAAGGGCATAAATACCCCGCGCGAGCCGAAGCGCAGGGTGTTGCGATGCAGGGCCCGCGAAACAGTCGCGCATCGACGACAGCGCATGGACTTCAAGCCGCCGGTCAGCCCTGACGCCGCCCCGCATGCGTGCGGGAAAAAGTGGAACCGGAATGGAGCGGTTCCGGTTCCGAGGCCTTCTCTTCAACCGCTTCGGGCGTCGTGGTTTGTGCCGAGGCATCCGGCAATTTGGCCAGGCTGGGGCCGGCTGAATGCGTCGCCATGTTCCCGGTGATCGTGCCGCCTTCCTCGACCATCAACGCTCCATAGCGGATCGTGCCGTTGACCCGGCCGGTGGAATAGACCACCAGCCGCTTGCGCGCGGTCAGCTCGCCCTCGAAGGTGCCGCGCACTTCTGCCACGTCGATTTCGGCCTTTCCCGAAAACACACCGCCCTCGGCGATGCGGATATCACGACTGTTCATGGACGCCTCCACGCGGCCTTCCACCACCAGAATCTCGCAATCGGTGATTTCAGAGCCCTTCAGCTTGATGTTCGGGCCGACGATGAGCTTGCTGCCCTCGTCGCTCGACGCAGCGCTTCTGGCTGCCAGATAGTCCGCCTTGGTCGCCTCGACCGCCTTGGGGGTTTCGGCATGCTTGGCAGATTCGTGCGCCGAATGGCTCGTCCGGTTCGAATCGGTTCTTGAATTGCTGGTAGTGCCGGGTTGCATGAAGGTTTTGAGCATGGGGTGGGTCTCTCTCGGTATCTGGGTTGTAAAGCGCTCTGGTATGGTTGCGCCCGGATCTGGGCGCGAGCGCTTAAGAGCAGTACACGTGCCAGCACTGAAAACCTGTTGATAAACAGGCAGATGAGTAAATTGCGGGGGGTGCCCAGGGCAAAAAACCGGGCAAAACGTCGCCTGATGGCGACATCAATTCCGGCTTGTTTGAAGAATGATCAGATAAAACAAAACCTTAGGACGGCTTTGGCATGTCGTCGGATGACGACATGCCCCATGAGCCCAGCGGCATCATGCTGCCGGGTGCGCTTACTCCGTTACGCGCACGATCCCCCGGCTGACGCTTTCCCCATCCCCGGGGCGCAGCGACCAGAACGACAGCGACGACAGCACCGTCAGCCCGCCCAGCGTCAGAAACGCGTAGTGCAGCGCGGTCGTCACCGCAGCGCGGTCGGTCTGCGGCAGCTCGCCCAGATACCAGCCGGCGATCAGCGAGCCGCAGGCCAGCCCGAAGCTCATCGACATCTGCTGCATCGAACTGGAGATCGTGCTGGCCATGCTCGAATCGGGCGCATCGATGTCGGCAAAGGCCATCGAATTCATGCTGGTGTATTGCAGCGAATTGAAAAAGCCCATCGCCAGCCCCAGCAGCACGATCATGCTGATCGGCGTGGCCGGGGTCACCAGCGAGAACAGGCAGACGACGGCCCCGATCATCACCGTGTTCACGATCAGCACCCGCCGATAACCGAAGCGCGCCAGCACCCGCGAGGAAATGAACTTCATGCCCATCGCCGCCGCCGCCACCGGCATCATCAGCAGGCCCGACTGCCAGGCCGGCATGCCCAGGCCGAGCTGATAGAGCAGCGGCAGCAGAAAGGGCATTCCCCCCACCCCCAGGCGCGTGACGAAGCCGCCCACCACCGACACGCGAAACGTGCGCACCCGGAACAGCCCCAGGCGCAGCAGCGGATGCGCCGTCTCGCGGGCATGCCAGCCATACGCCGCCAGCAGGCTGAGGCTGAGCAGCAGCAGCACGGCCGCCGAGGTCGCGTCGATCTGGTGCTCGCCGAAGATTTCCAGCAGCCAGGACAGCAGCGCCGCGCCGCTGCCGAACAGGACCAGGCCGACGACATCCAGCGGGCGCCGTGCATCGCCCCGGTAATCCGGCATGTAGCGATGCGCCAGCCACAGCGCCATCAGCCCCACCGGCACGTTGATGAAGAAGATGTAGTGCCACGAGAGCCAGTGCACGACCAGCCCGCCGACCGTGGGGCCGAGCAGGGGCCCGATCAGCGCCGGAATGATGACGAAGTTCATCGCCCGCAGCAGCTCCGCTTTCGGAAAGGTGCGGATGATCGCCAGCCGCCCCACCGGCATCATCATCGCCGCGCCCACGCCCTGCAGGATGCGCCCCGCCACCAGCATCGGCGCGTTCTGCGCCAGGCCGCACAGGATCGAGGCCAGGGTGAAGACGGCCACCGCGATGCCGAACACGCGGCGCGTGCCGTAGCGGTCCGCCATCAAGCCGCTCTCAGGGATGTA
>JAPTVL010000452.1 GCA_028065725.1 Betaproteobacteria bacterium
GATCGGTTTCCCCATCACCCTGGGGGTGGGGCTGATCGTGCTGGACCTCACCCTGCCCTTTTTCGCGCCACAGCTTGAGCAGATGATCCAGAACGGCTTCGACGCCACGTCCACGGTGATCCGGACGTTACAGTCCTAGGCCAATGCAGGAGCAAGATGCGGGGAAACCCGGCATCTCGAATCTTGAACGGTGAAATTTTCAGAAGCCGAGGCTGTCGAGCAGATCGTCGACCTGGCTCTGGTCGGACACCACGTCGCTCTTCCTCTCCGGATTGATCTGCGGGCCGTTGAGCAGGCCGCTGCCGGAATCGCGCTTCACCTCGGCCGGCGCATAGTCGATCAGCAGCTGCACCAGCTGCTGCTCCAGATTGTGCGCAAGATCGGTCACCTTGCGGATCACCTGGCCGGTGAGATCCTGAAAATCCTGCGCCATCATGATGTCGAGCAGCTGCTGCTTGGTTGCGCTGGTGTCGTTGCGCATGTCGGCCAGGCATTGCATGGTCATCGTCGCCATGTCGCGGTATTGGGCTTCGGAAAACGGCGCCTTGAAGGTGGCCTGCCAGCCGGTCAGAATCTCGTCGGCGCCCGCATCGATGCGTTCCTGCATGGGGATGGCCGCGTCGGTCGCGTTGAGCACCCGCTGCGCAGCCTGCTCGGTCATACGCGCCACATAGTTCAGGCGCTCGCGCACATCGGGAATATCCGCAGTCGCGCGTTGCAGCACCTTGTCGAAACCGAGCTCACGCAGGTTCTCGTGCAGGGTGCGGGTGATCTGACCGACCCGCGCCAGCATTTCGTCCGATTCGCGCCCCTCCAGCGCCGCAGTGCGATGTTCGCCGGTTGCCTCAGCGGAGCTGGCGAATTGCGTTTCCACGTCAGGCTCCTGCTTTTTCGAGTTTTTCGAATATCTTCGAGAGTTTCTCGTCGAGGGTGGCGGCAGTGAAAGGCTTGACGACGTAGCCGTTGGCGCCGGCCTGGGCCGCGGCGATGATGTTTTCCTTCTTGGCTTCGGCCGTGACCATCAGCACCGGCAGCTTGGACAGCGCGGCATCGGTCCGGATGTTCTGCAGCATGGTCAGGCCGTCCATGTTCGGCATGTTCCAGTCGGACACGACGAAATCGAAGTTTCCTGCGCGCAGCTTGGCCAGCCCGTCCACCCCGTCTTCGGCTTCTTCAACGTTGGAATAACCCAGTTCCTTGAGCAGATTGCGCACGATGCGGCGCATCGTGGAAAAGTCGTCAACAACCAGAAATTTCGTGTTTGGATCGGCCATGCAGGACTCCAGTGAGGCGGTTCATTTTGTTAGGGGATTAATCGGCATTTCGGCGTCAAACTTAAGCCGCAGAGGGGGACGAAATTACCCGGAACGCCCGGTCAGACGCGCATCGCACGGTTGCCGTGCGCTGCGAAGAACTGCATCACCCGCCCCGGCAATTCGTGCAAGGGGCCGACATCGTGGGTGGCGCCGATGGCGATGGCTTCCTTGGGCATGCCGAAGACTACGCACGAGGCTTCGTCCTGCGCCAGGTTGTAGGCGCCGGCCTTCTTCATTTCCAGCATCCCTGCCGCGCCGTCCTTGCCCATGCCGGTGAGGATGACGCCGACCGCGTTCTTGCCGGCCGCGACCGCCGCCGAGTTGAACAGGACATCGACCGAGGGACGATGGCGATTGACCGGGGGGCCCTGGTCGAGTTTGGTCATGTAGTTGGCGCCGCTGCGCACCAGCAGCAGATGGGAATGCCCCGGCGCCAGATAGGCGTGGCCGGGCAGCACGCGCTCACCGCCTTCGGCTTCCTTGACGGAAATCCGGCACAGCTTGTCGAGCCGGTTGGCGAACGAACGGGTGAAGCCTTCCGGCATGTGCTGGGTGATGAGGATGCCCGGGCAATCCGGCGGCAGATGGATCAGGAAATCCTTGATCGCTTCGGTCCCGCCGGTCGACGCACCGATGATGATCAGCTTCTCGCTGCTGGTGAAGGGGTTGCCCACCGACGCCAGATGGGGGCTGGCCTGGGTGCCCGGCAAGGTGCGCGGCTTGATCCGGGCGCGCGACGCGATGCGGATCTTTTCCGCGATCAGGTCGGAGTACTCGAGCATGCCGCTCTGGATCGAGACCTTGGGCTTGGTGACGAAATCCACCGCCCCCACTTCCAGCGCGCGCATGGTGATGTCGGAGCCCCGCTCGGTCAGCGACGACACCATGACCACGGGCATCGGACGCAGCCGCATCAGTTTCTCGAGAAACTCCAGGCCGTCCATTTTAGGCATCTCGACGTCCAGCGTAAGCACGTCCGGATTGGTCTGCTTGATCAGATCGCGCGCCACCAGCGGGTCGGGCGCCACGCCCACCACCTCCATGTCGGGCTGGCTGTTGATGATCTCCTTCATCACGCTGCGGATCAGCGCCGAGTCATCCACGATCAGAACCTTGATAGTCATTGTGCGTACTCTCCGGCGTTCAGAACAGGTCGATCTCGCCGCTCACCACATTGGTCTTGAGCCGGCTTGCGTAGTCCTGTTCCCGCTTCACCAGCGTGTAGTTGTTGAGTTGTCTGAGTTTCTTGACCAGCACCTTGCCGGTGACCGGGAAGAAATACACCTTGCGCGGATGAACATCGTTCAGATCCTCGGCAATGATGCGTATGTTTTCGGTGCGCAGAAAGTCACGCACGAATTGGGCGTTGCGCTCGCCCACGTTGATGCTGGTAAAGCCGCGCAACACGTTGCCGCCGCCAAACACCTTGGCCTCCAGGTTGTCGCGGCGGGCGCCCGCCTTGAGCAGCTGGTTGATCAGCACTTCCATGGCATAGGCGCCGTAGCGCATCGACGCCGACATCGGGCTGCCGGCATCGCCGCCGCTGTCCGGCAGCATGAAATGATTCATGCCGCCGATTCCCGACACGCGGTCGCGGATGCAGGCCGCCACGCAGGATCCAAGCACCGTCACGATGACCATCGGCTTGCCGGTGAAGTAATACTCGCCGGGCAGGATCTTGGCGGCCTCGCAGTCGAATGACCGGTCGTAGTACAGGTTGGTCGCCAGATGCTCTTCGATGGCGGGATTCATGGGCCCTTCCTTGCACCACCATGACGGGGGTCCAGCTCATACACCGTCTTGCCGCGCAGCCTGAACGCATCGGTCGCGTACATGAAGTTCTCGGAATGTCCGGCAAACAGCAGACCCTCCGGTTTCAGCAAGGGCACAAACCGCGCAAGAATCCTGCTCTGCGTAGGCTTGTCGAAATAGATCATCACATTGCGGCAGAAGATGACATCGAACGGCCCGCTCACCGGCCAGCTGCCGGCCAGCAGATTGAGCGGCTTGAAGGTGATCAGCTGACGCAGTTCGGGGCGCACCCGCACCAGCCCCGAGCGTTCACCCTTGCCGCGCTGAAAGAAGCGCTTGACGCGATCCTGCTCCATCTTGTTGATCCGCTCGATCGGATACACCCCGTTCGCCGCCGTATCGAGCACATTGGTATCGATATCCGTGGCGACAATGCTGACCGGCGGCGTCAGCGTGCCGAACGCCTCGCAGACCGTCATGGCGATCGAATACGGCTCCTCCCCGGTCGAACTGGCCGAACACCAGATCGACAGGGGGCCTTTCATATTGAGCATGTGCTCGGAAAGGATCGGGAAATGGTGCGCCTCGCGAAAAAACGAGGTCAGATTGGTGGTCAGCGCATTGGTAAAGGCCACCCACTCCTCGCTGTCCGCCCCGCTTTCGAGCTGGTCGAGGTATTCCTCGAAGGTGTTGATGCCCTTCGCCCGCAGGCGCCGCGCCAGGCGGCTGTAGACCATCTCCTGCTTGCTTTCGCCCAGCGATATTCCCGCCTGCCGGTAAATCAGGGCGCGCACGCGGGCGAAATCGCGCGGCGTGAAATCGAAGATCTTGGTGCTGTCCCGGTTATTCAATTGAAGCCCCTCAACCGGGAAAACCGCTTGATGCAATTCCTGGCGAAACCGCCTGCGGACGCCGGAATGTCCGCTGATGCGCGGCAGACGCGCGTCCGCCGAACCCGGCTGATGGCATTGCCCGGAAGAAGGGCGAACAGCGCATTCATATTGACGTTATCCAATGGCAGCCTGCTTGCGCGTGCGTGCCGATGCATCGGCAGGCGCGGCTTTTTGCCGTATCGGTGCGGGAATGACCTTGACGCCAGCGTGGCGGACAGCGGCGGCTGCCCCCTTCTTCAATTTGAAGCTGGCCACCAGTT
>JAPTVL010000215.1 GCA_028065725.1 Betaproteobacteria bacterium
GCAAAGCGTCGAGGTCACGCTGACGCCTGGTCAGGCCCGGGTGGTGGTCGACCCGTCCCGGGTTGACCGTGCGACGCTGGTGCAGGCTATCGTCGATGCGGGATTCGGCATAGGCAACTGACCCAGCCTGCTCCCCACGTTCAAGATTTATCGCACAGCGTTTCCAAGGGTTCTGGGCAATGCACCCCGTTGCCCTGGACGTAATCTACCCCGATCTGACGCAACAGCGCCAGCGTCTGATCCGACTCGACATATTCGGCCACGGTTATCAGTCCCATCTGGTGACCAATGCGATGGATCGCCTCGACCATCGAGCGATCGATGGGGTTGTTCGTGATGTCGCGCACAAATGCACCGTCGATCTTGATGTAGTCCACTTTCAGATTTTTCAGGTAAGTGAAGGACGACAGGCCGCTGCCGAAATCGTCCAGCGCAAAGCGGCAGCCAAACTCGCGCATGGCATCGATGAATTCGTTGACGACGGCAAGGTTGCCGATCGCGGCCGTTTCGGTAATTTCAAAGCACAGGTGCGGGCCAAGCTCGGGATTTTCCTGCAAACAAGTCAACAGCATGCGGCGGAATGCCGGGTCCTTCAGTGACCCGCCCGACAGATTGACCGCAAACAAACAATGCTGCTCGCACTTGGCTGCCAGATACCGCTGGCACAGGCGCAGCGTTTCCTCGATCACCCAGCTGTCCAGCGACGGCATGATGGAATAGCGTTCGGCCGCGGGGATAAACGCCATCGGCAGGATTTCGCTGCCGTCGTCGTCCATCATCCGCAGCAACAGTTCGACATGGCGGACCGACTCAGCTGCGCCGTCGGTGCGGCGGATTTCCTGCCAGGACAGGCGCAGGCGATGTTCCTCCAGCGCTCGATGGATGCGCGTCACCCACTGCATTTCGCCACGATGGCGCGCCAGATCGATATCGCGGCTCTCGTAGACATGAATCTGGTTGCGGCCGCGGTCCTTGGCCACGTAGCACGCGGCATCCGCCGCCGACAGTAGATTTGCGGCGGTGCCGCTGTCGCGGTTGATGGCCACCATGCCCACGCTCATGCCCACGGCAAAAATTCGGTCTCCCCATTTGAAGCGGAAGCGCTGCACCTCGGCGCGGAAGGTGTCCGCGACCTCGAGTGCGTCCTGGATGCTGCAGTTTTCCAGCAACAGGGCAAACTCGTCACCCCCCAGGCGGGCCAGGGTATCGCGTTCGCGCAGATTGCCTTTCAGCAGCAGGGCGAGCTGGCGCAGCAGTTCGTCGCCCGCCGCATGACCGCAGGAGTCGTTGATCACCTTGAACTGATCGAGGTCCATGTAGCACAGGGCGTGTTCGCGGCCCTGCTGCAGGGCCGACAACAGCGTGCGGTCAAGCCGTTGTTCGAACTCGCGACGATTGATCAGACCGGTCAGGGCATCGTGGCTGGCCTGATATACCAGGCGCGCGGTGGCCTGGTCGATCTTTTCCTGCATTTGGTCCTGCATCGTCTGCAGGTGTGCCGCCATGTGGTTGATGCCACGCTGCAACATGCCCAGTTCGGCCTCGCCTGTTTGCGCCACCCGTTCGTCCAGATGTCCCTCTCCAATGCGGCTGACCGTGTGGGTGAGCGCCAGAATCGGTCGGGTGATCTGGCGCCCGATGCGCCAGGCAAGATAGAGGCTGACACTAAGTCCCGCCAGCAGGATGACCAGGCTGCGCAGGATGGCATCGCGCTGGCTCTGGATGGTGGCGCTGCGCGAGACATCCAGGCCGACCCAGCCCAGCAGCCGGGTCTCGCTGTTTGACTGTGCGGCGCGTTCATCGAGCGGATCGAAATCGTTTACCACCACCTCGGTACGGGTGATCGGCGCGAAGTACACCAGGTGGTCCGGATATTCGGTTTGATGGATGCGGTCACCAGGCAAACCGCCCTTTACGGATTCCGTCCAGGCGCCGAGGCCGACTTGCGCCAGCCGGTCTCCGTTATCCGCAAACACCGCCACGCCGCGGATATCGGGCTCGATGGCCGCTTTTTCGAGCAAAGTCTGCAACACGTCGATATTGCCCGAGGCGACGCCATATTCGGCTGCCGGCGCAAGCTGACGGGCAATCGCCACGGAACGTGTGCGCAGCGACAGATCGAGATCGTCGATTTTCCCGGTGATGAGCTGGAACATCAGCACGACCCCGATGATAGCCACCGGCACCATGGCCAGACCGATCACGCGACCCCGTATCCCCAATGAAGCGGTCATCAGCGCCCCCCTCCCAAACGTCTTTCCAGTTCTGCTTCGGTTGGCAAGGCGAAACCGAGCGAGCGCGCCACCTGCTCGTTGATTGAAATGCTGAAATACGCAGGGTAGGCGGGCGTTGGGAGCCGCAAGGACGGCCCCTCCAGCGCCTGGCTCACCCATTCGGCGGTCTGCCGGCCGATTTGCGCGGGGCTGGAGTGCAGCGACAGCAGCGCGCCCGCGCGAGTCAGCGAGCGCGAATAGCCCAAGACCGGGACACGGTAGCGGTACGATGTCAGGAAAAGGCTTTGCGCCGTGTTGCGGTTGAATACCAAGGGATCGGGCACCGCCAGCAGCACGTCGACGCCCGACAACACGCTTTCCAGGCGAGGGATCAGCCGTTCTTCGCTGGTCAGCGTGCCATGCACCAGATTGAGCCGCTGCTCCCGCAAGGCATCGTCCAGTTCATCCACCAGGCTGCCCTGCTCGGCTCCCAATAGCACGCCCACGCGCTGCACCTCGGGGAAGGCCAGGCGGATCAGCTGTCCCTGCCGCTCGAACGGCTGATCGAGATAGATGGCGGACACGCCGCGTCGGCCGCTGTCGGTCAGGCGGACGCGTCCGGTTTTGTCATACCAGGCCCGCGGCACCAGCACTGCCAGCACGGGAATTCGGAGTGGCTGCGCCGCAAGCGACTCGGCGGCGCGCACCCCAACGGCTACAGCCAGACGCGCTTCATTCAGCGAGGACGCAGACAAACTCTCTGCATAGACCCGGCTTGCCACATGGGGGGTGTCATTGAGGTAGGCACTGACGACCTGATAGACCTCCTGATACGGCGCCGAGTCGTCGCTCAACACCACCGTCACCCGAGCGGCTGTCACGGGCCCCGACGCCAAGATCAGACAGGCGAGCACCAGCCCCAGCTGCACGATGCGGAGCAGATCAGATCCTCGACGCGACAGCCAAACAGTCAAACTGCCTCCTGCTCCGCGTTCCACAGGCAGGCGCCCTTGCTCTCGCGGGAAATCGCCTCGAGCAGGCAGGCATGCGCGTCCAGCTCCTCGACCGAAGCGGGCAACAGTACGGGCCTGGGGCGCGTGCGCGCTGCCGCCTGACTGGCCTCGGCGCTGCGCGTTTCCAGCCCGATCGACAGGCTTTCCTGTCCGCGCGTGAGCGCCAGATACACCGCTGCCAGCAACTCGCAGTCGAGCAAGGCGCCATGCAGCGTGCGCGCCGCGTTGTCGACGCCATAGCGCTTGCATAGCGCATCCAGGTTGTTGCGTTGGCCGGGATGCAGCGCCTTGGCCATCGCCAGGGTGTCGATCACGCCGTCGCACCAGGTTGGCAGCGGCGCCATTTCCAGCAGACGCAGTTCCATGTTGAGGAAGCCGACGTCGAACGGCGCATTGTGAATGATGAGTTCGGCGCCCTGGATGAAGTCGACGAATTCCTGCGCGATGTCGACAAAGCGCGGCTTGTCCTGCAGAAACTCCAGGGTGATGCCGTGCACCTGCATCGCCCCGGCGTCGATGTCGCGATCCGGGTTCACATAACGGTGGAGATGGTTACCGGTCAGCCGCCGGTTGACCATTTCCACCGCCGCCACCTCGATGATGCGATGCCCCTGATTGGGGTCGAGGCCGGTGGTTTCGGTATCCAGAATGATTTGTCGCATGCTTGTTATCAGTGTTGTTGTGCCTGCAGCACGCCCTGGTTGGCGAGCTCGTCGGCCCGTTCGTTTTCCGGATGGCCGGCGTGCCCGCGCACCCATTTCCATTCGATGCGGTGCAATTGACTTAATGCGTCCAGTTGCAGCCACAAATCCTGGTTTTTCACCGGCTTGCCGTCGGCAGTGCGCCAATTGCGCCGCTTCCAGCCGGCCATCCACTCGCTGATGCCCTTCTGCACGTATTGCGAGTCGGTGTGGACCTCGACCGTGGACGGGCGCTTCAGCGATTCCAGCGCGCGGATCACCGCGGTCATTTCCATGCGGT
>JAPTVL010000263.1 GCA_028065725.1 Betaproteobacteria bacterium
CACGGCGTCGTCCACCAGCATGCCCAGCGCCAGAATAATGCCGGTCATCACCAGGATATTCAGCTCCTTGCCGGACAGCCACAGGATCGCCAGGGTGGAAAGGAACACCAGGGGGATGGATACCAGGGCCGTCACCACCGCGCGCCAGTTGCCGAGGAAGAACAGGATCACCACGCTGGTGAAAATGATGGCATCGCGCAGCGCGTCCACCATATTGCTGTTGGAGGTCTGGATCAGCTCCCCCTGGGTGTCGCCGATGGAAAAGTCGATGTTGGGATAGCGCGCCTTGAGCCCGGGAAGCTGCGCCTCGACGTCGTCGATCGCCGCCTGCACCGCCCCGCCCGGTGCGCGCATGACCGCCACGGCGATGGCCGGCTTGTTGTTGCCGTGGTAGGCGGAATTGCGTTCCGCATGGCCGAGTTTCAGCTCGGCCACGTCTCCCAGCGTCACTCCTTGCCGCAACGGAAGCAGGCGCAGGGATGCGGGGTCGGCGCGCTCGCCGTAGATGGTGAGGGTCAGGCTGCTGTCCTTGCCCTGGGCGGTGCCCAGCGGCCAGTCGCGGTTGAGCTTGTTGACGAGATCCTGCAGTTGCGCCTGGGTGATGCGGTAGCGGGCCAGCTTGAGGGGGTCGAAGTCCACCCGCAGCGCCGGTTCGTAGCCGCCGAAAACCTCCACGTTGGCAATGGCGGGCTGGGTGACGAGGGCGGTGCGGATGTCGTTCTCGGCTAGCAGGCGCACCTGGTCCAAAGTGAGGTTGCTGCCCGGTTTGGGCGACAGCGCCAGGATAATGACCGGCGAGGTGAACCCGCCCACCGCGTAGATGCTGGAGGGGGGCACCTCGGGCGGCAGTTTGCCGCGTACCCGTGAAAGCGCGTTGTTCACGTCCAGCAGCGCCGCGTCCAATCCTTTCTCGTAATTGAACTCGGCGCGCACGATGGATACTTCATTCTTGTTGGTGCTTTGCACCTCGCGCACGTGGCTCAGGGCATACAGCTCTTGCTCGATCGGGCGCGACAGTTTCTGCGTCACGGTCAGCGCCGAGGCGCCGGGCAGCTGTGTAATCACCGTCACCTGCGGCCGCTCCACGTCGGGATACATGTTGCGCGGCATTTTCAGGTAGCCGACCACGCCCAGCAAGGAGGTGATGGCCAGAACCATCATCAACAGCAGCGGGCGGCCGTGGAAGAATTTGAACAGCATGATTTATCCTATAAAAAGCAGTTCAGCCACGGATTAACACAGATATATACAGATTATCAATGAGTTAAGATTCTAATCTTAATCACCTTTGGGGTAAGTTGAAATCTTCAACAACACATTGTTTTATCTGTGTTAATCCGTGTTTATCTGTGGATAAAAGAGGTTTTTAGGTTTATTTCCCGCCCTGAACGTGGAACGGCACGCCGGCGGCGAGGCGGGCGAGGATGTCCGGGCTGGCGCAGGCGACACGCTGTCCGGCGAGCCGGTTATCGAGCGTTGCCGCGCCTTCTTCCCCCGCTGCCGCAAGCGCGATGCGCAGCGTTTCTACCTTCGTGCCGTCCGCCAGGCGCAGCACCGTGGCGGAACGGCCGTCGTCGTCGAGCAGACAGGTGCGCGGCAAAAACACGGCCTGGGCAGACTGGAATGTCTCCACTTGGACTTCGATACGCGTCCCCGGAACCAGGGCACCGGACCGGGTGCGCGCCTCGTAGCGGCGCAGCCCCTGGGGACCGGCCTCCGGCCAGGGGCGGAGCGCCAGCGTTTGCCCGCCGACGCGCAGCGCAGCCGGCTGCACCGCATCCGGCACGCCGATCAGCAGGCGGTTGCCGGAAGAGGTGTCGACGATTTTCAGCAAGGGTTTCCCTGGCGTGACCAGATCGCCGGGCTGGACCAGACGCTGGCTCACCACCCCGGCGAAGGGTGCGGTCACCGTGGCGTTGCGCAGGTTTTCCCTGGCCACCGCATGGCGGGCCCGTGCTGCCTCGAAAGCGGCTTCGCTGGCCTGGAGCTGCTCCTGGGAAATGCCCTGGATCGGGTACAGGGCCTGGGCGCGACGCAGGCGTTCCTGCTCGGCCTTGAGGCTGCTTGCGGCGGCGGCCAGATCGGCGTCGAGCGAGCTTCCCTGCGCCTGTCCGCGGTCGGACGGGCTCATGTCGAGCCGCACCAGCAGGTCGCCGCGCTTGAAACGGTCGCCCTCGAACAGCGGCAGGGCGGTGACGTAGGCGGTGAGGCGGCTGGACACCACGCTGTCGCGCACGGCCTGGACGTCGGCGCTGGTGCGCAGGGTCAGCGTGACCGGCCCGGATTGCAGGCGCTGTGCCTCGACGACCACCGGCATGGCCTGCGGGGCGGTTTCCCGTGCGACCTGGCCGCGCTTTTTCTTGATCAGCACGGCGCCGCCCCCAACCAGAACGAGCATGATCAGCACGACGACAATTTTTTTCTTCATTTCGCATCCATCCGGGCAATATAGGTTTCAGTCGGCAAGCCTGCCAGTACCTGGACGGCGGACCAGGCCACGGCTGCGCGCGCCCTGGCCTGGGCCAGGCGGTAGCGGGCGTCGAGCAGATCGCGCTCGTGGCGGAACAGGTTTTCCAGGGTCTGGCTGCCGAGGCGCTGCATTTCGCGCTGTACCGCGGCGACCTGGTCGCGGTAGGCCACTTCTTTTTCCATCGCCCTTGCATCTGCCATGGCCGCATCGTAAGCGGCGTGCAAACTCGCCAGTTGGCGTTCGCTGTCGCGCGCGGCGGCCTCGCTCTGTTCGCTGGTGGCCTGGGCGTTGAGCCGCTGCGCCTGTGCCTGCTTGTATTGGGACACACCCAGCGGCAGGCTGATCACGCCGCCCAGCGCCCAGGTGTCGCGGTGATCGCCGCCGCCGGCATTGCGGAAGTAATTGGCGTCCAGGCTAAGAGCGGGGTACAGCGCCTGACGCCCCTCATCGGCCTGGGCGCGCGCCGCTTCTCGCCGGGCCAGGGCGATTTGCGCCGGGAGGGTGGCGTCAGTCGCTACGCCCTCCCAGGCGGGTACGCGGATTTCGGCATGGTCAGGCAGGACTTTTTCACGGCCGCTGGCTTCCGCGAGATCGGCCTGCGCCTGAACCAGGGCGCCGTCGAGCTGGGCTTCGTCGGCGGCCACTCGCGCCAGTTCGCTCTCGGCGTAGCGGGCTTCGACGCCCGCCGTTTTGCCCAGCTCGACTTCCCGCAGTATGCGCTGGTGCGTGGCGGCGACCCGCTGGCGGTAAAACGCCAGCGCCTCGCGCTGTTTGAGCAGCGCCTGCAGGGTGGCATAGGCGCTGGCAGTCTGGTGCAATTTCAACAAGGTCTGCTGGCGCGCCAGCAACTCGGCGGCGGCCAGGTCGTGCTTGGCCCGTTCCCGGTTTGCCGCGATGACGCCGAACACGTCCACCGGCAGGCTGTAGGTCAGACCGGTTTGGCTGCTCTTGTCCGAAATGAGGGGAATGCCGGGCGTGGTCGGGGTGAAAACGCCGACCACGCGCCGGTCTTCGTACTGGTGCCAGCCGGCGGACAGGGCCGCACTGCCGAAATAGCGGCCGCCGGCCGCTTCCAGTTGCGCCTGCGCCGCGCCGCTCTGGCTTGCCGCTGCACGCACCTGGGGATGCTGCAGGGTGGCCTGCAACAGATCGCCCAGTTCGCCTGCCTGCACCGCAATGTTCCACGCCATTCCCGTGAGCAGGAAGGCGGTATAGGTGAGGATTTTCAGGCCGGAGACCTTAAGAAGGGAGTGCATATGCCTGCTGAGGGATATTTTAGGGTTTGCTTATATATCGGCACTATGCACCAGCTTTTTCGCCTCGTCCAGTACCTACCTCTGGAAAGGAAATGCCACCCCCAACCCTCCTATCGGCCAAGGCGGGCAGCAGTACAGATTGTCGGGTCATTGTGGTTTCATTGCTTTGATTTCTAGGTTCAGTTAAATTACCCCCGGCAAAGCCGGGGGCTTATTGGGTGAGCCCCTCAAAGGGGCCGATAAAACCGTGAGCCGCCTGAAGGCGGCAGGTTTTTTACTCCTTCCTCCTTGCAGGGGGAAGGTTGGGATGGGGGTAGAAATTTTGATTGTACTCATGCTTAGTTTCTACCCCCTCCCTACCCCTCCCCCTGCAAGGGGGAGGGAATGATGTTTCTGAATTTTATTGTTGCTTTTTAATGACCGCCGGAACGGTCAAACCTGACTGAGTCCCCCGGCATAGCCGGGGGTTTACCTCACTGA
>JAPTVL010000208.1 GCA_028065725.1 Betaproteobacteria bacterium
TCCATCCTGATTCTCCTTTTCGTGTGCTTGGCGGCTCACGATTTGAAGTTTCTCGATGGACTCCCGTATAAGTCAAACTTTTACTGCCACCCCGGCAAAGCCGGGGGAACTCCTATGTTGTTTTAGGATTGGTCATCAAGCGAACCAGCGCGCGAAGTAATGCGCTGCTGACTTGTTAAGCCACATGGCCAGCGCGGAAAGGACAAGAGTCGGCGCTGGCGGTACGGCGGTTAGTCGAAGCGGTCGGTCACCGCATCAGTATGGATGCCACTTCAAGGCCGATTACGGACCGACCGTTATTCAAGCCAGCGGACGGCAGCCGGTCTAATAAACCGGTCGCGGTGCAGTGTCCAAACGACCGCAGCACAGCAATCTGCCTTGACCGAACGCGACTCATGACTGCCTGCCAAGCAGACCAAAGAATTCATTGGATTACCCGGCAGTACAATTGATTAGATGCAGCCATTTTCGAGGCACCTTCCCTAACGCCATCGGCCAACGCTGAAAGGCAACTTTCCGGCCACCGCCAACCATGTCAGCACAGCGTCAACACATCGGGTTTCCTGCATCCCGTGATGGCGTCCGTATCGCGTACGCGAAACTCGGCAAGGGTTCTCCGCTGGTCCGTGCAGCGCACTTTCTCACCCATCTCGATCACGATTTGGGAAGTCCGGTTTGGCGGCCCTGGCTCGACGAGCTTTCACGGAACAATACCCTGGTCCGCTATGATGGGCGCGGCTGTGGCCTTTCGGATAGAACATGTGCCGATCTCTCGCTCGAGGCAGCTGTCGCAGATATTGAAGCAGCGGTCGACGCGGCCGGCATCGAGAAATTTGCATTGCTTGGGGGCTCACAGGGCAGTGCCATTTCGATAGCCTATCGATTCAACGTACCCGTGGTCAGACTCGATGACGCCGGACTGTTGTCTGGCAGCTCTCGCCATCGCCAACCGGGCAAGGTCCGGGGGGGGGCGGATTGCGGCGCGGCGGCGGAGCGGCACCGCCGCCGCAAAAAGCAGATGAGGAATCGCTATTCGAGGGCCTTGCCGGCAAGGGCTTCCATGAAGGCGTCGAGCCGCTTGAAGATATCTTCCTTTCCCGCGACCGCGTGCCGATTCTTCAAATAGTCGCTGGCGTTGTAACTGATCCAGACCTTTCCCTCGCCGTCTTCCCAAGCCAGCACTTTGAGCGGCAAATCGACTGCGATCATCGGTGTCGCCGGCAACAGCGGGGGAAGTATTCCGCCGCGGCCGAAGAGCAGCAGTTGGCTGGGGCGGACATTCCCGTTGTTGGCGGCGGCCAGCGCCTGGAAATCCACCCGGGCGAAGATCTGCACTTTCTCGGCTTTCGCCACCGACTCGAACCGGTCGATGGTCTCGGCGACCGAATAGCGGCTGGATCGGGTTACCAGACCCTGGTCGCCGGCGGCACAGGCCAAGCTTGATACCAGAACGATGAGAACTCCAACTATGCGCTTCATGGCTGACTCCTTGTCTCGTTTGCCAACAGTGCCGGCGGATGAATGAACCCATCACTCGGCGTTCGGTGCGACGCAACATAAGCATCACATCATCTGCGAGCCGGCCAGGCTACGTTCGTCGGCTCCTGCAGACCGCCCGGCTCTGCCCACACCATGGACGAAAACGCCGGGTCGCACCCAAACATTCTGATATCCTTTTCGCAAGAATTTACTGCTGCCGGTGTCTGAACCCTCCCGACGCAGGCGAACGCCATTCCGTTCGCTGCGCGGCCGCCAAACGAGAAGCTGGTCATGAGGTGCGCTGATTGGACATGACGCAAGAGCCGACGAGTCGGGAAGCGGCACCTGTCGTGATCGGGTCGTGGACCGCGGATCCGGAAGCCAACGAATTGCAGCGGGATGGCGAGATCCTTCGTCTCGAGCCGAAGACCATGGCGGTACTGCTGGCTCTGGCCAGGCGCCGGGGTCAGGTCGTGACGCGCGAGCAGTTGCTTGACGAGATATGGAACGGGGTGATCGTCGGCGACGCATCGCTCACGCAAACCGTCATAAAACTGCGCAAGGCGCTGGGCGATACCGCCCAGTCGCCAACCTACATCGAAACCATACCGAAGCGCGGTTATCGCCTGTTACCCGCTATCGGCCAAGGGCATGACGCCAGCACCACTGCGGCCCCCCCTCAAGGCAAACATCGCCGGGTACTACCGGCGTTTCTCTTTGTCCTTGTCGCCGGCATGCTGTACGCGCTGTATGGCGTCGGGATCAACCAGACATCCACTAGCCGCGGCAATGATCTGGCCGGCGAGCGAACCGGGGAACCATCTCCGTTCGATGAAGCCCGCCTCGCCAAGCTGGCCGAGACACTACCCTCCATTTCGATCCGGCCTTTCGAGGCGATTGGCGACGACAAGAGCACGATGGCGCTGGCCCGGGGACTAAGCTGGGAAATTGCGGATCGGCTCAGTCGCCTTGCCGAACTTCGCGTGGTGGCATCCGATGGGCGCGATGCCGCGGTGGATGGGCAATCCCTGTCGCGCTATCTGGTGCTGGGCAGCATTGGAAGGACACGTCAGGCCGTGACCGTGAGCGTCCGGCTGATCGAACGGACTTCCGGTATCCGGATCTGGTCGGAGCAGTTCGAAGAAGCATCGAAGGATGTGCTCCGCGTGCAGGAAGCCCTGGTGAGAAACCTGGTTGCCGCACTGCCAGTCAAGGTTTCGGAAGCAGAGAAACAAAGTCTTGCGAAGCGGATGACCAAAAGCATGGTGGCCTACGAGACCTACCTCCAGGCGCGTGAGGCCTTTCTGATCCGAACCGCCCAGGATAATGCCCGGGCGCGCGATCTGTTCAAGGCTGCCGTCGAACACGATCCCCAGTTTGCGCAAGCCTATGCGGGAATCGGGCTCACGCACATCGAAGATTTCCGGCTATGGAAAGACGAACGGCGCGATGAATCCCTCGCAAGTGCGGCGCGAATGGCGGAAACGGCTTACCAGATCAACCCGGATTCGCGCGAGGCGCACTGGTTGCGATCCTATCTCGCCTTGTATGAAAGCAAGTACGGCGAGGCAGCGGCGTACCTGCGCAAGGCGCTGGCGATCGACGGCTCCTATGCCGATGCCTACGCATTGATGGCCTGGATCCACATCTTCGAGGGAAATCCCGCCCGCGCCGTCCTGATGATGCGCACAGCCATGCGCCTGAATCCGGGGGCGGGCCACATCTACTTTGCCCACATCGGTACCGCGTATTATCTGCAGGGCGACCAGGAGCAGGCGCTGATCAATCTGAACGAGGCAAAGGCGAGAAACCTGGCCGACCTCAGCACGCACGTCTGGCTTGGGTTGGCGCTGGTGGCGGCAGGAAAAAGCGACGAATCCCTTTGGGAAGCGGACGAGGTCCGCATGCTGCGTCCGGCATTTTCCGGAAAGGCCTGGCTGGCGCGGATGCCGATAAAAGAGGCCGGGCATCGCGACAGGATCGAGGCCGGACTGAAGACTCTGAACCTCTGGTGAAAGCAAGCTGTGGCTTGCGGCCCTCTGGCGCAGCTCAGCACAACCAGCCCGGATTAGGGATGGGCAGAGGCGAAGTAGATCATCGGCTTGCCAGGATAGCTCGCCTGACGGCGACCTCCCCACATACCCACAGCCCCGCCAAACGCCAAACCTTTTTTGATTTCCGATTCAACGTCAAAACCGATCGCTCAGACTCAAACCTGGATTGGAATGGACTGTATTGCGGCTAGGGCAGTTCCTCGACCTTCAGCAAAAGTCGGCGCTGGTGCGACGCCGATTGCGTGCCGTAGCTGGCGATGCCGGCGGTATTTCCGCTTTGTTCGCCGGTCGACCCGCCGAGTTCCAGCCATTCGCCGAGGCGACCGCTGACCGTGGTGAGCAGGCGCTGAATGTTCACCGAGCCCGGCAGCGGGCCGGGCGTGTCGTCGCGCGGACTGATTTCCAGCGTGACGCGATCGCCATTCAGGCGCGGCACGGCGACGAAGCCGGTGCCGAGGTCACGCTGCACCAGGCTTTCCGACACGATGACGCCGGTGGGTGTCAGCACCACCTGGCGCAGCGGCAGGAAGAAGCTCTGGCCGACCATGATCGCGGCGCGGCCGCCGTCGATGGTCTGCACCTGCTGCGAGATATCGCGCCGGCTGCGGCTGTCGGACTGGCTGAGATGGCCGCGGCCGCTGATCGCCGGGGCGCCGCCGCCGATCACCACGCGTCCGGAAATACCGCCGCTCTGTTCCGAACCGCTGTCCGTCCCGTCCTGGCGCACGCTGATCATCAACCGCCGCAAAGGCGTATCGAGCGCGGCGACCAGATCGCGAATCTCGGCCTGGTTGCGTGCCGATGCACGCAGGAAGAGCTTGTCGTTGACGCCCGAGAGAGCACCGCCCGACTCGACGAAAGGCGCCAGTTGCGGCAGCAGTTGCTCGGCGCTGCGATGCCTGAGGTCGATGATTTCCAGCCCCTGGCCCCAGGCCAGCGAACAGCTCATAAGCAAAGCAAAAAAGAGTCGTTTCATCAGTTCGCCCCAGGACCCTATACTGCCGCCTTTTGCCGATACCGGGGAGCACAAGAATGAAAATCGAAACCATCGCCGTGCATGGCGGCTACAGTCCCGATCCCACCACCAAGGCCGTGGCGGTACCGATCTACTAGACTACATCCTACGCCTTCGACGACACCCAGCATGGCGCCGACCTGTTCGACCTCAAGGTCGCCGGCAACATCTACACCCGCATCATGAACCCGACCACCGACGTGCTGGAAAAGCGCATGGCGGAGCTCGAAGGCGGCATCGCGGCGCTCGGCGTGGCCTCCGGCATGGCGGCGATCACCTATGCGATACAGACCATCGCCGAAGCCGGCGACAACATCGTCTCGGTCGGCACGCTCTACGGCGGCACCTACAACCTGTTCGCCCACACCCTGCCGCAATACGGCATCGAAGTGCGCTTCGCCGACTACCGCAATCCCGAATCATTCTGCCCGCTGATCGATGGCCGCACCAAGGCGCTGTTCTGCGAATCGATCGGCAACCCTCTGGGCAACGTGGTCGACCTCGCCGCGCTGGCGAAGATCGCCCACGAGGCCGGTGTGCCGCTGATCGTGGACAACACGGTGCCGACGCCCTATCTCTGCCGCCCCTTCGAGCACGGCGCCGACATCGTGGTGCACGCGCTGACCAAATACCTCGGCGGCCATGGCAACAGCATCGGCGGCGTCATCGTCGATTCCGGCAGGTTCCCCTGGGCGCAGCATAAGGAGCGCTTCAAGCGCCTCAACACGCCGGACGTCTCCTACCACGGCGTGGTGTACACCGAGGCGCTCGGCCCGGTGGCCTACATCGGCCGCGCCTCGGGCATCCTGTCCTTCGGCGTGAAAGGCGGCGCCGCCGCCGGCGCGCGCTTCCAGGATGCGCTGAAGCTGGTCACGCGGCTGGTGAACATCGGCGATGCCAAGAGCCTGGCCTGCCATCCGGCCTCGACCACGCATCGCCAATTGTCGGCCGAGGAAATGAAGAAGGCCGGCGTCTCGGAAGACATGGTGCGCCTGTCGATCGGCATCGAGCACATCGACGACATCATGGCCAACCTGGAGCAGGCGCTGGCGGCGGTTTAAGGATTCAGCCTTCGAGCAACCGGCGCGCCAGCAAATCCTGCATGTCACGCCGGCCATCAACGATCAGATAGATATAGACGCGGGTCCCGATCGTCCGATAGATCACTCGATATGGCTTGAAGAAAACTTGGCGATAGTCACGAATGCCCAAGGCGAGCATCTCCTTGGGGAAGGAACCGCGCTCGGGAAATGTAGTCAGACTGACGATCGACTTTTCGACCCGGTCAAGTACATGATTCGCTGCGCCAGGCGAGTGGTGCTCGGCTATGTAGTCAAAGATTTCCTCGAGGTCGCGTTCGGCATCGCCGGTCAGCAACACCTCATAACGCTGCATCAGGCGGCAGCCTTCCTGCGGCGCAGACGATCGATGACGCTGGCGGCGGGAGCGACTTTCCCCGCCTCGATCTGACGATTGCCGAGCGCAAGGATCTTCAGCATGGCAAGGGTCTCCTGGGTCGCCTCATAGGACGCAATGTCCTGAATCACCGCCGTGGCCTCGCCATTCTGGGTAATCACCATCGGCTCGCGCTGTTCCGCCAACTGCCGGACGACCTCGGCGGCATTCGCCTTGAAATAGCTGATGGGCTTGATCTGGCTGGAGAATTTCATGAGGGCCTTCCCTGGAATCGACAGAGACTGAATATAGACCTTATTCAGTCTTCCCGCAATCCAGCATCAAGTAATGACGGTCGGCCGCTCGCGGCCGCTGCGCTGTCTGAGTTGCGAGACCTCGTCGGCGATGGCGATCAGGCCAGCCAGCGCCAGCTGCGCGTCGACTTTCTGCCGCGACGGATCGGCCTCGAAGGCTTCGAGGTAGAGGCGCAGCGTGGCGCCTTCGGTGCCGGTGCCGGAGAGGCGGAAGACGATGCGCGAACCGTCCTCGAAAATGATTCGCAGCCCCTGCCCGGTAGAGACGCTGCCGTCGATCGGATCGGTGTAGCTGAGGTCGTCGCAGAACTTCACGGTGTAATTGCCGAGAGTCCTGCCCGGCAGCGTGGCGCTGGCGCTGCGCACCTGGTCCATGATGCCCGTGGCCACGTCGGTCGGCAGCGCCTCGTAATCGTGGCGCGAATAGACGTTGCGGCCGAACTCGGCCCAATGGCCGTGCACAACTTCCTCCACCGACTGCCGCCGTCTGGCCAGGATGTTGAGCCAGAACAGCACGGCCCACAGGCCGTCCTTCTCGCGTACGTGGCTGGAGCCGGTGCCGAAGCTTTCCTCGCCGCAAAACGTCACCTTGCCGGCATCCATCAGGTTGCCGAAGAATTTCCAGCCGGTCGGCGTTTCGTAGCAGGGCACGCCGAGCCTCTGCGCGACGCGGTCAGCCGCGGCGCTGGTCGGCATCGAGCGCGCGATGCCGGCAATGCCCGCCGCATAGCCCGGCGCCAGCGCGGCATTGGCGGCGATCACGGCCAGGCTGTCGGACGGCGTGACGAAGAAGCCGCGACCGAGGATCATGTTGCGGTCGCCGTCGCCGTCGGAGGCGGCGCCGAAGTCCGGTGCCGGGGTGGCGTCATTGGTGCCGTACATGATCGCCACCAGTTGGTCGGCATAGGTCAGGTTGGGATCGGGATGGCCGCCGCCGAAGTCCTCCAGCGGCACGCCGTTGATCACGCTGCCGGCCGGGGCACCGAGCCGGCGCTCGATGATCTCCTGCGCATAAGGGCCGGTCACCGCGTGCATGGCATCGAAACAGAGGCGAAAGCCGCCGGCGATCATCTCGCGGATCGCGCCGAAGTCGAACAGCGCTTCCATGAGTTCAGCATAGTCCGCGACCGGGTCGATGACCTCGACCGCCATGTCGCCCAGCATCCGACGCCCCGGGCGGTCGAGATCCACCTCCGCCGCATCGGCGATGCGGTAGCTCGTAAGCCGCCGGCTGCGGGCGAAGATGGCGTCGGTGATTTTCTCCGGCGCCGGACCGCCGTTGCCGGTGTTGTACTTGATGCCGAAGTCGCCCTCGGGACCACCGGGGTTGTGGCTGGCGGACAGGATCAGGCCGCCGAAAGTCCGGTACTTGCGAATCACGCAGGACGCGGCAGGGGTCGAGAGTATCCCGCCCTGCCCCACCAGCACGCGGCCGAAGCCGTTGGCCGCCGCCATGCGCAGGATGATCTGGATCGCCTCGCGGTTGTGGTAGCGGCCGTCGCCGCCCAGCACCAGGGTGCTGCCGGCCGGCGCACCGACGCAGTCGAACACCGACTGGACGAAGTTCTCCAGGTAGTGCGGCGTGCGGAACACGGCAACCTTCTTGCGCAGGCCCGAGGTGCCGGGTTTCTGGTCGCCGAAGGGCGTCGTGGCTACGGTGCGGATATTCATTTGCGTCGTCCCTTCTTCCTGTTCGTCGCATCCTGCATGGCCAGGGTTTGCAGGCCGCGTTCGACGGCGGCGCGCAGCCGCTCTATGGTCTGTTCGACCGGCGCATTGGCCGACACCTCGAGGCCGAGTTCGCGCGCGATGCGGTTGATGCGCGCCGGATCCAGCGGCAGGCCGCCGGCGTCGATGGCGTCGATCACCTTCTTGCCGTCCTGCAGTTCCGGCGGCAGCTTCGGCTTGCGCCGCAACCAGGCCCTCAGCGTACGCAGCAGGCGGGCCGCCGGCATCCTACAACCAGCGCTGCATCGGGTAGCCGCCGAACAGCGGCCGCTGCAGGGCCGCGGCGGCGATCTGGCGGCCCCACTTGAATTCCTTGAACAGCACGATGAAGTTCCACATGTCGCGCAGCACCAGGCCGCGCTCGCGCCAGGACAGCTTCATCAGCGCCTCCGGGAAATCCGCCTCGTGCGGGCGGTCGAAGGCGATCTTCAGCGGGTTCCACTGATCCGAGCAGCGGCGCACCTCGGAGGCGATCATCTTGCGGTAAATCTCCTGCACCGGCCGGTTGCGGCGCTGCGCCTCGACGATGGCCTCGCCCGAGATCGCGCCCGAGTGCAGCGCACAGCTCATGCCTTCGCCGATCATGTTGAGAAAGCCCGCGGCCTGGCCGGTGACCAGTACATTGCCCTGGCCGAAGACGTAGCGGTTGATCAGCGAGGGGCCGAAGTTCTCGGCGCAGCCTTCATGGTCGTCGTCCGCCGGCTTGAGCTGCACGCCGTGCTTGTCGCGCAGGTATTGCTCGACGACCTGGTGCTTCTTCGCGAAATTGTCGCCGCGCTTGAAGCCGACGCCGACGATCTGCCGTCCGTCGCGGGCGTGGCTCCAGGTGTAATGGCCGAGGCCGGGATGGAACCAGAAATGGAAATACTCGGGCGAGAGCGGACAGTCGATGATCTCGTGGAACTTCTGGCCGACGAAGAACCAGGGAATCTGCTTCGGATAGTCGGGATAGACCGCGCGCACCACCAGCGAACTGGGGCCGTCGGCGCCGACCACCTGGCGCGCGCGGTACTCGACCGGCGCGCCCTGCTGCCTGGCATGCACCAGCACGTGGTCGCCCTTGTCTTCCAGTCCGGCAAAGGAGGTCTGGTCATGCACCTCGGCGCCGCTGCGCTGGATCGCCCAATGGTCGGAATACTTGCGGTGCAGGTGGGGCGTGGTGCCGTGGAAGAAGTCCATCGGCATTTCGACGCGGCAGGGAAAGTGGAAAGTCACGCCGCGGCAGGAGGTCGGCTCGTGCAGCACCTCGCGCGGCAACGGGCCGAAGTTCTCCAGCAGGAAGCGATGGCCGCGCGGCGAGAGGATGCCGGAACAGATCTTGTGGCGCGGCAGCTCCTTGCGCTCCAGCACCACGGTTTCCAGCCCGGCGTCCACGGTGCGTTTGGCGGCGGCGGCGGCGGCGAGGCTGGCGCCGACTATGACGACATCAACGCTACGCATATCCTGCTTCCTCAATCATCTTTTGCTTCCTGCACCAGCTCGGCGACATGCAAGACAGGGATATCGGTGACGCCCTGCAGCGCGCTCCGGTCGGCCAGGCTTTCGACCACGATACGCGCCGGCCGGCGCCCCTGCAGCAACCATTTTGCCTGCGCGGCGCCGCCATCGGCGGTCACGCCGGATGCCAAGCCGAGCTTCTGCGACAAGCCGAGGGCCGCCGCCGGGATGGCAATGCGCTGCAAATCGAAGCTCAGGCCGCATCCGGTTTCGCGCTGCAACCGGTCATAGTGTCCCACCATCCGCTCGTAGTCGGCATGAAAGGCGCGCGGCTCGATCACGTAGAGGTCGGTAGCCTCTAGCCTGGCGCGTACCGCGACACGGATGCTCAGTGCCGTGCCCAGACCCATGCGTTGCGATCCGGGCAGCCAGCGGCGCAACTGGCGCACCAGCAGGCCCTCCCCGGCGACGACGGCATGGCCGCTCAGCCCGGCGAGAAAGGATCGCATCCGCTGCTGAGGAATCGGCACGCCGGCCTCCAGTGCGAGGACGATGTCGGCACCGTCGTCATCGACCGCGGCGAGTCCGAGCAGTGCCTGCACCTTTGCCAGCAGGGCCGCATCGGCGCGCAGTTCGGCACCGGGCAGGAACAGTACCTTGGCACCCTGGTTCGGCACCACCCCGGTCTCGGATACCTGTTGCAGACGGGCATCGAGATCGTCGAGCAGCGCGGGGCGCGGTGACTGCGGCGGCAACGAGTTTGCCAAGGTCTGACGCAAGTCCATGATCATGCCGGACAGATCGATGCATTCCGGGCACACCGGATCGCAGGCGCCGCACAGCGAGCAGGCCTCCAGCGGCGCCGTCAGTTCGACTGCGGTCGCACCGCACTGCAGCGCCTTGGCAATGCCTTCCGGACTGAAGCGCGGATCGCGCTGCGCGCGCCACATCGGGCACACCAGCCGGCACAGGCTGCAGCCGCTGCAGGCGGCATGGTCAATGGGAGCGGTGCCGAGCATCAGAAAATCACGTCGCGGTTGAGGATCATCGCCGGGTCGGCCTTGCGCTTCATGGCCAGGTGCCTGTCCACCAGCGCGTCGCCGAAAACGCGGCGGATATAACCCTTCATCATGCCGCCGAAGCGATAGTAGCTGGCGCCCAGGTCGACGCCGATGTCGTAGATGGCGTTCTTGAAGGACTGAAAATGGTCGCGGCTGTAGACCTCGCCCTCGATCATCGGCTCGAATTCGCAGCCATAGGCCCAGCCCTCGGCATCGGGTGGTACACAGGACATCTCGTAGTGCGGCTTGTGCTCCGGGCGCAGCTTGATGCCGACGCAATACAGCGTGTAATGCGGAAAGAATTTGCGGCAGACCGCGTTGCCGCGTTCCACGGCCTCGATGAAACGCTCCGCGGGCAGCGCCAGGTCGGGGATCACCATGTTGCGCGAGCCCCAGTGTTTCCATACCGCCCGCGAATAGACCACCGTGCGGTCGTGCATCTTCCCCTCGCGCATGTACTCGGTGCGGCGGAACTCGGGAAACACCGCCTGCTTGCGCCGCAGCAGGTAGAGCGCCTCGCCGACCTTCCATGGCCGCAGGGCATAGTGGCCGGCCATGCACAGGGCGAAGCCGAACTCGCCGTAGCCGCGCAGGCGTGACGCCCAGTCCTTGCGGAACGCCGTCTCGCGCTCGGCCGTATCGAAGGCCACCAGCAGGTTCACCGCGCAGTCCATGATGGTCAGGATGCCCGAGTAGTCGCTGGCATCGTTGCGGTCGAGCATCTGCAGATCCTCGATCGCCGTGCGCAGCGAGGAATAGTAGTAGTAATGCATGGCCAGCGGCGTGTAGCGACGCACCCGCAGCGTCGCTTCGGTGATCACGCCGAACTGGCCGTAGCCGAGGATCACGCGCTGGAACAGCTCCGCATTCTCGCTGTCCGAGCATTCGACGATCTCGCCGGTCGGAGTCACCACCTGCAGCGACAGCGCCTGGTCGGCGCTGCAGCCGAGGCGCGCGGAATTCACGTCGATGCCGCCGACACCCAGCGTGCCGCCGACCGAGGAGGTCATGTTGAGCGGCGCCGAGAGGTAGTCGAGGCCTTCCCGGCGCAGTTCCTCGGCCAGGCCGTGCCAGTAGATGCCGGCTTCGGTGCGCACCGTCAGCGCCGCCGCATCGATCTTCAGAACCCGGCTCATGCCGCTCATGTCGAGCAGCACGCCGCCATAGGCCACCGACTCGCCTTCCGTGGTCAAGCCGCCGCCGCGCACCGTGACCGGCACCCGATGCGCCTGCGCCGCGCGCAGCAACGTTGCTACCTGGGCCGCGCTCTTCGCGATGACCACGCCGTGCGGCATGCCATAGGCGGTGCCGCCCGCATCGGTGGCATAGACGCCGCAGGCCACGGCGCCCTCGGCCAGTTCGACGCCGGCGGCGCGCAGGGCGACGACGAAGTCCTGCCAGCCGGCGCCGTTCCAGCGCGCGGGATTGGTCTGCTGTCGCTTGATGCCCTGCAAGGCATCGGGGGCTACCGGGCAGGGGCCGACGGTGCCGGGTTCAACGGGAGGGATGTTCAATGCAGATGCCCGATCGTAGGTCAGCAGGAATGATAACCCGCGAGCCGACGCTGCCGGCGCAGGCAACAAAAAAGCGCCCCGCGAGGCGCTTTTCTGCTTGAAACATGTGGCGGAGTGGACGGGACTCGAACCCGCGACCCCCGGCGTGACAGGCCGGTATTCTAACCAACTGAACTACCACTCCGCGTTGGAAGGCGCGCATTGTGCCACAGGCAACCCGACCGTGCAATGAATTACGCGGGAAATTTCACGCCATGGCCCATACGGCGTCGATCACACTGAAGGCGGCGGCGATCGCCGGCTCCTTGCGCCGCTCACACAGACAGAGGAAACCCAGCTCGGCCGACACCTGCACGCGGTCGGCAATCACGATTCCACCGGCATGCGCCGCGCGCAGCGCGATGCTGTCGCGCGCCAGCGAGAGGCCGACGCCGGACTTGACCAGGTCGAGCATCGAGGGTTCCAGGTCGACCTGGGCGACGATGCGCTGGCTGACGCCAGCCTTGCGAAAGATTCCTTCCAGCAGGCGGTGGTGAACCGAATCGGGCGGCGTGCCGATCCAGGGCAGTTGCGCCAGATCCTTCCAGTCCTTGCCGCGTACCCTTTCCTGCCAGCCCGGCGGCGCGATCACGCGGTAGTCGAAGCCGGTCAGGGTCAGCACCGTGAAGGCATCATCGACATCGCCCATGCCCGGCTGGCCCAGGGTATAAGCCACGTCGAGGCGGTTGGCGGCAACCTCGCGCCGCAGCGCGCCCGACATACCGTGGGCGAGGTCGGTGCTGAGGCCGGGGTGGTACTCGACCAGGCGCTTGAGGAAGGGCCCGAGGCGCAGGAACTCGGGATCGACGATGGTGCCGATGCGCAGCCGGCCGCCGATCTGGCCGCTGATGCCGGCCGCCAGGCTGACCAGCTCGCTCGACGCCTCCAGCGCGCGCTGCGCGGCCGGCAGCAGCTGTTCCCCGGCGCGCGTCAGGCGCATGCCGCGCGGCGTGCGCTCGAACAGCACCAGGCCGAGTTGCTCGTGCAGCTTCTTGAGTTGCAGCGACAGGGCCGGCTGGGTCAGGTGCAGGCGCTGCGCGGTGCGCGTCAGGTTGCCCTCGCGCGCCAGGGTGACGAAGCTGCGGATCAGGTTGAAGTCCATGGCTGGATATTAGCGCCGCAAATATCCAGCGCAAGCATTTCTCATTGGATTTCGCTCCGGGAAAGCGCTCTAATGAGCCTCCCCATCCCAAATCCCGACCACGAGACCGCCATGAACCTGCAATTCATCAATGCCGCCGACCTGGTCGGCCACTGGATCAACGGCCACGCCGATGCCGGCGCCGGCACCCGCGTCGGCGAGGTGTTCAATCCCGCCGAGGGCCGCGTCGCGCGCCAGGTCTCGCTGGCCACCCGGGCCGACGTGGACCGCGCCGTCGCTGCCGCGCGCGCCGCCTTCGCCGATTGGGGCACCGCGGCACCGCAGCGCCGCGCCCGCGTCATGTTCAAGTTCCGCGACCTGGTCGACCAGTACTCGACCGACATCGCCAAGCTGCTCTCCGCCGAGCACGGCAAGACCCTGCCCGACGCGCTGGGTGAGGTACAGCGCGGCCTCGAAGTCATCGAATTCGCCTGCGGCATCCCGCAGCTGCTCAAGGGCCAGCATTCGCACGGCATCGGCGGCGGCATCGACCACTGGAACCAGCGCATGCCGCTGGGCGTCACGGCCGGCATCACGCCCTTCAACTTTCCCTTCATGGTGCCGATGTGGATGGCGCCGATGGCGCTGGCCTGCGGCAACACCTTCATCCTCAAGCCTTCGGAGCGCGACCCGTCGCCCTCGCTGTTCGCCGCCGAACTGCTGCGCGAAGCCGGCCTGCCGGCCGGCGCCTTCAACGTGATCCAGGGCGACAAGGAGGCGGTGGACGCCCTGCTCGAACACCCGGATGTTTCGGCCGTGTCCTTCGTCGGCTCGACGCCGATCGCCAAATACATCCAGGCCCACGGCGTCAGTCACGGCAAGCGGGTGCAGGCGCTGGGCGGGGCGAAGAACCACATGGTGGTGATGCCCGACGCCGACCTCGACGGCGCCGCCGATGCGCTGATCGGCGCCGCCTACGGCTCGGCCGGCGAGCGCTGCATGGCGATCTCGGTCGCCGTCGCGGTCGGCAGTTGCGCCGACGAACTGGTGGCCAAGGTGATCGAACGGGCGAAGAAGCTGAAAGTCGGCGCCGGCGATGCGGCGAATGTCGAGATGGGACCGCTGGTTACCGGCGCGCATCGCGACAAGGTGGCCGGCTACATCGCCGCCGGCGTGCAGGAAGGCGCCAAGCTGGTGCTCGACGGCCGCCAGGGCCTGACGGGCGAACTGGCGCAGGGCTTCTTCATCAACCCGACGCTGTTCGACAACGTCACACCGGCCATGAGCATCTACCAGGAAGAAATCTTCGGCCCGGTGCTCTGCGTGGTGCGCGTGCCGACCTTCGCCGCGGCGGTGGAACTGATCAACCGCCATACCTTCGCCAACGGCGTCGCCTGCTTCACGCGCGACGGCGGCACGGCGCAGGCCTTCATCCAGAAAATCGAGGTCGGCATGGTCGGCATCAACGTACCGATCCCGGTGCCCATGGCCTGGCATTCCTTCGGCGGCTGGAAGGCCAGCCTGTTCGGCGACCACCACATCTACGGCGAGGAAGGCGTGCGCTTCTACACGCGTTACAAGGCCATCATGCAGCGCTGGCCGGGTTCCGAATCGAAGGGCCCCGAATTCGTCATGCCGGTGAACAAGTAAGTTCTTGAAGGATTCCGAATGAAGGATTTCGGCGAGTTCGACTACGTCATCGCCGGCGGCGGCACGGCCGGCTGCGTGCTGGCCAACCGCCTCTCGGCCGATCCCGAGGTCACGGTGCTGCTGCTGGAAGCCGGCGGCAAGGACGACTGGATCTGGATCCACATCCCGATCGGCTACCTGAAATGCATCAACAATCCGCGCACCGACTGGTGCTACAAGACCGAGGCCGAGCCGGGCCTCAACGGCCGTTCGATCATCTACGCGCGCGGCAAGGTGCTGGGCGGCTGCTCGTCGATCAACGGCATGCTCTACCTGCGCGGCCAGGTGCGCGACTACGACGAGTGGGCGCGAATCACCGGCGATTCGCGCTGGAACTGGGACAGCGTGTTGCCGGTGTTCAAACAGAGCGAGGATTACTGGGGCGGCGCCGACGAAATGCACGGCGACCAGGGCGAATGGCGCGTCGAAAAGCAGCGTCTGCACTGGGACATCCTCGACCGCTATACCGAGGCGGCCAAGCAGGCCGGCATCCCGTTCAAGCAGGACTACAACCGCGGCGACAATTTCGGCATCGGCCACTTCGAGGTAAACCAGAAGAAGGGCGTACGCTGGAACGCCTCGAAAGCCATGCTGCGCCCGGTGCTGCACCGGCCCAACCTCAAGGTCGTCACCGGCGCGCTGATCGACAAGCTGGTCATGGACGGCAAGGAAGCGCGCGGCGTCGAGTTCAGCCTCAACGGTGTGCCGCACAAGGTCACGGCGCGCATCGAGACCCTGCTCACGGCCGGCGCCATCGGCTCGCCGACCATCCTGCAGCGGTCGGGCATCGGCCCTGCGGCGCTGCTGCAACAACATGGTGTGCCGCTGGTGCATGAAAGTCCCGGCGTCGGCGGCAACCTGCAGGACCACCTGCAGCTGCGCATGATCTTCAAGGTGCATGGCATCACCACGCTGAACCAGCGCGCCAACAGCCTCTGGGGCAAGGCGATGATGGGCCTCGAATACGCGCTGTTCCGCTCCGGGCCGCTGTCGATGGCGCCGAGCCAGCTCGGCGGCTTTTTCCATTCCTCGCCCGAAGTTGCGACACCCGACCTCGAATTCCATGTTCAGCCGCTCTCGCTGAACAAGTTCGGCGAACCGCTGCACTCCTTCGCCGCCTTCACCGCGAGCGTCTGCAACCTGCGTCCGACCTCGCGCGGCGTGGTGCACATCCGCGACCGCGATCCGGCGACGGCGCCGGTCATCGCGCCGAATTACCTGTCGACCGACAACGACCGCCTGGTCGCCGCGCGCGCGCTGCGCCTGACGCGGCGCGTGGTCGAGCAGCCGGCCATGGCGCCCTACCGGCCCGAGGAATACCAGCCCGGCGCACAAGCCCAGAGCGACGCGGAACTGGCCAAGGCCGCCGGCGACATCGGTACCACGATCTTCCACCCCACCTGCACCTGCGCCATGGGCCGCGCCGACGATGCGAATGCCGTGGTCGATTCCGAGCTGCGCGTGCAGGGGATCGGCCGACTGCGCATAGTCGATGCCTCGATCATGCCAACCATCACTTCGGGTAATACCAACGCACCAACCGTGATGATCGCCGAACGCGGCGCACAGCTGATCCGCACCGCACGACGCGGCCAGGCCTGAAACCCATGCCCAACCCGTTGATCGATTACCACAACGGCATCTATGCCTTCGATGCCGGCTATGTGCGGCCGCTGCTGGCGGCCATCCACCTGATCGAAAGCGAGGGCCGCGCCGCCTTCGTCGATACCGCCAATTTCGAGGTCATGCCGCAGGCGCTGGCAGCGCTGGAAGCGCGCGGCCTCGGCCCGGAGAGCGTGGATTACGTGATCCTGACCCACATCCATCTCGACCATGCCGGCGGCGCCGGCGTGATGATGCAGGCCTTCCCCAATGCCAGACTTGTCGTCCATCCGCGCGGCGCGCGGCACATGATCGAACCGAGCAAACTGATGGCCGGCGTCGAGGGCGTCTACGGCCAGGAGCGGGCGCGCCGGATGTACGGCAAGCTGCTGCCGATCCCCGCCGAACGCATCATCGAGGCCCACGACAACACGGTACTGAAACTCGGTTCGCGCGAACTGCTCTGCATCGACGCGCCGGGCCATGCCAAACACCACATCGCCATCGTCGACCGGCAGTCGAACGGGATTTTTACCGGAGACACCTTCGGCATTTCCTATCGCGAACTGGATGTCTCTGGCCGCCCGCTGATCTTCCCTTCCTCGACCCCGATCCAGTTCGACCCGGACGAAATGCGCGCATCCATCGAACGCATGCTGTCCTTCAACCCCGAGGCGGTCTATCTGACCCACTTCAGCCGTTTGGCGCCGCCTGCCGAGCTCGGTCGCCGTGTACTCGACCTGCTCGACCGCTATGTCGCGATCGCCCTGGCGGCCAGCGAAGACGAGGACAAGACGGCGCGCATCCGCGACGGCCTGACTGCGCTGCTGCTCGATGAAGCGCACCGTCATGGCTGCCGGCTCAGCGACGAGAAAATCCTCGACATCTGGCATCTCGACCTGGAACTCAACGCCCAGGGGCTGGCCTACTGGCTCGAAGCCCAGGACGCTGTCTAGGCACCGCCAAGACCGGCATCCCCTCCGACCCGGCACAGACCGGGCAAAACCCACGACAAATCGCCACGGGGGTTTGTCGCAGCGCAGCATGGAATGCCTTGCCTACCCTCGGATTTCTTGTTCTGGATCAAATACCAGACAAGCCCGCTCGGGATATCCTCGGCCGCACCAGTACTCCGGTAGTTCGTTTCCACCGCGCGCTGCAGCGCGCCAACCGTTAGAGGGCAGAAACATGGCGAATAACAATGACGACGACGATGTTCCATTCATGCAGAAGTTGCTGGACAACCACTTCCTGCTCCTGTTCCTGGGGGTAGCGTCTCCCACGGTTCTTTATATCTTGTGGGGCGTCGTGGACATCATGAGTGTCCCCCTCGCCAAGTAAGCAATCCAGTCAATCAGGGAGAATCATATGAGCGCAATCCTGCCGCCTTCAGAGCGGTTGTGGTGGAAACAGCCGATCGCCGGTCAAGAGTGGGCCTGGATCGGTATCGCCTTCGTCTGGGCCATGATCATGTTCGTCATGATGGTCTATTGGCACATCAACGGTAAGCAGAACCTCTCGAACGAGGTTTACAAGACCACCACCGAGATGTTCACGGCCAAGACGGAAGCCTTCGTCAAGGAAAACACCATCCGTACCGAGACCGACCAGCAGATTCCGGTCGCCAAGCCGAACGCCAACGGCGAAGCCTGGCTGCTGGCCCGCCTCTGGTCCTGGTATCCGATCCTGGAACTGGAAGCCGGCAAGACCTACAAGATCCACCTGTCGGCGGTCGACTACAACCACGGCTTCTCGCTGCAGCCGACCAACATCAACATCCAGGTCATCCCCGGCTACGAGCACGTGGTCAAGATGACGCCGACCAAGGCGGGCACTTACGCCATCGTCTGCAACGAATACTGCGGCATCGGGCACCACACGATGCTCGGCCGTATCTACGTGAAATAAGGGGAGCAACAGATGGCAACTACTTACCGTACCTGTCCGCGCACCGGGCTGCAGTTCGACCTCGATGCCGACAAGCTGATGCGCTGGAACGCCGTAGCCGGCGTGCTCTGGCTGCTGGTGGGCGGCATCACCGCCCTCTTGGTGATCCTGACCCGCTGGCCGGCGATCAAGCTGCTGCCGGCCGACCAGTTCTACCTGATCCTGACCGCGCACGGCATCGACATGCTGATCCTGTGGATCATCTTCTTCGAAATGGCGGTGCTCTACTTCGCCTCATCGACCCTGCTGCGATGCCGAATCGCCACGCCATGGCTGGGCTGGGTGCAGTTCTGGCTGATGGTCGTCGGCGGCATCATGACCAACGTCGCCATCTTCCAGGGCGAGTCGAGCGTGATGTTCACCTCCTACGTACCGATGCAGGCCGCGCCGCACTTCTACCTCGGCATCATCCTGTTCGCCGTGGGTGCGCTGATCGGCTGCGGCGTGTTCTTCGGCACGCTGGTGGTCGCCAAGCGCGAGAAGACCTACACCGGTTCGCTGCCGCTGGTGACGTTCGGCGCCATGACCGCGGCGATCATCGCCGTATTCACCATCGCCTCCGGTGCCGCGATCCTGATCCCGACCTTCGCCTGGTCGATGGGCTGGATCAAGGAAATCGACGCCCAGCTGTATCGCATGGTGTGGTGGGCGCTGGGTCACTCCTCGCAGCAGATCAACGTCTCTGCCCACGTCTCGATCTGGTATCTGGTCGCTGCCGTGGCCTTCGGCGCCAAGCCGCTGTCCGAGAAAGTGTCGCGCTTCGCCTTCCTGCTCTACATCCTGTTCCTGCAACTGGCCAGCGCGCACCATCTGCTGTCCGACCCGGGCATGAGCGCGGAGTGGAAGGTGCTGAACACCTCCTACTTCATGTACTTCGCGGTACTGGCCTCGATGATCCACGGCTTCACGGTTCCGGGTGCGATCGAAGCAGCCCAGCGCAAGAAGGGCTTCAACAACGGCCTGTTCGAGTGGCTGCGCAAGGCACCCTGGGGCAGCCCGGTGTTCTCGGGCATGTTCATCTCGCTGGTCGGCTTCGGCTTCATCGGCGGCATCTCCGGCGTCGTGCTGGGTACCGAGCAGATCAACATGCTGATGCACAACACCTTCTACGTGCCGGGCCACTTCCACGCCACGGTCGTCGTCGGTACCACGCTGGCCTTCATGTCGATCACCTATCTGCTGGTGCCGACGCTGTTCAAGCGCGAAATGATGTTCCCCAAGCTGTGCCAGATCCAGCCCTACCTCTACGGCCTCAGCATGATCGTGCTGTCGCTGGTGATGATGGGCGCCGGCACGCTGGGCGTATCGCGCCGGCACTGGGACATGGCCTTCTCGGGCGCACCGTTCCAGTATGAATGGCCGGGTGCGGCTTACCTGATGATGGGTCTTACCGGCATCTTCGGCGTGATCGCGGTCATCGGCGGCGGTCTGTGGATCTTCCTGGTGGTCTGGTCCCTGCTGTTCGGCAAGAAGCTCGACGGTGGTGCGGCACACGACAAGCCGGTACCGATCCCCGACCAGAGCGCGGCGGCCGCCGCGTCCCACACCGGCAGCGCCGACCACGTTGGCGTACCGGGTACGGTGGTACTGGCCATGACGCTGCTGGTCTGCTTCGTGCTCTACTACTTCGTGAATTGGAAGTACCTGTCCGAGGTATGGGGTCTGAGCTGATCATCGGCTGATCCGGGCATCCCCGCACTGCGGTGCGGGGATCTGCCTGAATCGGGCTTGGCCGACAGGCCCGATTCAAGCAGCTTGTACCAGAGAAAACAAACCCACGAGACCACCCCCACGAACACACCTATGGAATCGACGCTGCCCACCAAATCGTCTCCCGGCCTGACATTGCGGGCCATCGCCGGAGTCTTCAAGCTGCGCATCGGCGTAGTCATCACCTTTACCGCACTGGCCGGCCTTTCGGTCAGCGGCGGACCCAGCCTGAGCCTGGCGCAACTCGTCACGCTGACCCTGGCGGTGCTGGTTTCCTCGGCCAGCGCCGGCGCCTTCAACCAGTATTACGAACACGACACCGATCCCCTGATGTCGCGTACCAAAAACCGCCCCTTCGCCACCGGCGAAATTCAGCACGGCCCGGTCTGGCTGGTCATCATCTTCGGCCTGATGGCCGTGTCGGTTGCCGCGGCCTGGGTCGCACTGAATGCGTGGGCGGCATTGTTCACCTTCCTCGGCGCCTTCTTCTACGCCATCGTCTATACGGTGTGGCTCAAGCGCCGCACCTGGCTCAACATCGTCTTCGGCGGACTGGCCGGCAGCTGGGCCGTGCTGGCCGGCGCCACTGCCGCCGATCCGCAGGTCGGCGCGGTGCCGCTGACGCTGGCCTTCGTGCTCTTCCTGTGGACGCCGCCGCACTTCTGGAGCCTGGCCATCGCCTACCGCGACGACTACGCCGCGGCCGGCGTACCGATGCTGCCGGTGGTGGTCGGCGACCAGCGCGCGGCCAAGGCGATTTTCGGCAGCACCCTGCTGCTGGTGGCGGCTTCCCTGCTGCCGCTGGCCTTCGGCCTCGGCGCGGTCTATTTCGCCGGTGCCGCGGTCGGCGGCTTCCTGTTCATCCAGAAGGCCTGGCGCCTGGTGCAGAACACCAATCGCGAGACGGCGATGACCTGTTTCCATGCCTCGCTGGCTCAGTTGACTCTGGTTCTGACTGCTGCAATCATCGACGCCCGCTTCTAGCTAGGGCTTCACCCCGTGATTCATTCCATGTTCCGTGCCGCGCTCGCGGCACTCGTGCTTGCCGCGGCGCCAGGAGTCGGCGCCGGCGACACGCCGAAGGAAAACCCCGCCCCCGCGTCCACGCCTGCGCCCGGCCTTACCGCGGTGCCGCAGGGCGCCCGCACCGGCCTGACGCTGACCACGCTCGACAACAAGGCGGCATTCGAGTTGTCGCAGGGCGTCATCGGCAAGCCGGTAGGCGACCATGTCCTGCTCGACCGCCAGGGGCGTCCGACGCGGCTTGCGAATTACCGCGGCAAGCCGCTGCTGGTGAATTTCATCTACACCGCCTGCTTCCAGGTCTGCCCCACCACTACCAAGAACCTGCAGAAGGCCGTCGAAAATACCGTTGGCATGCTCGGCGCCAACCGCTTCAACGTGGTCAGCATCGGCTTCAACCAGCCTTTCGATTCGCCCGAAGCGATGAAATCCTTTGCCCAGCAGCACGGCATCCACCTGCCCAACTGGGAGTTCCTCAGCCCCGCCGCGGCCATCGTCGACGAGCTGACGCAGAACTTCGGCTTCAGTTTTGTTTCCACCACCGCCGGTTTCGACCACCTGAACCAGGTCACCATCGTCGATGCCGAGGGCCGCATATTCAGGCAGATCTATGGCGAAAAATTTACCGCCGCGGATCTGGCGGAACCGCTCAAGGCGATGATCACCGGCGCGCCGATTCCGCCGCAGACCAGCACCCTGGCGGAGCTGGTCGACCGCGTCCGGATCATCTGCTCGGTGTATGACCCGATCAGCGGCAAGTACCGCACCAACTACGCACTGTATTTCGAAGTCGCCGGCTTCATCAGCTTCACCTTCTTCATGATGTGGGTAGGCTGGAGCTTCATGCGCAAGCGCCGCGACGAGAAGATTCAATCGGGTTGATGCGAGTCAAGTCGGGACGCGGCCGACTTATATATCATCAACCGCTAATAGTCGGCGGTCGTCTCCTAGTACCGACGTTACGGAATCTCCCAACGTGAGCTTGCACGCAGTCTTGCGCGGCAACGCGCGAACCCTCTTCGAAAACGTCGAGAACCTGTTCGATGGATTTTTCGGCGGTGCCGACAACCCCCTGCGCCATCTGGGCGCACTGGGCCTGTTCTGCCTCTGGATCCTGGTCGCCACCGGGCTCTATCTCTACACGGTGCTGGACACCAGCATCGAAGGTGTCTACAGGTCGATCGGCGACCTGTCGCGCGAGCAGTGGTATCTCGGCGGCGTGCTGCGCAGCCTGCACCGCTACGCCGCCGACGCCTTCGTGCTGATGATGCTGCTGCACCTGATCCGCGAATGGGCCTACGGCCGCTACCACGGCTTCCGCCTGTATTCATGGGTCACCGGCGTGCCGCTGATCTGGCTCGCCTACATCTCGGGCATCGGCGGCTACTGGATCACCTGGGATCGCCTGGCGCAGTTCTCCGCCGTCGCCACCACAGAGCTGCTCGACTGGCTGCCGATTTTCAGCGAACCGAGCGCGCGCAACTTCCTCGCCCCGGATTCGATCAACGACCGCTTTTTCACGGTGCTGGTGTTCATCCACATCGGCGTACCGCTGATGCTGGTACTCGGCCTCTGGGCCCATGTCAATCGCATCAGCCGGGTGGATTACCTGCCGTCGCGCCGCGTGATGCTGGCCACCCTGGCCAGCTTCCTGCTGCTCGCGGCGATCAAGCCGGCGCTGTCCGACGCGCCCGCCGACCTGGCCCTGGTGCCGGCCGAGATCCGCCTCGACTGGTTCATGATGTTCATCCACCCGCTGACCGACCTCACTTCGCCGGCCGCGATGTGGACGCTGATCTTCGGCGCCACGCTGCTGCTCTTCGCCCTGCCCTTCCGGCCCCATGCGCAGGCGCGGCCGATTGCCGTGGTCGATGCGGCCAACTGCAACGGCTGCGCCCGCTGCCACGTCGATTGCCCCTACGAGGCGATCACCATGGCGCCGCATCCGTACAAGCCGAATCACCGCATCGCCATCGTCGATGCCGACCATTGCGCCGGCTGCGGCATCTGTGCCGGCGCCTGCCCGTCATCAACCCCGTTCCGCAGCCAGGAACGGCTGGTGACCGGCATCGACATGCCGCAGCAACCGGTCGACGTGATGCGCCAGCAACTCGAAGCGAAGGTGACGCAGCTGTCCGGCAGCACCAAACTGGTCGTCTTCGGTTGCGCCCAAGGCGCCGATGTCGGCGCGCTCGCAGCAGCCGACACCGCCACGCTGAGCCTGATCTGCACCGGCATGCTGCCGCCCTCCTTCATCGAATACGCGCTGCGCAGCGGCGTCGATGGCA
>JAPTVL010000074.1 GCA_028065725.1 Betaproteobacteria bacterium
GCGCGCCATGGCCGGGGCATCGTTAACGCCGTCGCCGATCATGGCCACCTGGCCGTAGCGCTGTCCGAGCTCTTCCATGGCCTTGACCTTGTCTTCCGGCAACAGGCCCGCTTTCACTTCGTCCAGGCCAACTGTGTTGGCGATAGCGCGGCCCACGCCTTCGTTGTCCCCAGTGAGCATGATGGTTTTGCGGATGCCGAGTTGATGCAGGCGCTCCAGCACCCCGCGCACCCCCTCACGCGGCGTGTCAGCCAAGGCCACGACGCCGAGAAATTGCCCGTCTGCCTGGATCAGCATAATGGTTTTGCCTTCCGTCTGGAGGCGCAATACATGCTGCTGAATCACCTCAGGGAGGGATTCGCCATCAAATAACTTGGCGTTGCCGATGGCTACTTTTTGGCCCTCAAATTCGGCACGCACGCCTTTGCCAGTCACGGCTTCGACTTCCCCGGCCTCACGCCAGCTTAAACCGCGCCCCTTCGTCTCCGTCACAACCGCCTGCGCCAGGGGATGGGCGCTGCGGCTTTCCACAGCAGCGGCAATGGTCAGCAGGCGCTCCTCGTTTCCGCTGACGGCGACGACATCGGTCACCCTGGGCTTGCCGATGGTCAAGGTGCCGGTCTTGTCGAAGGCGATGGCGGTGAGCACGCCCAGATTTTCCAGGTGCGCGCCGCCCTTGATCAGCACGCCGCCGCGCGCCGCGCGGGCGATACCGGACAGCACCGCCGATGGGGTGGCAATGGCCAGCGCGCAGGGCGAAGCCGCCACCAGTACCGCCATGGCGCGATAAAAGGATTCAGCGAAGGGGAAACCAAACAGCGGCGGCAGCGCGATGAGCAACCCGACTCCCACCAGCACGACCGGGACAAATATCCGTTCAAAACGGTCAGTGAAACGCTGGGTGGGCGATTTCTGCGTCTGCACTTCGGCCACCATCTTCACCATGCGCGCCAGCGTGCTCTCTCGCGCCAGTTTGGTCACTTCGATCGTCAGCACGCCTTCGCCGTTCACCGTAGCGGCGAATACCTTGTCGCCCGGCTGCTTGTCCACTGGCATGGATTCGCCGGTAACCGGAGACTGGTCCACCGCCGAGTTGCCGGACGCCACGTGGCCGTCGGCGGGGATGCGCTGGCCGGGCTTGACGACCACTTGGTCGCCGCGCAGCAATTCTTCGACCCGCACCTCGATCTCCGCACCATCGCGCTGCACGATGGCGGTCTTGGGTGCCAGTTCCGCCAGCGCCTCGATGGCCTTGCGCGCCCGGTCCATGGCCATGTGTTCCAGCGCATGACCCAGACTGAACAGGAACAGCAACAGCGCACCTTCTACCCAGGCGCCGAGCGCCGCCGCCCCGGCCGCCGCAACGATCATCAGGCTGTCGATGTCGAAGCGGCGGCTCTTCAAACTCTGCCAGGCGTCGCGCAGGGTATAGAAGCCGCCAGCCGTGTAGGCTCCCAGCAATAGGCCGAGCGATAAGCCGCGCGGAGCGCCGGCGAGACCCGCAAGCCAGCCCGTCAGCAACAGCAAGGCGGCAACGCCGCTCAAAATAAGCTCGCGATGCTCGGCGAACCATCCGGCCTCGCGGCCTTCCTCCAGCACGGTATAACCGAGCGCCTGGATGCGCCGAATAATCGCCGGACGCTCAATTTTCTCACTGTTGTACTCCAGGCGCAGCCGTTCTGCGGCGTAGCTCACGGAGGCTTCCAGCACGCCGTCCATGCGCGACAGCGCATGCTCGATCACCGTGGCGCAGGTGGGGCAGTCCATGCCGTCGATACGCAGGCTCTCGTGACGATAATGGTTGCCGAGCTTGGCCCCGGTCGCTTGCGCCAGTTCGCGCACCCGGCTCACGCTGAACTGCTGCGGGTCGTAGTGCAGGCAAAGGCGGGCGCTGCCGTCTTCGCGGACCAGGTGTACCTTTTCCAACCCTTCGGCCTGCAGCAATCTAGTCAGCCGCCCCACGCAGGCGTCGCGCTCGTCGGCGACATCGGGCAAGACCAGGGACAAGTCCAGTTTAAGTTTTTCGGCCATGATGCTGCTCCTTAGAACCCATTGATTACAGCGGGGTATGTGCTGCGTTACTGTTGGGGGTTGCCGCATTGGCTGCAAAACTGGGTGCCCGCCGGCAACTCCGCGCCGCAGCCAGAACATTTACCAGCCGACAGGGAAGTGCCGCATTGCTGGCAAAAGCGCGCGTCGCTCGCATTGGCGCTGCCGCACTTGGGGCAGGGATTGCCGGGATTGTTCCCACCTGGGCCAGAGCTCTGCGGATAGCCTGGATTACCACTGTAGCCGCCATGTCTGGAACCGCCGCTATGATGACCGCCTTGGTAGCCGCCGGAGTGGCCTCCGAATCTACCCCCCATTAAATTGCCCAACATGCGTTCAAACAATCCCATGATTTACTCCTTTCCAAAAAACGTGGTCTCCCGCAAAAATTGCACCTTGTTCATTGCTACAACCAGCGGATGGCTGCCGCGCTGACGATGTCGCTGACATAAATCCAGCCCGCATCGGCTTGGCCGGTGCGGGCGGCGTGCCCGATGATGGCCACCAACTCGTCCACCTGGTGATCCTCGCAAACCAGTTCCAGCTTCGATTCGTTGATAACTGTCTCGGCCAGTTCGATTGAATAATGCTGCTCTCTGGCATCCATCGCCTTGAGCAGGATTTTTACCGGGACGATGGCAAGATTGCGGCAGCCGGGCGTTCCATCCGCGTTGCACAGTCCTGACTCCCTCAGGGCGCGAATCACGTCGGCGATGCGGTGGTTGTGGATATAAGCCTTGATTTCTTTCATGCGGGTTCTCCTGTTGGGTGATTGCGTGCGGCCCGGTCAGGCCGCACGCTGCTGGTTTACTTCGCTCGTTTGCGTTCGCGGCGCTTCTCCACCCACTCGTACATCAGCGGCAACAGCAGCAGGGTCAACGCCGTCGAGGTGAACAGACCCCCCACCACCACCGTCGCCAGCGGACGTTGGGTTTCCGCCCCGACACCGCTGGAAAGCAGCATCGGCACCAGGCCGAAGATGGCGATGGAGGCCGTCATCAGCACCGGCCGCAGGCGCAGCGCAGCGCCTTGTTTGACCGCCTCTCTGACCGATAGCCCTTGTCGTCGCTGATCGTTGAGGAAGGACACCAGCACGATGCCGTTCAGCATCGCCACCCCGAACACGGCGATGAAACCAATAGCCGAGGGCACCGACAGATACTGCCCAGTGATGAACAAACCGATCACGCCACCGATGGTGGCGAACGGCACGTTGGCGATGATCAGCGTGGCGTAGGTGAGTGAGTTGAACGCGGTGTAGAGCAGGATGAAGATCAGCCCGATGGTGAGCGGCACGATCAGCGCCAGCTTGGCCATGGCGCGCTGCTGGTTCTCGAACGCGCCGCCCCATTCGATCCAGTAGCCTGCGGGCAGCTTCACTTCGCGCTGGATTCGCGCCTGTGCCTCCTTGACGAAGCCGTCCACGTCGCGTCCTTGCACGTCCATCTGGATCACGGCGTAACGTTGCAGCTGTTCGCGTCGGATGAAGGAGTAACCTTCGTCCAACTCCACCGTGGCGACTCTGGAAAGGGGAATCAGCGCCCCCGCCTGGGTGCGAATCGGAATGTTGTTGATGGCCTCCACGCTGTTGCGGAATTCCGGCGCAAGCCAGACCTGGATGTCGAAGCGCTTGACGCCGTCGATCAAGGTGGAAACCGCCTTGCCGCCGATGCCGGCCTGCACCACCTCGAGGATTTCGTCGGCGTTGATCCCATAGCGCGCCGCCTCATCCCGGTTCACCTTGACCACCATCTGCGGCTTGCCTTTATTCGCTTCCAATGACAGGTCCGCGACGCCCGGCACTTTCTCCAGGGCGGACTTAAGCTCACCGGACAGGCGGTCAAGCGTGGTCAGGTCTTCGCCGTAGAGTTTGAGCGCGAGCGTGGCGCGCACCCCGGAAATCAATTCCTCGACGCGCATCTGGATCGGCTGGGTAGCCGAAATCACCGAGGTCGGCACGACCTGTTCCAGCTTGTCCTGCATCGCCCTGGAGAGATCGGGGAAGGAAATGGCTTTGGGCCACTGGTCGCGCGGTTTGAGATTCACCAGGATTTCCATGTAGTTCACGTCCGCGGTTTCGCCCTTTTCCGCGCGCCCGATCATGGCTATGGCCGAAGTGGTTTGCGGGAAGGTTTTCAGTGCGGCTTCGAGGCG
>JAPTVL010000523.1 GCA_028065725.1 Betaproteobacteria bacterium
TTCTGGCTTTTTGTAGTCAGCCAGCAGGCTGTCGATCAGTTCGTTGCTTACGGTCATTGCGGTTCTCTCGTGAAGTGCGGCAGTCTCCTGCCAAATGACCGTTTACACAAAAATTCTTACACCCTCCGAATCTTTGCTATAGAAGCTACCCGCGCGGATTGCGCCGAAGCTCAAGAGCTCATTGCCCGAATCCCGGCACAACACCTGATTGCCGACAAGGGTTATGACAGCGATGCCATCGTTCAGAAAGCACAATCCCAAGGTATGCAGCCGGTTATCCCGCCACGAAAAAACCGGAAAGAGCAGCGAGCATATGACAAGCATTTATATCGGCAGCGCCACCTCTCATCTTTCCTTGCCGCAGTGCAAATACGGTGCCTGGCTCTCTGGCTCATATCTTGTGACGACACTGTCCAGGAAAACCCGTTGAAACGCCACTCATTCCAGCAGCCTGTCGGGCTTGAGTCCCGACACGTCGAGACCGGCGGGGCCGACCTCGACGGCTAGCCGCCTCAGACGGCAACGGCCAGCTTTTCCGCCTGTTCCTCACCGGCCAGCTGCCGGACAAATTCATCAAGCGGCATGTCGATGCGCGTGATGTTCTGTTCCTCCAGGAAGCGCGCTTCGTTGCGGCTCAGTTCGCCCGGCAGCACCGTCCAGTGGGTGTCGGAAGAGCGCTTCATGATCTGGCGTGCGAAGGTGCGCTCCAGCTGGGTGCGGAAGCGGCAGCCGAGAAAGAGGAAATGGCGGCCGCTGCGCAGCTGCTGGACGATGTCGGGGATCGGGGTCTGGATGTCGATCTCGGTGAGCACTTCGACGAAATCGGTGTCGGACACCAGGAAGTTCTTGGCCGGGGCGATCGAGCCCAGGGGTTTGTAGAGCAGGGTGTCCCAGGTGTCCGCTTCGAAGGGGTCGGCCTGCATGCCGTTGGGGCGGAAGTAATGCACCCAGGTGCCGAAATGCTCGGACTGACTCACGCCTTGCAGCTGCCCCCACAGGTTGCGCGACTGCAGGGCCGTGGCCATGGCGTTGTCGTACCAGGCGTCGACGATCAGCAAGGGCTTGCGCACGATGCGGGTCAGGTATTCATGCAGAACGGTTGGCGGCACCTCGGCGGCAAAGGCGTCCGCCATATGCCCCACCAGGGTTTTGCGGTGCTTGAAGTTCTCGATGTACTGCGCGGCGGCGGTGAGATTGCCGCGTATCTTGAACGGCACGCTCGATTTCGTCACCAGATGTTTCACCAGCGCCTCGGGTGAATTGGGAACCGGGCTGCCGCCCGGAACCAGATCGAGCACCCCCGGCCCCAGGTAGGGGACGACACCGCCCTCTTCCAGGTGCGAAGTGATCTCGCTCAGCAGTGCGTCGATCTTGTCCATGGTCATGTCTCCTTAAGTCGCTGACGATTTCAGCTGGTCGACCTGCTGGCGCGGCAGGCGGAACAGCGCGCGTCCGCCGGACAGGGTTTCGTAGTTGTCGGTGGTGGTGCTGGTAAGCAGGTTGAACCAGTCCTGCGCGCTCAGCGCCGCGGGGCGCTCGCCGATTTCGGTGACCGTGCCGTTGGGGGCAAAGCGCACGTGGATCATGACTTGATCGTTTTCCATTTCTCTCTCTCCTTAGCAATGGATTTACAGGCCGGAACCGAATTACAGCAATTCCACTGTCACGTTCTCGGTGCCGATTTTGGCCTGACAGGCCAGGCGCGAATTCGAGCTGACGCCGACGATGGCATCGAGTCTTTCATTCTCGGCGCGCTGGGTTTTGGACAGGGTCTTGCGCCCTTCAACGACGAAGATGTGGCAGGAACCGCATTCGGCCTTGGCTTCGCATTTGTGCGCGATGGGTTCGCCGGCGGCGAGCAGGGCTTCGAGGATGCTCATGCCTTCGGCGGCTTGAACGGTTTTGCCCGAAGGCTGGATGGTCAACATTGGCATTGCATTGCTCCTTGGGTGCTTGGTGAGTCGTAAATAAGTCATGGCTAGGGCGTAAAAATCAGTGCCGACGTGCCCTAGAGGTAAATCGCCGAGCCGGCGCCGATGTTGATCGACGCGTCCTTGGCGGTCTGCACGATGAAGCCGATCTGGTCTTCGCTCAGGTGCGCGTGGAACGGCAGCGCGATGATGCGGTCGGCCACTTTCTCGGTGACCTTGAAATCGCCCTTGCGATAGCCCAGATGGGTGTAGAACGCCTGCAGGTGCTGCGGCTGGCAGTAGGCCGCGGCCTCGATCTTCTCGGTGGCGAGGTCGTTGACGATGGCGTCGCGGCTGCTCTTGGTGAAGCGCGTGCCCAGGTGCACCAGGTAGAGGAACCAGTGCACTTCGGTGACGTCCGGCGCGATGTAGGGGTCCTTCAGGCCTTCGAAGGATTTCACGTAGTCGTAGTAGCGCTGCTCGATGCCCTTGCGCCGGCCGAGGATTTGGTCGATGCGCTGCAACTGGGCGAGGCCGAGCGCCGCGGTCATCTCGTTCATCCCCGCCTGGTACGGCAGCAGGCCGCCGATCACCACGGAAAAGCGCTCGTCGAGCTTGCGGCTGCGCAGGGTGCGCAGCGTGCTCGCCAGGTCGGCATCGTCGGTCACCACCATGCCGCCCTCGCCGCAGGTCAGCGGGCCGGGCTGGGAAAAATCGAAGATCGCGACATCGCCGAAGCCGCCCACCCGGCGCCCCTGGTAGGTGGAGCCGATGGCCTCGGTGGAGTCCTCGATCAGGCGCAGGCCATGGCGGCTGGCGATGTCGCGCAGCGCCGACCACGGCGCGGGATGGCCGTTGGTATTGCCGGCGAGGATGGCGCGGGTGTGGGGGGTGATCTTGGATTCGACCTTGTCCGGCGCCAGCGTGCCCGACCAGTAGTCGATGTCGGCGAACACGGGCGTTGCGCCGGCCAGCGCGATGGCATGCGCAATCTGGTGCCAGCTGTAGGGCGAGGCGATGACCTCGTCGCCGGGGCCGATGCCCATCGCCTTCAGTGCCAGCAGCAGCCCCAGGGTGCCGCTGGCCGCCGCCACGCCGTGTTTGCGGTCGGTATAGGCGGCAAAGCCGGACTCGAAGGCCGCCACCGCCGGGCCCTGGCTCAGGCGCGGCGATTGCAGCACGTCGGCGACCGCCTCCAGTTCCAGCAGGCTGATGTCGGGGTCGGAAAGGGGAATCCAGCCTTCGCTCATGATGATTCCTTAGTTGCGCGCCGCGACGACGATGCCGGTGGCGGCAGCGGGGTCGTCGGTGATGTGCCAGCAGTGATCGCGGCCGTCCACCAGGTACAGCTTGAACTTCGGGTATTCGCGAAACACCTGTTCGCTGCTCATGTCCCCGGCGTCGCAGCGCGTCAGCGACAGGCCCGGGAAGCGGGCGCGGAATTCCGCGAGGGGATTGCCCGCCGGCGGCGCCACCAGCAAGTCGTCGATGCGGGCGAGATCGTCGGGGCTGATCATGCCGCCTCTCCCAGCCGGCGTGCGTCCACCGTGATCGGCAGGGTCGTTTCCGGCGCCATCTCCGGCAGTTCCAGGCGCCAGCCGTTGGCCAGCGTGACGATGCCGCCCCACATGCCGGCCTGCTCCATCGAGACGATCGGCTCCTCCAGGTCCTTTTTCGGCACGTAGGCGGACAGGATTCCCTGGGCGTCTTTTCTGATCATGATCTTCATGGTGTTTCCCTTTGGTTGAGCGAGCGGTTCACGCTGCCTCGGCGGTCATGCGTTTATGAATGGAAGCCAGCGCGTCGAGGACGCGGTCGATTTCCGCTTCGGTCGTGTAGCGGCTCAATGAAAAGCGGATCGTCGCCAGCGCTTGCGCTTCGCTCAGCCCCATGGCGACCAGCACATGCGACGGCGCGCTGCCGCCGGCGGTGCAGGCCGCGCCGGACGAGGCGCAGATGCCGGCACGGTCGAGCTTGTCAAGGATGGCCTCGGCTTCGAGCTCGCCGAAGCGCACGCTGCTGGTGTTGGCCACCCGCGGCGCCGTGCCGCCGTTGACGGTGGCGCCGGGGATGCGCATCAGCACGCCGGATTCGAGCCGGTCGCGCAGGGCGGCCATCGCCGCGGCCTTGGCGTCCAGTTCGCCGGCCGCGAGCTGGCAGGCGAGGCCCATGCCGACGATGGCCGGGACGTTTTCGGTACCGCCGCGCCGCCTGCGTTCCTGGTGGCCGAACAGCATGGGTTGCAGCGTCAGGCCCTTGCGCACGAACAGGGCGCCGACACCCTTGGGCGCG
>JAPTVL010000444.1 GCA_028065725.1 Betaproteobacteria bacterium
CTTCGTACTCAGTACAGTGAACTTGATCATATCCCTCCCCAGGTTTAACGAGGGACATGGACACAACCAGTCTGAATGCTGCGGAACCCGCAGCAGGCTTGAGTTTCGCGTTACTCAATAGAGTGCTATATCAGGACTTGCTAATATACATTATGCGAAGTCGAACCTGTCCCGGCTTCAGCGTTTCCAGCTGGCCACCCGCTGCCTAAAAAACCGCACGTCACTGACAATGCGATGACGTGCGCTTTGTGCTTCAAACCAGAAAAAAACTGCGCCAGTACTGGCGTTTCTTCTCGGTGCGTGCCGCCTCCGCTTCGACTTGGGCGATGACTTCCAAGGGATCGAGGTCGAGTATTTCCGCGATTCTTGCGCAGTCGTAAGCGTCGGGATTTTCTCGTCCCGATTTCATGGCATATACATTTTGTTTATAAATATCAATGACTTGTACGATTTTATAGTCGGTGTCCCGTCCGAGCGTCCGCCACATGTTTCCGCCTTCCCACACGCCGTCATGCGGACGATCTCGCGTGTCACCCAGGCGGGTTTGGGCTGCGCACGGCAGTAAGCGGGGAGGGTCGGACGCCGCCGTCCGCGATATCCCCACCGATCGCAGAGGAGGTGGACTTTTCCTTCATGGGGAGGGAACGCCCGGATGGTCATTCCTCGTTTTCCTGCCGTAGCAATTCCGCCTTGCGCGCGATCCCCCAGCGGTATCCCGCCAGACGTCCATCCGCGCGCACGGCACGGTGGCACGGAATCGCCACCGCCACCGGGTTGCCGGCGCAGGCATGGGCCACGGCACGCCAGGCATGGGGCTGGCCGATGCGTCCGGCAATCTCGGCGTAGCTCGCCGTCTGCCCCGCGGGAATCGCCTGCAAGGCCTGCCAGACGCGGCGCTGGAAGACCGTGCCCTGCACGTCCAGCGGCAGATCGAGGACGCCGCGCGGCTGCTCGATGTACGCGAGCACGCGGGCGACCCAGCGCGTGAATTCGCCATCGGCTGCTTCGAACTGCGCCTGCGGGAAACGCGCGCGCACCCGGTCGGCCAGCGTCGGCGCCGCATCGCCGAACTCGATCGCGCATATCCCCTTGCGGGTGGCGGCGACGATGATCCAGCCCAGCGTACAGGGCTCGACGGCATAGCGGATGTGCTCGCCCGCACCGCCCTTGCGATAGCTGCCGGGCGACATGCCTAGCAGGGCGGGCGCGGCCTCGTAAAAGCGCCCGGCCGAACTGAAGCCGGCGTCGTAGAGGGCCGCGGTCACCGACGGCGCCGACTGCAGCGATGCCGCCACCCGCCTGGCGAGGACGGCCTTGTGGAAGTCCTTGGGCGTCAGGCCGGTGGCGGCCTTGAAAATGCGGTGGAAGTGAAACGGGCTCAGCCCGGCCTGCTGCGCCAGTTGGGCGAGCATCGGTGCCGATGCGCCGTGCTCGATGGCTTCGCAGGCCTGGCGCACCAGCGCGTTGCGTTGTTGCTGCTGCGAAGGCGCATCCGGCCGGCAGCGTTTGCAGGGGCGGTAACCTGCCCCGGCGGCAAGCCCGGGCGACTCGAAGAACTCCACGTTCTGCCGCTTGGCGGCGCGCGACGGGCATGAAGGCCGGCAGTACACGCCAGTGGTCCGGACCGCGTAGACGAATTTGCCATCCGTCTGCGCGTCGCGGCGGACCACCGCCTGCCAGCGCTGCTCGGCAAGCGGCGCGGCCTCCATCGGGGCAGCGTTCGGCGGGGTGGCGAGAAGTTCGGTATCCATGGCGCATCCAGTTTGACCGGGAACAGGCACAGTGTTCACCGCCTTGCCGCAGGCTGCAATCCGAAACTTGCGCTCAAATCCTCCCTGTCGCACCGCCTGCCCGCCAGAGCGGGCAGGCTCCGGCTTGCCTGACCCGGCTGCACACGCTACAGTCAGTCCCATGCGCCGACTCCGGGTATTCCTTTTCCTGTTGCTTTCCATTGCGGTTCCGCTGCAGGGCTACGCGCACTTCGCGCAGCCGCTGGTGCCCTGCCCGATGGAAGTCACCGCCATGATGGCGATGATGGATGCCGACGCCACGCACGATTGCTGCGACGAATCCGGCTCGCAGACAGGAAAGGCCTGCAAGTCCGGCCAGCCCTGCCAGACCGGCGGCCAGCATTTTTCGGTTTTTTCCACGCTCGACGTGCTGCCGCAGGAGCCGGTTCCGGCCACCCGCTTTCCGCGCGTCGCGGCGGACATGTTCTCCTTCGACCCGGCCGCCGCCTGGCGACCGCCGGCGCTATCCTGATTCCCTGAACCGAGTGCTGCACTGCGTCCGCCCGAGCGGACGCCGCTGCGGCCATTTCGCGCCATCGCGCCGCTGCCGGCCCGATGGTTGCCGTTCTCGCAAGGAGTTGGAATATGGTCATTCCCCTGTCTGCCGCCCGCCTGTGGCGGCCCCCGGTTTGCCGCACGGCTGTGGTGCTCGTGTGGGCGGGCCTTACCGGATCGGTCTGCGCCGGGCCGCTTTCATTCGAGGACGCGCTGGCGCTGGCCGTGCGCGAAACCCCGGTGCTGCGCGCGGAGTCGGCGCAGATCGATGCGGCCCGCCAGGCGGCGATCCCGGCCGGCGAATTGCCCGATCCGAAACTTGCACTCGGCATCGACAACCTGCCTATCGATGGCCCCGACCGCTACAGCCTGAGCCGCGACGGCATGACCATGCGGCGCATCGGCGTCATGCAGGAATTCCCCAACAGCGCCAAGCGCGATGCCCGCGTCGCGGCCGCGCGCGGACGGGTTGCGCAGGCGGAAGCGCAAACCCGCATTACTCGACTCATGGTGCTGCGGGAAACGGCGGTGGCCTGGATTGCGCGCGATGCCGTCGAGCGCCAGCTCGCCCGCATCGATGCGCTGGACAGCGAGAACCGCCTGTTCGACGCTGCGGTGCGTGCCCGCATTGCCGGCGGCAAGGGCGGTGCGCTGGACGCGGTGGCGTCGCGTCAGGAAGCCGCGACGATCGATGCGCGTCGGGATGAACTGACTGCGCGCCGTCAACAAGCCATCGCGGCGCTCAAACGCTGGGTGGGTCCGCGTGCGGAGGCGCCACTGGAAGGCACCGTTCCCGACTGGCCGATCGCTCATGGCACGCTCACGCACGCGCTGTACGGCCACCCTGAGCTGGCGATATTCGACCCCAGGGGGCGCGTGCTGGATGCTGAGGTGGCCGAAGCCCAGGCCGAGAAGAAGCCGGACTGGGCACTGGAACTGGCTTACCAGAAGCGCGGCTCGCAATTTGGCGACATGGCCATGGTGCAGGTGAGCTTTGATCTGCCTGTGTTTGCTGCGACCCGCCAGGACCCCAGGATCGCGGCCAGGCTTGCCGAACGCGTGGGCCTCGACGCGGAACGCGAGGCGGTATTGCGCGAACACGCGGCGATGCTGGAGACGGATTTTGCCGAATACCAACGCCTCGCCAATGCCGTCAAGCGCCAGCGCGAGGTGCTGTTGCCACTGGCCGGCGAAAAAGTGGATCTGGCGATGGCCAGTTGGCGCGGTGGCAAGGGCGAGCTCGTCGATCTGGTGATGGCGCGGCGCGAGCGCATCGACGCCGAACTCATGGCCATCGCGCTCGAAGGCGAGCGCCGGCGGATGGCCGCCCGGCTGTATTACGCCTATGGCGACCATGCCAATAGCGAACCCAATTTGTCTGGAGAAAAATAATGAGCCGCCAAACGATCAGGAAAACCGCATTGGGTTTCGTCGCCGCTGTCGCGCTGCTCGCCGCCGGTGCAGTGGGAGGCTGGTGGTGGGCCACGCGCCATGCGCCGGTGGCGGACACGCAGGCCGCCGCACCTGCGCAGGAGCGCACCGTGCGCACCGTGCTGTACTGGTACGACCCGATGGTGCCGCAGCAAAAATTCGACAAGCCCGGCAAGTCGCCCTTCATGGACATGCAACTGGTGCCCAAATACGCCGACGAAGGGGGCGACGACGCGAGCGTGAAAATCGATCCCGGCGTGGCTCAGAACCTGGGCATGCGACTCGCCACCGTCACTCGCGCACCATTCGGCACCGACGTGACGGCGACTGGCGTCGTCGGCTTCAACGAGCGCGAGGTGGCGATCGTGCAGGCGCGCAGCGGTGGTTTTGTGGAGCGTGTGGCCAGGCTGGCACCGAACGACGTGATTGCCGCCGGCACCTTCATCGCGGAACTGCTGGTGCCGGAGTGGGCGGCGGTGCAGCAGGAGTATCTGGCGCTCAAGGCCCTGGGGGATGCACCGCTGACGGAGGCGGCGCGCGAGCGCATGCGGCTCGCCGGGATGCCGGAAGGCCTGATCCGGGAGATCGCGGCCACCGGCAAGGTCAGGAACCGCATCGCGATCACCGCCCCCCGCGGCGGCGTGATCCAGGAACTCGACGTGCGCCCCGGCATGACGCTGATGGCCGGCCAGACGCTGGCGCGCATCAACGGCATCGGCACGGTATGGCTCGACGTGGCGGTGGCGGAAGCCCGCGCCGGGGCGGTGCGGACCGGGCAGCCCGCCGAGGCCCGTTTTGCTGCGTTCCCGGGCGAACCGGTGCAGGGCCGCGTGACCGCGCTGCTGCCGGCGCTGGACGATACCGCCCGCACGCTCAGGGTCCGCGTCGAATTGCCCAACCCCGGCGGTCGCCTGCGGCCGGGATTGACGGCCCAGGTCAGCCTCAAGGGGGCGGGCGGCGAATCGGCGCTGCGCGTGCCGACCGAGGCGGTCATCCGCACCGGGCGCCGTGCGCTCGTCATCGTGGCGGAGGCGGAGGGACGCTACCGGCCGGTCGAGGTCGCGCCCGGCCCCGAGGTCGGCAACGACACCGTCATCCTGTCCGGCCTCGACGAAGGCCAGAAAGTCGTCGCCAGCGGCCAGTTCCTGATCGACTCCGAAGCCAGCCTGCAGGGCATCGTCGCGCGTACGCCCAGCGCGGCCACCGCTGCAGCGCCCGTCGCGCTGCACGAGGCCGATGGCGTGATCGACGCGATTTCCGCCGAGTATGTCACGCTCACCCACGGTCCCTTCAAGACCTTGGCGATGCCCGGCATGACCATGGAGTTTCCGCTGGCCAGTCCCGCGCTCGCCAAGGGGTTGAAGGCGGGCGACCGGGTGCGGGTCGGCGCGCGCGAGACTGACGACGGGCTGCTGATCGAAAAACTCGACAAGACCGGAGGCGCCAAATGATTGCGGGTCTGATTCGCTGGTCGGTCGCCAACCGTTTTCTGGTGGTGCTGGCGACGCTGTTCACCGTGGCCTGGGGCATCTGGGCGGTGAAGACCACGCCGATCGACGCCCTGCCCGACCTGTCCGATGTGCAGGTCATCATCCGCACCGCGTATCCGGGACAGGCGCCGCAAATCGTCGAGAACCAGGTCACCTATCCGCTCGCCACCACCATGCTCTCGGTGCCGGGCGCGAAGACGGTGCGCGGGTTTTCATTTTTCGGCGACAGCTTTGTCTATGTCATTTTCGAAGACGGCACCGATCTCTACTGGGCGCGTTCGCGGGTGCTGGAATATCTCAGCCAGGTGCAGAGCCGGCTGCCGGCGACGGCCAAGCCCGCGCTCGGCCCGGACGCCACCGGGGTGGGCTGGATTTACCAGTACGCGCTGGTCGACAAGAGCGGCCAGCATGACCTGGCGCAATTGCGCAGCCTGCAGGACTGGTTCCTGAAGTACGAGCTGAAAACCCTGCCCAACGTGGCCGAAGTGGCCACCGTCGGCGGCATGGTCAGGCAGTATCAGGTGGTGCTCGATCCGGTCAAGCTCGCCAGTTTTGGCATCACGCATGACGCGGCGATCGCGGCGATCCGCGCGGCCAACCAGGAGACCGGCGGCGCGGTGCTGGAGCTTGCCGAAACCGAGTTCATGGTGCGCGCCAGCGGCTATCTCACGAGCGTGGCCGACTTTCGCGCCATTCCGCTCAAGCTGGCGGGGACGACACCGGTCAGCCTGGGCGATGTCGCGCACATTCAGCTCGGCCCCGAGATGCGGCGCGGCATCGCCGAACTCGATGGCGAGGGCGAGGCGGTCGGCGGCATCGTGGTGCTGCGCTCGGGCAAGAACGCGCGCGCGACCATCGCGGCGGTCAAGGCCAAGCTCGACACGCTCAAGGCCAGTTTGCCGGCGGGCGTCGAAATCGTGCCGACCTACGACCGCAGCAAGCTGATCGACCGCGCGATCGACAACCTGACCAGCAAGCTGATCGAGGAATTCATCGTGGTGGCGCTGGTGTGCGCGCTGTTTCTGTGGCATCTGCGCTCGTCGCTGGTGGCCATCGTCTCGCTGCCGCTGGGGGTGCTGATCGCCTTCATCATCATGCGTCAGCAGGGCATCAACGCCAACATCATGTCGCTCGGCGGCATCGCCATCGCCATCGGCGCGATGGTCGACGCGGCGGTGGTGATGATCGAAAACGCCCACAAGAAAATCGAGGCCTGGAACCACGCCCACCCCGGCGCAACGCTCGCCGGCGAGACGCATTGGAAGGTGGTGACCGACGCGGCGACCGAGGTCGGCCCGGCGCTGTTCTTCTCGCTGCTGATCATCACGCTGTCCTTCATCCCGGTGTTCACGCTGGAAGCGCAGGAAGGGCGGCTGTTCGGCCCGCTGGCCTTTACCAAGACCTACGCCATGGCGGCCGCCGCCGGCCTGTCGGTGACATTGATCCCGGTGCTGATGGGCTACTGGATACGCGGAAAAATCCCCGACGAGACGAAGAATCCGCTCAACCGCTGGCTGATCCGCGCCTACCATCCGCTGCTGGAAGCCGTGCTCAGGCACCCCAGGCTCACGCTGGTTGCGGCCGCGCTGATCTTCCTGACCGCGCTCTGGCCCGTCAGCCGCCTGGGCGGCGAGTTCCTACCGCCGCTGGACGAGGGCGACCTGCTCTACATGCCGTCGGCCTTGCCGGGGCTGTCGGCGCAAAAGGCATCCGAACTGTTGCAGCAGACCAACCGCATGATCCGGAGCGTGCCCGAAGTGGCCCGCGTGTACGGCAAGGCCGGGCGCGCCGAGACCGCCACCGATCCGGCGCCGCTGGAAATGTTCGAGACCACCATCCAGTTCAAGCCGCGCGAGGCATGGCGCGCGGGCATGACGCCGGACAAGCTGGTCGAGGAACTGGATCGCGCGGTCAAGGTGCCGGGGCTCACCAACATCTGGATTCCGCCGATCCGCAACCGCATCGACATGCTCGCCACCGGCATCAAGAGCCCGGTCGGGGTCAAGATCGCCGGCAGCAATCTGGCCGATATCGACCGCATCGCCCAGGACGTCGAGCGCATCGCCAAAACCGTGCCCGGCGTCTCCTCGGCGCTGGCCGAGCGGCTCACCGGCGGCCGCTACATCGACGTCGACATCGACCGCGCGGCGGCGGCGCGCTACGGTATGAACATCGGCGACGTGCAGTCGGCGGTGGCCAACCTCATCGGCGGCGAAAACATCGGCGAAACGGTCGAAGGCTTGGCGCGTTATCCGATCAACGTGCGCTACCCGCGCGAATGGCGCGACACGCCCGACAAGCTCGCCGCGCTGCCCATCCTCACCCCCAACGGCAGCCAGATCACGCTGGGCACGGTGGCAGCGGTCAGGGTCAGCGACGGCCCGCCGATGCTGAAAAGCGAGAATGCGCGGCCCTCGGGCTGGGTCTATGTCGACGTGCGCGGGCGCGACCTCGCCTCCACCGTGGCCGATCTTCAGGCCGCCGTGGCCGCCGGGGTCAAGCTCGAACCCGGCATGAGCCTCGCCTATTCCGGCCAGTTCGAATTCATGGAACGCGCCAACGCACGGCTGAAGCTGGTCGTGCCCGCCACGCTGCTCATCATCTTCGTGCTGCTCTATCTCACCTTCAGCCGCTTTGACGAGGCCGTGCTCATCATGGCCACGCTGCCGTTCGCCCTCACCGGCGGCGTGTGGTTCCTCTACGCCATGGGCTACCAGTTGTCGATTGCCACCGGCGTCGGCTTCATCGCGCTGGCCGGCGTGTCGGCCGAGTTCGGCGTCATCATGCTGCTGTACCTGAAAAACGCCTGGGACGCGAAACAGGCAGCCGGTAAAACCGGCGAGGCCGACCTGCTCGACGCCATCCGCGAAGGCGCGGTGCAGCGTGTGCGCCCCAAGGCCATGACCGTAGCGGTGATCGTCGCCGGCCTGCTGCCCATTCTGCTGGGCAGCGGCACCGGCAGCGAAATCATGAGCCGCATCGCTGCCCCCATGGTGGGCGGCATGCTGAGCGCGCCGCTGCTGTCGCTATTTGTCGTGCCGGCGGCCTACCTGCTGATGCGCCGGCGCGCCGCACTGGAGTCTGCTAACCCCGAGGCGTAAGCAGTCAGGCTGAGCCGGAAAGGGGCTCCTGGCCCGCATGAGCAGAGCCCTGATGCGTCCATGGGTTTGTCACGCGACGGCGGTTTTATCCCCAATGGCGCGTGTCGCTTCAAGTCCGTGCGCACGAATGCCTTCGAGACGCATGCGTTTGAGCAGCAGCGCATTGATCGCCACCAGTGCAGAACTGCCGGACATCGCAAGCGCTGCGACCTCAGGGCTGATCACGAACGGATAGAAGACATTAGCCGCCACCGGGAAGGCAACTACGTTGTAGGCCACCGCCCACCACAGGTTCTGGTGCATCTTGGTGAGCGTCGCGCGTGACAGCACGATCGCGCCGACCACGTCGAACGGATCGCTCTTCATCAACACCACGTCGGCGGATTCCATCGCCACGTCGGTACCGGCGCCGATGGCGAAGCCCACGTCCGCCTGGGTCAGCGCCGGTGCGTCGTTGATGCCGTCGCCCACCATACCGACCTTTTTGCCCTGCGCCTGCAGTTCCTTGACCTTGTCCGCCTTCTGCCCGGGCAGCACATCGGCGAGCACGAGATCGATGCCCAGCCCCGCGGCGATGCGTTCGGCCGTCGCCTGGTTGTCGCCCGTGAGCATCGCCACCTGCACGCCGCGTTCGCGCAGTTTCTGCACTGCACAACCGTCCGCCCTGCCCCCTGCATCTCATCGGCCTTCGACACGAGTCCGCTCAAGTCGACTTTCTCGGCCTGCATCAGTTGGCGCCGGGCCGTGGAAAGAACGCCGGTACGCGCGCCGCGTAGCGCGCATACGCCTCGCCGAACTCGGCCGTCACCTCGCGCTCCTCGTGCCGTGCCAGGCGCACGTACATGATCACCAGAACCGGGAACATGGCGAGCGTCAGGAGCGTCGGCCACTGCACGAGAAAGCCCAGCATGATGAGCACAAAACCCGCGTACTGCGGATGACGGATCGTGGCATACGGCCCGGTCACCGCCAGGGTGTGGCTTTGCTGCGCCGCAAACAGCACCTTCCAGGCCGAGGCCAGCAACCAGAACCCGCCGCCGATGAGGGCGAAGCTCAACAGGTGGAACGGGCCGAAGTGCGGGTTGGCGCGCCAGCCGAACAGGGTTTCCAGCAGATGGCCGGCGTCGTGCGATAAAAAATCCACGCCCGGATAGCGGCTCTGCAACCAGCCGGAGAGCAGATAAATCGTCAGCGGAAAACCGTACATTTCAGTGAACAGCGCGGCGATGAACGCCGAGAATGCGCCGAACGAGCGCCAGTCGCGTGACGTTTTCGGCTTGGCGAAGCTGAACGCGAACAGGATGAATACGGCGGAATTAACCAGAACCAGCAGCCATAAGCCATAGGCAGGCGCAGTGTCGTTCATGTCTTGCCCCCTTCCTTGTCATGAAGCGCCTGGTGTTCGCCCTTGCCGCCATGCCCGCGATGCATGAAAAAATGCAGCAGCGGACAGGCAAGCAGCAGCAGGAAGAGCAGCGGGCCGAACAGGTGGGCGCGGTGTTCGGTCAGCAGGAAAAACGCCGTAATGGCGAAAAAAGCCAGCACGGCCAGGTTGACCTGGACAGCGCCGGCGTGCCGACGTGGAACGGAATAATTGGGCTTCATGGCGTCACTTTCGCTCGTAGCGATCAAGTACGCGCATGCTGGTAGTCGAACTGCGCCTCGATCGCGTCCGCCATTCCGGGCAATTCGATCCGCACGTTGATGCGATAGGGGTTGCTGGTAGCCGGCATGTTGAAGTAATTGCCGTAACTGACGGTGCCCGCAATCAGCATGGGTTCGAGTTTTTTCTGCGCCCTGGATAAGCCGATTTCAGACACATTCGCTTTGACTCTGGCGCCGGTGATGCGCTTGCCCGTGGCGTTGTCGAACAGCGCCACCACGACATGGTACTGATGCTGCCCGGCCGGCACGCCGCCGTGCATTTCCGCCTCGACGTGCGGCTTGGGATGCCCCAGGATCATCTCGGCCGGAAACACGCCGAGATAAATGGCGACGCCGTGCACGACTTTATGCTGACTTGAATCGGCCGCGAACGCGGCGGTCAGCAGCAGGGCCGCGATGCCGGCCAGGGCCGCGCGCAAGAACGTCTTGAGATGGGGGGGCATGATGTCGTCCTCCTAGAGTTTAATGGCATTCCAGAACGCCAGAATCCCGGCGCGCCGGCCCTTGCCTTGCACTGGATCGAAACCCGCTTCCCGGAAAGTGTCAGGGAGCGTTCCGCGGAAGTTGTCCGCGGTCGTGGGCATGAACAGGAACGGCCAAGCTACCAGCCACCACAAAGGGTTCGCGGGGCGGTAGAAATCCGCCACGATGAAGCGGCCGCCCGGTTTGAGCACGCGATACACCTCGCGCAAGCCTTGCCGTTTCAAATCAGGCGGCAGGTGGTGCAGCATGAGGCTGGCCAGGACGACATCGAAACGTGCGTCATCGAAAGGCAATTGTTCGATTGCAGCGACTTTGAATGCGGCGCGGCTGCCAAGCCGCTGCGCGTTTTTCTTCGCCACGCGAATCATGCTCTGCCCTGGGTCGATGCCGATGGCCGCACCCGCCGGTCCGGCGGCCTCGCTCGCGCGACGCGTGAGCACACCGGTGCCGCAGCCTACGTCGAGAATGGTTTCACCCACGCGAATCGCCGCCACCCGCAGTGTCTGGTCGCGGAATCCCTGGCCCAGGCCGACCGCGCGGCAATACACATCGTAGAACGGCGCGGCCCAATCCATGGTCATGCCGTGGGTGTGCACCAGCGGTTCATCCGATTTCAGGAGGGTAAGGAACAGTCCCCACAGCAACAGCGCCACACATACCAGCAGGCAGGCGACAAGCAGCGCGCGCCACCAGACGAGTCCAAACAGCATGAACACCGCCGCAGCGAGCGCCACTGCGAGCCAGGGGAAGAGCCAGGACCAGCGATCCATCATGCTGTTCCCTCCTTCAGTTTGGCGCGCTTCAACAACGCCGAATTCACGATTACCGAAAGCGAGCTCAAGGCCATAGCGGCCGCCGCGATGACCGGGTTCAGAAATCCCAGGGCCGCCACTGGGATGCCGATGGAGTTGTAGATGAAGGCCCAGAACAGGTTCTGCCTGATCTTGCGCATAGTGGCGCGCGACAGGCGGATCGACGCGACCACGTCGCGCACGTCGTCCTTGATCAGGACGATGCCGCCAGTCTCCTTGGCGACGTCGGAGCCCGAGCCGATGGCGATGCCGATGTCGGCCACCGCCAGCGCCGGCGCGTCGTTGACGCCGTCGCCCACCATGGCGACCGCCTTGCCCTTTTGCTGCAGGTCTTGAATGATGCGCGCCTTGTCGCCCGGCAACACTTCCGCGATCACCTGCGTAATACCGAGTTGCGTGGCGATGGCGTGCGCGGTGCGCTGATTGTCGCCGGTCAGAAGAATCACCTCGATGCCTTCCTGCTGCAGTGCGGACACCGCCTCCTGCGCCTCCGGTTTCAAGGTGTCGGCGACGGCGATAATGCCGGACAGGGCGCCGTTCATGCCGACCAGCATGGCGGTTTTGCCCTCGGTTTCCAGCCGTGCCATGGCGACTTCGGCCGTAGTTACATCAATGTTCTCGCGCGCGAACAGGCGGCGGTTTCCGAGCAGCACGGTCCTGTCATCGACGCGGCCGCGGATGCCGTGGCCGGGAATGGCTTCGAAGCCTGCCACCTTCGGCAAGGCGAGTTCGCGCTGTTGCGCGGCGCGTACGATCGCCTCGCCCAGGGGATGCTCGGAGCCGGCCTCGACCGCGGCGGCGAACCGCAGGATTACTTCCTCTGTTGCCGCGCCGAACGCAACGATATCCGTGACGTTGGGCTCGCCCCGGGTCAGCGTGCCGGTCTTGTCGAATACCACGGTGGTCAGCCTTTCCGCGCGCTCCAGCACTTCGGCGCCGCGGATCAGGATGCCGGCTTCGGCGCCTTTGCCCACGCCCACCATCAGCGCCGCCGGGGTGGCGATGCCCAGCGCGCATGGGCAGGCAATGATCAGCACCGCGATGAAGGCGAGCAGTCCCTGCGGAAAATTACCGACCGCCCACCAGCCGAAAAAAGCCAGGAAAGCGACCGCCACCACTACCGGGACGAAATACGCGGTCACCTTGTCGGCGAGGCGCTGCACGGCTGCGGTGCTGGCCTGCGCGTCTTCCACCATCTTGATGATCTGGGCCAGCGCCGTCTCGGCCCCGACTCGCGTCGCCTTGAAGCGGAACAGGCCGGTGCGGTTGAGCGTGCCGCCGATCACAGCAGCGCCCGCTGCCTTTTCCACCGGCATGGACTCGCCGGTGAGCATAGCCTCGTCCACCGAGGAGTTGCCTTCCAGCACCTGCCCGTCGGTGGGAATTTTCTCGCCCGGCCGCACCACCAGGGTCTCGCCCACCATTACCGACTCGGCGGGCACTTCCATCTCGGCGCCCTCACGGATGACGCGGGCGGTCGCCGGCTTCAGGTCCAGCAGTTTTCGCACCGCCGCCGAGGAGCGCTTCTTGATGATCTCCTCCATGTATTTTCCCAGCAGCACGAAGGCGATGATGACGGCGGAGACTTCGAAATACACCGCGCGCTCTTCCACTTTCACCGGCAGCACCTCGGGAAAGAACAGCACCGCCACGCTGTAGAAATAGGCGACCGAGGTGCCCATCGCAATCAGGAAATCCATGTTGATGCGGCGGGTCCGGATCGCGCTCCACGCGCCTTTGTAAAAGCTCCAGCCGCCGATGAACTGCACTGGCGTCACCAGCAGGAATAGCCACATGCCCCAGGTGAACCACGGCAATTGCGGGATCGGCGCCCAGGTGACGATGGTGGCGCCGGTGGCGAGCGCAAGGAACGCGCCGGCGCGCAGGATGGCCAGCACCAGAACGCCGGTGAGCGCGATCATGACGCGCGTCTTCATCGACTTGAGTTCCTGCTCGGGCGACTCGAACGTGCGCTGGCAACCCACGCTGCAGAAATAATAGGCGCGGCCGGCGCGCTCCGATTTCAGGGCGGTAGCCTTGTCCACCAGCATGCCGCAAATGGGATCCTTGGCCATGGCCTTGCGGGCTTTTCCCGGCGGCGCGGGCGCGGCCATCGTTTCGCCGTGGGCATGGGAATGCGCGCTGGCTGCTTGCCTGGATGCGCCGACGAACTGCGCGGGATTGGCCTGGAATTGACCGAGGCAGCGCGCGGAGCAAAAGTAGTACGTCTGTCCGGCGTGGCTGGCGCTACCCGCCGCACTTTTTTCGTCTACCGTCATGCCACACACCGGGTCGGTCGCCATCTCAGCCCCCTTGATTTTCCAATCCTGCCGCGAAGACGAAAACAAACTCGCCGCCGTTGATATTCACGCCCAGGCTGCCGCCGTGGCTTTCGGCGTAAGCGAGCCAACCGAGCTTATCGCCGGTGCATTCTTGAACTACCGATACCCCACATCGCATCCAGCGTGTCGATCACCGCGAACAGCCGCGCCGCGAGTGGAATGGCCGCGCCCGAGAGGCCGCGTGGGTAACCCGAACCGTCGAAACGTTCCTCATGGCAAAGCACGATTTCGGCGGCCTCGGCCATGAACGGCACACTCGCGAGAATGCGGTGCCCGATCTCGGGGTGCGTGCGCATGATCAGCCACTCGTCCTCCGTCAGCGGCCCTTTCTTGAGCAAGATAGCGTCCGGGATGCCGACCTTGCCGATGTCGTGCAGCAACGCGCCCCAGTAAATCTGGCGTAGCCTCTGCGGATCCTGCGTGAAACGCCGCGCCAGCACCTGGGTGTGGCAGGCGACACGCTGTGAATGCAAGCCGGTCGTGCTCGCGCGCATCCAACGCCGCCGTCAAGGCCTCGGCCAGGGCAAGATAAGCCTGGTCGCGCTCCACCTGTAGATCCTGCCGTTCCCGCTGCTTGAGGAAACAGGCCTCGCAGCAGAACCGTTCTTCCTCCCGCGCGAACGGCGCGGCAGGGATGGCGCGGCCACAGAAGTGGCATGCCGGCGCGTGGTTCCGCGCTTGCATGGCACTGCGCGTGTCGGGACGGGTTATCGTCATCACACTCGGCCTTTGTATCCGGCATCAGGAAACCCGGTGGAAACTTCTCTGCCGGGCCCCGCCCAGATCACTTCTTCTTGGGTGCGTCGCCGGGCATCATCTCGTCCATCTGCTTGCGCATCTGATCCATGCGCTTCTGGGTGTCGGCGTCCATCATCATGCCCTTGCCCATCATGCCCGACATGTCGTCCATCATGGTCGCCATCTTGCGCATACGCTCGCTCATCTGTTTTTGTTGCGCCGCGCTCATAGTGCCCTTGGACATTTCCCCGGACATGCCCATCATCTGGTCGGCCATGTCGTGCTCCATGGTGGACATTTGCTGCGCCCCAGGACACTGCCCGCCTTTTTTAGCATCCATCATGCCTGGCCCCATTTGGGCGTTGGCCGGAAGTGCCAGCGAGAAAACACCGGCCACGACCAGGAAAGTCAACAACGCGGATAAAGTGACATGCTGTTTCATGATTCTTCCTTTCAGTTTTAGAAAATGACCAACCATACGCTCCCAGTTGGAGACCCTTAATGGGACCCAGAAAGCCCAACCATCGAACTTTTAGGGCCTCCACCATCTACTTCGCCAGACGCCTTGCCTGGCATGCTCAGTTGATCAGGGCGGCAATGGCGAGGATGGCCCCGATCCAGGACAGGCAGCAGACCTATCCAACCGAACACTGCGAGCGCCACGCGACCTCAGCTACGCGTGAAGAGCGCCCGCAGCTCACCTTCAGTTGGCTGGCGGCGGAACACCACTTCGTCATCTACAACCAGGTTGGGTGAGTGCCGGATGCTATATCGCTGCACGATTTCCGGATGGTCCTCTACGAACAACACTTCGTAGAGGACAGCCAAATCTTTGAGCTCGCGTTCAAGATTGTGGCAATGACTGCAACTGCGTGTCGCAATGATCCTGACATTCATGATTTGGTCTCCTATACGGGTAAGAACATCACTTATCCGACTTGCCGGTCATCGTCGATTCCCTGATTGCCGCTGCCGAGCGTAGGTAGACCATGGATGCCGCGATGGCTACCGATGCGGCGAGCGTAATGGCAGACAAGCTACCGATCGTTGTTCGGTGCCGCTTCATCAATCGCCGGACTTGCCGAACAGGTACTTGATCAGCGCGGCGAGCGCCAGGATGAGTACGATCCAGAACAGGATTCCCATCCAGCCGAACCCCATGCCCCAGCCCCAACCGCTCATGCCGTCATGCCACATTTTTCCACCCCCATGTCGTAGTCGAAGTGCACATCACGAAAAGCGCGGCGCGCCAAGGTGGCAACCCGTCGACTCTTTTCAGTGTATCCATATCCATGACGCTTCTCACTGCAGTTTTTTGCCCCAGAACCCCCACGCGATTCCATAGAGCGCGCCGAGCACAAAACCGGTGGCGGTGAACAGTGCGAATCCCGCCAGGAAAGCGATGGGGCTGCCGGAGATCGGCCACGGGCTGGCTGGTGCAAGCGCGGCCAACAGTCCAAAGGGCGGAAACAGCGCATCGAAAATGGCGCAGAGGATGTACGCCACGCCCAGCGTTGTCGCCAGCGAGAACGCATGCACTTTCCAGACGCCAGCCATGGCACATCTCCTTAAATATTATCGGTTTCATAAATTATTCAGCCCCTACCGTCTGCCTCTGCGTCATGGCCTTTGTCATTTCACGCCGAGGCCCTCGTCCTTGCGAGTGCCCTCGCCGCGAACCTTGCGCTGCACCTGCAGGGCTGCGAGGCCGTCGTGCCGCCCTTTCTCGTTGTAAAGCGCGTCGATGACCACACCCTTGTCGTCGAACACCAGGGTATAGGTGCGCACACCGTTACCCGGCCCGGCTTCGTAAACGGTATGCTTTTCCCTTGTGGGATGCTGGTAGGTTTGGGCTTGCTTGCCCCCCACCTCGTATACCCAACCTTCCTTTCCATTGGGCAGGATTAAGGTACGGAGGGCTTTACAGTGGTGGCTGAAGGCGGCTTGTTTGGTGGCGACCCCCAGGGGATAAGCGCGCAACACCGTCTCTGGCTCATTCTGCTCGGAGAAGCTTGGTGGCATGGTCTGTTGTCCGGCCAAGGCGACGGTCGCCGCGACCATGGTCAGTGTCAGCAGTACATTTAGGACAGGTTTCATTGCCATCCTCCTTCGGCGGGGTTGAGATGCAATCGCGACTATTTCACTTGCACCGCCTTGCCCGCTGATCGGTCAGAACTCCTGGATCGCCGGGTGCGCATGGAGCAGTCGTAGATCCCAAGCCGTCAGCGCCCCCGTTGTCGGCTCCAAATATTGGCCTCGAGTTTCATTGAGTAGGCCACACCTCGTCGGTCGTGTGGCTACCATCCCCCCGCTTATGGGGCACATGCCCGGTTGGTTGATCATCAAGCAAAACCGAGCCGTAGCTGTCGCCACTTCCTCTTTCCAGCTCATGGCTGTCTCCGGACACGTGAGGGAAATGACTGCCATGCACGTTGGTAATGCCCTGTTTCAGGTCGGGGTTGCTGTTTTGATCGGAAGCCCAGGCCGGGGCAACCAGCAGAGCCAAGGTAGTGAATGCAATAGCGGTTTTCATGATTTGTTCCTTCACTTCAGTTAAGTAAACGCGACGGCCATTGCCGTCACGACGGGCCATCACTTGGCCGGATTCTCAGGGCCGCCCTGGGGTTTGCCCATATTGGTCTGCATCATCATCTGCATCATGTCCATGCGCTTTTCCATCATCTCCATGCGCTTGGCCATCATGTCGTCGCCACCCGATATGCCCATGCCGCCCTTGCCCCCCATCATGCCCATGCCGCCGCCCATCATTCCGTCTTTCATCATCGGACAGTCCATCATGCCGCCGCCGGCCATGCTTTTTCCCGCCATCATGTTTTCCTGCATGGTCTGCATATGCTCCTGCATCAGTTTCTGGCGCTGGGCCGGGTCCTTGGACCTGGCCATCTGCTCCAGCTGGCTTTGCATTCGCTTGGTATTGGCCTGCATTTTCTGGATCGTCTGGTCGGCGGCAGGCGCGGCCGCGGCGGCTTTTTGATCGGGATGGTGCGCTTCATCCGCGAGTACGGGCTGCATCGCCAAGGCGGAAAGCATCAGGGTTGCAAATAGTGCGTGGCGTTTCATGGTTTACTCCTTTGCGTGGGGAAAATGAACATTACGGATTGACGACTTCGAGCATGGTCACGGTGAATGCGCCGTTCACCCGGTCAGCGAGGAACCGGATGGTGGCGCCGGGTTTGACCTGGTCGAGCCAGTTGGCATCCTGGACCCGGAAAACCATGGTCATGCCGGGCATCTCCAGGTTTTCCAGGGGACCATGTTTGAGGGTGAGCTTGCCCTGGGCCTTGTCCACCTTTTTCACCACGCCTTCGGTGAGCATGGCGGCGTGGTCTGCAGAGCCGGCATGGCTCGCGTGTTGCGTATCAGCCCAGGCAGGCAGTACGAGGGCCAAACCCAGGCCAAGGACCAAATTATTCAAAATAGACTTCATGTGTACGCCTTTCAATATTGGACGTAAGTCTGGGTAGACCCATTCCGGTTCACGAGAAAAACTTTGTAAGGATCCTTGCGGCCATCGGCTTCCATTCCAGGCGAACCGACCGGCATGCCCGGCACCACCAACCCGCGGGCTCGGGGCTTTTCCTTGAGCAGGCGCTTGATTTCCCTGGCTGGGACGTGTCCTTCGATCACATACCCGTCGACCTCTGCGGTATGGCAGGAGCCGTAACCGGGGGGCACGCCAAGGCGAGCTTTGTGTTGCGCCACATTGTCGGTGTCGTAACTTCTGACGCCAAAGCCATTGGCCTTGAGGTGGTCGATCCACTTGTTGCAGCACCCGCAAGTCGGGTTCTTGTAGACATCGATCACCGGGATTTCCGGAGCAGCCCAAGACGCCTGGGCAAGACTGCCGATGAGAAGAGTGGCAACAAGGTTTTTCATACGAGGCCCTTATTCACGATTGAGATCAGTATGGAATGGGGTTCGCCACATCAACCTGACAGATGGATTACATTTGTGTCATTTTCGGCCGGGTAACTGTCGCTCCGAGGAGAACCTTGGCCTTTGGGGAATGCTCATGAGATTATTGCCATCGGCCTTGCCATCCCGTAAAAGCCCTTGTCATGGCTTGAAGCTTGAATAAAGCGATGATCGGGCCTTTCAACCGATAAAAACAGGACGTTCCATGTTTGAAAACAGTGCCGAGACTGAAGATCTTTGCTTCGGCTGCGTGTACTACCCGCTTAACCTGCCGCCCAATGCCTACACCCCAGAGGATTGGGAGATGCTCCAGGCGCGGCAGTGTTCGTTCGAACACAAACCTGGCGATAGCGACTGCCTGACAACGCGAAAAACCAGTTGCAGCCTGGTCGATCTGGAAGCGTTGAAACATCGGCCGGGCTGAGGTTTGCCCCGCCGGTCAGGCTGCAAGTCCCATTTATTTGACGGGCTGAATATCGGTCACGACAAGCGCACCCCCAGATTTTTCGGCGACGAATTTCACCTTGTCCCCCACTTTCACCTGTTCAAGCAGGGCTGAATCCTTGACCTGAAACACCATGGTCATGCCCGGCATACCCAGGTTCTTGATTTCACCATGTTTGATGGTGATTTTTTGGGTGTCTTTGTTGATCTTGCGGATTTCGCCGTCAGTCATGTCGGCGGCCGGCGTGCTTGCCTGTGCAGTCGCTGGTTTTTCCTGGGCATGTGTAGTTACTGAAAATGCTGCAGCAGTAGCCAGCAACACGATGGGAAGAAATTGTGAAGTTTTCATGGTTGATCCTTGGTGTGAACTGGGGGTGAAAAAGGATTAATGCTTGTGCATGGTGTGAGCATCACCTGCCCCGACTTTTCCGCTCACAGCCACAGCGCCCTTCATGCCAGCGTCGTAGTGACCCGGTTGCAGGCACGCAAAATTCACCTTCCCGGCCTTGGTGAATTGCCAGATGATTTCACCGGATTTTCCCGGTGCGACGGTGACTTGATTTTCATCGGCGTGTTCCATCTCGGGGTATTTTTTCATCACCTCGTAGTGCTCTTTCAATTCCTCCTCGGTACCCAAGACCATTTCATGCTTAAGTTTGCCGGTGTTCTTGACCACAAACCTGATGGTTTCACCTTGTTCGACAGCGATGTCAGCAGGTGTAAAGCGCATGGCATCGGTCATGTCAACAGCGATGGTGCGCGTCACCTTGGCGGCATTGCCGGCTTGCCCGATGGCATTGGAGTCGCCGTGATGGCCACCGGCATGGTCGCCGGCAGCAAAGGCTGCCTGGGCAAGCAATGCCGTTGAGAGTGCGGCGATGAGGGATTTGATTTTCATGAGACTTCCTTTCAGGGGGTTAAGAGATTAATGACCAGAATGGCTCGTGGGTTTACGTACTTGCACCTCGACTTCTTGCTTGGGCATAAGCTTGCGGGGCATGGATTGGCCCCCTTCGGCTTGGAAGCGCGCGGGCTCAGGCATTGCGCCTGACCATTCAAATGCCACTTCGCCGGGGGGATGCTGATACCAGCCGGGGTCTTTGTAGTCGCCCGGCTTCTGGTCTTTGCGAACTTTGAGAACCGAGAACATGCCGCCCATTTCGACGCCGCCGAAAGGCCCTTGCCCGGTCATCATGGGAACGGTGTTGTCGGGCAGTGGCATTTCCATTTCAGCCATATCCGCCATGCCGCGCTCGCCCATCACCATGTAATCGGGGATCAGGTTGGTGATTTTTTTTGCGACACCCCGGTGGTCCACGCCGATCATGGTGGGCACATCATGACCCATCGCATTCATGGTGTGATGGCTCTTGTGGCAGTGAAAGGCCCAGTCGCCTGCTTCATCTGCCAAAAACTCGATCTGCCGCATCTGGCCGACCGCAACATCCGTTGTCACCTCATGCCAACGGGCGCTTCTAGGAGTAGGCCCGCCATCCGTTCCTGTAACCAGGAACTCATGGCCGTGCAGGTGAATCGGATGGTTGGTCATCGTCAGGTTGCCGATGCGAATACGTACCTTGTCGTTCAGGCGCACGTTCAGGCTGTCGATACCCGGAAAAATGCGGCTGTTCCATGACCAGAGATTGAAATCCGTCATGGTCATGATCTTGGGCGTGTAGCTGCCGGGGTCAATATCGTAGGCGTTGAGCAAGAAACAGAAGTCGCGCTGCACGTCATCGATCAACGGGTGCCTGGTCTTCGGGTGCGTGACCCAGAAGCCCATCATGCCCATCGCCATTTGCGTCATTTCGTCGGCGTGTGGGTGGTACATGAACGTGCCGGGGCGGCGTGCGACGAATTCATAGACAAAGGTCTTGCCCGGTTTGATGGGTGGTTGCGTCAGCCCGTTGACGCCATCCATGCCATTGGGCAAGCGCTGCCCGTGCCAATGAATACTGGTGTGCTCAGGCAGCTTGTTGGTGACAAAGATGCGCACGCGGTCGCCCTCGACCACCTCGATGGTCGGCCCCGGGCTCTGGCCGTTGTAACCCCACAGATGCGCCTTCATGCCCGGTGCCATCTCACGCACCACGGGTTCGGCCACCAAGTGGAATTCCTTGACGCCCTGGTTCATGCGCCACGGCAGTGTCCAGCCGTTAAGCGTGACCACGGGGTTGTAGGGACGGCCACTGCTGGGCACCAGCGGCGGCATCGTGTCCGGCTTGGTCTGCAAGACCGGTTCAGGCAATGCCGCCATGGCAACGCGGCTTACTACGGATGCCGCGATCGCGCCCCCCGCGAGTCCTGCCGCTTTGAAGAACTGCCTTCTTGAGTTCATAGTTTATTCCTAGTGATGTGTGCTGAGGCATGACGCTGAATCGCCGCGCTGCGCTGCTGTTTGTTTTGGGGGTCAGTGCCCGGCATCGCCACCTCCACCCGTAGCCATGGCACCCACATCGGCCATCGTGGGCTTGCCCATCAGCGAGGCCTGCAGGGCTGCATCGGCGAGCCAGAACTGCTGCTCCGCCGCAATCGCGGCCATGACGCTGTTTACCTGATCGCGGCTGTCGGCCAGTAACTCGAACACACCGATCAGCATGCCGTTGTAGCGCAGCACGTTTTCTTCTGAAATCGTCTTGCGCAGCGGCACGACCTCGTCGCGGTAGTGCCTGGACACATCAAAGGCAGTGCGGTATGCAGAGTAGCTTTCACGCAGATTTGATCCTGCTGCACGAACCGTGGCCTCCAGTCGGTTGGCTGCGGCGAGCGTTTGCGCATTCATGGCATTGCGCTGATTGCCGCCCCAGTCGAAGATCGGCAGACGCACGCTCACCTCGTAGCCACGTCTGGGCGTTGAAGTCCCTGCCGCGTGATCAAACACGGTGTCACGCCGCACGCCCAGCTCAATGTCAGTGAAACTGGTCAGCACGTTCAAGCCCTGCGCTTTGACCATGGCATCGAACTCTGCTTGCGCGAGTCGGATGTCCAGCCGCCCCTTGCTGGCCAATTTGCCTATTTCATCAGGCAAGCGCGGGCTGCCCGGCATATCAGGCAATCTGTCTGGCAACACCAGCGCCTCCGCTTGGGACTCGGTTAACCCCAGAAGCCGAACCAGTTCTTCGCGTGTCGATGTGCTTGCGTGTTGCGCAGCCGCCCATTGCGTGGCCGCATCAGCATAAAACGCCTGCTGGCGGGCGCGCTGCAACTTGCTAAAATTACCCGCTGCCTGAAGACGACGCGCCAGTTCGCTACTTGCCTGCGCTGCATCATTAACCTGCTTGGCATAAACAAGATTTTGCTGCGCCGCCACGGCTTTGACCCAAGCCTGGCGTACTTGCGTGACCTGGTCGATGACGCTGCGGGTCAAGCGCAACTGCTGTTGTGCGATTTTCCGTTCGGCTACTTGGTAGCGCTGCGGCAGGGTCAGCAGGTCTAGCAGGCCGAATGCCAACAGTCGCCCCAACTCCAGCTCATCAGCGAAACGGGTACGCTCAAATATGAAGAGCGGGTTGGCGATGCGTCCGGTTTGCGCAGCTTGGGCTGCATCCGCCCAGTTCTGTGCCAGCATGGCTTGCAACGCTGGGCTGTTAACCAATGCCAGCCGAACTGCATCGCTCTGATTAATGGGTTGGCTCAAAATCTCTGCCGCGACGCGATCCATTTCGGTACGCTGGTCTTGGGTTCGCGCCAGCGCAAGCTGGCCCTGCGTAAAGTTGGCCGCTTCCCGATTGGCGCTGGCAACAGATTGATCGAAGTTGACACTGGCGCAGCCTGAAAGAATGACCAGTGTGGCGACGGCCATGAGCGTCTTGCTCCCGACAGCCCGATGCGCGCGCGCATATGAAAGCTGCGTTGTCGTGTTCATGGCGTGCTCCCATGATCACTCGGCATACCCATGTTGCCCGGTGTGGTGGTGGGCTTGTCGGCAGGGTCTGGTTGCTGCGCCTCCCTGGCATACACTTGCCAGCCGCCAATTGATTCAACCGTATCATTGGTTTCCCGCCAGGGCGCGACCGTCTGTTCGCTGAACCCCTGATATTGGCTGAATACTGAGTGGTATTTGAGTGTCGGAGCGACCGCGCCAGCATTTTCCTGGGCGAACGCTAGCGAAGCACTCAGAGCCAGTCCGACGGGTATTGCCCATTTGGCCGACCATGACCATGACCCGCCATAAAATGATGAATCCATAATTTCCTCGCAAGAAATGAAACCCAATGCGCAACATGCGCCGGCTGCACAAGGCACAGAAGCATATGCCCATCCTGCAGATGCGTGCCCAACATCAATCTGACAAGCAGATTACAAATCTGTAATACGCGCCTCCCCAGGCGCGAGCTGTGGCAGGATGCTTGCATCCAGCCGAGTATTCCCACCATGAAAATCCTGATCGTCGAAGACGAGCCCAAGACGGGCGCTTACCTGAAGCAGGGTCTCACCGAGGCCGGTTTCGTCACGGACCTGGCACGCGACGGCTGGGATGGTCTGGAACTCGCCAAGGCGGAGCACTACGACCTGATGATCCTGGATGTGATGCTGCCCGGCCTCAATGGCTGGCAGGTGCTCGAAGGCGTGCGCCGGGCCGGGGTCGACATGCCGGTGCTGTTC
>JAPTVL010000178.1 GCA_028065725.1 Betaproteobacteria bacterium
TTCGGTAAGCGTCTCCGCGAGGCCGTCTTGACCGGATCAGAGTTCGTACCGGAGATCTGACGAAGGGATGTTGATCTCGTCGACGCGCTGTCCAGTAGATCGCGCCGTAGCGATAGCAAGGTCGAGACGGACGAGAAGATCAGCGACGGACTCTGTTGGCCGCTTTCTGAGCATGACCAAAGTCTTCTTGCCGTCATGAGCTACAGCAGCGTCACGGATTGGCGCTACGTTACCCATCATGATTTGTCCGCCCGCCCGGATCACGGCATCAATGTGTGAGTACAACCCGCCCGGCCCAGGAGCGGCGTTGGCCGTTGCGCGAGTGGCTATGCCGCCTGGCGCAGGTCTTCCACGGACTTTAGGTCGAGATGCCACGGCAGCAGTTCGTCAATGCGATTGATCGGATGCTCGGCGATGCGTCCCAGGACTTCGCGCAGGTAGGCATAGGGTTCGACGCCATTGAGCATTGCCGTGCCGATCAGACTGTAGAGGGCGGCGGCACTTGTGCCACCGCTGTCGGAGCCGGCGAACAGGTAGTTGCGGCGACCCAGAACCAGAGGACGGATGGAACGCTCCGCCGTATTGTTATCGATCTCGATGCGGCCATCGTCGCAGAAACGTGTCAGTGCCTCCCAGCGCACCAAGGCATATTTGAAGGCGCCCGCGAGATTCGATTTGGCCGACACAGTCTGCAGCGTCGCGTTCATCCAAGCGTGCAAGTCCGCCAGAATGCCAGTCGTTCGCTCCTGGCGCACGGCACGACGCTGCTCCGGGACTTGGCCGCGGATCTCGCGCTCGATGACATACATCATCCCGATGCGCCGGATCGCCTCCGCCGCGATCGGCGATTTCTCCGCCACATAGATGTCGTAGAACTTCCGGCGTGCGTGCGCCCAGCAGGCGGCCTCGACCACGCGGCCGCTCTCGTACAGAGCACCGTAGCCCGCATAGCCGTCGGCCTGAAGAATGCCTTCATAGCGCGCCAGATGTTCGCGCGGATGCATGCCTTGTCGATCCGGAGAATAGCGATACCACACCGCCGGCGGCGCCCGGCTTCCCGCCGGTCGGTCGTCGCGTACATAGGTCCACAGTCGCCCCGTCTTGGTGCGTCCCCGTCCGGGGTCGAGCACCGGCACCGGCGTATCGTCACCATGCACTTTCTCCGCCTTCAGGACATAGCGCCCGATGGCGCTGGCCAAGGGATCCAGCAGGCGGGCGGCATCCGCCACCCAGCCGGCCAGGGTGGCACGATCGAGATTGACGCCAACGCGCCGGTAGATGCCTTGCTGCCGATACAAGGGACTGTGATCCGCATACTTGGCAACGATCACCTGCGCCAAGAGACCTGGCGTCGGCAGACCCCGTTCGATGGGACGCGAGGGAGCGGGTTGCTGAACGATCGTGGAGCAACGACCGCAGGAGAGTTTCGGGCGCACATGCCGGATCACCTTGAAGTAGCCGGGCACGAAATCCAGCATCTCGGAGATATCCTCGCCAAGCTTGCGCATCGCCGCGCCACAGGCGGGGCAGGAGCAGGTCGCCGGCGAGTGGACAACGGTTTCGCGCGGCAGATGGGCGGGCAATTCCCGCGATGCACGGCGCAGCGGAACCACCTTCCGATCGGATGCTGGCTGGGTGGAGTCTTCTGCGGCAACGACGGGTTCAGGTAGCGGGTCGACCTTCTTCTCTCCCGCTTGCAGGTCATCCAGAGCCAGCTGCAATTGCGCCAGCGTGCCTTCGATCCGTTCGGCGGAGCGCCCGAATTGCCACCGCTTGAGACGGGCAATTTCGGCCATCAGTTTGGCGATCAGATCATCGCGATTTGCCAGCAGACGCTTCAGGGAATCGATGTCGTCCGGGAGCGAAGATGCGTTTGCCATGCACGAATTCTAGTGCATGCAAATCGACTTGTGATCAAGCAAACAACAGAAATTTACGCGGCCTGACTTGGCTGCCATGTACGCTCCGGACGCCGCCAGTCGATGCCCTCCAGAAGCATTGAGAGTTGCGCGCCACTCAAGCTCACGCTGCCGCTCGCGGCCTGCGGCCAGACGAAGCGACCGCGTTCCAGGCGCTTGGCAAACAGGCACAGTCCATCGCCGCTCCACCACAGCACCTTGATCAGGTCGCCGCGCCGGCCGCGGAAGAGGAAGACGTGCCCACTGAACGGATTCTCGGTCAGCGCGGTTTGCACCAGGGCCGCCAATCCATCCATGCCGCGGCGCATGTCAGTGACGCCGGCAGCGATCCAGATCCGGGTTCCGGTCGGCAGCCCGATCATCGCCGCCGAGCCAGGCAGTCGAGCACCGTGCTCAACGTGATCGGATCCACTCCGCCATGCAGCCGCAGTGTGACGTCGTCGATTATGACCTCGATTACCGAGTCGCTTCGCCTCGCGGAGGGCTGGCGTTCGCTCACGGCAGGCGTGACGACTGGAATCAAGTTCACCGGGGCGGTGCGAAGGCCCGTGCCAGGAACGCCAAAGTAGCCAGCTCGATATTGGCGCCGCCACTTGAACACCATGTTGGCGTTGATGCCGTGCTTGGCGGCGAGTTTCGATACGGAAACATTTGGCGCACAGGCCAGTGCCGCCAACTGCCGTTTGAAATCGATCGGGTAATTCGGGCGGCCTTTGCGGCTCGCCCGTGCAATGTTGTCTGTTGCCAAGATAGTTCCCGCCACTTGAATGGTGGGCGCCACTTTGGCTCACGTTACCCGCCCTGGGAAGACGGCCTTGGGGAGACGCTTACGTTCAAGCGAATCCGTCTCAATTGAAAAAAACGGTCCGGGCAGTCGACAAAACCAAGGACGCGACAATTCAGATTCTCGAGTACGGAAAAGATGAAGACTCGGAAGTAGTGCTTGCTGCCGAGATCGATGCACTTGCCGGTATCGCCAGGACTGAGCAACGAATCCTTCGTGTCTTCCTTCTGGGCCGCTATAACCATCTTCGGCCAAGCTCACTTGCCACATGGAAAAAACGGCATTCCGACGCGCTGGATATCCGGTTCCTTTCGCTTCACCGATCCAAGGGACTTGAGGCAGATTTCGTATTTCTTCTGGGGGTGAACTCGGGGGCATACTCGTTTCCCAGCGAGATTGTTGACGACCCACTACTTGATCTCGTTCTTCCGGTTCCAGAAGCTTTCGAGTATTCGGAAGAACGTCGCCTCTTCTACGTCGGCCTGACCCGGGCGAAGCGCCGAACCTATGTGCTCACCAGGAAATCCAGGATTTCTCGTTTTGTACAGGAGCTTCTAAAGCCACAAAATCGAGGAACTGTTATCTACCGCAGCGGCAAGGTGGAAGGAGACCATCCCGATGTCGAGGCATGCCCAACCTGCGGAACCGGGGTCTTGCGGGTGATCACCGGCCAGTATGGTCCATTTATGGCCTGCTCCGAGAAAAAGAAGGTAAGTGCGGCCCGATAAAACTGACATGGCTGCTCAGGTGCCGCTCATCACTGGTTGCTGGAGTTGGTTCAAACAATCCTCGACACCTCCAGCAACCAAGCGGGCCGGAACCGCTAGCATGAGGTTGAGCGGCAACCCGAAGTCCTCGACCCGATACCCATCCCGGTCAGTTATCTCATTGCCATAGCGCATTAGATGGCCTTGTAGTCGCTCCACCCTATCTACCGTGCTCTCGAACTGATCGATGTAACCAAGTATCAGTTTCCCTCGGGCGTGGGCATACCCCATTTCGAAGGCTGTACCCGAATCGGGCTCGGGACCGCGGAACGGGTTGAGATTGGCCACCACTGCATCTACCTCGTCGATCAGAGCCAAGTTATCCTGAAAGATTGCGGCGGGATCACTGCCGGTCACCTCTTCTCCAGGGAAGACAGGTATCAGCCCCATCCCGCAGCACAAATCCGCCACCATCGCCTTGAAGGCAGGGTAGCTACTTCGAAAAACATCTGGTCCGGCAAAATAAATCTTCACAAAGTTACCCCAGTATTTAATCCTGCCGTTGGTTTTCATCGATGATTGATGAGAGGTCTGAAAGAGTATTGTCAACGACAAGCAAACCGAGACGATCTGTCCATGCATCCTTGTAGGCCAGAACAGATTCACGTGCGACTGAGAAGACAGCCGACCGCTCATCGCCGGTAACACCAACGTTAACAAGTGATCGACCCAGTTCAACGGCCGCATTGCGATGACGAACACCACTGGCAGCTAAAATCCGCGCAG
>JAPTVL010000141.1:0-14942 GCA_028065725.1 Betaproteobacteria bacterium
GGCGCGCATGCAGCAGGTCATGCGCGAGGCGACCAAGAATGGCGCGGGCGGGCTGCCGGCGGGTTCCGACGCCATGTCGACCTTGATGCAAAGCGCGATGAATTTCACCACGCAAGCCTTCGACGCAGCGCAGAAAGCGCAGACCCAGGCGACGAAGATGGTGGCCGACGACGTGCAGAGCCTGAGCCAGGCGGCGGCCAAGTCCGGCGCGGCGAAACCGGCTTCGGCGCGCAAGGGTGCGGCTTGACGGTTTGATGCGGCGCGGGTCCGGCCACAGGCATGCGGGCCGCGACGCTCGTCGCCGCGGCGCTTGCCGCAGCATTCGGCATGGGTTTGGCCTTCTCTTCCTCACATTCCTCCACGCCGATGATCCTGGCGCCCGGCACCCCGTTTGCCATCCTGTTCACGGGAACAAACCGAAGCCGGCTCGCTGTTTCCTTGGGTTCTGTATTCACCAGCAGCATGGTGGATGGCAAGGCGGTCCGTCCGATCTTCATCATGGTTTCGCTTGACCTGGATGTGCTGAGCATCCTTCTGTCCCTGCTGCAGATCTGCGGCTTCCTGCCGGGCGGACGCCCGTGATTGCGGAATCGCGTCCTTTCAGGGCGGCTCTTGGGGCCGCGGGCCGTTCCTCATGATGTCCCGCCGTCGTCTTGGCTTCGGCGCACTGGCGGTTGTTCTGGCCGCAGGCGCGCTCCTGCTCTGGACGCCGACCCGGCAGCTTCTGTTCGGCACAGCGCAGGCGCCGCGGACCGTTGTCGTGTCCGGCAATATCGAGGCGCATCAAAGCGTGCTGAGCTTCACCAATGTGCAGGCGCCGATCATTGATCTGCCCTTCGATGAAGGCAAATCCGTCGCGGCCGGTACCGTGCTGGCCCGCGTCGATGACGGCTTCTATCGGCAGCAATTGCAGATCGACCTGGCGGCGCTCGATGTCGCCCGCCAACAGATTGCCGTCAGCCAGAGCAATCTGGCGGCGGCGCAAAACACCGTCTTGAGCGATCGGCTCGATCTGGCAGAGAAAAAACGCGATCTCGAGCGCGATGCACAGCAGTTGAAGGTGGGTGCCGTCTCCCGCCAGACCTACGACCAGGCCCTCACCGCCGCCGGGCAGTCGGCGGCTGCGCTGTCGCGCGATCAGGCACTGGTCAAGGTGGCCGTCAACAACGTCGGCCTTGCCGAGGCCAGCCTCAAGGACGCCGAGGCGAAGGTTGGGCTCGATCGCGTGACACTGTCCTACACGACTCTGAAGGCTCCGTTCAGCGGCGTCCTGGCGGTGCGGCAGGCCGAGCTGGGCGAATTGGCCGGTCCAGGGGTGGCCATTTTCACGCTCGACGATCTCGACCATGTCTGGCTGCGGGCCTATCTGAACGAACAGGATATGGGCCGTGTACGTCTGGGGGAGCCGGCTTCGGTGACTACCGACACCTACCCTGGCCATGTCTATCACGGGCGCATCGGTTTCATCGCCTCCCAGGCCGAGTTCACGCCCAAGACGGTGGAGACCCATGCCGAACGCGTGACGCTGGTCTACCGAATCCGCATCGACATCGACAATCCGACGCACGAGCTGCTCCCAGGCATGCCTGCTCAGGCGGAAATCGCACTTTTGCGCGCTGGGAAATGACCGCAGATTCTGACGACATCGCCGTGCAGGTGCGCGAACTGCGCAAGAGTTTCGGGTCCGTGCGGGCGGTTCGGGGCGTGGATTTCGCCGTCTCGAAGGGGGAGATCTTCGGTCTTGTCGGGCCCGACGGCTCGGGGAAAACCACCGTCATGCGGATGCTGGCCGGGGTGCTGCGCCCGGACGCGGGAGGTATCGTGGTCGACGGCGTGGATGTGGTCGCCGACCCGGAGGCTGCCAAATTGCGCCTGAGCTATATGCCGCAGCGCTTCGGGCTCTACGAAGATCTCACCGTTGCGGAGAACATCTTCTTCTACGCCGAGCTTTTCGCCGTTCCCAGGCCGCAGCGCATCGCGCGCAAGCGGGAACTTCTGGATGCGGCCGGCCTGTCGGCTTTTCAAAACAGACTGGCGGGCCAGCTCTCGGGTGGCATGAAACAAAAGCTCGGCCTGGTTTGTGCGCTGATCCACACGCCCCGCGTGCTTCTGCTCGACGAGCCGACGACGGGGGTCGATCCCGTATCGCGCCGCGACTTCTGGGCCATTCTCTACAACCTGCGGGAGAGCGGCGTTGCCATCGTCTTGTCGACCGCCTACATGGACGAGGCCGAGCGCTGCTCGCGCCTGGCGCTGTTTCATGCGGGAGCCATCCCGCATTGCGACACCCCGGCTCGCCTGAAGAAGGCGATGCCGGGTGTCCTGCTCGCCATCACGGCGGCAAATCCGCGCGCCCTTCGCGAGGCACTCGCCGGCAAACCCGGCGTGCTCGGCATCCTGCTCATGGGCGACCGTGTCCACATCCGCGTCGACGATGCCGCGAAGCGAACCGCCGCGTTGCGCGACGTCCTCCGCGAGAGCGGCATCGTGGATGCCGAGATCGAGCCCGCCGAGCCTGGGATCGAGGATGTCTTCGTCGCCCTGCTCGGGTCGGAAAAAGCAGCGTGACCCACGACAGCGTGTCCTCCGTTGTCGCGCGCGGACTTACCAAGCGGTTCCAGGATTTCACGGCCGTGGACCACCTCGACCTGACCATCGGCAAGGGGGAGGTGATGGGTTTCATCGGTCCGAACGGGGCCGGAAAATCGACCGCCATCCGGATGCTCTGCGGCTTGCTGCGGCCGAGCGACGGCAGTGCTTCGGTCGCCGGATTCGACGTCGCTACCCGGCCCCAGGATGTACGCGAGCATATTGGTTACATGTCCCAGAAGTTCTCGCTCTATGGCGATCTCACGGTGCGTGAGAATCTGCGCTTCTTCGGCGGCATCTACCGCGTTCCTCGCCGCGATATCGGCGAAAGAATGGCGTTCGCGGTCGCCATGGCCGGGCTGGCGGGCCGGGAAGACGCGCTGGTCGGCACCCTGGCGGGCGGCTGGAAGCAACGGCTTGCGCTCGGTTGCGCCATCCTGCATCGCCCGCCCGTCCTCTTTCTCGACGAGCCGACTTCGGGCGTGGAGCCCGAAGCCCGGCGCCGCTTCTGGGACCTGATTCATGACCTGGCCGCGGATGGCGTCACCGTTCTGGTGTCAACCCACTATATGGACGAAGCGGAGTACTGCAACCGCATCACGCTGATCGACCGCGGCAAGCTCGTCGCGATCGGCAGCCCGAGCGAGTTGCGCACGCATGGGCTCGGAGGCGATCTGTTCGAGATCGCATGCAACCCGCTCGGAGCCGCGCTCAAGGCCCTGGCTGGCGCGCCCGGCATGGTCGAAGCGGCCATCTTCGGCGACAAGCTGCATGTCGTCCTCGGGCCCGGCGGCCTGCGCGCTGAGGATCTTCCTGTCTTTCTCGGCCAGCACGGGATCGAAGCCGGTCCGGCGCGCAAGGTCTTGGCGAGCCTGGAGGATGTATTCGTGAAACTCGTCTCGGGCAAGCACGAGAACGGGAGCCCGCCATGAATCTGCGGCGCCTTTTCGCCATGGCGTACAAGGAGGCGCTGCAGATCCTGCGGGACCCGCGCAGCCTGGCCATCGCGCTGTTCATGCCGCTGATGCAAATGGCCCTGCTCGGCTACGGCGTGAGCCTGGACATCAAGCACGTTCCCATGTGCGTGTATGACCAGGAGAACAGTCAGCTCAGTCGCGCCATCGTGGACCGCTTCGATGCCGCCGGTTGGTTTTCCGTGAGCAAGGTGCTCCACAACCAGGCTGGAATCCGCAATGCCATGAACGGCGGGCAATGCATCGCCGCCATTGTGATTCCCGTCGACTTCTCGCGCGTCCTGGCCGCCACGGGCACGGCATCCTTGCAAGCCGTTTTCGACGCGACCGACGTCAACACGACCAATATCGCGCTGGGCTACATCCAGGGCGTGGTCGCGCAGGCCAACGCCCAGATCCAGACGCAATGGGCGGCCGCACATGGAGTTCGGCCCTCGCTCCTCGGCCAAGTCGATCTCGAGCCCAGCACCTGGTTCAACGAAACCCTGGACAGTCGCAACTTCATCATTCCCGGCGTGGTCGCGGTCATCCTCGCCCTGGTCGGCGCGCAGCTCACCTCGCTGACCGTTTCGAGGGAGTGGGAGCGGGGAACCATGGAGCAGTTGATCTCCACCCCGGTCACGGCCCTGGAGGTCATGCTCGGCAAGCTCATTCCGTATTTCATCATCGGCCTGGTCGACGCCACGATCTGCCTTGCCGGCGCCGTGTTCTGGTTCGGCGTTCCTTTCCGAGGGAATCTGGGCACCCTGTTCGTGGCCACCGCGCTCTTCAGCCTGGTCATCCTGGGTATCGGCTATCTGATTTCGGTGCACATCCGAAGCCAGCTCGGGGCGAGCCAGATCGCCTTGCTCGTAACCATGCTGCCAACCACGCTGCTGTCCGGCTACACCTTCCCGATCGATCAGATGCCGGCCCCGATCCAGGCCCTGACGCTCATCGTCTATCCCAGGTACTACGTCACCATCCTGCGCGCCATTTTCCTCAAGGGCAGCAGTCTGGCCGATCTGTGGCAGCCGCTTCTCGCTCTGGTGGCCTTCGCCGTGCTCATCGTCTGGCTGGCCGCGCGGGCCTTTCACAAACGGCTGGACTAGGGCCTGTTCACGCTATGTTCGACCGCCTGTTCGTCATGCTGATGAAGGAGTTTCTGGAAATCCGGCGGGATCGCTGGGCGATGTTTCGCCTCATCGTTCCCATGCTCGTCCAGATGCTGGTGTTCGGCTATGCCGCGACATTCACCGTGCATCACGTCGCAACGGCCGTTCTCGACCTCGACCAAAGCCAGGCCAGCCGCAGCCTGATCTCGCATTTCGTGGCATCGTCCCGTTTCGACGTGGTCGATACGGCCCAGAACAGCAGCGGGATCACCCGCGCCATTGATCAGGACGTGGCCGTCATCGCCATCGTCATCCACGCCGGCTTCGAGCGGGATCTCGAGAACGGGAAAGGCGCGCCGTTGCAAGTCATCGTGGATGGAACCAACTCCAACACGGCCTTGATCGCGCTCGGCTATATCAGCCAGATCGTCGCCCAATTCTCCGCGGATGAAGCCAGCCGGCTGGCGTTCCCCCACCAGAGTCTCGCCAGGCCCGAGCTCGGCATCACGCTTCAAGCGCGCCCCTGGTTCAACGAGAGTCTCGACGACCGCTGGTTTTTCATTCCCGGCGTGATCGGCAGTCTGACGCTGCTGCAGATCGTCAGTCTCACGGCATTCGCCATCGTGCGGGAGCGCGAGGTCGGTACGCTCGAGCAGATCATGGTCAGCCCGATCCGGCCCGCCGAGTTCATTCTTGGAAAAACCTTGCCATTCTTTCTCATCGGGCTCGGCGACATCGCCCTCGTGAGCACCTTTGGCATCTTCTGGTTTCATGTGCCGTTCATCGGCAATCCCTTGGTCATGCTGGTTGGAGCCTGCCTGTTTCTCCTGGCCGTCGTGGGGATGGGCCTGCTGCTGTCCACCTTCTCGAAAACGCAGCAGCAGGCCTTTGCGCTCAATTTCTTCTTCGTCAATCCCTTTTTCATTCTTTCCGGATTTGCCTTTCCGATCGCGGCCATGCCCAAGCTGCTGCAGTGGGTCACCATCATCAATCCCCTGCGGTACTTTCTCGTCGTCATCCGTTCGGTTTTTCTCAAGGGGGTCGGATTCGAGGTTCTTTGGCCCGATCTCGCAGCGTTGGCCTTGCTGGCCTCGGTGATGCTGACGATCAGCGTGCTGCGCTTTCGCTCTTCACTCGATTCATGAACACGGGGCGAACATTGCAGGGATCATGGGTTTCATGGGCAGGCACCGATCCGATGAAGCCGTGCGTTGCGCCTGGTGCCGTCACTCCTGATGCACGTCAAGGAAATTCGGCGCGAAACCGAGCAGACTTTGCGTTCCTTCCTACTTTGCGGGAGCCGGGCGATGGGCGGCACGACGTCCTTGATAGGGCTCAGAAGGCCCGGGTGCGGGCCTCGACAGGAATCTCCACGGCCTTGTGGCTGTCTGATGAACCGTGCCGCCCTGGAACACGGGCTGTTTGGGTGGGTCGACCCGCCGCCGTGCGGGCATCCAGGCCCTGGGTCACCATTCGCGCCCGTTCACATTCCTGGAGACCAACATGACAAAACTCGCACTCGTCACCGGCGGCACACGCGGCATTGGTGCGGCCATTGCCGAACGCCTGCAACGCGAAGGTCATCGCGTTGCCGTGACCTTTCACGGCAACGACGCAGCGGCGCGCGCTTTTCAGGACCAGACCGGCATTGCCGCCTACAAGTGGGACGTGGCCGACGCCGAGGCCTGTCAGGCAGGTGTGCAGAAGCTGCAGGTCGATCTCGGCCAACCGGTGGAGATCCTGGTCAACAACGCCGGGATTACCCGCGACGCCTCGCTGCACAAGATGACCCTCGAGCAATGGCACGCCGTGATCGCGACGGATCTCAGCGCCTGCTTCAACATGAGCCGCGTCGTGATCGAGGGCATGCGGTCCCGCAACTGGGGGCGCATCGTCAACATCGCCTCGATCAACGGCCAGAAAGGCCAGTTCGGCCAGACCAACTACGCGGCAGCCAAGGCCGGCATGATCGGTTTCACCAAGGCCCTTGCGCTGGAGTCGGCGCGCAAAGGCATCACGGTCAACGCGGTGGCGCCAGGCTACACGGCCACCGATATGGTGTCTGCCGTGGACTCCAAGGTCCTGGAAGGCGTGATTGCGCAAATTCCCGTCGGCAGGCTGGCGCAGCCGGCAGAAATCGCCCATGCCGTAGCGTTCCTCGTTGATGCGCAGTCGGGTTTCATCACGGGCTCTACGCTGAGCGTCAACGGCGGCCAGTATCTGGTCTGATGTTCCTGCAACCGTGGCGGTTTGGCCAGATCGAAACCTCGAGGAAGAACGCCATGGCCGTGGATATGAGACAACGACTGCACGGGATTGATAGTTCGCCCTGTGTTTTCAGGAAGACATGGCGGTTCCCGGCGCGACAGGCTGAACGAGGCGGGATTCCCGGCTGTTTCTTGGGTGCATGGAGAGTCGGCCATGATGTCCACGCTCCTCTGCTCAAGGCGATCGATGGTTTTCAGGCGGGATCGTCCTGAGCATCGTCGCCGCTACCGGAGCTTCCATGGGTTCTGCTGCACAACTCGGTCATGTCGTGTCGGTTCACGGCGCCGTCGTCGACGTGACGTTCGCGGCGAACCTGTTGCCGCCGATCCATACCGCCCTGGTCGTCGCCTGGGACCGCCCCGAGCCCCTGCATCTCGAAGTACAGGCCCATGTCGACGCCACGACGGTCCGCAGCCTTGCACTGCAAGGCACCGCGGGTCTCGCCCGTGGTGTTCCTGTGCACGCGACAGGTGCGCCTATCTCGGTGCCCGTCGGGGATGCCATTCTCGGACGCTTGCTCGACGTCATCGGGACTGTGCGCGACATGGGTCCGCCACTGCCCGCCGAAACGCCGCGGCGCGGCATTCACCAGCCGCCTCCCGCGCTGGAAAATGAAACCTCGACCACCGAGGTGTTCGAGACCGGCATCAAGGTGATCGATCTGCTGGCCCCGCTTGCGCAGGGCGGCAAGGGCGCGATGTTCGGCGGCGCCGGCGTGGGCAAGACCGTGCTGATCATGGAACTGATCCACGCCATGGTCGAGAAATACCAGGGCATCTCCGTGTTCGCGGGGGTCGGGGAGAGGTCCCGCGAGGGACATGAGCTTCTCCATGACATGCGCGGCTCCGGCGTTCTGGGGCAGACCGTGCTTGTCTTCGGGCAGATGAACGAACCCCCGGGGGCGCGCTGGCGAGTTCCGCTGACGGCGTTGACCATTGCCGAGTATTTCCGTGACCAGAAGCACCAGAATGTGCTGCTGCTGATGGACAACGTGTTTCGTTTCGTGCAGGCCGGTAGCGAGGTGTCGGGCCTGTTGGGGAGGCTGCCGTCGCGCGTCGGTTATCAGCCGACGCTGGCCAGCGAAGTGGCTTCGCTGCAGGAGCGCATTGCCTCGGTGGCGGGCACTGCGGTCACCGCCATTCAAGCCGTTTACGTTCCGGCGGACGATTTCACCGACCCGGCCGTGACGGCCATTTCGAGCCATATGGACAGCAACATCATGCTCTCGCGCGCACTGGCGGCCGAGGGCTTCTACCCGGCGATCGATCCGCTGACGACATCGTCGGTGCTGCTCGATCCGCTGGTTGTCGGCGAGGCGCACTACGGCATTGCCGAGCGCGTGCGAGAGACCTTGGCGCGCTTCAGGGACCTCCAGGACATCATCGCGCTGCTCGGTGTGGAAGAACTCGGTGCCAGCGATCGGTTGATCGTCACGCGGGCGCGCCGGTTGCAACGCTTCCTGAGCCAGCCTTTCACCGTCACCGAGGCATTCACCGGCACGCCGGGCCGCAGCGTGCGCCGCGCCGACACCTTGGCTGGGTGCCGCGCCATCCTCGACGGCGAGGCCGACGACTGGGCGGAGAACTCGCTTTACATGGTCGGCACCCTGGACGAGGCGCGGCAAAAGGAGTTCGCGGCCGCGAGCGTCGGCGCGGATCATGGGGCCGGGACATGAGGTTGCGCATCGTCACGCCGCTGTCCGTCGTGGTCGAGGACGACGACGTGCTTGCCCTGCGTGCCGAAGATGCCAGCGGGAGTTTCGGCATCCTGCCGCGCCATGCGGATTTTCTGACCTGCCTGATGATCTCCGTCGTGAGCTGGCAGCGCGGAGACGCGACGCGGCGGTATTGCGCTGTGCGTCGCGGTGTCCTGTCCATCACGGGAGGGCATGAGGTGACGATTGCAACCCGCGAGGCAGTTGCTGGCGACGATCTCGTGCAACTCGACGCTACGGTGCTGGCGCGCTTTCGCACCGATGCCGATCTGGAGCGCGTGGAGCGCGTGGAGAGCACGCGCCTGCAGCTAAGCGCCATTCGCCAGATCATGCGGCACCTACGCCCTGGCAGACAAGGGCTGTAGGCAGGCTGGAGGACAGGAGCCATGGCCGTGCCACCGAACCCACCCGACGACGCCAACGACCCGCTGGTGCACGAGGCCCGGCGTCGCGGCGAGCGGCACAAACGATGGCTGCGCGAGGGCCAGCTCTCCGTGGCGCACCGGCTGGCGCAGATCGGCGTGCTCGGCTGGATCATCGTTCTCCCCCTGTTGCTTGGGATCTATGCCGGCCGTTGGCTCGACCGCATCTTCGACACGGGTTTGTTCTTCACGGCACCCCTGTTGATGCTTGGATTGGCGCTGGGCTGCTGGTCGGCCTGGACATGGATGAAAAGCGCATGAACGGCTGGCATGCATACATCGACGGCATGTCGGCGGGCGTGTTTGCGCCGGCCCTTGCGCTGGCTCTAGCGGCGGGATTCTGCACCGGTTTCGCCTTTTATTACGCCATCTATTGGCATGCCCGCGGCTTGCTCGCAAGCCGCCGGCATGCCGTCACCATCGTGGCCCTGGCGGCCGGGCGCTTCATCCTGCTCTCGGTCGTGCTGGCCCTGTCCAGCAGGGCTGGAGCGCTGGGAATTCTGGTTGCCTTGGCGGGTGTTCTCCTCGCACGCGGCACGGCCTTGGCATGGCTCAACCGGGGCTTGGCATGAAATCACCCCTGGCAAGCGAGGTGATCTTCCATATCGGGCCGGCGCCGATCACGCAGGCCGTTCTCGTCACCTGGGTGATCATGGCCGCGCTGGTGCTCGGCGCGCTGTTCGCAAGACGGCGTCTGGCCCTGGAGCCCTCGCGCGGCCAGGCCATGCTCGAACTGATTGTGGATGCGCTGGACGCCCAAATTCGCGAGACCATGCAGGTCGAGCCACCAGCCTACCGGGCTTTCTGTGGCACGCTGTTCGTCTATATCTTCGTCGCCAACTGGTCGTCGCTGGTGCCTGGCATCAAACCGCCGACGGCGCAACTCGAAACCGATCTCGCGCTTGCGCTTCTGGTCTTCGCCGCGGTGGTTGTCTTTGGCATTCGCGCCGGCGGGGTGCGGGGCTATCTGGCCACGTTCGCTTCGCCGAATCCGATCATGATTCCGCTGAATTTCATCGAGAGCCTCACGCGCACCTTTTCGCTGATGGTGCGCTTGTTCGGCAATGTGATGAGTGGCGTGTTCGTGATCGGCATCGTGCTGTCGCTCGCAGGCCTGCTCGTGCCGATTCCCTTGATGGCCCTCGACTTGCTCACGGGCGCCGTGCAAGCCTATATCTTCACGATCCTGGCCATGGTCTTCATCGCTGGCGCGATCCACGAAGGCCACTCAACCCCCTCCTAGTTTCATCAACCCGAGGATGTCAACATGAACTGGTTAGCCGTCGTCAGCATCGTTTCAGCCGCCATCGCGGTGTCGTTCGGAGCCATTGGGCCGGCCTTGGGCGAGGGCCGTGCCGTGGCGGCGGCCATGGATGCCATCGCGCGTCAGCCGGAGGCCGCCAACACGATTTCGCGCACGCTGTTTGTCGGCCTGGCCATGATTGAGACCATGGCGATTTACTGTCTGGTGATCGCGCTGCTGCTGCTGTTCGCCAACCCGCTGCTGAAATGACGACATGACCATCGATTGGTGGACGGTCGGCCTGCAGGCCGTCAATGTCCTGATCCTGGTCTGGCTGCTCGGACGCTTTTTCTGGCGTCCGGTGGCGGACGTGATCGCCAAGCGGCAGGTTGCGGCTCGGCAGATGCTCGACGACGCGCAGAGCAGGCGCCGCGAGGCGCAGGACGCGCTCGCCGAGATCGCGCGGACTCGTGCCGGGCTGGCTCAGGAGCGTGAAGCCCTGCTGGGCGCCGCGCAGGCCGAGGCCGAACGGCAGCGCGCCGCGCGCCTGCACGACGCGCAGGTGCAGGCGCAGGAGCTCGCGGTTGCCGCCCGCGCGGCCCTGGCCGAGGAAGAGGCGGCGGCCGTTCAGGCCTGGTCCGACCGTGCCGGCCGCCTCGCGGTGGACATGGCGCTGCGCCTGGCGCAACGGCTGGACGGCGCGGCGGTCCGGGCCGCATTCCTGGACTGGCTGCTGGGTGAGATTCGTGCCTTGCCCGAAGCCGTGCGGCGATCCGCAGGGCAGGCAGGCACGGCGGACGTGGTGAGCGGCGCCGGACTCGACCCGGCGGAGCAGGAGCGTTATCGGGCGCTCATCCACGAGGCATTCGGCATGCCCATGCAGCTGACCTTCAAGGTCGATGCGGCACTGATCGCGGGCCTCGAATTCCACGGTCCGCATCTCACCGTGACCAACAGCTGGCGCGCCGACCTGAATCGCATGTTCGCGGACATCTCCCATGGCCACCGCCCCTGACGCGCGCGCCGAGGCATGGCTGGACCAGGCGCGGACGAGGATCGGCGCGGCAGCGCTGGGTCCGCAAGTCGAGCAGATCGGCCGTGTCGAGGAGGTTGGCGACGGCATTGCACTGGTCTCGGGCTTGCCCGATGTGAGGCTCGACGAGTTGCTGCGCTTCGACAAAGGGCAATTCGGTTTTGCCCAGATGCTCGAACGCGACCACATCGGTTGCGTGCTGTTCGACGACGTATCCGCCATCGAGGCTGGCGATACGGTGCGCGGCACCGGCGATGTGGTGCGAGTTCCGGTGGGCGCCGCGCTGCTGGGCCGCATCGTCGACCCGCTCGGCCGTCCGCTCGACGGCAAGGGCCCGATCGCCACCGAGGCGCTGGAACCGATCGAACGGCCTGCGCCGGCCATCATCGATCGGGACCTCGTCACCGAACCGGTGCAGACGGGGCTCGTGGTGGTGGATACGCTGTTCGCCCTGGGGCGCGGGCAGCGCGAACTCATCATCGGCGATCGCGCCATCGGCAAGACCACCATCGCCATCGACACCATCATCAACCAGAAATCCAGCGACATCGTGTGCGTCTATATCGCCGTCGGCCAGAAGAGCGCCAGCGTGCGCCGCGCCATCGATGCGATTCAGACGCGCGGCGCTCCGCAGCGTTGCATCGTGGTGGTCGCCGGCGCGGCGAGTTCGCCCGGGCTGCAGTGGATCGCCCCATACGCCGGTTTCACCATGGCCGAGCATTTTCGTGATCGTGGCCAGCATGCACTGGTCGTGATCGACGACTTGAGCAAGCACGCCGCCAGCCATCGCGAGATCGCGCTGCTCACGCGCCAGTCGCCGGGCCGTGAAGCCTATCCGGGCGATGTGTTCTACGTGCATGCGCGGCTGCTGGAGCGCGCCGCCAAGCTCTCCAAGGCCAAGGGCGGCGGCTCGCTCACGGCACTGCCCATCGCGGAGACCGATGCCGGCAACCTCAGCGCCTATATCCCGACCAATCTGATTTCCATCACGGACGGGCAGATCGTTCTCGACGCCAAGCTGTTCTACCAGGGGCAGAAGCCGGCGGTCGACGTCGGCACCAGTGTCAGCCGGGTCGGCGGCAAGACGCAGGCGCCGGCGCTGCGCCAGGCCGCCGAAACCTTGCGCTTGGACTACGCGCAGTTCCTTGAGCTTGAAATGTTCACCCGCTTCGGCGGCATGCCCGACATGCGCGTGCGCCAGCAGCTCGCACGCGGGGCGCGGATACGCGCCATATTCGCTCAGCCGCAGCATGCCCCGCTGCGGCTCGCGGACGAGGTGGCTTTGGTTCTGGCGCTGCAGTCCGGCCTGCTCGACTCGGTGGAGCCGCAAGGCATCGCCGAGTTCAGGCAAGGCCTGCGGGACATACTCGACCGCGGCGCACCGGACGCCGTGCGCCAAATTCAGGACACAGGCATGCTTGATGAGGCGCAGAGGAGCGCGCTCATCGCCACGCTCGGTGGGCATCTTCGTGCCCTCGCGCCGACACGGGGAGAAGGGTAGTCATGACCGAGCGCCTTGCCGAGATCGGCGCGCACATCGACGCCATCCGCCAACTGGGCGCCGTGGTGAATGCCATGCGCGGAATCGCCGCGGCGCGCGCGCAGCACAGCCGCGGGCAGCTCGCCGCCGTGGACAGCTATGCAGCGAGCATCGCGGTCGGGATCGGCCACGCCCTCGCATTGGCCCCGGCCCTGGCGGTCGACGGCTCAAATAAGCCGGCGCGTCAGGCCCTGGTGCTGTTTTGCGCCGAACAAGGCTTCGCCGGAGCCTTCAGCGAGCGGGTGCTCGATGCCGCGTCGAACGACCTTGCCTCTGCGGATCTATTTCTGGTGGGAACCCGCGGCGGCGCCATCGCGGCCGAAAGAGGCGTGACTCCAGGCTGGAAGCACCCCATGCCGGCGCATGCGCTCGGCGTTCCCAGGCTTGCCGACCGCATCGTGGAGGCCTTGTATGCCAAGCTCGCGGCCGGCAAGGTTGACAGGCTGGACGCCGTCTTCAGCCTCTCGGGACGTGCCGATGGGGTTCGTGTCGAGCGCCGGCGCCTGTTTCCGATGAACATGGCTGATTTCTCCCGTTCCACGCACAACGACGTGCCCCTGATGAATCTGGCGCCCGCCCAACTCCTGCAGGACCTTACGGCGGCCTACGTGCACGCCCAGCTCTGCAAGGCCGCGCTCCACGCGTTCGCCGCGGAGAACGAAGCGCGCATGGAAGCGATGGCCTCCGCAGGCAAGCAGATCGAACGCCAGCTGACAACCTTGCAAGCAACCCAGCGCGTGGTGCGGCAGGAGGAGATCACGGCGGAAATCATCGAACTCGCCACGGGCGAGGCGGCCAGCCGCCAGGGAGCTGGGAAGCCGTCGTCCCCAACCAATGCAAGACGACTCGGCCTTGCATGACGCGAGTCCAACTCATGCGGCGGATCGAACAACCGAGCAGAAGGACCCTGTCCCACATGAACATACCGACTGACGCCAGCACCGCCCGCAATGCCATGTTCTCCCGCACCCACGTCGCCGCCGCGCCGTCGTTCGTGGCGTGTGCCGGCGGAAAGAAACGAGCGCGTTTGAGCCTGATCATAGATTCGTCGTTGCAGATGCATTACAAGCATGGAAAGGGCGTGCGTTGGGGCGTCCAGATCCCAGGGCCGCCTTTTCATACGGGGTTGCGGCGTTCCAGGAGAGAATGGTCGCGCCCCGATCGGATCGTGCAATACCCAGGAGATCCGCCGATGTCCAGTTCATGTATCTCGATCGACAGCAAGGCTGCGCAATCTGACGAGGAATCCGGCCACGTTTCTTGCTTCCGGGAAGCGTTGCTCCGACCTTTTGTTTTCAAAGGAGAGTTGACATGACACACCGCCACGCCGTCGTCTGGGTTGATCACGCCCAGGCCCATGTCTTGTTCATCGATACCGAGGATGTCGAGAAGGCCGTCGTCGAGGCCACCGGAAATCCGCACGTGCACCACAGGCGCGGTGCCATGGGACCGGGCAAGGCCGAGGCGGACCAGTCCTACTACCACGGCATCGCGCAGGCGCTGGTCGACGCGCGGGAAATCTTGATCACCGGTCCCGGCCAGGCCAAGCTGGCCTTGTTCAGGCATTTGCAGCATCATGACCCGGCCGTCGCCCAGCGCGTGCTGGGGCTGGAAACCGCGGACCACCCGACGGACGGCCAGCTCGCCAGGCACGCGCGGGATTACTTCAGGGTGAAGGACCGCATGCTGGGCGATTTCCCTGCCGCGGCCGTGGCGGAAGTGAACGATCCCGGCAAGCCGAAGAAAACCAGCGAGAGTCATGCCACAGGGTCCAAGCGCGCGCCGACCCACCGCCCATCCTGAACGCCGCGCGCAAACGGGTCACGACCATGTCGCCTTACACGAAGATTCTGGTTGCTGTCGATGCCAGCAACACGGCGCGCGTCGCCGCGGAACACGGCATCGCGTTGGCACGCGCGCACAAGGCCGCGCTGCGCTTTCTCACCGTGATCGACTATGACGGCTTCGTCGGCGCCGTGCCGAGCTTGCTGACGGTGATGCACAACGACGCGCGGCTCATGCTGGACGGCTGGATGAAGCAGGGCACGCTGTGGGGGCTCGACAC
>JAPTVL010000141.1:14952-23317 GCA_028065725.1 Betaproteobacteria bacterium
GCGTGTCGCCGACGCCATCGTCGCGGACGCAAGGGAGTGGGGCGCAGACCTCATCGTCATCGGCAGCCATGGCCGCAGCGGCGTTCGCCATCTGTTGCTCGGCAGCGTGGCCGAAGGCGTGGCCAGAGCCAGCACGATACCCGTGCTCATCGTCCATCCGCAACACCAGGCCGCGCCCTGATCCGAAGATTGCGCTGCGCCAGGCCCGGCATGCAGCTGGGCCTGGCCAGCGGGTCGAATCGCTCTTTCGAATCGCTCATGTTGCCAAGCGTATGAACGACCATGCGTGTGCATGAACCGCATCCTCATTTCTGGCGCGTCTCCAACTGAGGCGGACCATGGCGTTCTGAAGGGGGGATGGATGGCGACACCAAGCCCTTGTCCTGGGAATCACCCGTCGTCGCCTGAACGCAGGGTCAAGGCGAAGCGGGCTGGAGCAGGGCGTTGATGGTGTCCAGGTCCTGCTGGTCCAGTTCGCCGGCGGCCAATTTGAGCCTGAGCGCGCTCACCAGGACGTCGTAGCGCGCCTGATCGGCCTGGCGCTGCATGTCGAACAGTTGCGACAAGGCATTGAGCACGTCGATATTCACGCGGACCCCGACCTTGTAGCCGGTTTCGTTGGCCTGTAGCGAACTCTGGCTGGAGCGGACGGCCGTCTGCAGAGCCTTGACCTGGGCGCGGCCGGACTCCAGGCCAAGATAGGCCGCCCGTGCATCCTGCGCGGCGGCCAGGCGCGCCGTATCGAGATCGGCCTGGGCCTTGTCGAGCAGATGCGCGGTTTCCTGCACATGGCTTTGCACGCCGTAGCCCGTGAAGATGGGCACTTGCACCTGCACCCCGATCGAGGCGATGTCAGCGCGGTTGCCGAAGGGAAACAGATTGCTGCCCCCGCTGGTGCTGGCATGGTCCAGCCGGGCGTAGGCATCCACCGTGGGCAGATGGCCGGTGGCCGCCTTCTTCGCCTCCAGCCGGGCGACCTCCACCGCCAGCCTGGCCTGCTCGACGACGAGATTGCGGCCTTGTGCCGCTTGCGCCCAGTGTTGCAGATCTCCTCCGGGGTCTGGCAGGCGGATGTCTGCGGTGAGGCCCGCAAGTCGGCCGGGCACGCGTCCGGTCAGCTGCTGCAGCGCCGAATCGGCCAGTGCGACTTGATTGCGCGCGGCGATGACCTTGGCACCGGTCAGGTCGTCGCGCGCCTGCGCGTCGCGCACGTCCACGATGGTGCCATTGCCCGCCGCGAAATTGCGCCTGGCGGACGCGAGCTGCTGGCGAATGGCCTTGTGCTGCTCTCGCAAGGAGCGCAGGCTGTCCTGTGCGGACAGCACGCTGAAATAGGCTGCGGCCACTTGCACCATCAGATTTTGATTCTGGTACGCCAGTTGCGTATAGGCGATGCGCGCGCCAATTTCCGCTTGGCTCACGTTGATGCCATCAGCTGGCCGATACAGGGATTGGGTTGCGGTGAGGTTGATGTCGCGGGCGATGTAGTCCCAGTTGGTGGGGAATCCGAATCGCTGCAGCAGCGGGTTCTCGCTGTTGTCCTGCGCGTTCTCGCTCAGGCTCGCGCCCGCCGTGAGCTGAGGCAGCTGGCGCGACCTGGCCAGCGGCACGCGTGACAGCGCGGCCTGGTAGTTGGCTTGTGCGCTGCGGAGCGCCGGGCTGTACTGCTGGGCCTGTGCGAAGACCTGGATCAAAGTTTCCGCGCGCGCCGCGCAAGCCAGCCCGAGAACGAGCGCCAGTGCCGTCAGGATCCGGGTGCGTCGGCGAAGGCCGACGCAAGCGTCCGGGAGATATGCGCTCGAGCGCCGCAGAGGCTTGAAATGAGGGGGGCGCATAAAAAAGTGAGGAAGGCGCGGATTCAGTCACGGTCTGAGCGGCTTTCATGCTAGCCGGCGGTCGCCTGGCTTGTTTGCGCTGCATCAAGGGACCGTCTGGCACGGGCGCGACAATAGCCCGCAGGCCAGTCTTCGGACCATCTCGTCCGCCAACCATGAAAAGCAAGCGCCTCGCCGCTGTGGTTCTCATGCTCGTCTTGATTGCCGCGGGCGTGGCGGTCTATGGCGTGCTGCACCGCTCCAGGCCACCGGCGCAGCGCCTCACGCTCTACGGCAACATCGACTTCAGGCAGGTCCAGCTGGCGTTCAACGATGCAGGCCGTGTCGCGCAACTGCTGGTGCAGGAGGGCGACCCGGTGAACAAGGACCAGCCGGTGGCGCGGCTCGACCCTGCGCGTTTCCAGGACGCCGTGAATCGGGCCCAGGCTGCGTTGTCGGTGCAGCAGAGCATCCTGGCCAAGCTGGTCGCCGGTAATCGGCCGCAGGAGATCGCGGAGGCGCGCGCCGGCGTGGATGCCGCGCAGGCCGCGCTGCAGAATGCCGAGGTCACTTTCCAGCGCCAGCAGTCCCTGGTCGATGCGGATTTTCTCCCCAGGCAGAGCTTGGACAACGCTGCCCAGGCGCGCAAGACGGCCCAAGCCCATCTGCAGCAGGCCAGGCAGGCCTTGAGCCTGGTGTTGCAAGGTCCACGCAAGGAGGACATTGCCGCCGCCCGCGCCCAGGTGCGGGCCGACCAGGCCGCGCTGGCCCTGGCGCAGCGCCAGCTTGCCGACACCGAACTGCGCACGCCCGACGCCGGCGTGGTGCAAAGCCGCATCCTGGAAGTGGGCGATATGGCCGCGCCGCAGACTCCGGTCATGACCATCGCGCTGACCAACCCGGTGTGGGTGCGCGCCTATGTTCCGGAACGCGAGCTGGGGCGGGTGGCGTCCGGCATGCGCGCGCGCATCCTGAGCGATAGTTTTCCAGGCAAGGCATTCGCGGGCTGGATCGGCTTCGTTTCGCCCACCGCCGAGTTCACGCCCAAGTCCGTACAGACCACCGAGTTGCGTGCCGAGTTGGTCTACCGCGTGCGGGTGTACGCCTGCAACCCGCAGGGCATGCTGCGCCTTGGCATGCCGGTGACGGTGGAGGTGCCGCTGCACGACAACGCTCCGCAACGCGTCCCGCAAGATGTCTGCGCCGGATGATGCGGTGGAGGGCCCAGCCCTGGTGTTCGAAGCCGCGCACAAGCATTTCCTGCAGGGAAAGCGGCAGGTCGAGGCGCTGAAGGGCCTGAGCGCGAGAATTGCCGCCGGGCGGGTGACAGGGCTGCTGGGCCCGGATGGCGCCGGCAAGACCACCTTGATGCGCCTGGCTGCCGGCCTGCTGTTGCCGGATGCGGGGCAGGTGAGGGTGCTGGGCCGGGACACGCGCCATGACGCCGCGGCCATTCAGCAAGACATCGGCTATATGCCGCAGCGCTTCGGTCTGTACGAAGACCTCACGGTGCAGGAGAACCTGAACCTGTACGCCGACCTTCAGGGACTGGATGCGCAACGACGCGTCGCACGGTTCGACGAATTGTTGCGCCTGACCGCCCTGGGGCCGTTCGGCAAGCGCCGCGCCGGTGCGCTTTCGGGCGGGATGAAGCAGAAGTTGGGGCTGGCCTGTGCCTTGCTGCGCGCCCCGCGCCTGCTGCTGCTCGACGAGCCGACGGTCGGTGTCGACCCCATCTCGCGGCGGGAGCTGTGGAGCATCATTAAAGATCTGCGTGCCCGGGAGGTGACCGTGCTGGTCAGCACGGCTTACCTGGACGAGGCCGAACTGTGCGACGACATCCTGTTGCTGAACGAGGGAACCCTGCTGGCGCAGCAGCACCCGCAGGCCTTCGAGGCGCCTCTGGCAGGGCACTGCTATACCGTTCGCCACGGCGCGTTGCGCAGGCGTCCGCTTCAGGCGATTCTGCAGGCGCGCCCAGGCGTGCTCGATGCGAGGGTGCAAGCCGAAGGCGTGCGGGTTGTCGTGCAGGGCCCTGCGGCCTTGCCGCGGGACGATGAGGACTGGCAGCCCGCGCGCCCGCGGTTCGAGGACGCCTTCGTCAGTCTGCTGCGCCAGACGCATGCGGGCGCTGCGACCAAGGATGACATGGAGCCGGTGGCCCGGACCCGGATCGCATCGGACGGTGCGCGCGGTGCTTCCGGGCAGGGTGGATGGGTTTCGCGCGACCCAACGCATCTTGCCGCGCAAGGTCCGGCTCCGGGGGCGCAGACGGTGATCGAGGTGCATGAACTGCGCCGGCTGTTCGGCAGCTTCGAGGCGGTCAAATCGATCAGCTTCAGCGTGAAACGCGGCGAGGTGTTCGGCCTGCTCGGCGCGAATGGCGCCGGCAAGAGCACCGTGTTCCGCATGTTGTGCGGCCTGCTGCCGGCGAGCTCGGGAACCCTGCGCGTGGCCGGTGTGGATCTGCGCGATGCCCCGGCCGCGGCACGCGCGCGCATCGGTTATGTATCGCAGAAATTCGCGCTCTACGGCAATCTCAGCGTGGCGCAGAACCTGCGTTTTTTCGCATCGGCCTACGGCCTGCGCGGACGCCGGCGCGCGCTGCGCCTGGACTGGGCACAGCGCGAGTTCGAACTGGATGCGTACGCCGACGCCAACGCTGCCGACCTGCCGCTGGGCTACAAGCAGCGCCTGGCGCTGGCCTGCGCGCTGCTGCACGAGCCTTCCATCCTCTTCCTGGACGAGCCGACCTCGGGCGTCGATCCGCTGGCGCGGCGCGAGTTCTGGCAGCGCATCAATCTGCTGGCCGAGTCCGGCGTGACGGTGATGATCACCACCCACTTCATGGAGGAGGCGGAGTACTGCGACCATCTGGTGCTGATGTCGCTCGGCGATATCCTGGCCTTCGGCTCGCCGCAGGACATCCGCGCCCGGGCGCGCTCCGACGCGCAACCGGCACCGAGCATGGACGATGCCTTCGTGGCCCTGGTGCAGTCGCACGAGGCGCAGATCCGGAGGGCGGCATGAGGCACGCGGCATGAAGGCCATGCGCCTGCGCGGCCTGGTGCGCAAGGAGTTCCTGCAGATCGTGCGCGACCCGTCTGCCATCGCCATCGCCTTCATCATGCCGGTGGTGCTGTTGCTGCTGTTCGGCTACGGGGTTTCTCTGGATGCACACCACGTGCCGCTTGCCGTGGTGGTCGACCAGCCTTCGGCACAGACCGGCGACTTCGTCGGCGGGCTGGAACAGTCGCCGTATTTCGCGCCGCGGCGCTACCCCGACATCGGGGCCGCGCGCCGCGCCCTGGTCGAACGCCAGGTCTCGGGCATCGTCTGGCTGCGCGGGAATTTCGCACGCAAGCTGTTGTCCGGCGACACGGCGCCCATCGCGGTCTGGGTGGACGGCGTGGATGCCAACAACGCGCGCATCGTGCAGGGCTATCTGCAGGGCATGTGGCAGACCTGGCTGCAGTTGCAGGCCGATCGCATCGGCCGCAAGCTCACCCTGCCGGTGCAGGTCGAGGCGCGCATCTGGTTCAACCCGGCGCTGCGCAGCCGGGACTTCCTGGTGCCGGGGCTGGTGGCGGTGATCATGACCCTGATCGGCGCGCTGCTCACCGCGCTGGTGGTGGCGCGCGAATGGGAGCGCGGCACCATGGAGGCCCTGATGGCCAGTCCGGTGACCATGAGCGAGATCCTGCTCGGCAAGCTCGTGCCCTACTTCATCATGGGCATGGGCGGCATGCTGCTGTCGGTGGCCATGGCGGTGTGGCTGTTCGGCGTGCCGCTGCACGGTAGCCTGTGGCTGCTGGTGCTGTGTTCGGCCCTGTTTCTGCTGGTGGCGCTCGGCATGGGCCTGCTGATCTCCACGCTGGCGAAAAACCAGTTCGTCGTCGCGCAGGTCGCGGTGATCGTCACCTTCCTGCCCGCCTTCCTGCTGTCCGGCTTCATTTTCGACATCAACTCCATGCCCGCCGTGATCCAGGGGCTCACCCATGTCGTCGCCGCGCGCTACTACGTGGCCATCCTGCAGACGGTGTTTCTGGCCGGGGATGTGTGGCCGGTCGTGCTCGGCAACAGCCTGGCCCTGACGGGAATGGCGGTGCTGTTTCTTGGCCTGGCCTGGCGCAGGTCGCGCAAGAGGCTGGATTGACCATGTGGGCCCGTATCGTCGCGCTCGTGATCAAGGAGTTTCTCGCGCTGCTGCGCGACAAGGCCAGCCGTTTCGTGCTGATCGGCCCGCCGGTGATCCAGCTCCTGGTGTTCAGCTATGCCGCCAGCTTCGACCTCAACCATGTTCCCTACGCGGTGTACAACGAGGACGCCGGCTACGCCTCGCGCGAATTGCTGGCGCGCTTCAGCGGGGCGGGAACCTTCACGCAGGTGGCCACGGTACGCGACGAGGCGCAGATCGCCACGCTGATCGACGACAAGTCGGCGCTCATGGTGCTGCATATCGGGCCCCATTTCACGCGCGACCTGCTGACCCACCGCTCCGCCGGCCTGCAGGTCATCCTCGACGGCCGCGATTCGAACACGGCCTCGCTCGTGCTCAACGACGTCAACGGCATCCTGCTGGATTTCAACCAGGAGTGGGCCGCGGCGCACGGGTGGTCGCGGCAGCCGGCGCGGCTCGACATCCGCGCCTGGTTCAATCCCAACCTGCTGTCGCGCTGGTTCATCGTGCCGGGCATCGTGGCCCTGATCACCCTGGTGGTGACCCTGCTGGTCACGGGGCTTTCGGTGGCGCGGGAGCGCGAAATGGGCACCTTCGACCAACTGTTGGTCACGCCCATGCGCCCGGCCGAAATCCTGCTCGGCAAAGCCATTCCGGGCTTCATCGTGGGCGGCGCGGAGGGCGCGTTCATCGCGCTGGTGGCGGTGGCGTGGTTCCATATTCCCTTCGTCGGCAGCGTGCTGGCGCTGGCCCTGGGCATGTTCTTTTTCCTGCTGGCGGCCATCGGCGTCGGGCTCATGATTTCCTCGCTGGCCGTGACCCAGCAGCAGGGCCTGCTCGGCGTGTTCCTGTTCATGGTGCCGGCCATCATCCTGTCCGGCTTCGCCACGCCCATTGCCAACATGCCCGCGGCGGTGCAGTTTCTCACCCTCATCAATCCGATGCGCTATCTGCTCGTCATCGTGCGCGGGGTGTTTCTGGAAGGCAGCGGCGTGCACGATCTGCTGCCGCAGTTCTGGCCGCTGGCGCTCATCGGCCTGGCCAGCATGACGGCCGCGGCGTGGCTGTTCCGGCACCGCATGCAGTAAACCCGCCCAGGCGTTGTCCTCAGGCCTGCTGGGCAATGATCCAGGCGGCGATGACCGGCCAGACTTGCTTCAGCGTGCGCGCGCCCATGAACAGGCCGACATGCCCGCCCGGAACCATGCGCTTTTCGATCCGCGACTTGGGGGTGCCGAAGAGATGCTCGGCGGCGAACACCTGTTCGCTGCTGGTGATGTCGTCGCGCTCGCCGGCCAGGAGAAAGAGCGGGCAGGTGATGGCTTTCAAGTCGAGCCTGCGGCCGAGCGCCACGTACTCGCCTCTGGCCAGCAGGTTGCGCTTGAACAGCCGGTCGATGACCTGCAGATACCAGCGCCCAGGAAGGTCGAGCGGGTTCTCGTACCAGCGCTCGAAGGCCTCGGTCTTGGACAGCCAGGCCGGATCGTCGATGTGCTCGTACAAATCGATGTGTTCCTGCACGTAGTGCTGCTCCGGGTGCATGTTCTTCCAGCCGGCGAGCATGAACTTGCCCAGCATGAGACCGTTGCCGGCGGCGACCAGATCCTCGTAGAAGAGCATCGGGCTTTCCTTCACCATCTTCACCAGCGGACCGCGCCCGGCATGGGTGTCGATGGGCGATCCCGCCAGCACCAGGCTGGCGACCTTGTGGGGAAAGCGCGCCGCCAGCATGGCCGCCATCCAGCCGCCCTGGCATAGGCCGACGAGATGCACGCGCCCGCCGAGGTCGTCGATGCAGGCGAGCAGCTCGGCGAGGTATTGATCGACCTCGAGATCCTTCATGTCCGGCGTGGCCGAATGCCAGTCGGTCAGGTGCAGGTTCGCCACTCCGCCCGCACGCAGGGTCTGCATCAGGCTCTGGCCTTCGTGGTAGTCGGCGATCATGGATGTGTGCCCCGCATAGGGGGCATCGACCAGGGTCGGAAGGCCCGGAGCGCCCGGAGCCGAGTAATCGCACAGGTTCAGGGTGCGAAGAGCCAGGCGCACGCTGTGCGCCGTTGCAAGCCGGGGTTTGAGGCCGCCATGCAGGCGCGCTTCTTCGTCGAGGAACTTGACATTGCGCGCGGCGAGCTCGAGGCCCTGTTCGGCGAGGTCGGCGGCGAGCTGCACCGGCCAGAAAAAGGCCGAATTGATATTGACTTTGGAGGTCTCGTGACTTTGCGTGGTGGACATGACTAGACGATGACGAAGCGCCGGAATGCAAGGTGCTTGGTTGCGTCGAGCGCCAGGGCAAACACGGCGCACGAGGCGAGCAGGCCGGCGACGAGCGCCGGCGGCACCGGCGCCATGAGCCAGCCCAGCGTGGCGAGAA
>JAPTVL010000134.1 GCA_028065725.1 Betaproteobacteria bacterium
GGGTGGCGCGCACTGCCGGGCCCTTGGAGGAATTCAAGGTGCGGAACTGGATCCCCGCCTCGTCGGTGGCGATGGCCATCGCGCCGCCCAGCGCGTCGACTTCCTTGACCAGATGCCCCTTGCCGATGCCGCCGATCGACGGATTGCACGACATCGCGCCGAGGGTTTCGATGTTGTGCGTCAGCAAGAGCGTCTTCACGCCCATGCGCGCAGCCGCCAGCGCGGCCTCGGTGCCGGCGTGGCCGCCGCCGACAACGATGACATCGAAGGGCTCAGGGAAATTCAGGGGGTATTTCATGATGGCCGCCATTCTACCCGTTGCCGGCGTCCGTTTCACGTGAAACACGGCGCCGGTCGCCCATCCCGCCGAAAATGGCCGTTCAGGCCGCAGCGGCCTTGGCTTCCAGCGCTTCCCAGCGGGCCAGCACATCGAGCAGCTCGGCCTCGATCGCCTCACTCCGCGCATGCAGGGCGGCGGCCTCCTGCGGGCTGGACTGATACAGCGCGGGGTCGGCCAGGCGTTCGGCAATCTGCGCCTGCTCGGCTTCCAGCGCCCCAAGCTGTGCCGGCAGCGCATCGAGTTCGCGCGCCTCCTTGTAGCTGAGCTTGCTCTTGGGTGCGGGCTTCGCCGTGGCAGATTGAGCCGCGGTCTTGGGGCTGGACGCCTGCGCGGGCTCCGGCGCGCGCTGCTGTTGCTTCCACGCCTGCCAGTCGGCATAACCGCCGACGATCTCGGTCAGCCTGCCCTCACCCTCGAACACGATCGACTGGGTGACGACGTTGTCGAGGAAGGCGCGGTCGTGCGAGACGATCAGCACGGTGCCGCTGTAGTCCTGCAGCAATTGCTCGAGCAGCTCCAGGGTATCGATGTCGAGATCGTTGGTCGGCTCGTCCAGCACCAGCAGATTGGCCGGTCGCGCGAACAGCCGCGCCAGCAACAAGCGGTTGCGCTCGCCGCCAGACAGCGCCGACACCTTGGCGCGCGCGCGCTCGGCCGGAAACAGAAAATCTTCCAGATAGCTGATGACGTGTTTTTTCTGGCCGCCGATTTCGACGTAGTCGGAACCGGGCGAAATCGTGTCGATCAGCGTTGCCTCGTCGTTCAGCTGGTTGCGGAACTGGTCGAAGTAGGCCACATCGAGCCTGGTGCCCTGCTTGATCCAGCCGGACTGCGGCTGCAGCTCGCCCAGGATCAGCCGGATCAGCGTGGTCTTGCCGGCGCCGTTGGGACCCAGAAGCCCGAGCTTGTCGCCGCGCAGGATAGTGGTGGAGAAGTCGCGAATGAGGACGCGGTTGTCGTAGCCGTAGCTGACGTGGTCGAGCTCGGCCACCACCTTGCCCGAACGGTCGCCCGCATCGATCTTGAACCCGACTTGACCGGCGTGGGCGATGCGCGCCTCGCGGGTACGGCGCAGCGCTTCGAGCCGCCTGACCCGGCCTTCGTTGCGGGTGCGGCGCGCCTCCACGCCCTTGCGGATCCAGGCCTCCTCCTGCTTCCAGAACTTGTCGAATTTGCGGTTGTGCACCGCCTCGACTTCCAGCTGTTCGGCCTTTTTGAGCTGATAGGCGCTGAAATTGCCTTGATACTCGCGCAAAGATCCACGATCGAGCTCGACAATGCGGTTGGCGACGTTATCCAGGAAGCGCCGGTCGTGGGTGATGAAAAGCAGCGCGCCGCGATAGTCCTTGAGCAGGGTCTCCAGCCATTCGATGGCGGAAAAGTCCAGGTGGTTGGTCGGCTCGTCCAACAGCAGCAGTTCAGGGTCAGTGACCAGCGCGCGCGCCAGCGCCACGCGCTTTTTCAGCCCCCCGGACAGGGTCTCCACCGCCGCGTCGGCGTCCAGGCTCAGGCGCTGCAGGGTTTCTTCCACCCGGCTGTTGAGCCGCCAGGCATCGGCTGCTTCCAGTTCGTGCGACAGCCGCTCGAAGTCGGCGTACACCGTCTCGTCGCCTTCCGCCATCGCATGCGCCACAGCGTGGTAGTCGGCCAGCAGCGTCTGCGCCGCACCGATCCCCTCCGCCACCGCCTCGAACACGCTGTGGCCGGGCTGGAACTGCGGCTCCTGCGGCACGTAGGCCAGCTTCAGGCCGGGCGCGCGCCACACCTCGCCGGCGTCCGGCTGGCTTTCGCCGGCGATGATCTTCAACAGGCTCGACTTGCCGGTGCCGTTGCGGCCGATCAGGCCGATGCGCTCGCCCGCCTCGACGACCAGCGACGCGCCGTCGAGCAGCGGCCAGTGGCCGTAGGCCAGTTCGAGTCGGTCAAAAGTGAGGAGCGGCATGGGTCAGCGGTTCAAAAACACAGGGGCGGAATTATCCGCGATTCAGCGCGGCATGAACGGCCCGGGCAATATTTAATGCATTCGGAGTGTCACTGTGCAGGCAGATCGTTTCGGCCCGGATGCGCACGGCGCCGCCGCCCAGCGTGGCAACCGCCCCGCCCTGCGCCAGCCCGCGGGCCTGCTCGGCCGCCAAGTCAGGGTCGACGATCAGCGCGCCCGGGGTTTCACGTGAAACAAGCCGGCCGCTGGGGTGGTAGCGGCGATCGGCAAACGCCTCGTTCAGCACCGTCAGCCCGGCAGCCTGCCCGGCCGCGATCAGCTGCGAACCCGCCTGCCCCACCAGCGCCAGCGCCGGGTCCACTGCCGCCACCGCCCGCGCGATGGCACGGGCCACGCCCGCATCGCGCGCCGCGGCGTTATACAGGGCGCCGTGCGGCTTGACGTGCCCCAGCCGCAGCCCCAGCCGTGCCGCCTGCTCGGCCAGCGCCTCGGTCTGCTGCGTCACCCAGGCTGCAATTTCGTCGCCGGTCGCCGCCAGCTGACGCCGCCCGAAATGGCGTCGATCGGGGTAGCTCGGGTGCGCGCCCGGCGTCGCGCCATGCTCGGCCGCCAGCAACAGGGCCGCCCTCATGCTGGCGGCGTCCCCGGTATGGCCGCCGCCGGCAATCGACACCCGCGCCAAATACGGCATCAAGCTGGCGTCGTCGCAGCCCTCTCCGATGTCGGCATTCAGTTCGATCACGCCATGTCCTCGATTTCCCATTGCCTGCCGGCCAGCGCCCGGGCCGCCTCAAGTTCGATCGTCATGAACCGCACGGCATCGCCGGGTCGCAACTGCGCCAGTTTTGGCATGTCGGCAGCGATCACCCCGGCAATGACCGGGTAGCCGCCGGTCACCGGGCCGTCCCAGCCGAGGATGATCGGCCGACCGTCCGGGGGAATCTGCACCGTGCCGGGTAGTACGCCCTGTGACGGCATGTCGACCTGGGCATGCGTGACCGTGGGTCCGTTAAGGCGCAATCCGCGCCGGTCTGACGCCGCGTCCACCCGATAGGTTCCGGCAAAAAACGCCGCCAGGCCCGCGTCGTCAAACAGGCCGGCCTGTGGCCCCGCCACCACGCGAAGCGGCGTATCCCGCTCGACAGCGGGCATGCGCGCGCGCCGCAGATGAACCCCGCTCGCCTGGGGTCCAAGGTCCAACGCATCGCCCGTCCGCAACGCACGGCCAAGATACCCACCGAATCCGGCGGGCAGAAACGTGCTGCGACTGCCCATCACGGGGGGCACCGCCAGCCCGCCACCAAGCGCCAGCCAGCAGCGGCATCCGTCTATAGCCTGATCCAGACTCAAAGTCTCGCCGGCTGCCAGCACCAGGGTTTCGTCCCACCTCAGTGCCGCGCCGCTGCTGCGGCCTGCCGTAAAGCGCGCGCCGGTGAGGGCCGCCACCCCGCCCAACGGAAAATGCAGGCTGGGCCCCCTCAGTATGATTTCAAGTCCTGCCGCTGCCGCATCGTTGCCCACCAGCCGATTGGCTGCCGCCAGCGCCGCCGGGTCGGCAGCCCCCCCAGCGGGCACGCCGAGCGCAGCCCGGCCCGGCCGGCCCTGATCCACCACCAGATCGCACAAGCCGGCGCGCAGGACCTCGATCATAGGGGCACAAAACGCACACGATCGCCAGGCATCAGCAAGGCGGGGGCGTCCCGCTGAGGATCGAACAGCACTGACCGGGTACGGCCGATGATCTGCCAGCCGCCGGGGCCGCTCGCCGGGTAAATTCCGCCGTATGTCCCCCCTGTCGCCACACTCCCCGCCGCCACGTGTACCCGTGGAGACGTCCGGCGCGGCGCGTGCAGCGCGCGAGGCAGGCCCCGCAAATACGGGAACCCAGGCTGAAAT
>JAPTVL010000107.1 GCA_028065725.1 Betaproteobacteria bacterium
CTCTCGAAGGGATGGCGCGCTTCGACGAGCTTCTGCACCGCGCCACGCGCAACGCCCGGGCTGCACAGGAGGCGGAGTCCTCGCGGTCATTCGCAACGCGCGCCGTTGCCGCGCGTGAAGCCGGCATCCGCAATGCCATCGCGTCAGGCATTTCGGCGCGTAGCCTGGAGAACGCACTGGCCGAGGCGCTGCCCAACATCCCGCGAGCCGACTTGCACTTCGCCATGCAGAAACTGCTCGAGAAACTGCAGGGCCGGGCGACCGAACGACCCAAGCCTGCGCCGAACAAGAACAAGGGCACGCCCCCGGCGAAGGAACCCGCCAAGGGCCGCCAAGCGACATCCCGCCCTGATGCACCGCATCAGCCCAGCACAACGCTTGAGCTACCACCCTGGGCCAACGGATCGGACAAGCGTGATGATGAGACCGACGAGGACTATTGCCTGCGCAAAAACCTCGAGGGGCCGCCAGAGGCCAAGCGCAAGTTCATCGGCGAACACAACACCTGAAGGAGAAAAGCATGCTCAAGACATTCATCATCGACGGCGACAAAGGCGGGGTCGGCAAGAGTCTGGCTGCGCGTGCCCTGGTCCACCATTACCTGACGCAGGCCGACGCTGAGCGCCCGCGGATCGTCGTCTATGACGCCGATCTGTCGAACCCGGACGTGTGTGGCGATGGGGGCTTGAAAAGCGGCAACGGCATCATGGGAACGGCCATGCTCGATCTGTCGAACGAGAACGGCTGGATCGACTTCGGCACGCGGGTGGCGACGCTCACTGCGGCCGCCGAGAAGGTCGACTACCGCATCATCGTCAACATGCCGGCCCAGATCGGCACCCGTGCCTTCGACGGCTCGATCCACATCGTCAACGAGGTGCTGCGCGAGGCAAATGCAATTCCGGTCTGGCTGCTCAGCCGCACCCAGGAAAGCATCCGCGCGCTGAACTACCGCCTGCGCAACATGCCTGCCCGGTACGAGGCGGGCCTGATCGTCAAGAACCTGTTCTTCGGTCAGTCCGACAAATTCGGCCTTTGGTCGGCCGACGAACTGCAGCAGCAACTCATCGATGAGGGCGCATGGGTGGAAACCGAGCTGCCGGAACTCAACGATCAGCTGGCGGTGATGATCGGCCGCCGGCCCTTCCATGAGGTTCTGAAAGACGGGATCGACGGCCGTGGTCTGCAGTTCGGCTATCGCCTGGCGCTGGAATCCTGGTTGAAGCGCGCCGGTACGGCCATGGCCAAGATCGAAGAGCTCGGGTGCTGAAATGGCCTACAGCAATTCCGAGCAGATCTTCATCGACGTGTTGGGTCGCAGTCCCACCGAGCCCGAATGGAAGGAAATCCACGCATTGCTGGGCACCGCAACCAGGGCCGGCTTCGCGATTGACGACGAGTCCAACGCGATGCATGTGGCCTTGCTGGCCTGGGGCTGGGCCCGCGGCATCGGTCGCGCCGATGTGCTGGCACTGCTGCGGGGCAGACTGCTGGACGTCGATACTACCCTCGACGACGTCCGCAAGGATATGGGCGAAGCGATCAAGGGCTTGCAGGACGCTTTGAACGCCATCGTGGCACGGACGTCGACGCAGCCGGCCACCGCGTCCGCGCCACAGATCAATCCCGAAGAACTGGCCGCAGCCCTGGGGCCTTTCCTCCATGCACCTGCCCAGGTGACACAGCACTATGACGTTGGAGACTCTGTCAAGGATGCGCTGCACAAGGCATTCAAATGGACGTGGGTCGCTGGAGCGATTGCCATCGGTCTCTTCGTCTCCGTGTTCTGGACACGGATGTACATCCAGGACACGCGTCAGATCGCCGACCTGGCCGCAGCGAATGCTGCGCAGGCTCAGCAGTTGAAGGATCTGCGGGCGCAGCCAACGGGGGTGGCGCGTCGAGCCGAACACAAGCGGCCATGAGTGCCCATGCCGGTGGACGGCCTCCAACCATCCCGGCCAGCACGCCGCACCTGCTACTGCTCATCGCCCTTGGCGCCATCCCAGGCGTGACGTGGATCATGGGTGGCGCAGGTCCGATAGGGCCGCTGCTCTCTATTCTCCTTGTGGCGGCCGTCGCCACCGGACGCAACCCCGTCGAGCGCCTGACGGCAGCTCTGGCCTACTACGCCACCGGCTGCTGGCCGATCGTCGGCGCAGTCGCCGGTTACTGGGGAACCGGACATGCAGGGGTTGGTCTGATGGCATGGGCCGCATGCAGCGTGGCTCTGGCCATGCCGTGGGTACTGGCAGCCCACTGGCCCGGCCTGCTCTTTGCGTTGGCCGCTACGGCGTTGCCGCCGCTGGGCGTCGTCGGCTGGCTCTCGCCCCTCAATGCCGCCGGCATGCTGTTTCCTGGCATGGGCTGGATCGGCCTCGCGCTGGCCGTCGGCACCATGGTCGCCATGCATGCAGTGCTGTCTGTGCCGGCGGTCCAAAAGCGCCCCGTCCTGTTCGCCGACGCAACCTGGTGGTTGTTGCTGTTCGCGGTGATCGTGCCAATCGGCGCGAACCTTCTCGCGTCGCCGGCGTCTACGCCGTCGGGTTGGATTGGCGTCCAGACCCATGTCGTCTCCAGCAAAGGAAATATCCTCGGCGCCATCCAGAACAACCAGTCCATCATTCATGCTGGGCTGGCCCAGGGCAAGGGGGCCCGAGTTGTTGTATTCCCGGAGGCCGTTCTGGAAAATTGGCTACTTGGTACGCGCCAGCAGTTCGCCGAGGCCGTGCCGCCCGGGCAGATCTGGCTCATCGGGGCGCAGGCGGGAAGAAGTGATGCGGTCGTCGCCGTCACCCATGGGTGGGCCACGGCAATGCCGCTGGCCAAGGCGGCGGGTCTACTGTTGGGCGGCGACTGGCTGCCCTGGAGGAAGGAGACGCTGCGGCCAGCATGGGTGCAGCACGCTTTTACTCTGGAAGGTACTCGATTCTGGGCTGCGCTGTGTGTGGAGCAAGTGCAGCCTTGGACGTGGCTTGAGGCGCTATGGCAGAAGCCGGATGTGATCGTCGCGATGTCTAACGACTGGTGGGCATTGCCGGGAAGTGCTGCGCCAGACATTCAGGAAGCGAGCACGCGCGCCTGGGCACGCCTGATGGGCGTGCCAGTAGTGTGGGCGGTAAATCGCTGATCAGCGTTCTATGCGGCTGCGAGAGTCTGCGATGGGCACTCCACAATGGCTGATTGCGAGTTCGTCAGCGGCGCCAGGCTAGGCTCTCCCTTCTCCGCTTCGCTATAGGCTTCCAGCGCCTTTCCGACGTTCGCCGGGCTATCGGCGACCATCGACGCTAGGCTATTGGTTCGCACGCAGGCTTCCTATTGATCTTTCCGTAATTCATGACAGGGCCACCACTTGGAAAATGGCACAGCAACTGGACGGCGCCGGCCTGGTCGAAATGAACCGTGAGAAGACTCATACCTGCCACATGGGAAACCACCCGGCGCCACAGGATCGGAGCTATGGATGCGGCACTTGCCCGGCCTGCGAACTTCGCCGGCGGTGAACGTTACCTTGAAAGCCAAGCTTCATGAAGGCCACCGTGCAATTGACTGTTGCCTCGGCGGGGTTCGAATCGGCCCGGCGCGTTGACAACTCGCCCGAGGGGCACCGCAGCAAACGCCTGCATGGCCATGGATTCCGAGTGGCCGTCACCACTGAGCTTCCTCAGCGGTGGAGTAGTTTCCCGGGCGGGGAAGTCGATGCGCTTCGCCAGCGGTTGGAACAGTGCATCGACCCACTTAACTATGCATACCTCAACGACTACCTAGACACGCCGACTGACGAGAACTTGGCGCGCTGGATCCATGAGCGTCTCTGTGTACCTGGCATTGCGCGCATTGCGATCCAGAGCACGGCTACGCAGGGGGTCGATCTTGACCGCGATGGAATGGCGCACGTCTGGCGCCGCTACCGCTTCCAGTCGTCCCATCGACTACCCAACGTTCCACTTGGCCACAAATGCGGGCGTATGCACGGCCACGGCTTCGAGGCCATCGTTCACGCGAATCAGGGCCTGGACTCGCGGCTGCCGAGGATCGACGACAACAACCTCGACAATCTGTGGCTGCCGCTTCATGCGCAGTTGAACTACCGTTGTTTGAACGAGATCGAGGGATTGGAGAACCCCACGAGCGAGCATATCGCTGCGTGGATCTGGCGGCGCCTGAAAGC
>JAPTVL010000406.1 GCA_028065725.1 Betaproteobacteria bacterium
GGCACCCCTCCCCTAGCGGAGGCGATGCCCCCCGCTGGGGTTGAAACTTCAGGCAATGACTTCGAAGGAAGCCTTTGCCGTGTTGCCGGAATCGTTGCCGATTCCGTTCCGACGCAGATACGCCGGTACGTCGTACTGCCGCCAATCCGTTACCGGTTCCTCGGCGGGTACTTCATCTACCTCAGCCACCACCCCTTCGACCTTGGCTTGGAGTGGAACACGCAGGAATGAGCCACGAATGGCTTCCAGCGCAAACTGAAGAAACGAAAGGATCAGATGCAGTCCTGCCAGCATGGCCAGGACGAGAATGACGCGCTCCATGAACAAACCTCCAAAAGTGATGGAGGCCTGCCCCCCAGGGGAGGAAGACCTCCCGGTGGGGAAACAAGAAACGTGCGACTCAGAACGGCTCGATGTCGGGTACATCCTCGAATGCCGGTCCCGAAGCGGCTGCAGGCTTGCCTTTACCGTTGCCGGTACGCTTGCCTTTGCCTGCCTCGGGCGCATCGTCATCCACTGGACGTGTGCCGAGCATCTTCATCTCGCTGGCGAGAATTTCGACGACATAGCGATCCTGACCCTCTTTGTCCTGCCATTTGCGGGTCTGGATGCGACCTTCGACGTAGACGGGCGAGCCCTTCTTCAGGTACTCGCCGACGACCTCCGCTGTGCGACCAAAAAAGACGACACGGTGCCATTCGGTGATTTCCTTCTTTTCACCGGACGACTTGTCCTTGTACGTCTCCGTCGTTGCGATCCGAATCGTTGCGATCGCTTCGCGGTTCTGCGTGTAACGAACCTCAGGGTCGGCGCCCAAGTTGCCGATGAGGGTGACTCTGTTGAGTGATGCCATGACTACCTCCTGACAAAAGTTGGAATTGGCAGGAACGGCCGTCATTCCTGACGGGGTATCCCCGCCGGGGTTTGAAATGCTGTTTGTTTGGGAAGGCCAGCTACCTTCACCGTGTCCCCCATAAGGAGGACATGAGATGGTCGCATTCTGACCATCGGGATCATTTTCAGGCTGTCGAAATAAGCCCTTTTTGGACGCATTTCAGACGCCGTAGATGATTCGTCCTGACTACTCTCCCGAGGCTATTTCAACCGGGAGACAGTCATGGCCACACGTCAGTACAAGCTTTCAACCAACATACCCACCGTCAGGCTGAGCAATAGCCGACCGTTCATTACCCAGAAGGCCCTGCTGAATTCCTTGCATGCCCAGCAGATATTCGAGCGTGGCTACGACATGTGTGCCAACGGCTTGTTCTCGCTGACCGTCGTGTTGCGCTTCATCGGTACCGAAGAACAGGCCCAGGCAGTGGAAGCAATGGTCGATGATCTGCTCAACAAGACGCTGGAGGAGATTCGCCAGGAGATCAAGCGCATGCAGGATATGAGCGAAGTCAATGGCTGCGAGACGATGATCGGCTATACCAATGCCCGAACTGTCGAGATTCAGATCACCTCGCCGCGCTCGATCCGGTTTCTTGCCATCATCCGCGAGTTCGATCAGTTGATCGCCGCGATGGATACCTTGTGGCTTGCCTGCCTCATCGACGACACGCACTACGCCATCGAGGCCTATCAATGGAAACGCAGGATTCTTCGAGTAGCCGGGCAAATTCGCACCCTGGCCACGCGCGCGATTCTGGCGGCACGCAAGAAGGAAAATGTAGAAATTGCGGCGGAGGAAAAAGAGTCGACAGTGCTGAAGGAATTTACGACACCAGTTATAGATTCGTAATATGGATTCCAGCCAGGGCTTGATTATTCCAATGGTTACAAAGATATCAAAAACGCCCTGATTTCTTCGCCACATCGCCCCGTTTGCCGCCTTTGTGGACACTCCGCAGGTGGCCGGCATTCTTCTCTGACGTCTTTCTGGAATTTAGCGTCAGCTCATTGAGGATTCCACAGTGCTCGGCGTCACGCGCTTCCTGGCAAAGATCGCGCAGGTCTCGAAGCTGGCGCTCCAGTTGTCGCAGTTCACGAATACGACTGGTAACGTGGCCGACGTGCTGATCGAGCAGTTCATTGACCGCACCGCAGTTCTCCGACGGTACGTCCTTGAAGCGCAGCAGGACTCGAATTTCGTCAAGCGTCATGTCCAGACTGCGGCAATTGCGAATGAAGGAAAGCCGCTCGGCGTGGGCGTTACCATAAACACGGAAGTTACCTTCTGTGCGAGCGGTTTCCGGTAGTAATCCCTCATGCTCGTAAAAGCGAATAGTCTCGACTTGTGCCCCGGTCAAACGGGCAAGCTCTCCAATTTTCATACTTGCACCTTGAGTGTCAGCGGTCTGCTTCATGATATTTTATAGGCGCTTGACATTGTAGTGGCTGTAGGGTGTCTAATTATCCTGACAAGGAGAAGATCATGACCCCTCAGGCCCACACCAACTGGTTGATGGAGATGCCGCTTGCGACTGCGGCAACTCTTGTCACGCATCACCGATCGCCATCGAAACGGCAGCGCCGGTCGCGTAGCGGATCGAGAACAACGGGATAAAGATGAACATACGCCAGTACATCCCGACGCAGCGTTACCTTCTGCTCGCAATTGCCCTGGCGGCCTTGGGCACTGGATATGGCGTGTACGAATACGCCACCAGCCACGCTGCGCTCCCCGAAGGGCTGATTCAGGCCAACGGGCGCATCGAGGGCGATGCCATCACGGTCGCGGGCAAGATCGCGGGCAAGATCGCCGGCATCGAGGTGCGCGAGGGGGATACCGTCAAGGCGGAGCAAGTACTGGTGCGGCTGGACGATGCGCAGTTGCGGGCACGGGTAAACCAGGCAGCCGCAGCTAAGGAGACGCTTGATTCTCAAGTCGTCAGCGCCAGACTGGGTATCGATTTATTGAGGAAAGATGTTCCGCTCTCAGTAGACGCAGCAAGGGCGGGGGCCAGCCGGGCACAGGCGGCGGTCGCCAAAGCCGAGGCGACCGAGTCGCAGGCGCGTCGGGACGCTGACCGTCAGCGCGACCTGGTCGCCAAGGGCTTCGTGAGTGGCCAGCAGAGCGAGCGGACGCAACTCGCTTTGAACGCGGCCGAAAGCGAGTTGGCGTCGGCCCGCGAAGCACTGGTGCAAAGCCGCAAACAACTTGCGCAGGCCGAACTGGGGGGAGACCTCATACTGGCCAAGGAGGAGGAATTCCGGGCGCGCCAAGCGCAACTGCGCCAAGCGCAGGCAACGCTGGTCGAAGCTGAAAGCGTGCTCGCCGACCTCACCATCCGGGCGCCTGCTGCAGGCGTGGTAGTGACGCGCGTACGGGAGCCCGGCGAAGTGGTTTCGGCCGGAGCGCCGCTGCTGGAACTGGTGGACCTGGACCAGCTTTACCTCAAGGTGTACGTGGCGGAGGCGCAAATCGGGAAGTTGCGCTTGGGGTTGCCGGCGCAGATATACACCGACGCGTTTCCCGACCAGCCGTTCGAAGCCACCGTTCGCACCATTTCCTCGCGCGCTGAATTCACGCCCAAAGAGGTACAGACCCCTGACGAACGCGTGAAGCTGGTATACGCGGTCAAGCTCTACCTCAAGTCCAATCCCGACCACCGGCTGACGCCCGGGCTTCCGGCGGACGCAGTTATCCGTTGGAAGGAGGGGGCGCCATGGGCGAGGCCGCGCTGGTAGCGCGCGAACCGGCGGGTCCTGTGGTGCGGGTAAGCGGTTTTTCCAAGCGCTACCGGAGACGGGTGGCCGCGGAGGGCATCGATCTGGAGTTGCGCCATGGGGAGGTTTTCGGTTTGGTCGGTCCCGACGGCGCCGGCAAAAGCTCGCTCATGAAGGCGGTCGCCGGTGTGCTTGCCTTCGATACCGGCCAGATAGATGTTTTCGGTGTCTCACTGGATTCGGAAGCCGCCTGCGAGAGGGTCAAGGGGCGGATCGGTTTCATGCCCCAGGGCCTCGGGCTGAATCTCTATCCTGAGCTGTCCGTCGAGGAAAACATCGACTTCTTTGCCCGCCTGCGGCTGGTGTCCGAGGTGGAACTCGCCGCGCGCAAGCGCAGGCTGCTTGGCATGACCCGTCTCGACAGATTTCGCGAGCGCCCGATGAAGCAGCTATCGGGCGGCATGAAGCAGAAGCTCGGGCTCGTCTGCACGCTCATCCACGAGCCCGCGCTCCTTATCCTGGACGAACCTACGACCGGCGTCGACCCGGTGTCGCGGCGCGATTTCTGGGCGATCCTAAGTGAACTGGTGGCGGAGAAAGGCATCACGGCATTTGTCTCCACAGCCTACATGGACGAGGTGAATCGCTTTCACCGCATGGCTCTGCTGCACGCCGGCAAGGTTCTGGCGGCCGGCGCACCTGATGACATACGCGCCTTGGCTCCGGGTACGCAGGTGCTCGTGCAGGCCGCACCGCCGCTCGCGGCGCTTGCGCGGCTGCGCGCGACTTTCCCCCAGATCGAGACGATCGGGCCACGCTTTTGCGTCTACGTTGACGATGTCGCGCCCGAGGAGGCCGCGCGCCAGGTGCGGAAGGCGCTGGAGGGACACACGCTGGGCACGCTCGATGCCATCGAGCCCGAACTGGAAGACGCGTTCATCGCCTTGCTGCGCAGGCGGGGACTCGCGCCCCCCGAGCGCGAACCGGCGGCCGCGGCGCCCGCGCCGGTAGCGCCGCGCGGCGCGGTCGCCATCGAGGCGCTTGAACTTACCAAGGACTTCGGCGCCTTCCGCGCGGTAGAGCGCGTGAGCTTCCGCGTGGCGCCGGGAGAGATCTTCGGCTTGCTCGGTGCGAACGGCGCGGGCAAGACCACTGTGATCAAGATGCTCACCGGCATTCTCCAGCCGAGCGGCGGCACGGGACATGTCGCGGGTGCGGATATGCGCACCGGCGGCGCGGAAATCAAGGAGTGCATCGGCTACGTATCGCAGGCGTTCTCGCTCTACCTTGATTTGAGTGTGATCGAAAACATCCGGCTCTATGCCGGCATCTACGGACTGACCGCCGCCGAGACCCGGCGCCGCGCGCAGTGGGTGGTCGAGATGGCGGGGCTGGTCGGGCGCGAAGCCGACCGCCCGGCGAGCCTGCCGATGGGATTGCGTCAGCGGCTCGCCCTCGGCTGCGCATTGGTGCACAGGCCACAAGTGCTGTTCCTCGACGAACCGACTTCAGGCGTCGACCCGGTGGGGCGGCGCCAGTTCTGGGACATTCTCTTCCGGCTGGCGCGCGAGGACGGCGTCGCGATCCTGGTCACGACCCATCACATGAGCGAGGCCGAGCACTGCGACCGCCTTGCCCTGATGTTCGCCGGGCGCATCGTCGCCGATGCCGCGCCCGAGGTGCTCAAGACCGCACTGGAGGCCGATGCTGGACGGCTGCTCGAACTCGATGTCGCCGACGCCGCTCGCACGCTCGCACTGGTGCGCGAGGCCGGCTTCGCCGAAGCCTACGTGTACGGCGCGCATGTGCGCCTGTTCTCGCGCGCCCCGGAGGCCGACGGCGCACGCATCCGGGCGCTCCTCGCCGGCGCCGGCGTCGTTCTGCGTGCCGTCATGCCGCAGCCGCTTTCGATGGAGGATGTGTTCGTGTACCGCGTGACGGCCCTTGAACGCGCGGCCTCGGGCGCCCCGGCATGAACTGGCAGCGCGTGATCGCGGTCGCCCACAAGGAGTGGCGCGAAATCCTGCGCGACCGCATGTTCTTCGCGCTCGCCTTCGTGGTGCCGGCCGCGCTCATGCTGATTTTCGGCTACGGCCTGTCCCTCGATGTGGAGAATGTGCCCTTCGCAGTCGTGGATTACGACCGGACGCCGCTGAGCCGCGACTACGCCTACCGCTTCATCGATTCGCGCTATTTCGATTTCAAAGGCTACGCGCTGAACGAGCGCGAGCTCGATCCGCTGCTGAAAGACAATAAGATCCGCGCCGCCATCGTCATCCCGCCACACTTCCAGCGCAACCTGCGGGCGGGCCGGGCGGCTCACGTGCAGACGCTCATCGACGGCACCATCCCGTCCCGCACCCAGACCACCAAGGGCTATGTCGCCGCCATCAACGGCAATTTCAGCATGGAGCTGCTGGCGCAGCACGTTTCGCGGCTGCGCGGGCTGCCTCTGGAACAGGCGCGCTGGCGGGTGCAGCCGGTGCGACTGGAGGTGCGCTACCTGTACAACCAGAGCGTCAAGAGCATCTGGTCGCTCGCCCCCAAGCTGATCATGCTGGTGATGATCTTCGTCCCGCCCTTGCTCACCGCGGTTGGCATCGTGCGCGAGAAGGAGAGCGGATCGATCTATAACATCTACGCTTCGACCGTGAGCCGGGGCGAGTTTCTGCTGGGGAAGCTCGCCCCCTATGTCGCGATCTCCGTCGTCAACGTGCTTGTTCTGTGGTTGCTGGCGACGCAGGTCTTCGGCGCCCCGTTCAAGGGAAGCCCTGTTTTCTTTTTTTTCGCCTCGGTCCTGTTCGTCATCTGCACCACCGGCATCGGCCTGCTCGTCTCCCTGCTGGTCAGAACCCAACTGGCGGCGACAGTGGTGACCGTAGTCCTGACCATGGTGCCGGCCATGGAGTACTCCGGCTTCTTCATGCCGGTGGAATCTCTTGGGGGGCAAGGTGAGATCGAGGCGCGCCTGCTGCCCGCCATGTATTACACCAATATTGTCGTGGGCAGCTTCCTCAAGGGAATCGGCCTGGAAGTCCTCTGGCCGGAGCTGCTGGTCCTGGCGATATACGCGGTGGCCCTGTTCACCATTGGATATCTGCTGTTCAGCAAGAGGCCGAAGACATGACGACACGTGTGAATCTGGTCCGGGCCGCCGTGTGGTGGCGCCGACTGGGGGTGATGACCGCCAAGGAAATCCGCCAGTTGCTGCGCGACCCTGTCCTGCTGTCGTTCCTGGCCTTCATTTTCACCGTGAACGTCTATCTCCAGGGTTCCAGCGTCAGCCTGCAACTGAACCACGCCGCGATGGTGGTGCAGGATGCCGATCACAGCGCCGCCTCGCGCGAGCTGATCCACCGCTTCCGCCCGCCGTATTTCCGGCTGGACGGCGAAGTCGATGATTCCCGGCAGGCTATCGGCCTGCTCGACAAAGGCGAGGCGATGGTGGCGCTGGACATCCCGCCGCACTTCCAGGAATCGCTGCTCGCGGGCGAGACCGCATCCGTGCTGATGCAGGTCGACGCCACCCACACAGCACCGGGTTTTCTCGCGTCCAGCTATGCGGCCAGGATCGTGAGCCAGTTCGGGCTGGAGACCGCCCTGGCGCGCGAGGGCTTGACCAGTGGCGGTCTGGAAGAATTGCCAGTGCTTATCGACGATCAGCGCGTGTGGTTCAATACCAATCAGAAAGATACCTGGTTCATGCCGATCTCGGAGCTGCTGGAGGCCATCACGCTTTTTTCCATCCTACTGCCGGCCGCCGCCATGGTGCGGGAGAAGGAGCGGGGGACGGTGGAGCAACTGCTGGTGTCGCCGCTCTCGACCTTCCAGATCATATTCCCCAAGGTGATCGCGATGACGGGGGTGATTCTGGTGGGCGTGACCGCAAGCCTGTTTGCCGTACTGGGTGGGGTGTTCCAGGTGCCCATGCGCGGCAGCCTGCCGCTCTTCTACCTCGTCACCACCCTTTACATCTTCGCCAATGCCGGGCTGGGCCTGTTCATCGCCACCGTCGCGCGCAACCTTGCCCAGGTCGGCCTGCTGAGCCTGCTCGTCCTGGCCCCCATCATCCTGCTTTCAGGTACCTGGACGCCGCCCGAGGCGATGCCCGATTGGCTGCGCGCGGGCACGCTGATCTCGCCTCTGCGCCATTATATCGACGCAGCGTACGGAATCCTGCTGAAGGGCGCTGGCCTTGATCTCCTATGGGACTCAGTCATGGCCATTGCGGTCTTGGGGGCATTGATCTTCCTGTTTGGAGTCCGCCGTTTCCGCAAGCAATTTGCATGAAAGGCACAGTCCCCGACGATCACCCCTTGGACCCCATACGTAGATACCCGCCATGAATTTCTCGGTCCTTGAACCAATCGGACGCTAACCCTTGCGTCGCAGCTGGGTTGCGTGATCGGTCTGGAAAGGGAATTCGCTGGTTAGCGAAGTAGTCGGCCTGCGGCCGCAAGGCGTTGGGAAGAAACATGCGGCAAGTATGCCACTGATGTAAGGTGGAATGCCGCGTCGGTGAAGACCGATTGGCCACTGGAGCGTGCCTGCCCGAGGGTTAGCGTGGTCCTGGGTCACGTCGACGACATTGGTGAGATCGCGCGAGCGACCATCCCGTTTGAGAGAGTGAGTACAACGACGTACCCGAACCGGCGCGGCATTCCAAACGTGATGATGGAGGAAGGCATGGCGCGACGCAAGAGAGCGGTACTGGAACTGGCCCACCCCAACGCGGCGGGAATCGACATTGGCTCGGCGAGCCACTTTGTCGCCGTGCCGACCGACCGGGACGACGAACCGGTGCGTGAATTCAAGAGTTTCACCGACGACCTCAATGCCCTGGCCGACTGGCTGCGGCAATGTGACGTGGATACCGTGGCAATGGAATCGACCGGCGTGTATTGGATACCGCTGTTCGAGTTGCTGGAGTCGCGCGGCGTCACCGTCTATCTGGTCAATGCCCGGCATGTGAAGAACGTATCCGGTCGCAAGTCCGATGTTCTCGACTGCCAGTGGTTGCAGCAGTTGATGAGCTACGGCTTGTTGTCCGGTGCGTTTCGACCCAAGGACGAGATCTGCGCCCTGCGGGCGGTATCGCGCCAGCGCGACATGCTGCTTTCCTACCAGGCACGGCATGTTCAGCACATGCAGAAGGCACTGGCGCAGATGAACGTGCAACTGGCCAACGTCATCTCGGACATCGTGGGTGATACGGGTCAGAAGATCGTGCGCGCCATCATTGCCGGAGAACGGGATGGGCGTGTGCTGGCGAAAATGAAGAATGTCCGTATCCGCGCTTCCGAGGCCGATATCGAGAAATCCCTGCGTGGCAACTGGCGTCCGGAGCATCTGTTTGCGCTGGGCCAGGCCATGACCTTGTTCGATGCCTATGGGGAACAGTTGGCCGCCTGCGACCGGCAGCTCGAAGCCATGCTGGCCGACTTGCAACAGGACGACGTCGGCGAACCGGGCAAGGCCAAGCGTCGCTCGCGAGCGAGGAATGCGCCGAAGTTCGATGTCCGGGCCTATCTGTTCGGGATGTGCGGCGTCGATCTGACGCGCATCAATGGCATCGACACGACGACGGCACTGAAGGTTATTTCCGAGGTCGGACCCGACATGTCCCGCTTCAAGAGCGCAAAGCATTTCGCCAGTTGGCTGGGGCTATGTCCGGGCACCAAGATTTCTGGCGGGAAGGTACTCTCAGGGGCCAGCAAACGCACGGCCAATCGGGCAGCACAGGCGTTGCGATTGGCGGCGGCGGCACTGCGCAGCAGTCAGTCGTCTCTCGGTGCCTATTTCCGTCGCCTGTGCGCCCGCCTCGATCGAGCCAAGGCGATCACCGCCACGGCACACAAGCTGGCACGCCTGATCTACACGATGCTGACCAAGGGCACGGAATATACGGATCAGGGACAGGATTACTACGAGGAGCGCTATCGCCAGCGCGTCATGCACCATCTTGCCAAGCGTGCCGAAAAGCTCGGCCTACAGCTCACCCCTATTTCACAGGCCGCTTGAAACCCGGTTTCGTTTCAGTTACTTGGAATGTGTTTCTTGAGAGGCCATTGGCACTAGGCCGATTCGTCGCGGCGGGTTGGTGGAGCACCATCGGGCGGTACGTCTGGGCTTATTGCGCCCGATGAATCCCTGTCGCCCGTTCGGACAGCGCCACCTTGCCTTTGCAGCAGGTGACGCTTGTGCTTCACGGTTGCCCAATAAGCGGCCTGCGGCAACTCGAGTTTCTGTCGCGTGATGACCGGTAACGTAGCCGACACTTCCGCCTTGACGCTCAAGAACTCGATCTGGTCTGCCGGCAGGTCCGCTTCGGAGCAGATTACCTCCACCGAGTACTCCGAAACGCATATTGAGCAGTCGAAGTAGTCGTCCAGGTCGATGGCCAGGACGCTCGTGCCCTCGCGAAACGCATCCACTGGGCACACGCCGACACAGGCCAGGTACTTACATTCGATATGGCCCTCAGGGATGATGCCTGGAGTTGCCCACTCCGTAGCCACTCAGGGCCGCGTCAACCATTAAGGCGTACGGGCTCCTGCTGCGCCAATACGCAGATCTACGCTTGACTCTGTAGCGACTTCAAGGTGCATATTTAGAACAATTCAGGAAAGCGGAGTAAAAGCAATGACCCCAAACAATGTCTCGTGTGGCACCGCGGCGTGCGAATCCCTGTCCAAGGAACCGCTGATTGGCAGCACACTGCCGGTTACGAACACCGTCTTCTACATTCGGAAAATAAACTGTCCGAGTGAGGAGCGGCAGATTCGACAGCGCCTGAGAGAGATCCCCGGTGTGAAATCTCTGAAATTCGACTTGGCACGGCAGATCCTCGTTGTTTCGCACCGGCTGCAGAACGTGGAGCAGGTAACGGCGGCGCTGGTCGAATTGGGTCTGCCTCCGACACCCCAAAGGCGCGCTACGCACTCTGATAAGTTCCATGTGCCCAAAATGGATTGCCGCAACGAGGTGGCGCAGATCCGGGAACGATTCGCGCAGTTGCAGGATATCGACGAGTTGGAGTTCGACCTCAAGCAACGCATCTTGACCGTCCACCACGGCTTGCCCGATGTCGCAACCATCACCGATGCACTTGCGTCCATCGGCATGCCGGCGGTCGCGCCTCCGACCGACCAGCCAGTGACCCGCTCGCAGTTCTACATCCCGAAGATGGACTGTGTGAATGAAGAGCGGCAGGTGCGCGAGCGACTGGGAACCATCGCCGGAGTGGAGAGCCTGGAGTTCGGGTTGTCGCAGCGCAGTCTCACGGTATCGCACCGGCTGGCAGACACGGGGTTGATTATTCAGGCCCTCACCGAACTTGGCATGCCGCCCAGCGCCGACACGCGGGTAGTGCCCCCTGAGCCGGTCACCCAGAGGATGGCGGGCATTACATCAGCCGCCCGCACGGACACCTTCCGCATCGAGAAGATGGACTGCCCCACAGAAGAAGGGCTGATTCGCAAGCGGCTGGGCAACCTGCCTGGCGTTGCCGCGCTGGACTTCAACCTGATGCATCGCAAGCTGACGGTGAACCATTCGCTACCGTCCACCGAGTCCATCGTTCGTGCGCTCAGGGACATCGGCCTGCCGCCCTCCGAACCAGCGGCTCCGGCTGCCGGTACCGGCCAGCAAAGCGTCTACCGCATCGAAAACATGGATTGCCCGACCGAGGAAGGGTTAATCCGCGAGAAGCTGCAGCACATGGCGGGGGTGCAGGGCCTCGAGTTCAACCTGATGCAGCGCAAACTGACGGTGGCCCATTCCCTGCCAGCCTCGGAGGTGGAAGCGGCGCTCTATTCGATCGGCATGAAGGCTGTGCCGGACATGGACCCTGCGGCCCAGATCGATGACGCACCCAAGCCTTCTGTGAGCCGGCGCCAATGGGCCATGATGGCCGTGGCGGGTGTCAGCGCGACTTTGGCCGAAGTCGTCGTCTTCAGCACCGGCAAGGACAACGCCTGGCCCGTCATCGCGCTAGCGCTGGTATCGATCGCCACAGGCGGCTGGCCCACTTACAAGAAGGGCTGGATCGCCCTCAAGAGCGGCATCCTGAACATGAATGCGCTCATGTCCATCGCCGTGACGGGCGCGATTCTGATCGGGCAATGGCCCGAAGCCGCCATGGTGATGTTCCTGTTCGCGCTGGCCGAGGTCATCGAAGTGCTGTCCCTCGACCGCGCGCGCAACGCGATTCGCGGATTGCTCGCGATGGCGCCCGAGAAGGCGACTATCCAGCAGCCCGATGGTAGCTGGCAGGAAGTGCCGGCCAAGACGGTGGCGCTCGGTCAGCTCGTGCGGATTCGGCCCGGGGAGCGAATTCCGCTGGACGGCGTGCTGGAAAGCGGCCAGTCCGCCGTCAATCAGGCACCGATCACCGGCGAGAGCATTCCGGTGGCAAAGGCCGTCGGCGACATGGTTTTTGCAGGGACCATCAACGAAACCGGCTCATTTGTTTACAAGGTCACGGCCGAGGCCACGCATTCGACCCTGGCCCGCATAATCAAGGCCGTGGAGGAGGCGCAAGGCAGTCGCGCACCGACGCAGCGCTTCGTCGATCAGTTCGCCCGCATCTATACGCCGGCGGTATTTGCCGTGGCGCTGGCGGTCATGCTGGTGCCGCCGCTGTTCTTCGGGGCAGCGTGGATGGCCTGGATATACAAGGCTCTGGTGCTGCTGGTGATTGCCTGCCCCTGCGCCCTGGTCATCTCCACGCCCGTAACGGTGGTCAGCGGCCTGGCCGCCGCAGCGCACCGGGGCATCCTGATCAAGGGCGGCGCTTACCTTGAGCAGGGCCGCCAGCTCAAGGCGCTCGCCTTCGACAAGACCGGAACGATCACCCAGGGCAAGCCCGTTGTGACCGACGTGGTGACTCTCGGATCCAACGAACGCGATGCGTTGCAACTGGCCGCGAGCCTGGCGACGAGGTCCGACCATCCGGTCTCCGGTGCGGTCACCGCCCATTGGAAAGAAGCGCTCGGCCACGGCCTGGCCGAGGTCGGCGACTTCGAGGCGATCACGGGTCGAGGCGTCAAGGGTCGCATCGCCGGCCAGTGGTACTACCTAGGCAACCACCAGCTGCTGAAGGAACTGGGGATCCGCAACGAGGCGGCCGAGGCTGCACTGAAGAAACTCGAGTCCGAAGGAAAGACCGCGATCACCATCGCAAGTCCGTCGGCAGTCCTGGCCGTGATCGGTGTGGCGGACACGGTGCGCGAGACCAGCCGGCAGGCCATCGGCGAATTGCATGGCATGGGTGTACGCACCGTGATGCTCACCGGCGACAACCAGCAGACCGCAAACGTGATTGCCAGGAACGTTGGCATTGACGATGCCCGTGGCAGCCTGTTGCCAGAAGATAAGCTCGCGGCCGTGGAGGCTGAACTGGCCGCGCACGGCGCGGTCGGCATGGTCGGCGACGGCATCAACGACGCGCCCGCGCTGGCCAAGTCCAGCATCGGCTTCGCCATGGGCGCGGCCGGCACCGACACCGCGATCGAAACCGCCGATGTCGCCCTGATGGATGACGACCTGCGCAAGATTCCCGAGTTTATCCGCCTCAGCCGGAAGACCGGTGCAATCCTGAAACAGAACATCGTAGTGGCGCTGGGGATCAAGGCCGTATTTATGGCGCTCGCTTTGATGGGAATGGCCACACTGTGGATGGCCGTGTTCGCCGACATGGGAGCGAGCCTGCTGGTCGTGTTCAACGGCATGCGTTTGCTGCGACGATGACATTCAAGCAATTCCTCTACGATTGGAACGGTCTGAACGTGACGTGGTTCGGAACGATCAACCAAGCGACGCCGGATTGGCTTGCGCCCCTTGCCCAGGTTGGCAGCGCACTCGGCAGTTACTGGAGCGGGCCGTTCTTGCTGATCGCGCTGTTGCTTTGGTCCTGGCGCCTCAATGCAGCGGCCGAAACGCAGGCAGCGGCGGTGCGAATCCAGGCCCAACGCTTCGCGCTTGGCTTCGCACTGGCGTGGCTGGGCGTTGCGATGCTGAAGCTGATCGTGGATTTCCCACGGCCCGTGGCAGCGCTGCCCGATTTGGTGCGGATCATCGGCGATCCGGAATCGCAGTTCAGCTTTCCCAGTGGGCATGCGGCCTACGCCATGCTCGCAGCCGCAAGCCTGTGGCCGCTTGCGGCACACCGTGTTCGAGCATTGCTGGTGGTGTGGCTGGTATGGGTGGCGTGGTCGCGCATTGCTGTCGGAGCGCACTTCCCGGCGGACGTGTTTGCCGGCTTCCTGATTGGACGGCTGGCAGCGTGGATCGCGCGCTTTGCTTCGGGGACACGGTGGGTCTGGTGGTGCGCCGCGGGGGCAATCGCCCTGCTCGATCAGGGAACCAAGCAACTCGTCGAGGCCAGACTGGAGTATGCCCAAGTCATTCCGGTGACAGCTTTCTTCAATCTTGTCCATGTATGGAATTCCGGCGCGGCATTCAGCATTCTGGCCGACGCAGGCGGTTGGCAACGCTGGTTCTTCATTGCGCTTGCGACAGGTGTTTCGGCGTGGCTCGCCTTCGCATTGCTCAAGCCGCGCCTGCAACGGGAGGCCGCCGCGTACTGCCTGATTCTGGGTGGCGCATTGGGAAACCTGGCCGACCGCGTGTTTCGCGGTTACGTCGTGGATTCACTCGACTTCCATTGGGGCGGCTGGCACTGGCCCGCCTTCAATTTCGCCGACGTAGCGATCACACTCGGCGTCGGACTTTTTCTCGCTGCCGACAGTGTTTGCCGACGTCCCGGATATGGAGCATCGACTTGATGAAGACGCGAATCAATATACTGAAGGCAGCAGTAACGGGCCTGCTTGCCGTTTTTGCCATGGTTCGGCCCGCACCGGCAGCGCAGGAGCAGCCGCTGCCGCCGGAGCAAGCCTTCGTTGTCACTGCGAAGCTCAAAGGCGCCAATGTGGTCGCCGTGGAAATCGTTCCGGCGAAAAAGCATTACTTGTACAAAAGCAAGACCCGCTTTGCCTCGAAGAATTCGCCCGGCGTCGGCATCCGGGACGTTGTCCTGTCGTCGGGCGAAATCAAGGACGACCCCTACTTCGGGCGAATCGAGGTCTACAAGGGAACGGCTCGCGCGGACATCACGCTGGACAGGAAGCCCTCGGCCGGCGGGATGACGCTGATTGCCTATTTCCAGGGCTGCAACGAAGCGCTGGGTATCTGTTATCCGCCGCTGGAGCAAAGCATCGAACTGAAATTTCCGCGCTGAAATTTTTTACCGTCAATTTTCATTCCGATTCAGGAGATTCAATGAGCACACTGGAAACCGAGCGCGTCTTGAGCGTTCACCACTGGAACGACTCGCTCTTCACCTTCCGGACCACCCGCGATCCCGGGCTACGATTTACCAACGGCCAGTTTGTGATGATCGGCATGGAGGTCAATGGAAAGCCCCTGCTGCGCGCCTACAGTATTGCCAGCGCAAACTACGAGGAACATCTGGAGTTCTTCAGCATCAAGGTTGAGGACGGGCCTCTGACTTCACGCTTGCAACACCTGAAAGTGGGCGACCCTCTGCTGGTCAGCAAAAAGCCGACCGGAACATTGGTTTTGCGTGATCTCAAGCCCGGCTGTCGTCTGTTCATGTTTGCCACCGGCACCGGACTGGCCCCTTTCATGAGCCTGATCCACGATCCCGAAACCTACGAGCGTTTCGAGAAGGTGATCCTGATCCACGGGGTACGCTGGACCAACGAACTGGCCTATCACGACTACATCGAGGAAGACCTCAAGGAGCACGAATACCTGGGTGAGCTGATCCGCGACAAGTTGGTGTATTACCCGACGGTGACGCGCGAACCTTTCCGCAACGAAGGACGACAAACTGAACTGATCCTGTCGGGCAAGCTCTTTGACGATCTCAAGGAGCCTCCCCTCGACCCGGCCACCGACCGCGGAATGATCTGCGGCAGTCCGGCAATGCTGAAGGAAATCTCGTCGATGCTGAATGGCTTCGGTTTCCAGATTTCGCCTCATATCGGTGTCGCTGCCGACTACGTGATCGAACGGGCCTTCGTCGAAAAATGAAACACTTCCTTCGGATTCTGATGCTGGCCCTCGCAGTTTGGGCTTCCCAGTCGGCGTCGGCTCAGGGCTGGGGCGGCGGCTGGAACAAGCTGGAGATGTGCCAAGGCTGCCACGACATGGGAATGCAGGGTGGAATGGGCATGCCGATGAGTCGGGGCGATACCGCGCCGAAGCTCGGCGGGCAGCACGCCGCCTATCTGGGAAAGGCCCTCAAGGCATACCGCTCCGGCGAGCGTCGGCATCCGGTCATGAACCGCATGGCCTCGATGCTGACGGACCGGGATATCGCGGACATCGCCCGCTTCTACGCGCAAACGGAGTGAGGACATGAAATCACTCTCGATCGCGGTCCTGCTGGCGCTGTCCTGGATCGGCGCGTCTCCTGCGGCAAGCGCCGCGTCGTCGGGCAGGCTCAAGGCCGAACAAGTCTGCGTGGCCTGCCACGGGCCGGACGGCAACAGCGCAACCGACCAGTTTCCCCGGCTTGCCGGGCAGCGCGAGGCTTACCTGGTATCGGCGCTGCGTGCCTACCGTGCCGGGCTGCGCAACGACGCGACTATGCGTCCGCAGGCCGAGCGCCTCACCGATCAGGAAATCACCGATCTGGCCGCCTACTACGGGGCTCGGACCGGTCTCACCACCCGCCGTCCGACCTGGTGCGGCGGGTAATTCGTCAAACCTCACTGAGGAGTAATCGATCATGAAACATACGTTGATAATTGGCCTGGTTGCAATGAGCGCTCTCGGATTTTCCGCTGTCCACGCGGCCGATCCCAAGACGCCATTGGACGACAAAGCCTTCCAAGAATACATGGACAAAATGCAGGGGCACATGAAACTGATGCGACAGCAGTGGCAGAGACTTCAACAGACCAGCGATCCGGTCCAGCGTCAGAATCTGATGCAGGAGCATTGGACTGCAATGCAGGAAGGCATGCGCATGATGCACGGCTCCGACACCATGCCTGGTTGCGGCATGATGATGGAGCCGATGATGAAGAGCATGGGGTGCTGGGGTGGCGACGGCATGCAGGGCATGGGCGGTATGCACGGGATGGGCGGCATGCGAGGCATGGGGTGGTGGAATCCGGAAGACACCTCGCCCCAGGCCATGAAGCGCCGCCAGCAGATGATGGGCGCCTGCATGGGCATGCAGCAACAAATGATGCAGGAGAACATGAAGATGATGGGCGGGAGCATGGGCGGGATGATGGACCCCGCCATGATGGGCGGAGATGGAAAAGGCGTCACGATGGGCGCGCCGGCCGGCAAGAAGTAATGGGCCAACAGGCGCTCTCGCAAAACCCACCCGCACTGCGGGCATTCATGAGTCTGAAGGCGGGCGTCAAGCCAGGCTGATCAACCAGGACAGGAGAAACCTTATGGGTCCGGAACATTTCTGGTGGGGCGGATGGTGGCCATTTCCCATCATCATGCCTATCGTCATGGTCGTCATTTTTGTGACCATGTTTTACTTTGTCTTCGGGCGCACCGGTTTCAGGCCGCCGTGGTGGAACGATTCTGACCGGCCATCAAGCCGTCCCAAAGACTCCGAGACAGCCATCGAGGTTCTCGATAAACGTTATGCGAAGGGCGAAATCTCGCGCGAAGAATTTGAACAAATGAAGAAAGATATTCAGCGCTGACGGGGAAAACAGGAAGGAGCGGCTGCCGCCAGATCGCCGTAGCGCCAGCGCCGACTTTTCGGCTCGCATCCGCGAGAGTCGGCGCCGTGGCCTTCGTCCGGCAGGAGGGAGGGATGAGTTCCATCATCCCTCCCACTTTGCACAAGCAAAACTCAGGGGTTCGCCGGGCAACTACGGCAGCGTCAGGTCGAAGCTCTTGTCGATCGGCGGATAGCAGACCCCGATCTTCTCGTTGCAGCCCTGGTAGCGGGCGAGCAGGGTAAGACGCTTGGCCTTGGGCCTACGGTCCAACGCGATCTCTGCCTTGATCGGCTTGCGGTACACCTCCATCTGGCCGAAGAATGGATCGTTCTTGACCTCCCCGGCCGGCAGTTGCACCTGGCGGATCGCCAAGCCGCTCGCATTCTTGAGGGCGAAGCTGACCTTGTTCTTGTACAGGTAATGCTCAGGGGCTGGCGTCAGTTCGGCGATCAGGGTGTTCGGTCCGCGAACCGAGACTTTCAGCTTGAAGGCTTCGTCGGGCGGCAAGGGTTCAGCCGCCGGGCCAGCCGCCGAGGCCGCGAGCGGCAGCAGCGCCAGCAGGAAACCGTGCAGCATCAGTTTCGTCGTTGTGTGCGTCATCTTGGTCCTCTCTCGTGTGAGTCCTTCGTTGCCCCGTTTCAACCGGACGTAGCGGCCGATTCCAGGAAGGCCCGCAGCTTGTCGAAATCGATGATGCCGACGGTCCTGGAAATGCGCTTGCCCGAGCGGTCGATGAGGAAGGTCGTCGGCGTGGCGCGCACGCCCTCGAACTCCCTCGCCAGCGCGCCGTCGCGGTCGAACACCACCGGGAAGGGCAGGCCGTGCTTCGCCACATAGGCGCGGATCTGCTCCGGCTCGTCGTAATACATGGCGACCGCGATCACCTCGAAGCCACGGCTGTTATGGCGGCGGTAGGTGGCGATCAGGTCGGGCATCTCCTGCAGGCAGATACCGCAGCTCGTTGCCCAGAAATTGACCAGGACGAGTTTGCCGCGCAGGTCGGCCGGACGAATCTGTTTCCCGTCCAAGGTCGTGAACGCGGGCGCCGCCGAAACCTTTTGCGCAGACGCATGCCAGGACGCGGCCAGCGCGACGGCCAGCAGCGCCCCGCGCAGCCTGCGCCCGAGCCTCCTAAACCGTCCCATTGCGTGTATCCGCGACGATCCGGCCGTCCTTGACCTGTAGCACGCGCTCGGCGCGTGCCGCCACCGCCGGGTTGTGGGTCACCATGAGGAGGGTCTTGCCCGCTCGGTGCAACTCGTCGAGCAAGACCAGCAGTTCGGCCTCAGCAGCGGAGTCCAGGTTGCCCGTGGGTTCGTCCATGAGCAGGATGTCGGGCTCGTTGGCGAGCGCGCGGGCGATGGCGACGCGCTGCTGTTGGCCGCCGGAGAGCATGCCCGGCAGGTGATCGGCCTTGTCGCCCAGGCCGAAGTGTTCGAGCAGGTCCATGGCGCGTCCGTTGCGTCGGGTCGCGCCGCCGAGCCACAGCGCAATCTCGACGTTCTCCAGCGTGGTCAAATGCGGCATCAGGTTGAAGAACTGGAACACGAAGCCGATTTTCCGGCCGCGCACTGCCGCCAGTCTTGTGGCGTCGAGGCTGCCGATCTCCGCGCCGTCCAGCACGATGCGGCCGGCGCTCGGGCGGTCCAGGCCGCCGATGAGTTGCAGCAGCGTGCTCTTGCCGTGGCCGGACGGCCCCATGATGGCGACCCAGGTGCCGCGCGCCACGGTTATCGAGACGTCCGAGACCGCCTTCGTCGTGGCGGCGCCGCTGCCGTAGGTCTTGCTGACTCTTTCCAGTGCGATGACGGCCTCAGACATGGCGCATGGCCTCCACTGGCGAGAGCCTGGCCGCCCGATACGCCGGGTAGAGACCGGCGAGCAGCGCGAGGCATACCGAGAACCCCAGCGTAAAGAGGATCGTCGCGGCGTCGAGCGCCGGCGTCGGCGATTGGCGCAGGGAAGCGGTGAAGGCGTTGTCGGTGAGGGCGGGGCCGAACAGATAGGCGCCGAGGACGCCCAGAGCCGTTCCGAGGAGGCCGCCGAGCAGGCCGTAGAGCCCGGATTCGAGCATGAGCGCGAGGAACAGCGTGCGCCGAGTGCTGCCGAGGGCCTGCAGGATCCCGATCTCCCGCCGGCGCTCGTAGACGGCGGTGAGCAAGGTATTGACGATGCCGAAGGCGGCCGCCAGTACGCCCACCGCCGCCACCGCCTGCATCGCCGCGCCGACGGTGCCGACGATGGACAGGATCGAGGCCAGCAACTGCTTGTCGGAAACCACCGCGACATTGGCGACTTCCTGGATCCTGAGACTCACCGCTTCCATCTGGTCGAGGTCGATGACCTGAACCGCGATGAACGACACTTTGTCCTCTACCTCGTAGATCTGCTGGGCGACGGGCAGCGGAACGAAGGTGGCGATGTCGTCCTTGGTGCCCGCCTCGCGCAGCACCCCGATCACCGGCAGCCGCTTGCCGCGCACGGTGAATTCGTCGCCCGGCTTGAGCTGGAACTGTTTGGCGATGGCCGCGCCGATGACTACCGCGCGCTCGTCGTGGGTGCTGAAATAGCGTCCTGACTCGACCATCCATTTCTGCAGCGCGTGCATCGGCTCGGGCCAGATGCCGATCACCGGCACCGGCTGGTTGCGAAACGCGGTTTTCTCGTTGAGGTAGGGAATGGCGCTCCCGACTCCTGGCACGGTGCGAATCTTTTCCAGCTCGGACATCGGAATCGCCTCGGGCAGTTGTTCCCCGGTGAGTACCGAGATTTGTTCATAGGCACACCAGCCCTTGGGCGTAACCACCAGATTGGCGCCCAGCCCCTGCGCCTGCTTCCGGATTTCGCCGGTCAGGCCCTGGCCGATGGTCATCAAGGCGACGAAGGCGGCCATGCCGACGCTGACGCCGGCCAGGGTGAAGACGAAACGCCCGCGCCGGCGCAGCAGGTTGCGCCACACCAATTTGCCAAGGTTCATTTCCGGATCGGCCCCAGATTTTCGACCGAGTCGGCCTGAAGATAGATGAGCTTCCTGGCGGGATCCTCGGCCATCGTGCCGCGCACGTTGAGTTCATCCCAGGGCTTGAGACTGGCGTTCTTGACCTTGATAGGCAGGTAATACTTGGCGCAATTGAGGTCCTGGCAGACCCTCGCTTCGCGCGAGTCGATCAGGGCGAACAACTCCGGGTCGTAGGGGGAGACCTTTGCGACGACGCCGCGCACCTGGATGCGGCCGGTATAACCCTTCGGATCGGCCTCCAGGTCCTGCACCTGCAAGGCGCCCTTGGGCAGCGGCCGTTGCGCCTTGCCGAACAGGTCGGGCAGACCGGCGTGGGCGAGGTGGCTGCCGGCCCAGGGCGCGCTGCCTGCCAGTAACGCGGCGCCCACGACGATTGAAACAATGGCGTGCTTCATTTCCGAACTCCTTTCATGTTCTCAAGCAGCCCCGGCGGCTGACGCCATGCAGCCGCAGCTTGCGCCGGGGGCGGTCGCCGCGATTTCCTCTTCGCCCGGCGCGCAGTCCTGCACGTAGTCCTCTCCGGTGGCGAGCGCATGCTGGGCGCGCGCCAGTTCTCGTCCCAGGTAGGCGGCGTGATCGAGCCGGCTGATGAGCCCTTCGGCTATGACCGTGCCATAGAGGGCCGTCGGCGTGGCGCCCTCGATCACACGGGTGAGCACGCCGTTGTTGGCGTAATGCTCCAGCATCAGGAGGTGCCGCCGCCGGTCCGGGTAGATCACCAGGTAGCCGGCCGGGTCGGAGACGAGGCGCGCCGGCTCCACCGCGCGCTGAACGGACACCACGGGCGCCTCGGCCGTGATCTCGTTGACCGGACCGGGATCGCTCGCGGCGGCCTCGGCGATGCGGCCAGCGATCGTTTCGAGATCGGTGGTCCCAATCAGGTCCACCGCCTGCAGCCGGCGGCGGAAGGTCTCGACCTGCGCGCGGCTCACATTCTTGAGGATGGGACGTTTGCCCTGGGCGCCGCGGATGCGCCCACTCTCGTCCACTCCCTCGCGTATAAGGCTCACCAGCGACTGGCCCGGCAGGTGCCCGATGGCCTTGCGCGTGTCTTCGCCACAGACTACGAGGAAGCGCACATGTGGATCGGGCAACAGGTTGCGGATCAAGTGCTCGATACCCAGGTTCTCGGTGTGCAGGCTGCCGACGATGGCAAGGCCCGACGGGCGCGCGGCGGTCAGCCGCGGCACCAGATCATCGGAGTTCAGCGTGCACACCGCGACCGGGGCCCGGAAGCGCATCACCCGGTAGTCGCCGGGCAGCGGCGGCCAGCCCTCGCGTTCGGGTGCGTCTTCCGTGGCGCAGTGGCCTGTCTGTGCCAGCGCCGGGTCGAGTTCTGCGGCGGCGTTCGTGGCCAGTGCCGGCCAGCAGACCTCGCAGCCCAGGCAGTCGTAACGCATGGGCTCGAACAAGGCGCGCGCTTCGGCGAGCTGCGACGCCAGGATGGCCGGCAAGACGGACGAGCCGGCGAGGGCCAGCACCGTATCCTGAAAGCAGCCGCAACGATGACATTTGGTTGCCGTCATCGCGCTATGCAGTTCTTGCCGCGCCGTCTCCAGTGCAGGGTTCTCGACGGCTGACGTGCTCACGCGAGCCGTTCCTCCAACAGGCAGAAGTCGCCCTTGAGTGCTTTCAGCAGCCCCTCGCTATGCAAGCGGTAATAGACCATCTTGCCGTCGTTGCGCATGGCGAGCCAGCCTTGGTCGCGCAGCAGCTTCAATTGATGGGAGGTCGCCGCTACGGTGATCCCGAGCACGTGGGACACGTCGCACACGCACAGTTCGCCCTGGGCGAGCGCCAGCAGAATCTTGAGCCGGGTGACATTGCCCAGCAGCTTGTAGAGCTCGGCGAGCTGCGGCAGCAGGTGCGCCTCTTTGGCCAGCTCGGCCTTGATCCGCGCGACCTTCTCCTGCTCGAAGCAGGTCACGTTGCAGACCGGACTGACGATTACTTTGGCGGAAGCGGCCACGTTGAAATCCTCGTTTAGACGTTTGCGAAAATGATAAAACGAAAGGCGGCAATGCACAAGACCACTGCACAAGATATTTCTTGTATTTCCTGAGACTGCTTATCGCGCCGCCGCCCCTCAAAAGTCGGCGCTGGCGGAACGGCGCCAGGATTCAGCTCAATGCATGTCCCGTAACCGCCCTCCGGGGGCCGCCATCCAGGTCTCGATCAGTTTCACGATTTCGTCGTGGCCCTTCATGCCCGCCACCCACAGCGCATCGCGGCCTCCGGGGTCGAGCGCATCCCACAGTGCCCCGCCGGCCAGCAGCAGACGAACCACGTCTGCATGCCCTTTGCAGGCGGCCATGAACAAGGGCCGGTCACCCCCAGGGGTCGCTGCATTTACATCGGCTCGGTGCGCGACGAGAAAGCCGACGATGTCCGTGTGGCCATTGAAAGCCGCCCAAAAAAGTGGCGTCCAGCCATGACTGTTCACAAGGTCGATATCCGCGCCGCGCGCGAGGAGATCCTCTGCAATCGCGGAATGCCTTCTGAAAATCGCATGGAACAGCATGCTGAAACCGTTCTCATCCTGCCAATTCACGGCTGCTCCTTCCCGCAGAAGGACGCGCACGCGCTCCAGTTCTCCTGCCCTGACGGCGGCCAGACAGCTTGTCTGTACGGCAGGATGTGTCGCGTCCCGGGTCGCGGGTGGCCTGCGCTTACGCTTGTCTTTCATTGCCCGCCTCAGGAAATCTGGACTGCGCGCTGGATGTCGCTCACAAAAATCCAGCCCGCCTCAGAGCCTGAGAGTTTTTTGATTTCGCTCGAAGCGGAGGGCGTCGGCCACTTGCACGCCACCGTGGGCGGCGATGTATGCATAAGTCATTATTCAACCCCTATTGGCGACG
>JAPTVL010000397.1 GCA_028065725.1 Betaproteobacteria bacterium
CGGAGCGCACCCGCTCGCGGGTGGCCATGCTGTTTCTCGATCTCGACAATTTCAAGCGGGTGAACGATACGCTGGGGCATGCCGCGGGTGACCACCTGCTGCTGCAGGTGGTCACCCGCCTGTCCAGCTGCACGCGCGACAGCGACACCATCAGCCGCCAGGGCGGGGACGAATTCATCCTGTTGCTGAACGACATCCCGGACCAGGAAGCCGTGGAGCGCATCGCCAGCAAAATCCTGATGAAACTGGCCGAAACGGTGGAAATCAACGGCCACGAACTGAACGCCGCCTGCAGCATCGGGATCGCACTGTACCCCGACGATGGCAGCAGCTTCGACATGCTGCTGCAGAAGGCTGACGCAGCGATGTACAACGCAAAAGGCGCGGGGCGCAACATCTACCATTTCTTTGACGAACAGATGAACCGGCAGGCGCACGAACACCTGCTGCTGCAGAACCGGCTGAACCGCGCGCTTTTCCAGGCCGAGTTCTACCTGCATTACCAGCCGCAGGTGGAAATCGCCAGCGGCAGGGTGGTCGGCGTCGAAGCACTGCTGCGCTGGCGGAATCCGGATCTGGGCGAAGTCACACCGGCGCGCTTCATTCCGGTGGCGGAAGACAGTGGTCTTATCGTGCCGATCGGCGCCTGGGTGCTGGAAGAGGCCTGCCGTCAGGCGCAGGCCTTGCGGCAGGCCGACGGGATTGATCTGCCGATGGCGGTCAACCTGTCTGCGCTGCAGTTTCGCCGGGCCGGCCTGGTCGAGGCAGTCGCGGGAGCACTCGAGCGAAGCGGCTTGCCGCCGTACCTGCTGGAACTGGAACTGACCGAGTCCATCCTGCTGCAAGACGTGGAGAACACCCTGAACACGGTGCGCCAGATCAAGGCGCTGGGTGTGCGGCTGTCGATCGACGATTTCGGTACCGGCTATTCCTCGCTCAGCTATCTCAAGCGCTTTGCCGTCGATCGGCTGAAAATCGACCGCTCCTTCGTGCGTGAGCTCAACACCGATCCGGACAATGCCGCCATTGTCCGCGCGGTCATTCAGCTGGCGCGCAGCCTGCGTCTGGGCATCGTGGCCGAAGGGGTGGAAACCGGGGCCCAGCTGGCGTTTCTGCGCGAGGAAGGATGCCAGGACGTGCAGGGCTCTCTGTTCAGCCTGCCGCTGGCACCGGCCGACCTGAAGGCGTTTCTGCGCCAGCGCCGGCTGTCGCCCAGCGAAACGGCCTCATATCACGCGTAGGCACAATTCGCGTTGCGGCTGCTCAGGTTCTATGCTTGGAAAAGCATGGATGCCTCATGAATAATAGCGATGAGCCACAAACACGAAAATCTGCTGCGGTCCATTTTTGAAGGCCCGGTAAGCGGCAATGTCCACTGGCGCGAAGTGGAGTCGATGCTGACGCACCTGGGCGCCAAGGTGGAGCCGCACCACGGCGCGAGCTTTCGCGTGGTGCTGAACGGGGTGGAAGGATTCATTCATCGCCCGCACAACAGCAACACCTGTACCAAGCAGGAGCTGCGCCATGTGCGGGATTACCTGGTCTCCGCAGGCGTAAGCCTGTCGCAGCTCCAGTCCGGGGAAACCTAGCCCGCTGCGTGCGCACCGTAATTTTCCATCAAGAAATTTGTATAAGTGCTTTTTGTTCCTATAGTTTTTTTATGCGTTATCGCGCATGACAAAGAACGGAGGACACAAAATGCAAGCGACTCGACGACAGTTCTTCAGAATTTGCGCGGCCGGGGTCGGCAGTTCCAGCCTCGCTGCGCTGGGGTTTGCCCCCGGCGAGGCGCTGGCGCAGGTACGCGCTTTCAAGCTCGCCCGCGCCACCGAAACCCGCAACACCTGCCCCTACTGCTCGGTGGGCTGCGGCGTCCTGATGTACAGCCTGGGCGACAAATCCAAAAACGCCCACACCGAAATCATCCACATCGAGGGCGACCCCGATCACCCGGTGAACCGCGGCACCCTGTGCCCGAAAGGCGCCGGCCTGCTCGATTTCGTGCACAGCCCCAATCGCCTGCAAACCCCGGAATACCGCGCGCCCGGCAGCAAGGAATGGACGCGCATTTCCTGGGACGAGGCCTTCGACCGCATCGCCAAACTGATGAAGGACGATCGGGACAAGAATTTCGTGGCCACGAACCAGGACGGGCTGACGGTGAACCGCTGGACCACCACCGGTTTCCTGGCCGCGTCCGCTTCCAGCAATGAAACCGGCTATCTGACGCACAAAGTCGTCCGTAGCATGGGGATGCTCGCATTCGACAATCAAGCACGTGTCTGACATGGCCCGACGGTGGCAAGTCTTGCCCCGACGTTTGGCCGAGGAGCGATGACCAACCATTGGGTTGACATCAAGAACACGGACCTGGTTTTGATCATGGGCGGCAACGCAGCCGAGGCGCACCCGTGCGGCTTCAAGTGGGTGACCGAAGCAAAGGCGCACCGCAAGGCGCGACTCATCGTGGTCGACCCGCGCTTCACCCGCTCGGCGGCAGTGTCCGATTTCTATGCGCCGATCCGCGCCGGCTCCGACATCGCCTTCCTGGCCGGGATCATCAACTACCTGTTGTCGAACGACAGGATTCATCACGAATACGTGAAGAATTACACCGACTTCAGCTTCCTGGTGAACGAGGCGTACACCTTCGAGAACGGTCTCTTTTCCGGCTACAACGCGGAGAAGCGCAACTACGACAAGTCCACCTGGGGCTACCAGATCGGCGAGGACGGCTTCGTCAAAATCGATCCCACCCTGCAGGACCCGCGCTGCGTCTACCAGCTGATGAAGGCGCACTACAGCCGCTACACGCCGGACATGGTGTCGACCATCTGCGGCACGCCGAAGGATGCCTTCCTCAAGGTGTGCGAGATGATCGCCGAGACCTCGGCGCCCAACAGGACCATGACCATCATGTACGCGCTCGGCTGGACGCAGCACTCGCAGGGTTCGCAGATGATCCGCACCGGCGCGATGGTGCAGTTGCTGCTGGGCAACATCGGCGTGGCGGGGGGCGGTATGAACGCGTTGCGCGGACACTCCAACATCCAGGGGTTGACCGATCTGGGGCTGCTGTCCAACCTGCTGCCGGGCTACATGACGCTGCCGGGCGAGAAGGAACAGGACTATCAGGCCTACATCGACAAGCACGCCACCAAGCCGCTGCGTCCGGGGCAACTGTCTTACTGGCAGAACTACGGCAAGTTCCACGTCAGTACCATGAAAGCCTGGTTCGGCGACGCCGCCACCGCGGACAACAACTGGTGCTACGACTGGCTGCCCAAGCTCGACAAGCCCTACGACATCCTGCAGGTGTTCGAGAACATGAACAACGGACTGGTCAACGGCTACGTCTGCCAGGGCTTCAACCCGCTGGCGTCGGCGCCGTGCAAGGTCAAGGTGTCGGGCGCGCTGGCCAAGCTGAAGTTCCTCGTCACCATCGACCCCCTGGCGACCGAAACGGCCGAATTCTGGCAGAACCACGGCGAGTACAACGACGTCGACCCCGCCAGGATCCAGACCGAGGTGTTCCGCCTGCCGTCGACCTGCTTTGCCGAGGAAGACGGCAGCCTGGTCAATTCCGGGCGCTGGCTGCAATGGCACTGGAAGGGCGCCGAGCCCCCCGGCGACGCGCTGTCGGACCAGGAAATCATGGCCGGTATCTTCCTCAGGATCCGCGAACTGTACAAAAAGGACGGCGGGGCCTTCCCCGATCCCATCCTCAACCTGGCCTGGAAGTACAAGATTCCGGCTTTTCCTTCGCCGGAAGAACTGGCGAAGGAGTTTTCCGGCAAGGCACTGAAGGATGTGCTCGATCCCAAGGACCCGACCAAGGTGCTGGTGAAGGCAGGCGAGCAACTCAACGGCTTTGCCGAACTGCGCGACGACGGCTCGACCGCCTGTGGCTGCTGGATCTTCGCCGGCGCCTGGAGCGAGAAGGGCAACCTGATGGCGCGGCGCGACAATTCCGATCCCTTCGGCATCGGCCAGACCCTGAACTGGTCCTTCGCCTGGCCGGCCAACCGCCGCATTCTCTACAATCGCGCCTCCTGCGATCCTGCCGGCAAGCCGTACGACGCCACGCGCAAGCTGATCGCCTGGGATGCGGGAGCGGGCAAGTGGACCGGCTCGGACATTCCAGATTTCAAGGTGGATTCG
>JAPTVL010000398.1 GCA_028065725.1 Betaproteobacteria bacterium
CATTCAGCTTGATTGGGCGGCTGCGGCACTGAATATTCGTGCGGGCGTGGCTGGGCTAGATGATCTGAATGCACTGCTCGATGCAGCCGAGCTTGGCGTGGAAGCCAAGAAGAAAACACGCACCGTATTGAATCGGCTGTGGCTGGAGCCGCGCGCCGAACTGGTCGATTACGCGGATCGCGGCGTGGCCATCCACAAGACGCAGCCGGACATACCGGTCGCGGCGCTGTGCTGGGGCATGTCGGTGGCGACGTACCCATTCTTTGGCAAGGTGGCCGAGCTGGTGGGCCGTCTGTCCGCCATCCAGGGTGATTGCGCGTCTGCCGAAGTACACCGCCGCATGAGCGAAACCTACGGAGAGCGCGAAGGCACACGGCGCATGACCAACATGGTCATCCAGAGCCAGGCGAGCTGGGGCGCAGTGGAGCGGGTCGAGAAAGGCAAGCGCGTCATCCGGCTGGCGCCAACACCGATCGACAACGACGAACTCACGGCTTGGTTGATCGAGGCCGCTGCGCGCTACGCGGGCAAGCCCGTTTCAGTGCCCAGCCTGCAGTCGCTGCCCGTGCTGTTCCCGTTCACCCTGACGCGGCCCCTGGCCTACGTGGTGTCGAACAGTGCAAACCTGATGCTGCGGTCGGAAGGGCCGAGTAACCAGTTTGTCGCTTTGCGCACCACTCTTTGAGGACAGCCATGAATACAAAAACCGAGAAGAAATCGATGGCCTCTGTACTTGATGACCTGCTCAACGATGGTCGGCTAGCGCGGCTGTTCTCGAAGGATGCCCGCCACTGCGCGCTGCAGCTGTGGATCTTGCAAATCAAGTCCGAGCAATCGATTGAAAATCGCGTAATCTACGGCCGTCTGCTCCCCTACAGCCATTCCAGCGACCGCTGGTCCTCCAGCGACGACGATCACTTCCAGACCTTTGGGCAAGTCCAAGCTCAGGTTGCGCGGCTCAATCTGTACGTCAAAAGCGACCACTGTGCGAACCTCCCGCGGCAATTGAGCGCTGGTCGGACTGTCTCGGAAATCAGCGAAGACCTGAAACTCGAACTTTCGGACAAGTTAAGAGCACGGTTCGGAGCGACTGCGCTCGCCGCAGATGACCTGATCTACCGCCCCGTCGCCTATCTGCTCAACCGCAACGCGCATGACCATCACTCGCCATCCAGCCCACATGGTAGTGGTGGAGCCTTCAGCGCTTCGATTACACAGGCCGACAAGGGGGCGTTGTTCCGCGTCGGTCAGGACTACGACATCGCCTTGACCGCATCGGTGATCAGGCGCCTCAACGAAGATACAGGACTAGACTTCGGTGGTGCTGACACCGCCCGCTTCGGCGACCTCGAGCTGTTGGTATTTCCTACGCTGGATGATCTGGAACGTCCATTGCTGAACGTAAGCTGGGCCGATGCTCCACGCGCCCTTGTCGTTCGATTTAATCCGATGCAGGTACCTCACTTCAGCGGTTTCCAGTTTCGCCTGGGCATCGCGAACGACGGTCAAATCGTCTACTCGGGCATTGCTACAGCAGAGCGCGACGCGGAGGACGTGTTCGAGTGCAAATTCGAGCTGAGCGACCAGTTGCGAGCAAGGACGGACAGCACCGAGCTGGAAATCTTCGGCTTCCATCGCGACCATTCCACCCAGGGCACGCTGTGTTGCCGGTGGCGGGTCGGGTACATTCGGGAAATCAATCTTCAGGGTCATGTGGTGGGCCACAAGGCCAGCCCGGTCAAGTTCGACTGGTTGGAAAGAGCCACTCGGCCGTCCGAGTCGACACGGATGAAGGCAGCTCTGACTATCAATCGCGGCGATCTGGGTTTCACCAACCGCATCGGCGGGCGTGCGGCGGATCCTTGGGTTCCAGCCAACCGCGCTCTTGTAACATTATTTGCTCGGCTTTATCCGCCGAGGTCGGATGGACAGTTCTTCCTGCGCTGGGGCCAGGGAGACGGCGAGGGGCGGCTGCAATTCGTGGAGTGGTTCAGGGCCCTGCTGGCCAAGTACCAGCAGCACCAGATGGTCATTTTCGATCCCTATTTCGATGCTGCCGGCTTGGGTCTGTTGTTGCTCGGTGCGGCCCCTAATGCCGACTACATCGTTTTCAGATCCCTAGCCAAATCATCCAAAGAATGCGACAACACGATGGGTGAACCCGACAAGCCCACCACGAGCGGGATTGACAACCTATTGGTGAACTGTCAGAACAACCGCCATCTACTGAAACGCATCAAGCTGCGCATCTACGGTCTGAAGGAAGGCCGACTGCATGACCGCTACATCCTGATCATGGGACCGGACGGGCTACCGGTCGCAGGTTTCAACCTTTCCAACTCGTTTCAGGCAGCAGCCCAAAACTACCCCTTGTTGGTCACTCCGATCCCTGCGGATGTCCTGCTCAAGGTTGAGCAATACAAGTCGGGGCTGGTGCGGGAGGCAGAGGCCACGCAGCCCGAAGGTGAGACCGAGAATACCACCATGCGGCTTCTCTTCGACTCCACGGCGTCGCTGGCGTCACCGACGGTGCCGCGACGCTACGAGCCACTACGCTTCCTTCAAAAGATCCAGGCAGGCGACGTGCTGAGCGCATGGACCGGCGAGCCGTCGCTACAAGGCTTGAGTGGTGATCCGTTGAAGGAGCAGATGGCGGCGCTGGGCCTGCTCAAGGAGGACTCACTCGTGCTGCCCGAGACGGCAGGCCTGTGCAATTGCCTGGACCGGCAGGTAGGCGATTTCGCGGACTTTACGGCGACCTGGGAGATTCTCGGCGAGGTACTCGCACACTCACCTTTCGGAGACCACCACTTTCACGAGCTCAAATCCGAGCGTCACTTCCTCGAATTTTTAGCGAGGTTCGTCGAAGCATCGTTCAACCGTGTGTATGACGAGGGGGACAAAGAATTGGCCGTGACGGACTATCGGCTCTTTTGGGAGCCGGTCGATGCCCTGCTGCATAGCTCCTATCACCCGCATCAATTGTTCCATGCGACAAAATACGCAGCCCTGACTTGGGCGGAGTACTTCGCCATCAAGTTTCTGTGGTGGTACGCCCCAGACGCTCTGTTGGCGATCGCCGAAGCTCAGATGCCCCATGTGCCAATGGAGCCTCAAGCCCAGGACGTGATGCGGCTATCACTTTTGAGCCAGATAGTCAGCGAAATTTCGCTGTCAGTGCAGTTCGATATTAGCGAAGGACAGCGTGACCGGCTCGTTCGCAGCGGCAATGGTCTGCTGCAATGGATGGGACTGAATGCGATTGAGATGCAGCTGGAAAAACCGGAAGGGCTCGTCACAGTCCTGCAGTTGGTGACCGACTTTGCTTGCCCGGAGCGGGTGCGTGCCCTGGGCTGGATGGTTCATCATGCGGCAGGAAATCCGAAGATGGCCGAAATTTACAAGGGCCTGGTCGCGGCGCTCCATGAGGCACTGCCTGCGACCATTCCTTCCGACGAGCTGATGTGTCTGGTCGATTCCATGCGTGGGCATATGCGGCAACTGGCCTGGACCGAGCTATGGTTGTTCCAAGATGTGGTCTTTCCGTTGTTGCAAAACGAGCGGGCCAAGTTCGATGATGCCTGCGAGATATGGGTGCAGGAGCTGGTCGACATGCTGGAGCCGCAGCAAAAGGATCAATTGCGGCTGTTTGACCTTGCGCGCGAGGGGCAGATGACCAACATCACCGCGTTCCTTTTCGCCTATAGTAGCCCCGAGCGACAGCAGGTCGGCCTGAAATCGATGCAGGCGATCCTGAATCGGCAGAAGCGGATCGTGCAACAGCCCCTGGCCAGCACATCGGACTGGACCCGGTGGGACAGCGCTCTCACGATCTCGCTGTGGATACTGGCCTTTAGCAAATGGGGCGAATATTACCTGCGCCAGCGCGGCATGACGGACAACAATTTGGATAAGTTGTCGCAGGACGCACGTGAACTCGCGATGGCCAGGCCAATGGACGAATGGCGGTCTGATCTCCCCGGCAAGCCGGGCCAGCTCGCCGCGTTTCTCGATCAGGTGGAGGAACGCCTGGCCTCAAGCGACGATTCGAAAAGCAATCTTCAACAGTAGGTTCAGCGGTGGCATCAGGCCAATGTCAATGTAAAAGGCTGGCCGTTCCACCTGGAA
>JAPTVL010000366.1 GCA_028065725.1 Betaproteobacteria bacterium
GCTGCACGGTTTCGCATGGCCGACGTACGCCAGCTTGGCGGCGACCTGCGGCTGACGCTGTTGCCGGTTTGAGCACGTTCAAGGACCACTTCTCGTCGGCGTCCGAACGCTACGCCGCCTATCGCCCGGACTATCCCGCCGCACTGTTCGCCTGGCTCGCCGGCCTGTGCCCCCGTCCGGGGACAAGCGCAGAACGCGGCACTGCCTGGGATTGCGCCACCGGCAGCGGCCAGGCGGCGCTGGGGCTGGCGCCGCATTTTCGCGACGTTGTCGCCACCGATGCCTCCGCCGAGCAGATTCGCCATGCCCAGCCGCATCCCGGAATTCACTACCGCGTCGCGCCCGCCGAAGCCAGCGGGCTGGCCGACCGCAGCGTCGACCTCGTCACCGTTGCGCAGGCGGCGCACTGGTTCGACCTGCCGCGCTTTTATGCCGAAGCGGCGCGTGTGCTGAAGCCCGGCGGGGCCGTTGCCCTGTGGGGTTACGGCCGGATGGTGCTGCCCGGTGAAATGGATGCACTGTTCCGGCGTTTCTATGCCGAGACCGTCGGCCCCTACTGGCCGCCCGAGCGCGCGCTGATCGACGATGCCTATCGCAGCCTGGAATTCCCGTTTACGGAAATTGAACCCCCCGATTTTTATATCGAGGTCGAGTGGACCCTGCCGCGCCTGCTGGACTACCTCTCCACCTGGTCGGCGGTAAAGCGATATCAGAACCTCGTCGGCAGCGATCCCCTGCCGGCGCTGATGGCCGGACTCGAACCCCTGTGGGGCGACCCCGAAGTTTCCAGGAAAATGCAGTGGCCGCTGTTCCTGCGGGTGGGCCGGCGCTGACCCTACGCACGCACAGAAAAACCCTCGAACAGCCCGGCAATCCCGGCACCCACGTCCTGCAGAGGTCGGTCGCGTGCCGCATTCTGACGCAAGGCCTCATCCCCGCATCCCTGGCTGCGAAAAGCCTGAATCACATAATGCTTCACGCCGCGCGCGGCGAGGTCGCGCGCAAGGCCGACCACCTCCCCATCAGCCAGCAGCGCTGGATGCACGGTGGTGCGGATTTCATTCGCGACGCCGGACGCCAGCACCTGCTGCAGGCCGGCGAGCGCTCGATCGCCGCTGCCGGCTGCACCGGTAATGCGCGGGTAATCCGCGAAAGGCGCTTTCACGTCGAACCCCACCCAGTCGACCAGCGGCAGCGCCGCTGCAAGATGCTGCGGGTAGGCGCCGCCGGTGTGCAGCCCGATCTTGAATCCGAGTGCGCGCACCTCGCGCATGGCATGCGGCAGGCCTGCCTGCACGGTCGGCTCGCCGCCGGAAAACACCACGCCGTCGAGCAGGCCCTGGCGGCGACGCAGGAAGGCCAGCACGTCGCCCCAGGGGATTTCGCTGTCGCCGCGTGCGGGGATCAGGCCGGGATTATGGCAATAGCCGCAGCGCCACGGGCAGCCCTGGCAGAACACCACCGCGGCCAGCATGCCGGGCCAGTCGGTGGTGGAAAGCGGGGTCAGGCCGCCCACGCGTAGCGTCATGATGGTTGGCGAAGCACGGCGTCAGCCCATCGAGCAGCGGCCTTCGACAAAGAAGCGCCGCTCGCGATGCTCGCTCTTTTTGCCCTTGTTGAAGCTCGTCACCGGGCGGTGATAGCCCATCACACGGGTCCACACTTCGCAGCGGGTGCGCTCCTCGTCCTTCAAAACGAGTGCGGCGGCTTGGGTCGGAACAGTCATGTCGTTCATCTCTATCTCCTTGGGTTAGGCGGCAACAGCGCGTTTGCGGGACAGGGCTTCCTCGTCGCACGTGGGACAGAACTCGTGCTCGCCGGCGAGGTAGCCGTGTTTCGGACAAATCGAAAAAGTGGGCGTGATGGTGATGTAGGGCAGATGGAAACGCGTGAGTGCGCGGCGCACCAGATTCTTGCAGGCCTCCGCCGACGAGATGTGCTCCGACATGTAGAGGTGCAGCACGGTGCCGCCGGTGTACTTGCGCTGCAGGTCGTCCTGCCACTCGAGCGCCTCGAAGGCATCGTCGGTGAAACCCACGGGCAGCTGCGTCGAGTTGGTGTAGTACGGCGCGTCCGCGGTTCCCGCCTGCAGGATTTCGGGGTAGCGTTTGGCGTCTTCCTTGGCGAAGCGGTAGGTGGTGCCCTCGGCCGGCGTGGCTTCCAGGTTGTACATGTGCCCGGTCTGTTCCTGGAACGCGGCAATGCGGCTGCGAATGTGATCGAGCAGGCGCACCGCGAACGCGTGGCCCCATTCGCTGGTGATGTCGTGTGCGTCGTCGCTGTAGTTGCGGATCATCTCGTTGACGCCGTTGACGCCGATGGTCGAGAAATGATTGCGCAGGGTGCCGAGATAGCGCTTGGTGTAGGGGAAAAGACCGTTGTCCATCAGCCGCTGGATTTCCTTGCGCTTGATCTCAAGGCCGTTCCTCGCCATGTCGAGCAGCGCGTCGAGGCGGCGCAGCAGGCCGGCCTCGTCGCCCCGGTACTCGTAGCCCAGCCGCGCGCAGTTGACCGTCACCACGCCGACCGAGCCGGTCTGCTCGGCCGAGCCGAACAGGCCGTTGCCGCGCTTCAATAATTCTCTGAGGTCGAGCTGCAGCCGGCAGCACATCGAGCGGATGTGGTTCGGCTTCATCTCCGAATTGATGAAGTTCTGGAAGTAGGGCAGGCCGTAGCGCGCGGTCATGGCGAACAGGCGCCCGGCGTTTTCCGATTCCCATGGAAAATCCGGCGTCATGTTGTAGGTGGGGATGGGGAAGGTGAACACGCGCCCCTTGGCATCGCCGGTGGTCATCACCTCGATGTAGGCGCGGTTGATAATGTCCATCTCGACCTGCAGTTCGCCGTAGGTGAAGGGCATTTCCTCGCCGCCGATGACCGGCACCTGCTCGCGCAGGTCCTCCGGGCAGGTCCAGTCGAAGGTGAGGTTGGTGAACGGCGTCTGCGTGCCCCAGCGCGAGGGCACGTTGAGGTTGTAGATCAGTTCCTGGATGCACTGGCGCACTTCTTCGTAGCGCATGCCATCGTTGCGGATGAAGGGCGCCATGTAGGTGTCGAACGACGAGAACGCCTGCGCGCCGGCCCATTCGTTCTGCAAGGTGCCTAAGAAGTTGACGATCTGGCCGACCGCGGAGGACATGTGTTTCGGCGGTCCGGCCTCGACCTTGCCCGGCACGCCGTTCAAGCCTTCGTGCAGCAGGGTGCGCAGCGACCAGCCGGCGCAGTAGCCCGCCAGCATGTCGAGGTCGTGGATGTGGAGCGAGCCGTCGCGATGTGCTTCGCCGAGCTCGGGCGGGTAGACGTGGTTGAGCCAGTAGTTGGCGACCACCTTGCCCGACACGTTGAGGATCAGGCCGCCCAGCGAATAGCCCTGGTTGGCGTTGGCGTTGACGCGCCAGTCCTGGCGCGACAGGTATTCGTTGATCGACGCTTCCACGTCGACCAGGGTCTTGCGGTCTTCGCGCAGCTTCTTGTGGCTTTCGCGGTAGGCGATGTAGGCGCGCGCAGTCTGGAAATGATTGGCGGCGATGAGGCTCTGCTCGACCACGTCCTGGATGCGCTCGATGTCCGGCGGGGTGTGGCGGAAGCTGTGGATCAGCACCTTCACCACCTGGGCGGTCAGCAAGTCCGCCTCGTCCTCGCCGAATTCGCCGCTGGCCTGCCCGGCCCGCACAATGGCCGAGCGTATCTTGGCCGCGTCGAACAGTGCCCGGCGCCCGTCGCGCTTGATGACTTCGGGGGGCAGCGTTTCAATCACAGGATCCATTCCAGCCTCCTCATAAACAACATTTTGTGTTTTCAGAGTACAAACTCTACGACATCTTGTGTCAGTGTCAAGACGAATTTAAGGTTAGGATGTCCTGATATACTTAAGCGCAAATCATTTCATACCCTTACGGAGGCTTGGCATGCGCACGATTCTGGATTTTCTGGCCAGCGACCACCGCGCCTGCGACGAACTGTTCGCATCCGCCGAAGCCGCCGTAGCGCAAAAAAACTGGGGCAGCGCGCGCACGCTGTTCGAGCGGTTTCGGGCAGCGATGGCGCACCACCTGGCGATGGAGGAAGACGTGCTGTTCCCCGCGTTCGAAGCCCGCACCGGAAACAGCAT
>JAPTVL010000337.1 GCA_028065725.1 Betaproteobacteria bacterium
TCGTCCCGGTCGACGAATTGCTATCGCCCGCCACCACTGCGGAGCTGGCCGACGCCATCGACCCGTCGCGCGCAGCGCCCTGGGGCAGGGGCGTAGGGCCGGCGGATACGGTCTGGTTCGGCGTGGTGGACGCAAGAGGCCGCGCCGTCAGCGCCATCCAGAGCATTTATCACGAATACGGCAGCGGCGTGGTGGCGGGGGAAACCGGCATCCTCTGGCAGAACCGCGGCGCGTCCTTCTCGCTCGACCCACGGCACGTCAATGTGCTGAAGCCGGGCAAGCGCCCCTTTCACACCCTCAACCCCGCCATGTATCTGGAGAGCGGCCGCCCGCGCCTGGTCTACGGCACCATGGGTGGCGACGGCCAGCCGCAGACGCAGGCCGCGGTCGCCACGCGCGCGCTCGACTATCGCCTGCCGCTGAGCGACGTGCTGGACAGTCCGCGCTGGCTGCTCGGGCGCACCTGGGGGCAGAGCAGCGACAGTTTGAAACTCGAAGGCCGCTTCGCGCCCGAGGTGTTCGACGAACTCGCGAAGCGGGGACACGTGGTGGAGCGGGTAGAGGACTACGCGCAGATGATGGGGCACGCGGGCGTCATTCGCGTGCTGGACGATGGCGCCTGCGAGGCGGCTTCCGATCCGCGCAGCGACGGGGCCGCCGCCGGCGCCTGATTCGACATTCAACAACACGCAGGGCCGCCGACGGCCGCATGAGGGAATTCAATTGCTGGAAATCGTTTCTTTTCTAACCCTGGGTCTGGTTGCCGGGCTGCTCGCCGGCATGCTCGGGATCGGCGGCGGGGTCGTGGTCGTCCCGGCCCTGATCTGGATTTTCCAGCTTCACGGCCTGCCTCAGGAAATCATCCCGCACCTCGCCATCGGCACCTCGCTGGCCGCCATCGTGTTCACCTCGATGTCGGCCATCTGGGCGCAGCAGAGGCGCCGGGCCATCGACTGGCCGGTGGTACGCCTGCTTGTCCCCGCTACGCTGCTTGGCGGGTTCGCCAGCGGTTACCTGGCGGGCTTCATCCCGGCGGCCATGCTGAAGGGGTTCTTCGCTGCATTTCTGCTCTTCGTCGGCACCCAGTTCGTGCTGGACTGGAAACCCGCGGCGCACTGGCGTTTGCCGGGGCGGGGCGGACTGTGGGGTATTGGTCTGGGCATCGGTTCGCTCTCGGCGCTGCTAGGCATCGGCGGCGGCAACATCACCGTGCCTTTCCTGCATGCCTGCAATCTCGAACTCAAGCGTGCCATCGCCATCTCCACCGCGCTGGGCTTGCCGATCGCGCTGTTTGGCGCGGCGGGCTTTGTATTGTCCGGATGGGGACACGCCCTGTTGCCGTCCGGCACCGTGGGCTATGTGTCGCTCCCTGCGCTGGCGGCAATCGCCGGCGCCGCCATGTTGACGGCACCCCTCGGCGTGCGGCTGGCGCACGACTTGCCGGTCAAGCGGCTCAAGCGGATTTTTGGCGTGCTGGTACTGGCGATATCGCTGCGCATGCTGTGGGACGTGCTGGCGTAAGCGGATGAACAAGGAGGTGCGTATGAACGACCTGGATCAGAAGGTTCTCGCCATGCTGGTCGACGACGGCCGCATGAGCTTCGCCGACATCGCCCGCGAACTGGGCATTTCCCGGGTTCATGCCCGCGATCGGGTGCAGCGCCTGATCGACGAAGGCATCATCGAAAAATTCACCGTTATCGTGAACCCGGAAAAAGTCGGCACGCTGGTCTCGGCCTTCTTCGATGTCGAGGTCGACCCGCAGGGGATCGAAATGGTCGCCGAAGACCTGGCCCGGCAACCCGAGGTCAGAAGCCTCTACATCATGAGCGACATGACCAGTTTGCATATTCACACCCTGACCGAGGACAACACGGCGCTCGAGGATTTTGTTCGGCGCAACCTGTTTTCGCGTCGTCACGTCGTCAAGGTGAACTGCAAGCTGCTGCTCAGCCGGGTGAAAAACCGGCGTGGCGGGCCGCGCATTTAGAAATCTCCATGACACGCACAATTTGAACGGCCGAGCGCGCAATGAGTTGATCTTGATAGGCCGTTCCACGGTCTGTACATACTCAATCCCGGCGGCAATTGCATTGCCGGGTACTATCTGGCTTCGCCCACTCCACAGAAGCAAGCGCAGAATGCAAAGCGAAGTCAAAGAAAAATCCCAGTACGCCGTCGTGGCGGCGGTTCAGCTGCCAGGCGTGAGCGACATCGAGTTCGAGGCATCGCTGACCGAGCTGCGCGAGCTCGCCAAGACGCTGGGGTTCACGGTCACCCGCACATTCATGCAAAAGCGCGCCGGCTTCGACTCGACGGCGTATCTGGGCGTGGGCAAGCGGCAGGAAATCCGCCGCTTCGTCAACAGCACGCCGGGCGACGAAACCGCGCCCGACCGCGAACCGCAGAATCCCCTGCATCGCCTCTCCAACTTCGTCGAGGGCCTGGACGACGAGGTTTCGCCCCACCCGATCGACGTCCTCTTCGTCGACCACGAAATATCGCCGTCGCAGGCGCGCAACCTCGAAAACGAGGTCGGCTGCCAGGTGATGGATCGCACCATGGTCATTCTCGAAATCTTCCACCGCAACGCGCGCTCCCCCGCTGCGCGCGCACAGGTGGAGATCGCGCGCCTGGGCTACATGGCGCCGCGCCTGCGCGAGGCGGCGAAGCTCGCGGGGCCGCAGGGGCGGCAGCGCAGCGGCGTCGGCGGCCGCGGCGCCGGCGAGTCGCACACCGAACTGGACAAGCGCAAGATCCGCGACCGCATCGCCGAACTGCAGAAGGAGATCGCCGCGATGGACGCCGATCGCAAGACGCAGCGCGCCCGGCGGCAAGCGCACCAGGGGCTCGCCAGCGTGGCGCTGGTCGGCTACACCAATGCGGGCAAGTCTACCCTGATGCGCGCGCTCACCGGCAGCGAAGTGCTGGTTGCCAACAAGCTCTTCGCCACGCTCGACACCACGGTGCGCACCCTGTATCCCGAGAGCATCCCGCGCGTGCTGGTCAGCGACACGGTCGGCTTCATCAAGAATCTGCCGCACGGACTGGTCGCGTCGTTCAAGTCGACGCTCGAAGAGGCGCTCGATGCGTCGCTGCTGCTCCACGTCATCGATGCGAGCGATCCCGGCTTCGAACGGCAGATCGAAGCCACCGAAGACGTGCTGAACGAGATCGGTGCGCAGGACGTGCCGCGCTTCCGCATCTTCAACAAGATCGACCACGTCGGCGACGCAGCGGCGCAAGCCGAATGCGAAGCCGCGCTGCGCGCCCGCTACCCCGATTGCATCGTGATGAGTGCGCGCCGCCCTGATGACGTCGCAAAACTGCACAGGGCGATCGTTGCATTCTTCCAGCGGGATCTCGTCGAGGCCGAGCTTTTTCTGCCCTGGTCGGCCCAGCAGTTGCGCGGGGAAATATTCGCGCGCTGCGAGGTGCTGGCGGAGCGCGCCGACGATGAGGGTGCGTTCTTCAGCGTCCGCGGCGAGCAGGGAGCCCTGGATAGCCTGCGTGAGCAGCTCGGCCAGGCACGGTGAGCTGATCACATGTAGCTGGAGCAAATACGAAAGGCTCGCCACACCAGAACCCCCTACTAATAAGAAACATTCTCATACTAGATATCGCTAAATCAGCATTCCGGATCGCGTCCTGCTGAAGCCCGGCAAACTCGATGCGGACGAGGAAGCGCTGATGCGAACTCACCCGATCCGCGGGCGTGAAATGATCGACCAGATGCTGGCGCACTTCGAGTTTTGGCAAATTCAGGGGGGCGACATCCTGCGCAACATCGCGCTGTTCCATCACGAGTCCATCGACGGGTCGGGTTATCCGCATGGGCGCATGGGCGAGGACATTCCGATCGAGGCGCGCATCGTCGCCGTGGCTGACATTTTCGATGCGCTTACCAGCCGCCGGCCCTACAAGACGGCCTGGAGCATTGATGACGCCTTCACCCTGCTGCGTCAGCTCGCGGGCAAAAAAACTGGACGAGCACTGCGTGAATGCGATGATCGACAACCGGGACAAGATCGAAGAAATCCAGCAGCAGTTTCAGGAAATCAGTATCGGCTGACCCCGGGCCCGGCAGACTTCCATCATTTTT
>JAPTVL010000018.1 GCA_028065725.1 Betaproteobacteria bacterium
CTTGATAGCTACCTCGGCTGGTATCGAGCCATCGACCGGACACCCGGTGGATCGCTCAATCCCGCGTCCTTGCTGGCGATGGCGGTTAGGGTATGAGAGCATCATCAGATTTCGATACTAGAGCTTATTTTTAACCCGGATTATCCATTAGGACGCGAATGAACGCGAAGGAAGAACAATCAAGCCTATATAGCATTGGTTTACTTTGTGAACCTTTGCGTCCTTTGCGGTAAATAGGTTTTTAAAATTGCCCAGCCTAAAACACAACCGCGCCCTCGGCGCCTACCTCGGCCTGGCCTGCGGTGACGCCCTGGGCGCCACGGTGGAATTCCTGATGCCGCGCGAGATCAAGGCGCAGTACGGCACTCACCGGGAAATCAGCGGCGGCGGCTGGCTGCGCCTCCAACCGGGACAAGTGACCGACGACACCGGGATGTCGTTGTATCTCGGACAGGCGATACTGGATAGCGGTGGCTGGAACCTCACGGTGGTCGCCGATGCCTTCGCTGCCTGGCTAAAATCGAGGCCGGTGGATGTCGGCGCCACCTGCCGCCGCGGCATCCGCCGCTACATGCTGCAAGGCAGCCTCGAAGGGCCGCCATCGGACAGCGACGGGGGCAACGGGGCTGCGATGAGGAATCTCCCGGTGGCACTGTACACCCTGGGAAACGATGCCCTGTTCGAACGCTATACCATGGAGCAGTCGCACATCACCCACCACCACCCCCTGTCCGACGCGGGAACGCTAGCCTTGGGCAGGATGGCGCAGACCCTGGTCCTCGGTGGCGGCATCAAGGAATGCCGCGCCATCGCCAACCGGCTGATCGAACAGCACCGGCAGTTCCGCTTCGAACCCTACCCGGGTCGCGCCTCGGGCTACATCGTGGATACGGTGCAGACGGTGTTGCACCACGTCTTCTATACCGACAATTTCGAGAGCTGCGTAGTGGAAACCGTCAACCGCGGCGAAGACGCCGACACCACCGGCGCTCTGGCCGGCATGCTGGCCGGTGCGCTGTACGGTGCGGAGGCGATCCCCAGGCGCTGGCTGGAACGGCTCGACCCCGAAGTCACCCGCCGCATCCGCGAGCAGACGGAAGAGCTGCTGCGACTCTCCACACTCGATACCCGTCCGCCACTGGTATCATAAGCACATGAACCCAGAAAAATCTATTGAACCGCAGAGGAATTCAAATGCTTGACGTAATAAATGCACTCACCTGGCGGGTGACTCCCATGAAAATCATCCAATCCCTGCTGTTAGCCTTGTGTCTGGCCCTCACACTTCCCGCACAGGCAGGCGGCAAGATCACCCTCGCCGCCGCAGCCGATCTCAAGTTCGCCATGGACGAAATCGTGGCGGCGTACAAGAAAGCCCATCCCGGCGACGAGGTGGAAACGATTTACGGTTCCTCCGGAAAATTCCACACACAGATTCAGCAGGGTGCGCCCTACGACCTGTATTTCTCCGCCGACATCGCCTATCCCCGCGCCCTTGCCGCCGAAGGATTCGCCGCTTCGGTGGTGCGCGCCTACGCCATCGGCCGCATCGTGCTGTGGAGCCCGGTAATGGATGCCTCCACAATGGATCTGAAAAGCCTGCTTGACCCCGCCATCGGAAAAATCGCCATCGCCAACCCGAAACATGCCCCCTATGGCAAGCGAGCGGAGGAGGCCCTGCGCGCCGCCGGGGTGTGGGACAAGGTGGAGTCCCGGCTGGTCTACGGCGAAAACATCGCCCAGACCGCCCAATACGTGCAAACCGGCAACGCACGGGTGGGCATCATCGCACTGTCCCTGGCGATGAATCCGGAACTGGCAAAACAGGGCGGCTACGCCCTGATCCCCGACGCGCTGCATGCACCACTGGAGCAGGGCTTCATTATCACGCGACGGGCGGCGAACAACTCACTGGCCCGTGATTTCGCCAACTACCAAGGATCGAAGGAAGCGCGTGCGGTGATGGTGCGTTACGGCTTCGTGCTGCCGAACGAAGCAACTGGCAGATAAGGGAGCGGATCATGCCTTTTTCCGATGCTGATCTTGCCGCCGTCTGGCTGACACTGAAGCTTGCCACGGTGGTGACCTTCATCCTGCTGGTCATCGGCACCCCCATTGCATGGTGGCTTGCGCGCACCCGCTCCCGGCTGAGAGGGCCGGTGGGCGCGGTTGTGGCGCTGCCCATAGTACTGCCGCCGACCGTGATCGGCTTCTACCTACTGGTCGCCCTCGGGCCGCAGGGTACGCTCGGGCAGTTCACCCAAGCGCTGGGGCTGGGCACTCTGCCCTTCACCTTCGCCGGGCTGGTGGTGGGCTCAGTGCTCTACTCCCTGCCTTTCGTCGTACAACCGATCCAGAACGCCTTCGAAGTGCTCGGCGAGCGCCCCCTGGAAGCAGCGGCCGCATTACGTGCCGGTCCCTGGGACCGCTTCTTCACGGTGGCCGTGCCGCTCGCCAGGCCCGGCTTCCTCACCGCGATCATCCTGGGTTTTGCCCACACCGTGGGCGAATTCGGCGTGGTGCTGATGATCGGCGGCAACATTCCGGGGCAGACCCGCGTGGTGTCGGTGCAAATCTACGACCACGTCGAGGCGATGGAATACGCCCAAGCCCACTGGCTCGCCGGCAGCATGCTGCTGTTCTCCTTCCTGATGCTGCTCGCCCTGTATGGCTCCGGCAGGCACACGCAGAGGGCCAGATCGTGAGCGGCATGACCGCCCGCTTCGACCTCGCCTTGGGCGAATTCCGGCTGGACGCCGGGTTCGAGGCGCCGGGGCGGGGCGTGACCGCCCTCTTCGGCCCCTCCGGCTCGGGCAAGACCACCCTGTTGCGCTGCCTCGCCGGCCTGGAACGGGCATCCAACGGCTATCTGGAAGTCAACGGCGAAATCTGGCAGGACGACAGCAAGGGCATTTACCTGCCCACCCACCGCCGCCCTCTCGGCTACGTGTTCCAGGAGGCCAGCCTGTTCCCGCATCTCAGCGTGCGCCGCAACCTGGAATACGGCTGGAAGCGCATCCCGGCAGCGCAAAGGCGGGTCGGCTTCGACCAGGCGGTGGAGCTGGTCGGCATCGGCCCACTGCTAGCCCGCGACCCGGCGCGACTTTCCGGCGGCGAGCGCCAGCGCGTCGCCATCGCCCGCGCCCTGCTAGTCAGCCCCGACCTGCTGCTGATGGACGAACCGCTAGCGGCGCTCGATCTGGCCAGCAAGGGGGAAATCCTGCCCTATCTGGAGCGGCTACACGACGAGCTTTCCATCCCCGTCCTCTACGTCAGCCATTCCCCGGACGAAGTGGCGCGACTGGCCGACTACATGGTGCTGATGGAGAAGGGCCGCAGCCTGGCGAGCGGCCCCCTCAAGGATATGCTGGCCCGGCTCGACATCCCCCTCGCCCACGGCGACGAGGCCGGGGTGGTGATCGACATGGTGGTGGGCGAGCACGACGAAACCTATCACCTCACCCGGCTCGATTTTGCCGGCGGCGGCATCAGCGTCGCCCGCCAGCCCCATGCCTTGGGGCATCGCATGCGTTTGCGCATCCATGCCCGCGACGTCAGCCTTGCTCTGGAACGGCACAGCGACTCCAGCATCCTCAACATCCTGCCGGCCAGGGTGGTGGAAGTTGCCGACGAAAACCCCGCCCAGGTCGTGGTGCGGCTCGATGCGGAAGGCGTCCCGCTGCTGGCGCGCATCACGCGCAAATCCAGCGCCCTGCTGGGCCTCGAACCCGGTATGGCGGTTTTCGCACAGGTGAAAAGCGTCGCGCTGCTTGGCTAACCGGCCACTTCTGCCACCGTAGGAACGCCGCTTGCGGCGCGAACAACTGCTGTTCGGCCCGCAAGCGGGCCTCCTACCATGCCCCCTGCAAACAACCACCTTCGGCTACAATACCAGCATGGCTCATCAATCCCGCTTACGCCAGGGCCGGGTTTCCGTCCCCGGCCAAACCTACCATATCATCACAACCACCTGCTCCCGTCAGCCAATCTTCGACGACCCGCAGACAGCCCGCACCGTCATTCTTGAAATGCGTCGGATGCATGAAGATGGTTGGCTCCATTCCCACGCATGGACATTGATGCCGGATCATCTGCACT
>JAPTVL010000482.1 GCA_028065725.1 Betaproteobacteria bacterium
TGCGTGGACACAAAGCTGGCTGCCCGCAGCGATTGTGATTTCGGACTGGCAACAGCTCTCCGCTGGCAATGTGATGGCCAAGATGGGGCTGGCCCTGGCGTCCCAGCAGGGAGGCAGCACATCGGCATTGCTGGTGCAGCCTGCCAATCTGGCGCAGGTGTTCGAGAAGGTGGCTATCACCCTGAGCACGTCGAACATGTTGCTGGCGATGGTGCCGCTGCTCACCTTCGCACTGCTGTCCGGCTCCTATATGGCGATGGCCAGTGTCGGAAAAGCTCTGGATGGCGGCGCGTCCACGAAGAATTCGGATGCGTTCAACACGACGGCCGACGGAGCGGCGAAGGCGTATGGCGTGTCAGCCAACGCCGCCGGCGAATACTTCCAAACCAATCCCCTCGCGCAAAGCGCATCGGTCAACATCGGCAGCGCGGCCCAGTCATCGATTTCCGCCATGCACACCAAGGCCGACCAGTCCTCGATGTCGGCGATGCAGAGCGCGGGGCGTGTCGGCAGTTCGGTCTGGAGCGTCATGGATCAGGCACAACACAACACGGCGGCGGCAAAAGACCTTTCGACCACGGGCGGGCAGCAGTGGGCGGATACGTTCAAGAGCGTCCAAGGGTTTGCGCATGAGACGGGGCTGTCAAGCAGCCAGGCAGCGAGTTTTCTGGCGCAGGTGGGCGCTGGTCTCAATTCAGGTATGGCCATGCGAGGGCTGCTCGGAAAAGCCGAGCAGTTTTTGGCTAATGCGGGGGTGACCGGAAACCTGAGCGGGGAAGAAAAGGGCAAGATCGAAGCCGCCTTGCAGCACAAGGACGTGCAAAAGGCTGCTCGTGATCTATCCAGCCAGCACACCGCGAGCCTCGCGCAGCAAGTCGCTGAGAAATATCACATCGGAGATCAGGCCACTCAGTCCGGCGGGCTCACAAGACAGGCCCAAGAAACGGAGCAGGAAACCCAACAGGCACAGCAGCAGTACCAGCGGGCTGAACAGCTTCAGCAGCAGTTCAGCAAGACCGGCATGCTGCAGTCTGGGCTCAACCTGTCCGCCTCGACTTTGGCGGGCACGCTGCTTGCACGCTATGGCAGCGCGCCTGCAGCGATCAGTGCGGCAAACTCGATGGCGGCTCGCGCAGGAGTCGGCGATGCCTACGACAAGGCGGTCACCGCAGGGAAGGCTTCAGGTATGTCGAGCGGGACGGCGGCGGCCTATGGGCTGGTGATGGCACTCCCGCAGGCGAAGAACGCGGAAGGCTTCGAGCAGATTGCTGATTTGGCTGGGGCGCAGATGCCGGCTGGGGCGGCAGTTGCTGGAGATCAGATCGCCGCAACGCAGAACAGTGTCAACCTGGCGGCTGGTCATCATGGTCAGTTCCATGCACCTGACCAATCAAAGGTCAGCAACAAGGGGTGGGCGGCGCTAAAGAAAGAAGAGGGCAGTTGGCAAAAGGCATATCAGCCGGTCAACCAAACGGGCATTGCATCAAGCGCGACACCGGCGGGCTTGTACAAGGAGGCTGATCAAGGCGTGGTGAGCACGCCGCCAGGTGGCATTGATCCGAAGAAAGAGGCGGCGGTTACTGGAGCGCCTATGGTCGAGGGCGCCGCATTCATGGCCGAACACCCCGTTGGCACGATGGTCGCTGGCATGGCCGCCGATGCCCTGGGCGGCGTCGCGGCAGGCAAGGCGGCCTGGAACAAGTACCAATCGTGGAAGCGCGCACAGGTAGAAAAGGCAGAAAAGGCACCCAGCGATCCTGGATCGCCCAGTGCCCCTGATTCTGGTTCTGTCGAGCCTGGGGCGGCCGCCTTGCCAAACCACCCATTGAAGGTGGGTGAAACGGGAGCGGCCCAGCCCGCGCTGGAAGGAGCAGATCCCAACGTGGTGGATGTCGAGGCGCGTTTCGTGCCCGAGGCCGGCATGGCCCCCGCAGCCGAGGCAGCAATCGGGGCGGCGACTGGAATTGGCGAAGTCCTGGCAACCGGGGTTTTGGTTTCGCAGGCTGTCGATGGGGCTGTGCGGATGGCCAACACCAGTGATCCTAATTTGATTCAGCACCAACTAGACGCTGCCTATAAGGCAGATGGGATGCGCCCCCTTGACGATTTCCTCCCCAAAGATGGCTCGGCAAAGGGAGGTGACAAATAATGGCCCCCGGAAAAAAGCGACTCGCGGCTGGCCTTATGAGTGCATGGATGGCGGTTTCGCCCATCCTGACATCTGCAACCGCCGAGCGGCTTCTGGTGATCTCCATCGGGCCGATGCTCTACCTGCTTGACCAGCAGCAGGCGGTCGCCGATGCGTTCGACAACGCAGCGAACTCCGGGCAGTCGCTCGGTTCCATGCTGTTGGGTGGCGCCCAGGCGACAGCCGCCAACGGGCAGGGATCAGCAGCCGCGAACAGCTTCCTAGCCGCGCCACCTGGCCAGCAGGCGCAGTTGCAATCGCTCTACACCCCAGGGGGCGTGGGGACGGCGGATGGCTTGCCGCTGAGCGCCGCCGCCGCTGGCCAGCGTGCCGTCATGACCGATCCACGGTGTCAGCAACCGAACTGGAATTCTGCGTTCCCCGCGTTCACCAGCAACGTGCCGGCGGCGCTGGCGTCGATGAAGTCGGTGTGCGACGCGACGATGCAGGCCTTCCTCGGTTCGACGGGCCTGCTTGGACCCGCTTATGTGGGCTCCTCGCAGGCCGCGCAGAAGGCGGTCTCCGTCTACCGGCAGGCCGAGCAACTGGTGATCCAGTCGCAGAAGAACCTGGCGATGGAATGCCAGGTGACCCCTTCATGCAATCTGGTGACGGCCGACCAAGTGTCCGCGATGACCAGCACCTGGGTGGCGCTTGCCCAGCAGACGGCGCAGGCCTGCACGGCGCTCTCGCCCATCGCCACGGCTGCCAACATCGGGCCGCAGACCACCACGATCAGCAACTTGGCCACGGCGCTGACCAACCTGAACGCGAACGACCAGACGACGAAGCAGGTGGCGTCCTCCTGCGGTTATGGCTACGCCTACTGGGAGAACACGAACGGCGGCCAGACCACCATCGACAGCTATTCGTCGAACAACCCGACGCTGGCCTTCGAGAACAACCCGGCGAATCAGCAACTCATCAATGCGCTGATGCCCTTCGTCACCGGCAATCCGCAGGTGTTCGCCCAGGTCTACGGCAACTGCAACAGCAGCTCGACGGCCTACGCGAACGCGAACACGACCAGCACGCTGCCTGGTGCCACGACGATCACCTCGACGCCCGATCCGAACCCGGCGCCTGGGTGCGTGGAGCCGTTGAGTGCCTACCTCAGCTCGAACTGGATCACCTGGTTCCCCGATCCCGGAGCGCAGTGGATCTTCGGGGACGCGGCTGGATGCGTGGCGAACGGGGGAGCGCCCACCGGGGAGTCGAACACGCTGTACTACAGCTACGAGAGCCCGTATTCGACGGCGACGGCGGTTTCGTTGTACCTGGCCGCCGATGACCTGGCCACGGTGCAGATCAACGGTTCCACGGTCGCTACCTACAACGATGGCGGCACGATGGGAGCGAGCGCCTATCCGAGCACTGGTGGTGTTGTTGAAACACAGGTTACTTTGCAGCCCGGCGTGAACATGATCGCCATGACGGTGACGGACACAAGCGGCCCGGCGGCCGGCATCCTCAGCCTGATGAACAACGGCAGCGTGCTGCTCGACACCAACGGATCGTGGAAGTACGAGACACAGCCGGTGGGCAGCACCTCGACGACGACGCAAGCACCGTCGCAGACGGTGACCGGAGCCACGCCGAGCGCCCAGGCCACGAGCACGAACTGCAGCGCGGCCGTGCGCTGCATGGGCACGGAGTGCCACGACATCCTGCAGACGCAGGACTTGTCGTTCAACCAGGCCGCGACCGCGCTGGCTGCGCTCCAGCAGATGCAGCAGAACATGAGCTGCGCGCCCGGCACCTCGGTGGCCATGGGCAACTGCCAACCGATCATCTTCCAGGGCACGTCGAACACCTGCCGGACCTTCATCGGTAGCGGGTGGCTGACGAACAACTGCTGCAACCTGCCAATGCCGACGCCGGTGCTGGCCGATGCGCTG
>JAPTVL010000079.1 GCA_028065725.1 Betaproteobacteria bacterium
TGGCCTGCCCGGCGCCGAAGCGGGTGCCGTCGTTGGCCAGCTTGTGACGGCTGTATTTCTGCGTCACGTTGTAGCGCAGCCGGCGGATGACGTAGGCCAGTGTGTGCATGGTCTCGCTGTCGAGGTATGACGGGTCGGCCTGATTCCAGGCGTTCTTCTGGTAGGTGGTGATGGCGCGCTCGACGCGCACGGCGCCGCCGCCGTAAAAGCTGGTGGCAATGCCGGAGTTCAGCAGCGACTGGCGTTCAGTCATGATGAAGCGGCTGCCGGCTGGAGCGGGCAGGATGCCGACAAGCTCGCCGGTCTGGGTCGGCCGGGCCGGGTCTGCCGAGATGAACACGGCATTGCGCGCCCCGTAGGCTGCCGCGTATTCCCATGGCGTATTCGGCACGCCGGTTTCATATCCCGCGATCGATGCGTGCTGGTCATTCCGCGCGGTGCCGAGCGTCACCAGGTTGGCAAAGGAGTCGGACTTTGCGGTGTAGACGTGGCCGTAAATCTGACGGTTGTACGCCCAGCGGCCGGTGGTGTCGTCCATAGTCGTCTTCAGCGCATCGAGGCTGGCGCTGTCGGTGTAGGGCATGACGATGAAGTCGTATTCCTCATCCCCCATGTTCGCCAGCGCGGTGGTCAGCGTCGGGTCGGTGGCGCCGCCGGACATGGCGACGATGGCAACCGCAACCCCGGCAGGGGTCAGTTCGCCGCCCGCGCTGCCGCGATAGTTGAGCTGCAGCTTGATGGCGTTTCCGAGCGTGCCCTTGTGGCGGGCGGTGACGTTGACCTTGGATGCAGTCGTGCCGTCAACCGCAGACGTGACGGGCAGGGTGGTGTCGGCGTTGATTGCCGAGTTGATGGCGGCCGCGATGGTCGTCGCGGAATCATTGGCGGCTACGCCGACCTGCACACGCTGCGCGCCGATGTAGAGATTCAGCGTACCGGCAGCCGTGGCGGGGCCGGTAACGGTGAGCGATCCGGTAGCCGCCACGCCTGCGCCATCATCGTCCAGAGGCAAACACCAGACCTCACCGACAGAGTCGTTCTTGCGGTAGGTCTCGTGCATGCGCGCCAGCATGGAGCTGAGACCGAATCGGGTCTTGGCTTCGTCCGATCGGCTCACCAGGATCGGCACGTTGGCGGCTGCGTCACCGGCTGCCAGCTTCTGGCCGATCAGTAGGGTGCGCAGGGATTGCGAGAAGTAGCCGGCCTGGGAATTGTCCACTTCCGCATAGAACAGCGGGACGCGGACATTGGCCGGAATGGTGTTGAACGAGACGCTCATTTATCCGCTCCTTTGGGTTTCGTTGATTTCGGGTTGAACTCGATCACGTCGCCATCTTCAAGGCGGCGCAGCCAGTACACATTGGCCTCGACTTCGCGGCCTTCGGGCGGCAAAAAGCCGCCCCGCTCCGGGTCAGGCACTTGCCTGCCGGCGCTCGGTTTCACCATCATGGGTATCTCTCCTTATTGCGGGACTTGAACCAGGGCGGTTGCGTCTACCGTGCCGTCCGGGCCTTGCTCGCCAGCCGGCACGCGGTTCGGGTCGAACGGGTCGATGGCATCGACCTTGATTTCCATCTTGTTGAACGCCCCGAGCGCGCCATTGACCTCGGCCTGATAGGTGTCCGCCTCGGTGATCTCCGTGGCAGCAGAAAATTCGAACTGGTAATACAGCCGGGCGCGGTCGAGGTCGAGCAGCTGCCCGCCTTCATACTGAATCGGCCCGTGCGAGGCATCAGGCTTCCAGGCGAGCAATGCCGACCACAGTACGGCGCGAATGGCGCTCACGGAAACGATGCTGCCCTGCCCGCGTTCGTCCGGCGTGTTGCTCATCACCACGATCACGCCGAAGCCGTCGCGCACGATCTGGCTGTAGCCGTTCTCGCTCTGCTGCTCGCCGGCGTCATCGTCGAGCGGCACAACATAGGCCGCGGGCATGACCAGGTTCGCGGTCTCCGGCAGGCGCTTGAACTCGGCTGCGCCGGCGATGCGATCGGCGAAAGTCGATACCGTGCGCGCCTTGAGTGCGGTGATGATGGTGGTGATGTCCATTTACTTCCTCGGCACCAGCGAATCCTTGAGCGCGTTCCTGAGGGCGCCGCGGGCCGTATCCCGGCGCGATTCAAGGGCGTCCGTCATGTAGTTCTTGCGCGGCGCGATCTTGCGCGATTTGCTGCCGTAGCGCAGGAATGCCGGGTAGTAGGCATCCATGTCGGCCGTCTTGACGGGCATGATCTTGACCAGGAAGCCGGGCCTGGAAACCTTGTACTTGATCGCCCGCCACAGCCTGCCGGTCTCGCGGCCGGGATACTCGCCGGCGCCCGAAATCGCGCGGCGCGCAACCAGGCGGCGCGCGGCCTTCTGCACGTCGCGGCCCAGCGTGCGCATGGTCTTGCGGATCTTCTTCTTGTCGAAGTCGATCTTGCTGAATCCATCCAGCTTGACGTTGAGTTCAAGCATCGCCCAGGCACTCCACATCGAGCAGCACGAACTTTTTCTCGCCGTTCAGCGCGCTGGCGCGGCGCACCCGGTAGCGCAAGCCGCCACTTTCGCAGACATGCTCGCCGGTGATGGTGCGCTCGGTCAGCGCAGAGGTTCGGCGAATGTAGATGCGATCCGTCACATCCTCGCCTACCTGCTTGGTGCCGAAAAAAATCGCATTGCCGACCGGCTCGATCTTGCCCCACACGGTGGCAACCAGCGTGTCGCTCACCGTGATGGAGCCGGACAGGGCCGGCATGTCCTGCCAGCGCTTGATCGCCACGCGGCGGTTGAGCTCGCCGGACTGCGGTTCGGTCATCGCCATCAGTCGAATCTCAACACACGGTAGGGGTCGAGCAGCGCATCGACAAAGCCAAGCTCAGCTTTATGCTCGGCATCGCGGGTCTCATACCATTGGCTGATGTACATCAGCATCCACTGCTTGATGGCCTGAGGCACCGCTATGGATGCTCCATAGCCCGCCGTGAAGCTGATCTGCACGCTGCCCGGAGCGACCCGGAAGCCCGGCCACGATTTGCCATAGGCCGGCAGAACGCGGCCCGGCGTCTCATTGGCGACTACCTGATACTCGGCAGCGTCGCGCGTCTGGCGCGTGCCATTCGAGTCGAGGTAAGTGATCGACTCAACAGAGGCGAGCGGCGGCAGCGGAATCTCGATGGCATCGACCGGGAAGCCGTCAAGGTCGAGTCTCCACTTCTGGGTGACCAGCGCCCTGCCCGTGCGGTCCTCTGCCTGGTTGCGCGCGGCGACGATGAGCGCGGTAATCAGCGCGTCGTCGTCTGCCGTGTCGACGCGACAATGCAGCTTCGCCTCGGCGAGCGTGATCGGCTCGCCGGCTGGCGCAAGGATGAGAGTTAGGCCCATTCAGGACTACTTCTTCTTGCCGCCAGCCTTTTTGCCGTCGTCGGCGGGTTCGGCCTGTTCGGTCTTCTCGCCATCTGATTTCTTGCCGTCGTCGGCGGGTTCGGCGTATCCGGCGTTGATCAGCATCTCGGCCTCGTCAGCCGACACGGTGCACGTCTCGCCAGGGTGGCGCGAGCCATGCGGCCCTGCCATCAGGGTTTTCATGCGGATTTCCATTGTGATTCCTTTCGACAGCGGGCCGCGCCAGTCGCGGCCCGTCAGGTTTCAGCGGCTATCAGGCGGTCGGCTGCTTGCGGCCGTCGCCACGGATCACCACGGCGGCATACACGCCGCCGGTAGTGGCGCCGGCAACGGTGCTCACGGCGCGCAGGTAGCGCTTGCTGCCGCGGTAGCCGACGCGCTGGTTGGTGTTGCTGGCCAGCGCGGCCAGGGTGCCGATGAGGTCGGCGGCCGCAACGGCGGTGAAGGTGCTGTTGTCGTCGGATTCCTCGACGCTCGGCGTGTGGGTGCCGTCGGTGATGGTGCCGACCACGAAGGCCACGGTTGCCGAGGCGAAGTTCGCCAAGTCGACGCCGCTGCCGTTGGCGCTGGCGGTGCGGGCGGCGGGCGCCAGAGAGTTCTGCACGTCTTGGGTTTGCTTGATGTCCATTTTCGGAAGCTCCTATGTGAGAGTTGCGGGCGGCACG
>JAPTVL010000229.1 GCA_028065725.1 Betaproteobacteria bacterium
GGGCGAAGCGTATATCGCGGCCGTGTTCGCCTCCTTGGCGGTGGCGCTGACCGTGACCCCTGCCCTGGCTTATCTGCTGCTGGGGCGCACACAACCCCGCCCGCTGGATCCTGCCTGGCTCTGCAAGCTCAAGGAGGTCCAGGCACGGCTGCTCACTCACGCCGAGCGCCACAGCCGCTTGCTGATCGTGGGGATTACGTTACTGTTCCTCGCTGCAATGGCCGTCTTGCATTCGTTCGGAAGCAATTTCCTCCCGGAATTCAGGGAACGGCATTTCATCGTGCATGTATCCACCGAACCGGGGACCTCGCTTGCCGAGTCGATACAGCTTGGGCGCCACATTTCCACGGCCCTAAGCCGCATCCCCGCCGTCCGCTCGGTGGCGCAGCGGGTGGGACGGGCGGAGAGGACGGGTACGGATACTTACGGCGTCAACGTGAGCGAATTTATCGTCGGCCTCAAACCCCTTTCCGGGCATGCACAAGAGCAGGTCCTGGCCCGGATCCGCAAAACCCTGTCGGGGTTTCCAGGGGTGAATTCCTCCGTCGAGACGCCTTTATCGGACCGTATTGAAGAGACGATCTCCGGTTACACCGCACCGGTGGTGGTCAGCGTCTTTGGCACGAATTTCAATCTGCTTTATGAAAAAGCGCGGGAAATCGCCTCAGTTCTCGAGCAGTTACCGGACGCCGTGGATGTGCGGATGCACGCCCCTCCAATCGCGCCGCAACTGACCATTCGCCTTCGACAAACGGCGTTGGCCCGTTGGGGATTCGAGCCGGTCGATGTGCTCGACGCGATCCAGACCGCCTACGCGGGCAGTATCGTCGCGCAAACCTACCAAGGGAACCGCATGTTCAATGTGGTAGTCACCTTGGATCCCGCTGGGCGGCGGAATCCAGCGCAGGTGGGCAATCTACCCCTGCGCAATCCCAATGGATTGACGGTCCCCCTGCGGGATTTGGCCGATATTTACGAAGGCGTTGGACCCTATGCCATTCTCGAAACCACAGGGCAGCCGGTGCAGACCGTCACTGCGGCCGTTCATGGTCAGGCGTTGAGCGAGTTCGTGCATGCAGCCGAACGCCGGATCCACAAGGATATTTCTTTCCCCGCCGGGACCTATGTGGTGTTTTCTGGCGCCGCGGAGGCACAGGCGAAAGCGCAAAGCGAATTGCTCATGCATGCGCTGATGGCGGGGGTGGGTATTGTTCTCCTGCTCTTCATCGCCCTGCGCCGCGCACGCGCCTTGTTCTTGGTGCTCCTCAACCTGCCCTTCGCCTTGATCGGTGGGGTGGCCGCCGTGCTGTTCACCAGCGGCGTGCTGTCCCTCGGCGCAATGGTGGGCTTCGTGACCATCTTCGGCATCACCTTGCGCAATTCCATCATGCTGATTTCCCATTATCAGCATCTGGTTGAGGTGGAAGGTATGTCATGGGGGCGGGAGGCGGCGATTCGCGGCGCCGAGGAGCGGCTGGTACCCATTCTCATGACGGCCTTGGTCACGGCCTTGGGCCTGCTCCCGTTGGCGCTCACCAGCGGGGCGCCGGGCAACGAGATCGAAGGACCCATGGCACAGGTCATCCTCGGCGGCCTAATGACATCTACCATTTTGAATCTGCTGGTGCTACCCATTATGGCTTTACGTTTCGGGCACTTCGTCCAATCAGCATCCATACTCTAACTTTTTGTATGCAATGGAGTTGGAGGATCGAAGATGAAAGCTGAAGATATCATTAACCGCCGGGAAGGAATCGCCTCCATGCAGGTACAGATCAAGGAGGACATCAAGGGGTCGTCTCAGAAAACGGAAAAAAGCGTACGCTAAGCCGGTTGGAGCGGTCGTAGCGGCCTGAACTTGCCCGCGCCAATCTTGGCGCTGCTCCGCCAGAGATAATCGCCGGTCAGGTTGATGTGCTCCCAGCCCAGCGGCGACAGGTATTGCAACAGCGCATCGTCAACGGCATGGCCATTGCCACGCAGCGCATGTGAGGCGCGTTCCAGGTAGACCGTATTCCACAACACGATGGCAGCCGTCACCAGGTTGAGGCCACTGGCTCGGTAGCGTTGCTGCTCAAAACTGCGATCACGGATTTCGCCCAGCCGGTTGAAGAACACGGCGCGAGCCAGTGCGTTGCGGGCCTCGCCTTTGTTCAGCCCCGCATGTACACGGCGGCGCAGCTCCACGCTTTGCAACCAGTCCAGAATAAACAGCGTGCGCTCGATGCGCTCCAGCTCGCGCAGGGCCACGGCCAAGCCGTTCTGGCGCGGGTAGCTGCCGAGCTTGCGCAGCATCAGCGAGGCCGTCACCGTGCCCTGCTTGATCGAGGTGGCCAGCCGCAAAATTTCATCCCAATGGGCGCGTATCTGCTTGATGTTCAGCTTGTCGTTGCTAATCATCGGTTTGAGTGCATCATAGACCGCATCGCCGTTGGGAATGAACAGCTTGGTGTCGCCCAAGTCTCGAATGCGCGGCGCGAAGCGAAAGCCCAGCAAGTGCATCAAGCCAAACACATGGTCGGTGAAGCCCGCCGTGTCGGTGTAGTGTTCCTCGATGCGCAAGTCGGACTCGTGGTACAGCAGGCCATCGAGCACATAGGTCGAGTCGCGCACGCCGACGTTGACCACCTTGGCGCTGAACGGCGCGTATTGGTCGGAAATATGGGTATAGAACGTCCGTCCAGGACTACTTCCATACTTCGGGTTGATATGCCCGGTGCTCTCTGCCTTGCTGCCGGTTCTGAAGTTCTGGCCGTCCGACGATGACGTGGTGCCGTCGCCCCAGTTTCCGGCGAAGGGTTGCCGAAACTGCGCGTTCACCAGCTCGGCCAGTGCCGTCGAATAGGTTTCGTCGCGGACATGCCAGGCTTGCAACCAGGACAGCTTGGCATACGTTGTGCCGGGGCAGGATTCGGCCATCTTGGACAAGCCCAGGTTGATCGCGTCGGCCAGGATCGTGGTCAGCAGCAGGTTCTTGTCCTTGGCCAGGTCGCCCGACTTCAGGTGCGCGAAGTGACGGGTGAAGCCCGTCCACTCATCCACCTCCAGCAGCAATTCGGTGATCTTGACGTGCGGTAGGATCATTGCGGTCTGGTCGATCAGAGCCTGCGCGGTGTCTGGCACCGCCGCATCGAGCGGCGTGATCTTCAGGCCCGACTCCGTGATGATGGCGTCCGGCAACTCGTTTGCCTGCGACATGCGGTTGACCGTGGCGAGTTGAGTTTCCAGCAGCGTCAGCCGGTCATGCAGGTACTGGTCGCAGTCGGTGGCCACGGCCAGCGGCAATTCGCTCGCCTGTTTGAGGCTGGCGAATTTCGCGGGCGGCACCAGGTAGTCCTCGAAGTCCTTGAACTGGCGCGACCCCTGCACCCAGATGTCGCCGGAGCGCAGCGCGTTTTTCATCTCCGATAGCGCGCACAGCTCGTAATAACGCCGATCGATGCCGGTGTCGGTCATGACCAGTTTCTGCCAACGCGGCTTGATGAAGTCGGTTGGCGCGTCCACAGGCACCTTGCGGGCGTTGTCACTGTTCATGACGCGCAACAGCTCAATGGCCTCCAACACATTCTTCGCTGCGGGCGCAGCCCGCAGCTTGAGCACGGCGAGGAATTCTGGCGCGTACCGGCGCAGCGTGGCGTAGCTCTCGCCGATGCGGTGCAGAAAATCGAAGTCTTCGGGTTGAGCGAGTTTTTGTGCTTCGGTGACGCTCTCGGCGAAGGCGTCCCAGGACATGACGGCCTCGATGGCGGCAAACGGATCGCGGCCCGCTTGCTTGGCTTCGATCAGCGCCTGGCCGATGCGGCCGTACAGCCGAACCTTGGCGTTGATGGCCTTGCCAGACGCCTGAAACTGTTGCTGATGCTTGTTCTTAGCGGCGTTGAACAGCTTGCCCAGGATGCGGTCGTGCAGGTCGACGATTTCGTCGGTGACGGTGGCCATGCCCTTGATGGCGAGCGCGACTAGGGTGGCGTAGCGCCGCTGTGCCTCGAACTTGGCCAGGTCGGCGGGCGTCATCTGGCCACCCTCGCGGGCGATCTTGAGTAGCCGGTTCTGGTGGATCAGCCGCTCGATACCGGGAGGTAGATCAAGCGCTTGCCATGCCTTGAGTCGTTCGATGTGCTCCAGCATATGCCGCGAATTCGGCTTGGTCGGTGACTGGCGTAGCCAAGCCAGCCAGGTCGTCTTGCCGTTATCCCGGCGCTTGAGCAGATCGTCGAGGCGGCGGCGGTGAGCGTCCGACAATGGTTCTGCCAGGGCGACGTAGATGCGGCGGTTAGCGCGGGTGATCGCCTCTGCGCAAACGCGCTCGACAACATCCAGCGTCGGCAAGATGATGTGTCGGTGTCGTAGGGCGTCGAGAACACTGCTGGCCAGCACGATGCCCTTGTCGGTTTGCAAGGCCAACTCGGTCGCGGCATGGACAGCCTGCCGATAGTGCGGCAGGCCGAACGGCTCCATACCCAAGTACGCCCGCAGTTCGAGCTGGTGTTCGCGCCGGGTTTCTTCCCGCTCGGCATACTGCGGCCAGCACGCCGGGTCGAGCCGTAGTTGCCGTCCGATCCATTGCAGCAGTGACATCGGCACCGCAGCATCGGGCAATAGGGCCTGACCGGGGAAGCGCAGTAAGCATAATTGCACCGCGACACCCAGACGGTTGGCGTCACCGCGCCGCTGGCGGATTATTGACAGGTCGGTTTCGCTAAACGTGTAATACCGAATCAGGTCGTCCTTGGTGTCCGGCAACGCCAGCAGGTTTTCCCGCTCGGCGGCGGACAAGATGGAACGACGTGGCATAGCTATCCAGTTCTCAAGTATTGATACAGGGTTTCGCGGCTGATGCCATAGTCGCGGGCGACTGTTGCCTTTTGCTCACCTTCTTTGATGCGGCGTTTCAGCTCGACAATTTGTGATTCGCTCAGGGATTTTTTCCGGCCTCGGTACGCGCCACGCTGCTTGGCCAGCACAATACCTTCACGTTGCCGCTCCCGAATCAAGGCGCGCTCGAACTCGGCAAACGCGCCCATCACCGACAGCATAAGATTCGCCATCGGTGAGTCCTCACCGGTGAAGGTCAAGCATTCCTTGGCGAACTCGATGCGTACACCGCGCTTCGTCAGCTTTTGCACCAAGCGGCGAAGGTCATCGAGATTGCGGGCCAGCCGATCCATGCTATGCACCACTACCGTGTCGCCATCGCGCACAAATGACAGCAAGGCGCCGAGTTCTGGGCGCTGGGTGTCCTTGCCCGATGCCCTATCGGTGAACACCTTGTCCACTTGGACTTGTTCAAGTTGCCGCTCTGGGTTCTGGTCGAAGCTACTGACCCGGACATAGCCGATACGTTGACCCTTCAAGACGCCTCCGATACTGAATGTGTCAGGAAAGAATCTATGACGTTTAGCGGCATACGTCAATAAATTGAAAATTTGACCCTATCTTGACATCCATTTATGCATTAGCCTGACATCAGGATAGGGTTGTGGTCTAACCCGACACGCAAAAAATATTACTCGTCATTTTAATATTTGTAGTAAAGTTTAAATATGGAAAAACGAACCGCGACATCAATCTTCGAATCGCTCTCATCCGGGCTGCGTCTGGACGTTTTCAGGCTGCTGGTCAAAAAGGGTCCGGAAGGCATGGTGGCTGGCGAGATAGCCACTACGCTGGACGTACCCCCTGCTAACCTTTCTTTTCACCTGAAAGTGCTGACGCAAGCTCGCCTGGTGAACGTCGAACAGGAAGGACGCTTCCAGCGTTACCGCGCCGACATCCCGTTGATGCTGGACTTGATCGCGTACCTCACCGAGGAATGCTGCTCCGGTCATCCTGACCAATGCGTTGAAATGCGAGTTGCCTCGAAATGCGCCGAGGAGCTCTTGCCGCCACTATCACCCACCACAACGAAAGCGACGACATGAACATTCTTTTTCTATGTACCGGGAACTCCTGCCGTTCCATTTTGGCCGAGGCGACCTTTAATCACTTGGCTCCAAGAGGCTGGAAGGCCATGAGTGCAGGCAGTCAGCCGACCGGGAAGGTCCACCCGCGTTCTCTCGCGCTCCTGGAACATGAAGGCATCGCCGTGGACGGTCTGTACAGCAAGTCGTGGGAAAACCTCCCGCAGGTTCCGGATGTGGTCATCACCGTGTGCGCGAATGCCGCCGGCGAAACCTGTCCAGCGTATCTCGGTCCCGTAGTGCGAGCACACTGGGGCGTCGACGACCCGGCGCATGCCACGGGAACTGACGAGGAAATCGAAGCCGCCTTCACGACGGCCTATCGAATTTTACGGTTACGCATCGAAGCCTTCCTCGCGTTGCCGTTGGCGCAACTTGCGCGCGACAGGGCACAACTGAAAGCTGAGCTGGAGCGCATCGGAACACTTTCGGCGTAATTTTTATTTGAGCAACATTTCAATATTTGATGGAGGTTTTAAATGAAAAAGATTGAAGTCTTTGACCCGTCGTTGTGTTGTAGCACTGGGGTATGTGGCGTGAATGTCGATCAGGCACTCGTAAATTTTGCCGCCGATGTCGATTGGGCGAAACAGAACGGCGCGCAGATCGAGCGTTTCAATCTGGCGCAGCAGCCTCAGGCATTTGCGGACAACGCAACCGTAAGAGCGTTCTTGCAACGCTCGGGTCAGGATGCGTTGCCCCTGATCCTGGTCGATGGCGAAGTAGCCCTCGCGGGACGCTACCCAAAGCGGGCCGAGTTGGCACTTTGGATTGGTATTGATCAACCGGCGGACGCCGTGAAGCCGGCAACGGGCTGTTGCTCGGGTCGTCGTGGCTGCTGCTGAACAACAATACGGAGAAAAATGATCATGAAATTCCTTCACCATCCGCCGCGCTATCTCTTTTTTACGGGGAAAGGCGGCGTCGGCAAGACCTCGATTGCCTGTGCCACCGCCATTCAATTCGCAGAATCGGGCAAAAACGTCCTCCTCGTCAGTACCGATCCGGCGTCCAACGTCGGACAGGTGTTCAGTGTAGACATTGGTAATCGTGTCACACCGATCTCGGCCGTCCCGCGTCTTTCAGCCCTTGAAATCGATCCGGAAGCTGCGGCTAACGCCTATCGGGAACGTTTGGTTGGTCCGGTTCGCGGCGTGCTTCCCGATGATGTGGTCAGGGGGATTGAAGAATCGTTGTCCGGCGCGTGTACCACGGAAATCGCCGCCTTTGACGAGTTTACGGCGTTGCTCACCAACGCGGCCCTGACGGCCGACTACCAGCACATCATTTTCGACACCGCGCCCACTGGCCATACCATCCGCTTGCTGCAACTACCGGGTGCCTGGACGGGTTTTCTGGAAGCGGGCAAGGGCGATGCATCGTGCCTCGGCCCGCTGGCCGGCTTGGAAAAACAGCGGACTCAGTACAAGGCAGCTGTTGAAGCTTTGTCTGATCCGTTGCAAACACGCCTCGTGTTGGTCGCTCGCGCTCAGCAAGCCACACTGCGTGAAGTCGCCCGTACCCACGAAGAACTGGCCGCCATTGGACTCAAACAGCAGCATCTGGTGATCAATGGCATATTGCCTAGTGTCGAAGCGGACAACGATCCACTCGCCGCCGCTATCTATGAACGAGAACAAACGGCGCTCCACAATATCCCCGCCACGTTGACCGCGTTGCCCCGCGATAACGTGCAGCTCAAGCCTTTCAATCTCGTGGGCCTCGATGCGTTGCGCCAGTTGCTGACTGATCTTCCACCACAAGCGTTTGTCGCGGTCGATGCGCCGATTGAGCTGGACGAGCCCGGCGTGGCAGACTTGGTCGACGGTATCGCCGCAGATGGCAACGGACTCGTCATGTTGATGGGCAAAGGGGGCGTTGGCAAAACGACCCTGGCGGCCGCCATTGCCGTTGAACTAGCGCATCGCGGCTTGCCGGTGCATCTGACCACCTCCGACCCGGCGGCGCACCTGACAGATACCCTGGATGCCTCGCTCGACCACTTGACGGTGAGCCGGATCGATCCACGTGCCGAGACGGAACGTTATCGCCAACACGTGCTGGATACCAAGGGCGCGCAACTCGATGCCGAGGGCCGGGCACTGTTAGAGGAAGACCTCCGATCGCCGTGCACGGAGGAAATCGCCGTCTTCCAAGCGTTCTCCCGCATCATTCGTGAAGCGGGAAAGAAGTTCGTCGTGATGGACACCGCGCCGACTGGACACACCTTGCTTCTGCTCGATGCCACTGGCGCGTATCACCGGGAAGTCGCGCGACAAGTGGGCAAAACCGGCATGCACTTCACGACGCCGATGATGCAATTGCAGGACCCGAAGCAAACGAAGGTGCTGATCGTCACGCTGGCGGAAACGACGCCGGTGCTCGAGGCTGCTAACCTTCAAGCCGACTTACGCCGCGCGGGGATCGAACCGTGGGCCTGGATCGTCAATACCAGTGTGGCGGCGGCGGCGGCCAGGTCGCCGTTACTGCGTCAGCGTGCGGCCAACGAGCTGCGTGAAATCAATGCCGTGGCAAATGAGCACGCGAACCGCTATGCGGTTGTTCCGCTGTTGAAAGATGAGCCGGTCGGTGCGGAACGTCTGCGGGCGCTCATCGGAACAGCAGAAACGCGCATCTCAACGCCAACGCACGCCTGAAAAAGGAAGATTCTGATGTCTACACAATGCGAAACTACGGCCAAGAAGGCGGCCGGTGCGCCCATGGGGGTGTTCGAACGCTATCTCACGGTCTGGGTGTTCCTCTGCATCGCGGTCGGAATTCTGCTCGGGCAGGTGTTGCCCACGGTGTTTCATGCGGTCGGCGCCATGGAGGTCGCCCACGTCAATTTGCCGGTCGCAGTCCTGATCTGGCTAATGATCATTCCGATGCTGCTCAAAATCGAGCTGAAAGAGATCAAGGGCGTCGGCCGGCATTGGCGCGGCGTGGGGGTCACCCTCTTCATTAACTGGGGCGTGAAACCGTTTTCCATGGCTCTGCTCGGCTGGCTTTTTGTCGGCGGGTTGTTCCGGCCGTATCTTCCGGCAGATCAGATCGATTTCTACATCGCCGGCCTCATCATCCTCGCGGCGGCACCCTGCACGGCCATGGTGTTCGTCTGGAGCCACCTGACTCGCGGCGAGCCGCATTTCACCCTCTCCCAAGTGGCACTGAACGACGCCATCATGATTGTGGCCTTCGCGCCTGTCGTCGGGTTGCTGCTCGGCCTCTCGTCGATCACCGTACCCTGGGCGACGCTCATCCTCTCCGTCGGGCTGTACATCGTGGCACCGCTCATCGTTGCCAGCCTGTGGCGCCACTGGTTACTGGCTCATGAGCACGGCTACTTGCGTATGCAACGCGTGTTAAAGGTAATGCATCCTGTGTCGCTCATGGCGCTGTTGGCGACCCTGATTTTGCTGTTCGGTTTCCAAGGCGAACAGATCATTGCGCAACCGATGGTAATCGCCTTGCTGGCCGTGCCGATCCTGATTCAGGTGTTTTTCAATTCGGCCCTAGCCTACCTGCTGAACCGCGCCGTACGTTCCCCCCACTGCGTTGCCGGTCCGTCAGCGTTGATCGGGGCATCCAACTTCTTCGAGTTGGCCGTTGCCACGGCTATCGTGCTCTTCGGCTTTCAGTCGGGCGCGGCGCTAGCCACGGTGGTGGGCGTCTTGATCGAGGTGCCGGTGATGCTGGCAGCGGTCGCCATCGTGAATCGCAGTCGCGCGTGGTACGAACGGCGTGAAGGCGTACCGACCTACGAGCAATGTTGCCCCGCAGGTCTGCATCCTTCAGGTCACTGACATCGACACCGGAGAACGTCCAACGACATTGTCGTCAACCCAGAGAGGGAGGTACATCATGTTTGAACGATTCATTCTCGCCACGGATCTTTCGGCGGCCTCATCGGCCATTGTCAGTTGCGCCGGTGGTTTGCGTAATCTCGGCGGACGGCATGCCCTATTGTTGCAATGTTTGGACATGCAGCAGGCGGCCTCCACGGCATTTTCTTACAGCACCGCGCCGCTGGAGCATATCCTGGCCGATCAGAAAGCCATCCTGGAGACACAGGGTTTCGAGGTCGAAGCACGCATCGTACGGGGCTTTGCCAAGCAGGAAATCAATCGAATCGCTGATCAGGAGGACTACGATCTCATCGTTGTCGGTTCGCACGGACATTCGATGGCGGCCGATGCCCTCCTTGGTGGTGTGGCCACCGAGGTGATCCACAGTGCGCGTAAACCCGTCTTGGTTGTACGGCTGCAACAAGGCGATCCGGGCGGCGAGATATGCACACAACCAGTCGGCTGTGCTTTTTGCGGCCATATCCTCTTTCCTACGGATTTTTCTGAGAACGCGGACCATGCCTTCACCGTTGTTGAGAAACTGGTTGCCGACCACCCTGTACCTGTAACGCTGATGCACGTTCAGGACCGCGCCCGCCTCGCGGCTCATCTTTCCGACCGACTCACGGAATTTGATGAAATCGACCGAAAACGCCTTGAAACCTTACGGGAGCGCTTGCTGAGCAAAGGAGCCACCGACGTCGACGTGTTGGTGGGCTTCGGCTCACCTTTCGCTGAAATCGTCAACGTAGCTCGCGAGCGCGGGGTGGAACTTATCGTAATGGGCAGTCAGGAAAGAGGCTTTGTTGGCGAGATTTTCCTGGGCAGCGTCAGCCATCGTGTCACGCGTCATGCGCCGGCCCCGGTGCTGCTCGTCCCTGCGCCCAGAAACCGACAAGAGGTACGGAAAGGGTGATAGCAATCGAGATAGAGTAATACGCGCTGAAGGAGAGACGGTCATGAACGAAACGGTGATCATTGCTGTTGGCTTGGCCGTCCTTTCAATTGCCAGCGGCATGCTCGGCTTGGGCGTCGCCTTTGCGGCGGTTCCTTTTCTGGGCTTTTTCATGACGGACTTGGTGCACGAGGTGCAGCCGCTATCGTTGTTCCTTAATGGGATCACCGCGCTCCTTTCGCTGTTTGGTTTCGCGCGAAGCGGACTGGTCATGTGGAAACCCGCAATTTTGCTTGCAGTGGTAACTACCCTCACAGCCCCGTTCGGAGCATGGCTCGCCCAGCACATTCAAACCCACTTATGCCCGGATCGTGAAGTCCTGGGTGATGCGCATTGGGCTAAATCCGCGCGATTATGGTACCCATTCTTTGCGGCGCACCAAGGCCACGCTGATCTACCAGCGCACGAAGAATCTGCGCGCCATCCAACTGTTGCTCGGACACACCAAACTTGAAAGCACGGTGAGGTATCTCGGCATCGAGGTCGATGATGCCCTGGCATTGTCGGAGCAGACCGAGGTATGAGCTCGTTATTTACGGCAAGCGGGTGTATCGAGCGCCCGCTTGCCGTCTACCTTTGAAAAGATCGCCGCACGGTAAGCGGACATGACCTCATCCGACGGCTTTAAGATCAAGTCCGGCCAACTCCGGCCGTTCGGGTTTTCTGGGAGCGGCCATTCGGATCGCTAAAAAGCGGACGTTACCGGATCCCGCATGTCACCCTGTCGCACGGCGTTTCAGGAGCCACTGCCGTCTGATCCGTCGCCATTCGGTGTTGAACTCAAGGCCGCCTTATCGTTCGAGGTTTCTCTTCATCTCCTCGTACTGCTCCTTCGTGATCTCGCCGCTCGCGTACCGCCGGTCGAGGATCTGGCGCGGTGTCTCGCGCGTCGGTTCGTCGCGCCGCGAGCCCCAGCAGAAGGGACCGGCGCCGCGAAACAGGAAAGCGAGAAACACGATCGCGATGATCAGGAACGTGAAGGGAAAGACCCACATCCACGGAAAGCCGGGCCACCAGGTGTAAGGACCCATGACTATGCCTCCGGCAGGTTGCGGTTCGCCTCGCGCGCGCGGACGTTTTGCCGCCTGGCGCGCGCGGACGGTGACGCACCGGCCTGTGTCTGCAGCCACGCGCCGAGATCGTCCAGGACGCCCAGCAGCTGGGAGTCGTGCAGGCAGTAATAGATGTGCCGGCCGCGGCGCTCGGGCTTGACTAGCCCCGCCTCCCGCAGGGCCCGCAGGTGGAAGGAGACGTTGGTCTGGGACAAACCCGTGGCGTCGATGATGTCCGTCACCGGACGGCACTGTAGCCCCAGGCTCAGCAGGATGCGCAGCCGGTTGGTCTCGCTCAGCACCTTGAGCGCATGGGCCAGGCGCTTGACGGCGGCGTTGCTGTATGAGTTAATTCGCATATGTGTATTTACTCATATATTACGGCCGCTGTCAAAGGCGCCAAGCCTTGGGTGCCGTAGGAGGATCACCATGCACGAATCTTTCTTGTTGTGTTGCTGCTCTTCCTTTTCCATGGCGAAGGCTGGCCGATGTGCGGACTGTGTTGGGTAGAGCAGCATATCTTGGATCAACTCGCCTCCTTCTTAGGCGGTTCGTCCCTGCAACACCCCTAATTCATTGGAGCATCTTATGAGCAAACAAACCTCGTGTTGTGGCGCTCCCGCCACTACTGCCCCAGAGAAGCAGACTTCCTCCGACCATGACGACGAACACCGCCAACGCGTGCGTAAAGCCTACGCCCAGGTAGCCAAAGCCAGCGACGATGGGCAAGCTTGCGGGACTGGCGCCAGTTGTTGCGGTACCAGCGATGATGCTGCGATCAATACGCTCATCTCTACACGCCTTGGGTACAGCCAGGCAGACCTTGACCTGGTCCCTTCTGGTGCCGACATGGGTCTCGGCTGTGGCAACCCAAAGGCAATTGCCGCACTTGCGCCGGGTGAAGTGGTAGTTGATCTTGGTGCAGGCGGCGGTTTCGACTGCTTCCTGGCCGCTCATGAGGTTGGTCCTAGCGGGCAGGTGATTGGTGTCGACATGACGCCGAACATGATCTCCAAAGCGCGTGCCAATGCGCTGAAGGGGAAATTCGAGAATGTGGAGTTTCGTCTCGGCGAGATCGAGCACTTGCCGATTCCCGATGCGACTGCAGATGTCATCATTTCCAACTGTGTCATCAATTTGTCGCCCAATAAGCCGCAGGTATTCCGAGATGCTTTCCGTGTTCTCAAGCCAGGAGGGCGGCTGGCCATCTCCGATGTGGTCGCCACGGTTGAACTGCCGGAGCAGATGCGAAACGACGCCGCCCTGATTGCGGGTTGTATCGGGAATGCTTCTCTCATCGAGGATCTGGAGAAGATGATGCTTGATGCCGGTTTCGAAAGGATCCGCATCCAGCCGAAGGACGAATCGAAGGAGTTCATCAGGGACTGGGCACCGGGCCACAACGTTACCGACTATGTCGTTTCCGCAACCATTGAGGCGACCAAACCGAAAAGTGGCTGTTGCGGCACTCCCAGCGGAGACTCCACGCGACAAGTGCGCGACCTCTACACCAGACTCGCGCTGCACCCGGAGGGGGACTTCGGCTGGGGCAAGGGTGCGGACAATGCCCGGCAACTCGGGTACTTAGATGAATGGCTAGTGCGTCTGCCTGCGGTCGTGTGGGAATCCGCCGCGGCCGTCGGTAATCCGTTTTCAGTCGGTCCCATCCATTCAGGCGAGACGGTTGTTGATATCGGCTGCGGCGCAGGCGCCGATGCCTGTGTCGCGGCGCTTCTGGTCGGCGGGACCGGCAAGGTGTATGGCTTCGATGCCACGCCGGCGATGGTCGAGAAGGCGAGAAGCAACGCTGGCGCCGCTGGGCTATCCCACGTGGAGTTCTGCGAGGCAAACATGGTCCATCTCGACCTGCCGGAGGCTATCGCCGATGTGGTTATCTCCAACGGCGCGATCAATTTGACCCTCGACAAGCAGAAAGTCTTTTCCGAGGTATTTCGTATACTTCGCCGCGGCGGCCGGTTCCAGTTCGCTGACATGGTCAGGGAGCACGGTGCGACCTCCGCCTGTTGCGCAGAGAACTCCTGGGCGGATTGCGTATCCGGTACCATGAATGTCGAAGAGATCAAAATATTGATGCACAAGGCTGGGTTCGAAGACGTGGAATTGGGCGAGTTCACCGGCTACAAAACCTCTGCCAGCACGGTCGGGGCGACATTCAAAGGCCGCAAGCCCTAAGCGGTTTGGCGTTCCGCTCTAAGCCAAGAGCATCGGCACTGCTGATGGCATTTGGAATTCGCCAGCCACACGGTTTCCAACCGTCAAAAATAAGCCCGACTCGGTTAATCAGGCGCCCGATCCTCATGCGTGGTCGCATGGCCCATCGGGGGCGAAAACGGACTTAATGAAGGGATGAAAATCATCAAACGACGGTCAATGAGGAGATGGCTCAGTCACCCGCGTTTGTTAATTTCCTTGATGATGCCGCAGCTCTTGCCGCCGGCCGAACAGAGATTCATCAACAGCGCCAACTCCTTGCGCAAGGTTTTCAACTCCGCCAGGCGTGCCTCGACCTCGGCCAGCTTGTGCGCGGTCAGTTGGCGCACGCGCTTGCGCGCCTTCTGCGGCGCCTCCCGCATCTTGAGCAGCTCGCCGATCTCGGCGAGCGTAAAGTCCATATTCTGCGCGCGTTGAATGAAGCGCAACCGCGAGAGATCCTTGTCGTCGTATCGGCGGACGCCCGCTGCATCGCGCGCGACGCCGGAGAGCAACCCGATCTTCTCGTAATAGCGCAGCGTGTCGGCGGAGAGGCCGAGTCTCGCGGTGACGGCGCCGATGCGGTATTGACTCATGGGTTAAAAATACCCGCCGTTGGCGGGCCCTTCAAGCGCCCGTCATGGGCGCAAAGTATTCGTGAATCAGGTAGGCGCCGCTCGCGATCAACGCCAGGCCGCCGATGATCTCGAAGGTCTTCTGCCAGTGCGTAAACGCCTGGAACGACTCGAGCCAGCCGAGGCTCACGGCGCCGAGCGCGATCAGGACCGAACGGCCCAGGGCAAAGGCCCCCAGTAGAGCGATCGCGAAGGGTACCGAGCCGATGGCCGCGGCGGCGGTGAGTGTCACGAGCAGCGCCGGCGTGCAGAACGGGCAGATGGCGACCGAGAACGGTATCGCCAGCACGAACGCGCCCCAAGGGCCCGAGACGATCTTGCCGCGCATGGCGAACCATGGGATCCGGAGCTTGAGCCAGCCCGGCCACATCAGGCCGAGCAGGATCAGCACCGGCCCGAGCGCGAGTCCCCATTCGCGGCCCATCGCGTCCTTCACCCATGCACCGCCGAGTGCCGCCGCGACACCCAGCACGATGTGCGTGGCGAGCAGCCCGGCGATAAAAGCGCCGCCGAGCAGGAACGCCCGGCGCGGCGCGTGCGCCTTGGTGACGTAGGCGAGCGTCACCGGAATCGCCGCGATGGCGACCGTGTTGATGCTGAACAGGAACCCGGCCGCGAACGCGACCCCCAGGCCGAGGAGGCTCGGTTCGCTCAGCGCCAGGCGCAGGGATTCAATGTCCATAAGTCCCTCTCGGTGCGGGGATCGCCATAGCACCGATCATGCCGCCTCGCTCCTGACCTCGAGCGGCCGTCCCACGCTCAGGAGTGCATCGACGAGCAACTGTGGTTTGCCCCAGAGCGAATTGAAGAAGATCGTCGTGACGCTGCCGGCCATCGCCGCCATGGCCCACACCGGATAGATCAGACCGGTCGCCGCGAGCGGGATGCCGACGCCGTTGAACAGAAACGCGAGCGCCACGTTCTGGAGCATCTTGCGGTAGCCGCGCCGGCTGATCTGATGGGCCGCAACGACCGACTCGAGACGCGGATTGAGGATGATGATGTCGGCCGATTCGATGGCGATGTCGGTGCCGCCGGCCATGGCGATGCCGACATCCGCCTGCATCAGCGCCGGGGCGTCGTTCACGCCGTCGCCCACCATCGCCACTTTGCCCCGCTCCTGGAGACGGCGCACGATCTCGGCCTTCTCGCCAGGCCGCACGCCGGCGTGGACCTCCTCGATACCGGCCTCGGCGGCGAGCTGCCTTGCAGCGCGCTCGTTGTCACCGGTGAGCAGCACGGTCTTGATCCCGAGGCCGCGCAGCGCGGCGACCGTCTTTGCCGCGTCGGCGCGCAGCCTGTCACCAAGGGCGATGATGCCTAGCGCTTTGTCGTTCTTGGCAACTGCGATCACGGTGCGTCCCTGGTCTTCCAGCTCGTGGATACGCGAGGCCAGCGCGGCGATATTTACGCCGTGCTCTTCGAGAAAGCCCGGGCGGCCGACGAGGACCTGGGCACCTTCGATGCGCGCGGTGACGCCCTGGCCGGGAATAGTCTCGAAGGCCTCGACCTTGACCGGCGCCGCCCCGCGCTGGAACGCGATGTTCACGATCGCCTGTGCCAGCGGGTGCTCGGAACTCGCCTCGGCTGCGGCGGCGATGGCGAGCAACTCCTCCTCGGTCGCGCCAAGCGACACGATTTCCTGTACCAGTGGCTTGCCTTCGGTGAGCGTGCCGGTCTTATCGAAGACGACGCAGTTCACGAGCCGATAGCCCTGGAACGCCTCACCCGTACGCATCAGGATGCCGCGTTCGGCAGCCTCCCCTGACCCGCGAACAATTGAGAGCGGCGCCGAGATGCCGACCGCGCAGGGATAGCCCATCACCAGCACGCTCAAACCCGCGAACACCGCGCGCTCAATATCGGCTACGCCAGTTAGCAAGTACGAGCCCAGCAACCAGCCGAGCAGGGCCGTCGCGGCGACGATCAGCACCGTGGGCGTATAGACGCGCAGCGCGCGGTCCACCAGATGCAGCAGCCCCGGCTTCAACGCGCGCGCGTCCTCGACGTGGCGGATCACCTGCGCCAGGAAGCTCTCCTCGCCAACTGCCGTGACCTCAACCAGCAGGGTCCCAGTGCCGTTGATCGAGCCGCCGATCACGGAATCGCCCGATTTCTTTTCGACCGGCAACGGCTCGCCGGTCATGAGCGCTTCGTTCAGCGCCGATTGTCCCTCGACGACCTTGCCGTCCACCGGGATGCGCTCACCGGGGCGGACGCGCACGCGCTCGCCCAGCTTGACCTGCTCGACCGGGACATCCGTTTCGCGGTTGTCCCGGACCACACGCGCCATGTCCGGTTGCAGATCGAGCAGCTTCTTCACCGCCTGCGAGCTGCGGGTCTTGACGATGAGCGAGAGCCACTCGGAGAAGATGTGGTAGGTTGCCACCAGCACGGAAACCGCGAAGAAGGACGCGGTGGGGTAGCCCGGAGGCTGCCAGACCAGACCGATGAGCCCGCCGGCGATGCCGGCGAAAGCGCCGATCTCGAGCAGCACGTGCTGATTGAGGATGCCGCGGCGCAGTGCCTGCACGGCCATGTGCAGGATGTGCTTGCCGATGCCGAACACCACGAGGAAGGCGAGCGCGCCGCTCAGCCAGGGGGTGGCCCCCGCAAGCCAGCCACCGGCCCGCGCGAAGTAAATCGCACCGGCGAGCGCGAGTAGCGCAGCAGTGCAGGCGAGTGCCGTGATGATACCCCGTGGCTTGAGCATCACGAACAGGAACGCGGCAAGGCTCGCCACCGCGACCATCGCAAGCAGTGTTGTCCAGAAGCCGATCGGGTTGGCAACAAGCGCGATCGCCGCGAGGCTCGCGCCCACTGCCGTGACAAACCGCCGGCCCTCCTGCACGAGCAGCGCCTCCTCTTCGTCGAAGGGCCGCAGCTTCCTCGGGTCGGAGATGGTGTAGCCGATGTCCGTGAGCGTCTGCAGCAGCGCCTCGGGACGTGCCACGGAGGGATCGTACTCGATCAGCGCCTGCTCGTGCGTGAGGCTCACCGCCACCTTCTCGACACCGGGCTCGCGCCCGAGCGCCTTCTCGATGGTGCCGGTGCAGAGCGAGCAGTGCAGGCCCCCGATGCGCGCGCGGATGCGCCGGCGGCCGGGACGGGCGGACGGTTCCTCGCTCCAGAATCGGGGGGTGGGTTCGATAATTGTTGCTGTACTCATGGGACACCTCGTTACTTTTGACTGGATGGGATCGAGAAAGTCTTCCGGATCTCGACCTCCAAGGTTTGACGCAGCTTCTTGGCCGAGGGGAGCGCGGTGAAGACGAGCCGGCCGTTCACGGCGATTGCCGGGGTCGAGAGCACGCCGAGCTTCACGGCGTAGTCGAGCTCGTCCACCACGCTCACCTCGCGCCACGTGAGGCGACCGCCGCCGATCTCCTCGGCGACTTTCCGGAGCATGTCCTTCGCCTGGCCGCAGCGGGTGCAGCCGGGGGAGGAGAAGACTTCGACTTTGATCGTCATGGTGTACCTCACTTAGTATAAAACTTTACACCCTGGAGTTGACTCCATGTCAAGGACAGGCGTGCCCGGTCAGACGATGGGATTTCAGGGATCGGAAGGAGGGCTTGACCTGGAGTCGCCTCCAGCGCCTAGCATAAATGTCGTTCGTCGTCGTGAAAGGAGGCCCTTCATGAACCCGATCACCGCGCTGGCACGTACACTCGCCGTCGCCTTCGCGATTCTTCTGAACACCACCGCGACGACGGACGCGGCCCCACCGTCATCCCGTGCGGACTCGGTGCTCGCGGGCGCCCCGAAGGCGACTTGGATCGCCGAGGGGCAGGGTCGGCGCCCCGTCTATATCTTCTTCGATCCCAACTGCCCGTCGTGCCAACTCCTCTATAAGAATCTGCGCTCGTTCATCGGCTCGCACGACTTGCAGCTGCGCTGGATCCCGGTGGCGGTGGTCGACGCGACCAGCCTCGGCAAGGCCGCCGCGATCCTGCAGGCGTCCGACCCGCCGGCGGCTCTGCGCCGCAACGAAGAACATTACGACGCACAGGCGTATGCCGGCGGCATCGAGGAAGACATCCCCTCCGCTGAAACCGAACGCAAGGTGCGCGCCAACGAGCGTCTGCTCAATAAACTCGACATCCCGGTTGTGCCGAGCATGTTATTCGCAGCCAAGAATGGGCACGCGGTCCTGATCCAGGGCGCGCTCTCGCCGCTGGCGCTGCGCAAGGTGTTCGCGCACCTACCCTGACCGGTCTGCGACGGGGATTCGAATTCTATACTGGTCGGCTGCGCCTGCCCGGGGCCACTCTGCCCGGCCACACCGGCAAAAGCGATTCGTTACCCACCCCTCGATTTCTGCATTCATCAAATTCTTGGTACCCGTCTTAATTCTTACGGCTTCCTGGCCCGAATCAGAGCGCCGATCGTCGTCGCGGCCGTCCGGTATCCCGTGAACGATACGACTTCGGCACCTTCGAATCCGGTCTTTCGCAGCAGGTCGAGCAACCGCTCGGGGGCCAGGGTGCCGGCGACGCAACCGGCCCACGAGTCACCATCGATTTGATCCGTCTCTTGAACCGTGCCGTCCCGCACCATGTCGGCAAACTGAAGCCGCCCGCCGGGACGGAGGACGCGGAAGATCTCCTTCAGCACACTTTCCTTGCGGGCCGAGAGGTTGATCGAGCCGTTGGCGATCACCACGTCCACGCTGCCGTCGTCCACCGGAAGTTGGGCCATGTCGGCCTCGTGGACTTCCACGTGGCGCGCGCCGAGGAGGGCCGCGCTCTTTCTCGCCCTGTCAACCATCGCCGGAGTGACATCGATGCCGATGACCCGCCCCGACGCTCCCACCAGGAGCGCCGCGATGCACAGGTCGGCTCCCGCGCCGCAACCCAGATCAACCACCGTCTCGCCTGGGCCGATCTGCCCCAGGCTGAAGGGATTGCCCACGGCCGCGGCCGAGGCCCACACCTCATCGGGCAGCCCGTTCAGCCAGGCCGGATCGTAGCCCAGAAGCCGGGCGTTCTCCTTTCCCTTGCCCCAGCCGAAGTCCTTCTCCGGATGCTGCGCGAGATCTGTGTACAGTTGCCGCACCTGGTCCGTAGCGTTTTGTGATGGCGGACAACAGCCGGAAGAATTACTCACGGATCACCTCCGATTTGATGGCGGACGCCGGTTCACGACGATGGTTTTTGCTTTATCTGGCCTTCCAGGATCGAGACCATCTTGCCCATCATCTCCCGGGCCAGTTTCTCTTTGGCCGCGGGATCGATCTCGGCAAAGATCAGGCTCAGGCATTTCGGCATCATCGTGGAAACGAACGCGATCCGATCCTCGCTCGTCATTTGCGAGAACATGCGGTCCATCATCGCGCCCATCATGTGGGGCATGTCTTCCGGCTTGACCATCGCCGACATCATCTTTTCCATCATTTCCTTCATTGGATTCATCGGGCTACCTCCGGCTTTCTGAGCGTCACGCGGAACAGCTTCCGGGGTAGTTTTCCCTCCTCGAATTCATCGATGGCGAGCAGCTCGTAGCCGCTCGCTAAGTGCGCCACCTTTTCCCGGCTGAAGTAGTGCACGATGAAGCCCCCGGACTCGTACAGGTCCTCGCCACGGGGGATGCCCTTTCCGTAGTCCGGATCGCCGGTGTGCCGCACCGTGTAGATGTGCAGCCCGCCCGGCCGCAGCACGCGCCAAACCTCTCGCGACAGGAACTCGAGCTCAGCTATCGTGAGCGCCATGCAGTAGAGCATGTGGGAGTAGCAGGCATCGAAGGATTCGTCCGGAAACGGCAGCGGCTGGCGGATATCATGCTGGAGGGCGGTCACGGACCCCGACAGACCGAGTTGTCGGGCTTTGTCATTGATCGCCTCCACCGCGGTCGCGGTGTAATCCAGCGCGTGCACCTGGAAGCCATTGCGTGCAAAGAACAGCGTGTCCCGGCCCTGGCCGCTGCCCAGCTCGAGGAGCTTGGTCTTGCCCTCGCGCTTGAGCCATTCCACCGCTCTGCGGGCCGGCTCGCTCGGTTCGGCGCCGAACATCTCGGGGCGATGGGAAAACGTCTTCTGCCAGTGTTTCTGCTGGGCATCCAGTAGTTCGTGCATGGCGATCTTCCTCGGCGTCAAGGCCCGCCGTCGTTGACAACGGCCGTAATATATGAGTCAATATACATATGCGTATTACCTCATACAATAGTTCGAGCGTCAAGCGTCTCGTGAAGGCGCTCAAGGTGCTGAGCGAGGCGAACCGGTTGCGCATCCTGCTGAGCCTGGGGCTCGAATGCCGCCCCGTCACGGACATCATCAACGCCACCGGCCTATCCCAGACCAACGTCTCCTTCCACTTGCGGACCATGCGCGAGGCAGGACTGGTCAAGCCGGAGCGCCGCGGCCAGTACATCTATTACTGCCTGCACGATCCCCAGCTGCTCGGCGTCTTGGACGATCTTAATACTTGGCTGGAGATGCACGCAGCCGGAGCACCACGGTCCGCCCGTTCCAAGAGACCCAGCGCCCGAGCGCGCCAGGCGAACAGCAACTTGTCGGAGGCATAAACTATGTACCCTTACTCCTGGTGGCCCGGCTTTCCGTGGATGTGGATCTTTCCCTTCACGTTCCTGATCATCGCGGTCGTGTTTCTCGCGCTGATGTTTCGTGGCGGCGCCGGCCCGTTCTGCGGGGGCTCACGGCGCGACGAGCCGCAACGCGAGACGCCGCGCCAGATCCTCGACCGGCGGTACGCGGGCGGCGAGATCACGAAGGAACAGTACGAGGAGATGAAGCGCAATCTCGAAAGGTAGGACCGCGCTGTCGGGGCTGACCCATGCCTGACTAGGCGCTTTCCCGGTTTTCGCGCCGATTCGCATAGTCCATACTGTCTGTCATCGTCCTAGCTGCTCGTCCAAGAACACGTGTAATTTATCAAACGCGATCATGCCGAGTGTCCGCGACACCAATTGTCCTTTCTTATCGAGAACGAACGTCGTGGGTACGACCTTCACGCCGCCAAAAGCCTTGGCGATCTCTTCCTGCGTATCCAGTACGACCGGAAACAGCAATCCATTCTTCGCCGCGAATTCCTTGACAAGCGCCGGCGGGTCATAGGACACCGCCACAGCGACAATCTCTAGACCACGAGCGCGGTAGCGTTCATAGGTCTTCACAAGCTCCGGCATTTCTTTGACGCACGCCGGGCAGGTCGTCGCCCAGAAGTTCACCAACACGATCTTCCCGCGCAGGTCCCGAAGCTGAATACGTTCACCCTTCAAAGTAATGAAGGTCACATCGTCGAGTGCGTTTCTGGGCCAGAGGGCATAGGCATCAACGGCAGCCGTTGCGACGATGCCGACGACCATGCTGGCCAGCAGTCTTCGACGGTTCACTCAGCCACCCACTTCGATCCGGCCATCCCGCACCCGCACGATGCGCTGCGCGCGCTCGGCGACTGCCGGGTTGTGGGTCACCATCACCAGCGTCTTGCCGTCGCGGTGCAGATCGGTAAGCAGCGCCAGGAACTCAGCCTCGGCGGCGGAGTCAAGGTTGCCGGTGGGCTCGTCCATGAACAGCACCTCGGGCTCGTTCGCGAGCGCCCGCGCGATCGCCACGCGCTGCTGCTGCCCGCCCGAGAGCATGCCGGGAAAGTGATCCGCCTTCTCGCCCAGACCTACGCGATCGAGCAGTTCGTACGCCCGCTCGCGGGCGGCGACGCCGTTCTTCCCGCCCAGCCACAACGCCGCCTGCACGTTCTCGAGCGCGGTGAGGTGCGGCAGCAGGTTGAAGAACTGGAACACGAAGCCGAGCCGCCGGCCGCGCAGGTGCGCAAGCTCGCTATCCGAAAGGCGCGACGTAACCGTCCAAACCAGACCGTTATTGATCCGCGAGCGCGATGTCTGATTTCAGGGGAGCGTGGGCGAACTTCGTCTTCCACACGCGCGGCGTGAGCTCGATGACGTCTTTCGCCGGATGCTGGCT
>JAPTVL010000073.1 GCA_028065725.1 Betaproteobacteria bacterium
GTCGATCAGGCCGGCCATCAGCTTGTGGCCGATGGCTTTGTGTTGCCACTGGTCGCTGACCACCAGGGCGAATTCGCAGCTTTCCCCATCCGGATTGATGGCGTAGCGGCACACCCCGATCTCCACTTCCTTGCCGTTTTCCTCGGTCACGGCAATCAGCGCCATTTCGCGGTCATAGTCGATCTGCGTGAAGCGCACCAGCATGGTTTGCGAAAGTTCATGCATGGTGTTCATGAAGCGGAAATATTTGGTCTCTTCCGACAGGTTGCGCACGAACTCCTGCACCATTTCGGCATCCTCCGGGCGGATCGGGCGGATCGTGATATCGATGCCGTCCGGCAGCTGCCAGTCGGTAACCAGATGGGAGGGGTAGGGATAGATCGCCATGTGGGCATAGCGGTCGCCGGAGAGGGGGAAGAAGTCCACCATGACGCGGGCATCCGCCGCCAGTGCGCCATGCTCGTCCACGATCAGCGGATTGATGTCCATTTCCTTGAGCCAGGGCAATTCGCAGACCATTTCCGACACGCGCAGCAACAGGCTTTCCAGTACTTCCATCTGGATAGGCGGCATGTGGCGGAAGGCGCCGAGCAGTTTGGAGACCCGCGTGCCGTTGATGAGCTCGCGCACCAGGAAACGGTTCAGCGGCGGTAGCGCAACGGCGCGGTCGCCCAGCACCTCCACCGTGGTGCCGCCGGCACCGAAGGTGATCACGGGGCCGAACACCGGGTCGGAAGTCACGCCCACCATCAGTTCCCGTCCGTTGGGCTTGACCACCATCGGCTGGATGGCGATGCCGTCGATATGCGCATTGGGGCGGTTCTTCTTTACTTCGGTGATGATTTCGTTGTACGCGGCCCGCACTGCCGGCGCATTCATCAGGTTGAGCTTGACGCCGCCTGCATCCGACTTGTGGGTAATGTCGGGCGAGTTGATTTTCATCGCCACCGGGTAGCCGAGTTGCTGCGCCAGCAGCAGAGCCTCGCCAGGGGAGCGCGCGATGACGGTGTTTGCTACCGGAATGCGGAAGGCCGCCAGCAGCGCTTTCGATTCCATTTCCGAGAGCACCTTGCGCCGCTCCGCCAGGGCGGTTTCAATCAGCATGCGCGCCCCTTCCAGATCCGGCTCGTCATGGTGCGACAGGGGGCCGGGCGTTTGCGCCAGCTGGCGCTGGTTGCAGTAAAAATCGGTGATGTAGGAGAACGCTTCCACCGCCGATTCCGGCGTGCTGAAGGTGGGAATCCTGGCCTGGGCGAAGGCTGCCCGGCCCTCGCTGATCTGGATGTCGCCCATCCAGCTGGTGAGCAAGGGCTTGTTGAATTTGCCGGCAATCTCGATCAGCGACTGCGCCACTTCCAGCGGGCGCGTCATCGCCTGGGGGGTGAGTATCACCAGCGCGCCATCCACGCCGGGATCTTCCATGCAGATGGTGACTGCGTCGCGGTAGCGTTCCGGCGTGGCATCGCCGATGATGTCCACCGGGTTGTTGTGCGACCAGGTGGCGGGCAGCACTTTGTTGAGCTGCTCGATGGTCTGCTCGGACAGGCTGGCGACGTTCACGCCCAGGTCGACTGCATGGTCGATCGCCATCACGCCCGGTCCGCCTCCATTGGTGATGATCGCGAGGCGGTTGCCGCTGGAGCGGTGGCGCGAGGAAAGCGCCTTGGCGGCGGAAAACAGCTCGCCGATCGACATCACGCGCACCACGCCGGCGCGGCGTACGGCGGCATCGAACACGTCGTCCGCGCCGACCAGCGCGCCGGTGTGCGACATCACCGCTTTCGAGCCGGCGGCATGGCGGCCGACCTTGACCACGAACACCGGCTTGCTGCGGGCTGCGGCGCGCAGGGCGCTCATGAAGCTGCGCGATTTGTGGATGCCCTCGATGTAGATCAGGATGCTCTCGGTCTTCGGGTCCGAGGCGAGATAGTCGAGGATTTCGCCGAAATCAACGTCGGCCGAGGTGCCCATGGAAACCACGCTGGAAAAGCCGATATCGTTGCCCGGCGCCCAGTCGAGAATGGCGGTGCAGAGTGCGCCGGACTGCGAGACCAGCGCGAGGTTGCCGGGCTTGATATTGCCCTTGAAGAACGTGGCGTTGAGCCCGATGCCGGTGCGCATGATGCCGAGACAGTTGGGGCCGATGATGCGCACGCCGTAGGTTTTGGCATTGGCCAGCATGGCGCGCTCGATTGCCGCACCGTGCGCCCCCACTTCGCTGAAACCGGCGGAAAGCACCACCGCAGCGCGCACGCCGTGCTTGCCGCAGGCCTCTATGATGTCGGGCACGGTCTCGGCCTTGGTGCAGATTACCGCCAGCTCAACCGGTTTCCCGATATCCTCGATCGAGGCATAGGCGCGCTTTCCCTGTATCTTCTTGTGGGTCGGGTTGATCGGGTAAAGCGTCCCCTTGAAGCCGCTTTCCAGCATATTCTTGAACACGATCGCACCGACCGAGTCGGGCCGATCGCTGGCGCCGATGACGGCGACCGATTTAGGGGAAAATAGTGTGCTGAGGTAATGTTGTCCCATGGTCTTGCGCTCGCTGTTATTTAGGGTAAATATAAGCATATGGCACGAAAGCCTGACATAGCGACCTTCAACCACTCTCTTATATATTATAAATGACTAAACCATTTTGGGTGTGACGTGCATACAGCCTATATTAACCACCCCGACTGCCTCAAGCATGAAATGGGGGCGCAGCATCCTGAGTGCGCGGCCCGGCTGAGGGCGATTGAGGACCAGCTGATTGCTTCTGGTCTGTTGCCCTACCTGCAGCATTATGATGCGCCTCTTGTCACATTCGAGCAACTGGCGCGCGTACATGAGCCTTATTACATCGAGAGCGTTCGATCCGCTTCGCCCAAGGCGGGCCTGGTATATCTGGATCCCGACACGGCAATGAACCCCTTTACCCTGAATGCGGCCTTGCGCGCAGCCGGGGCGGTGGTGCTGGCGACCGAACTGGTGCTGGAACGCAAGGTGGAGAACGCCTTCTGCGCGGTCCGCCCCCCCGGGCATCATGCCGAATCCGCCCGTGCAATGGGTTTCTGCTTCTTCAACAACGTCGCCGTTGGGGTGGCGCACGCCATGGCGCATTACGGGCTGAAGCGAGTCGCCATTGCCGATTTTGATGTGCACCACGGCAATGGGACCGAGGAGATTTTTCGCGATGACCCGCGCGTGATGCTTTGCTCCACCTTCCAGCACCCGTTCTACCCGCATTGCGGTGCGGATAGCGGCAATGACCATATCATCAATGTGCCGCTGCCGGCAGGGACGGATGGGGATGGTTTCCGCAAGGCGGTGAGCGAACAGTGGCTGCCTGCGCTGGAGCGCTTCAGGCCGGAAATGCTGTTCGTTTCCGCCGGTTTCGATGCTCACTGGGAGGATGATATGGCCATGTTCAAGCTCAGGGAGTCCGACTACGCCTGGGTGACGCAGCAGATCAAGGACATTGCGGAAAAGTATGCCCATGGCCGTATCGTCTCGGCGCTTGAGGGCGGCTACGAACTTCACGCACTGGGGCGCAGCGTGGCTGCGCACATCAGGGTGCTGAGCGGGCTCTAAGCGCCGCATGCCCTATTTCCCGCAGTTCTGGCATAATTCCTCGGTTTTTTAATAAACCTGAGGAATCGACCATGAAAAAACTGCTGGCCATTCTCGCCGCCGTCGCCTTTGCCGCCACGACAGCGCTTCCCGCGGCGGCTGCCGAGTCCAATGAACTTGTCGCTGCTCCGGCGGCGAAGTCTGCCAAGGGCGGGCATAAAGCCAAAAAGGCCAAGAAGGTCAAAAAGACCGCCAAGCGCAAGGCCACGCACGCGCGCAAACACCGCCGCTAATCCCGTTCCAGCGTTCTCAATCCGAGGGTAAACCATGTCAGGTCACGGCTTTCACGTTCACGGCGCGCACGACCATGAGGTCGAACATCAGGCCCAACACGGGCCGGGGTTGGCCCAGTCGGTCGCCATTTTTACCGCCATCCTTTCCACCGTCGGCGCGATCGTCAGCTACCAGGGCGGCGCCACCCAGA
>JAPTVL010000391.1 GCA_028065725.1 Betaproteobacteria bacterium
CGACAAAGGCGAGGCGATGGTGGCGCTGGACATTCCCCCGCGCTTCCAGGAATCGCTGCTCGCGGGCGAGACCGCATCCGTGCTGATGCAGGTCGACGCCACCCACACGGCACCGGGTTTTCTCGCGGCCAGCTACGCGGCCAGGATCGTGAGCCAGTTCGGTCTGGAAACGGCCCTGGCGCGCGAGGGCTTGTCCAGCGGCGGACTGGAAGAGGTGCCAGTGGTCATCGACGATCAACGCGTGTGGTTCAACCCCAATCAAAAGGACACCTGGTTCATGCCCATCTCGGAGCTGCTGGAGGGCATCACGCTTTTTTCCATCCTGCTGCCCGCCGCCGCCATGGTGAGGGAGAAGGAACGGGGGACGGTGGAACAGTTGCTGGTTTCGCCGCTCTCGCCCTTCCAGATACTGTTCCCCAAGGTAATCGCGATGGCGGGTGTAATTCTGGTCGGCGTGACTTTGAGCCTGTTCGCGGTCTTGGGCGGGATGTTCCAGGTGCCCATGCGCGGCAGCCTGCCGCTCTTCTATGTCGTCACCACCCTTTACATCTTCGCCAACGCGGGGCTGGGGCTGTTCGTTGCCACCATCGCGCGCAACCTCGCCCAGGCCGGCCTGCTGAGTCTGCTCATCCTGGCGCCCATCATCCTGCTTTCCGGCACCTGGACGCCGCCCGAGGCGATGCCGGCCTGGCTGCGCGCGGGCACGCTGGTCTCGCCCCTGCGTCATTACATCGATGCAGCGTATGGAATTCTGCTCAAGGGCGCGGGCTTGGACCTGCTTTGGGACTCGGTGCTCGCCATTGCACTGCTGGGAAGCAGCATTTTCGCATTTGGCCTGTGGCGGTTCCGGCGCCAGTTTGGTTAGCCCGTCGCAACAGTACCAATCGGATGAGGAGATAGACCATGGGATTCTTTGAACGGATGCTGGGCAATTTGATGAGGGGCGGATCCGGCGGCCACCACGGCGGCTACCGGGGCGGTCATCATGGCGGTTCGAAACATGGCGGCTACGGTGGTTCCCCAGGCTATCCGCAAGACAGCAGCCCGGCAATCGCCTGCCTCAAGTGTGGCAGCGCCAATGCGCGCGATGCGCGCTTCTGCCAGTGCCAGCAATGCGGCGCTTCCCTGTCCCCCGCCAAATGTTCCGGCTGTGGCGCGGAGCTGACGGTGGGCGCAAAGTTTTGCGGCTAGTGCGGCAAGACCCGGCAGTAACGCGGCGCATAACCTACTGTAATCGTGGTTCTTGAGGAACGCGGCATGGCCGGAAAACTGACACTGGACCTGTCCCTGATCCTGCCTGAAATCCCCGACGAGCGCGACGCCTGCGTGGGGCGGCTGACCGAACTGCTGCAAGCCGAGGGGATGGAGCGGGTGCACGTTATCCGCGAAGACGGCGGCGCCCGCCTTTGCCTGCATTACGACCCGCAGCGGTTCAGCGTGAGCCGGGTGCGCGAGCTGGCGCAAGCGGCCGGGGCCAAGCTCGGCAACCGCTATCGTCATGAAAGCCTGCGCATCGACGGCATGGACTGCCCCGCCTGCGCCACCGTGATCGAGCACGCGCTCTCCCGCACGGATGGGGTGCTGGAAGCCTCGGTGAGCTACGCCGCGGAACGCCTGCGCCTGGAATTCGACAGCGAACGAATCGCACGCCCGGCGGTTGTCCGGCGCATCCAGGCGCTCGGTTATGCCGTGCTGGAGGAAGGCCGCGAGGCCGGATGGTTTGCCGAGCATCGCGAGCTTATTTTCAGCGGCGCTGCAGGCTTGCTGTTGCTGGCCGGCTGGCTTGCCGGTCTTGCCGGCGCACCGCGCGGCGTGTCGCTCGGCCTGCTGCTGGGCGCCTATGCGGCAGGCGGGTTCTATACCCTGCGCGATGCCTGGCAGAGTTTGCGCAGCCGCCGCTTCGACATCGATACCCTGATGATCGTCGCGGCGGCCGGGGCGGCGGCGCTCGGCGCGTGGGAAGAAGGCGCGCTGCTGCTGTTCCTGTTCAGCCTGGGCCATGCGCTGGAACACATGGCCATGGACCGGGCGCGCAAGGCCATCGAGGCGCTGGCGGACCTGGCGCCCAAGACCGCGATCGTGCAGCGCGACGGCGCGGAGATCGAGGTGCGGGTCGAGGACTTGCTGCGGGGCGACCGGGTGATCGTCAAGCCGGGCCAGCGCATCCCCGCCGACGGCCAGGTGGCGTCCGGCGACTCGGCGGTGGACCAGTCTCCGGTCACCGGCGAATCCATGCCGGTGGACAAGCAGCCGGGCGACAAGGCGTTCGCCGGCACGGTCAACGGCGAGGGCGTGCTGACGATCGAGGTGACCAAACTGGCGCAGGAGAGCACGCTGGCGCGCATGGTCACGATGGTGGCCGAGGCGCAGGCACAGAAATCCCCCACGCAGAGATTCACCGACCGCTTCGAGCGGATTTTCGTTCCCGTCGTGCTGGTGGGCGCCGCGCTGCTCATCGCGCTGCCGCCGCTGTTCGGCTTCCCCTTCGCCGAATCCTTCTACCGCGCCATGGCGGTGCTGGTGGCGGCGTCCCCGTGCGCGCTGGCCATCGCCACGCCGTCGGCGGTGCTGTCCGGTATCGCGCGCGCCGCGCGCGGCGGCGTGCTGATCAAGGGCGGCGTGCATCTGGAAAACCTCGGCGTGCTGACGGCCATCGCCTTCGACAAGACTGGCACCTTGACCGTCGGCAGGCCCAAGGTGACCGATGTCGTCGCCGTCAGCGGAAACGAGGACGATCTGCTGACCCTTGCCGCCGCCGTGGAAAGCCGCAGCGCTCATCCCCTGGCGCAGGCGGTTGTGACGGCGGCGAGTGGGCGCGGTTTGATCTGGGGCGAAGCCGGGGAGGTCGAAGCCGTGACCGGGAAAGGATTGCGCGCTAAATTCGACGGGCAAAAAATCGCCATCGGTAACGCCAGGCTGTTTGACGGCGAGCTCATCCCCGACTGGATTCAGCAGCAGGCAATGCGCCTGGAGGCGGAAGGCAAGACCACCATGCTGATCCAGGCGGACGGGCAGTTCCTGGGCGTCCTGGCCTTGGCCGACACGCCGCGCGAAGGGGTGAAGCAGGTGCTGGCGCGACTGCACCAGATCGGCATCCGTAAAACCATCATGCTCACCGGCGACAACGAACGCGTGGGCCGCGCCATCGCCAACGCGGTGGGGCTCGACGAAGTGAAAGCGGGGCTGTTGCCGGAAGACAAGGTCAAGGCCATGGAAGAGCTCGGGCAGCGCTACGGCCAGGTGGCCATGGTCGGCGACGGGGTCAACGATGCCCCGGCCATGGCGCGCGCTACAGTCGGTATCGCCATGGGCGGCGCCGGCACCGATGTGGCGCTGGAAACGGCGGACGTGGCGCTGATGGCGGACGATCTCTCCAAGCTGCCCTTTGCGGTGGCCTTGAGCCGTGCATCAAGGCGCATCATTCGCCAGAATTTGTGGGTGTCGCTGGGCGTGGTGGCGCTGCTGATCCCCTCTACCTTGTTTGGCTGGGCGGGCATCGGCGTGGCGGTGTTGATACATGAAGGTTCAACCATCATTGTCGTGGTAAATGCCTTGCGTTTATTGGCTTACAAGGCTTCTTCCGTGGGTGAAAGCTTGCGAAAGCAGTAACGGCTGCACCTATGGAAAATACCTTAACCCTCTCAGAACCGGAGAACCACAATGCATAAAGGGATTATCTATGCGCTACTGGCCGCCGCGCTGTTTGGCGCCAGCACGCCGTTTTCCAAAATCTTGGTTGGGCAAATTGCCCCTGTCACGCTCGCCGGATTGCTCTATTTGGGCAGCGGCCTCGGCTTGCTGATTTGGTTCACGTTGCGCGCGATGGCGGCCGGCAACAAGCGAGCGACAAGCGCCCGCCTGACTCTGCCCGATCTGCCGTGGTTGGGCGGGGCCATTCTGTCAGGGGGCATTGCAGGACCGGTGCTTCTGATGATCGGCTTGACGCTGACCCCCGCATCGTCCGCTTCGCTGCTGCTGAATATGGAGGGGGTATTGACGGCGCTATTGGCTTGGTTCGTCTTTAA
>JAPTVL010000123.1 GCA_028065725.1 Betaproteobacteria bacterium
AGTGCGCCACCGCCAGCAGATTGGCCTCGGGCGGCAGACGGTAGGCCGGGTGGCCCCAGTAGCCGTTGGCAAAGATGCCGAGCTGGCCACCATCGACGAAATTCTTCAGCTTCTTCTGGACGTCGGAAAAATAGCCGGGCGAGGACCTGGGATAGCCGGAAATGCTTTGCGCCAGCGCCGAGCTCGCCTTGGGATCGGCCTTCAGCGCCGAGACCACATCCACCCAGTCGAGCGCGTGGAGGTGGTAGAAGTGCATCACGTGGTCATGAACGAACTGCGCCGCGATCATCAGGTTGCGGATTAGCTGGGCATTGGCCGGCACCTCGATCGCCAGCGCGCTCTCGACCGCGCGCACCGAGGCGATGCCGTGCACCAGCGTGCACACGCCGCAGATGCGCTGGGCGAAGGCCCAGGCGTCGCGCGGGTCGCGGCCGCGCAGGATGAGCTCCAGACCGCGCACCATGGTGCCGGCGCTGGAGGCGCGGGTGATGACCCCCTGGTCATCGGTCTCCGCCTCGATGCGCAGATGGCCCTCGATGCGGGTGACGGGATCGACGATGACGCGCTGGTTCATGATTGAGCTTCCTCTGCCAGGTGAGCGGCGACCAGTTCGGTCAGGCCGAGCATCTCGACCTCCATGTGGTAGTGTTCGAGCGCCTCTTCCATGACCACGCGGCAGTTGGCGCAGGCGGTCACCACGGTCTTGACCCCGAGTTCCTCGATCTGCGCCTTCTTGCGTTTGAAGGCGGTGAGCTGCAGTTCGTGGGCGCGCTCGTTGGCCGAGACGCCGCCGCCGCCGCCGCAACACCAGTTCATCGTGCCGGCGTCGCTCATCTCCTTGAAGTTCGGCGCGAGCTCGCGCAGCAGCTTGCGCGGCTCCTCGACCACGCCGCCGCGGCGCGACAGCTGGCAGGGATCGTGATAGGTGAGCGGCACATCCAGCGTCCCCTTGAGCTTCAGGCGGCCATCGCGATGCAATTCGTCCAGCACTTCCAGGATGTGCTTCACTTCGAAGCCGAAGGGCCGGCCGATCAGGTTCGGACCTTCCCAGCGGATCGCGGTATAGGCGTGGCCGCATTCCGGGCTGACCACGCACTTCACCTTCAGCCGCTCCGCCGCCGCGACGATGCGCCCGACCAGTTCCCGGGCGAGGTCGGAGGCGCCGATCTGGATGCCGCTGTTGGTCGCTTCATAGGCGTCGTCGGCGAGCGTCCAGGTCGCACCCGCCTGCTTGAAGATGCGGCCGACGGCGCCCAGGTATTCGGGATAGTTGAGGATCTCCCAGGAGGACATCAGCACCAGGTAGTCCGCGCCCTCCTGATTGACCGGCACCTCGATGCCGAACTCCGCCTGCATGCGCCTGATCTGCGCCTGCAGCGTGACCCACTTCACGCCGGCCGGGCTGCCGGTCTGGATCGAACGCGCGGTCGCCGTGACCAGGCCCTCGGGCGCGTGCCCCGCCGCCGACATGCCTTCGCGCATCTTGCGGATCATATAGGTGAGATCGTTGCCGACCGGGCAGACCATGGCGCAGCGCCCGCACAGCGTGCAACTGTCGTAGACCAGCGGTCCCCACTCGGCCAGCTCCTCGTCGCTGACGGCGCGGGAGAGGCCGAGCAGATGCTTCAACTTGCCGCTCACCGTGTATTCCTGCTCCCAGACCCGGCGCAGCGGCTCCAGCTTGTGGATCGGCGTGTATTTGGGATCGCCGGTCTCGGTGTAGAACAGGCAGGCTTCGGCGCACAAGCCGCAATGGACGCAACTGCTGAAGAAGCTGGCGATCGGCGCATCGATCGCCTCCTTGAAGGCGGTGACGCCGCGCTGCAGGCTCGCGCTCATGAGGCCACCCCCTTCCGGGCGAAGGCGTTGCCGTTGTACCAGCGCGAAAAAAAGACGCTGACGCCATGAAACAGCTTGGTGAAGGGCAGGAGCACCAGCAGCAATTCCGCCGAGAGGATGTGCAGGGCCAGCATCAGCGGGTAAGCGAGCAGCAGGTGATGGGTGGCGAGATAGCCGGTGAAGAGCGGCAGCAGCGTCGCCGCCCAGGCGAGATAATCGGCGAAGCCGGAGAGCAGGCGCTTGACCGGGTGGGTGAGGCGTTGCGCCAGCAGCACCAGCAGCGAAAAGATGGCGACGAGCGCCACCGCGTCGATCAGCGCCGGGGGCAGCGCCGGCCAGGCGAAGCCCCACAGCGCGCGGAACAGCTCGATGTGCGCGGCGGAGAAGAGCAGTGTCAGCAGCAGGCCGAGATGGAACAGGTAGCCCGCGACATAGCCGACCGGCTCGCGTCTGAACATTCCCGGCGCCGGCAGCGAACGGGTAAAGACGGTGCGCCAGCCGCTGCCCGGACGATGCTGTCGCGGCCGCGCGAGATCGACCGAGCGGCCCAGGCTCAAGGTTTCCGCCAGGCGCAGCACGATGCCGGCCGCGCACAGCGCCAGCGCCCAGGCGAGGCCGGTGCCGCGCGCCCAGGTGAGGAGTTCGAGTTGGCTCATTTGGCGTCACCTCCGCCGAGATCATTCACGCCCACCGGTCGATGGGCGGCGCGCGCCGCGGCCCTGAGCGAACGGTTGCGCAGCGCCGCGGCGAGGCCCGCCGCGGCGCCGACCGCCACCCCGGCCGCGACGGTGGCGCCGACCGCTGAGACCGGCGAGGACAGCGGCCGGTAGAAGGAGCCGGCATCCCAGAAACCCGGTTCGGAGCAGCCCAGACAGCCGTGGCCGGACTGGATCGGGAAGCTGGTGCCCTGGTTCCACTTGAGGCTGGCGCAGGCGTTGTGCGTGACCGGACCCTTGCAGCCCAACTTGAACAGGCACCAGCCCTGGCGCGCGCCCGCGTCGTCGAAGCTGGCCGCGAACTTGCCCTGGTCGTAGAAGGGGCGCCGGTAGCAGCGGTCGTGGATGGTGTCGCCGTAGAACATCCTGGGGCGGCCTAGATTGTCCAGCGCCGGAATCCGCCCGAAGGTGAGGAAATGAGCCAGGGTGCCGGTGATCGCCAGCGGCATCGGCGGACAGCCGGGAATGTTGATGATCGGCTTGTCGTGGACGACGGCGCCGACCGGCACCGCGCCGGTCGGGTTCGGGGCGGCGCCGGGGACGCCGCCGAAGGCGGCGCAACTGCCGACCGCGATCAGCGCGGCGGCCCCCCTGGCGGCCTCGCTCAGCAGGTCTTGGTTGCTGCGCCCGGCGATGGTGGAATAGCCGGGATTGCCCAGCGGCAGCGAGCCGTCGACCACCAGCAGATACTTGCCGGCATTGTCCTTCATCGCCTGCTCCCGGTCCTGCTCGGCGGCTTCGCCGGCGGCGGCCTGCAGCGTGTGGTGGTAGTCGAGCGAGATCAGGTCGAAGATCAGACCTTCGAGGGTCGGCGAGTGCGAGCGCGTCAGCGACTCGGTGCAGCCGGTGCACTCCTGGAACGACAGCCAGATCACCGATTGGCGTCGCGCCTTGCCGATCGCGGCGGCGATGGCCGGCGCCAGCGACGGCGGCAAGGCCATCAGGGCGGCCAGGGAAGCACAGAACTTGAGGAAGGCGCGGCGACCGACGCCATGCTGGCGCAGACCCTCCCCGACGGTGAGCGGATGTTCGATGTTCATCTCTCATGCTCCCGGATGACGGACTTTTATTCTCACGCCATAAGTCGAGACGCCGCTTGACTCAGGTCAATGTTCGCTGAGATCCAGGTCCCGCCAGCGTCCGATCAGCGCGTTCGCCTGTTCGCACATCGACGCCACCGCCGCCGCCACCGCCGGACTCAGCGTCTCGCCCCAGGCGATGGTCCCGGGCTGCGCCGCGATCAGCGCCCGCCGCGGCGGCAGGCGGTCTTCGAGCAGCGCCAGCGCCATCAGGTCGAGCAGCGCGACCTCATGCACGCTGCGCTGCCGCGAACTGCCGAGGAAGCGGTCCATCGCCTCGCCGATCCAGCAGCGCACCGTGCCGGGCGGTTCGCCCAGTTCGGCGGCGTCGAGCACGATCAGCGCATCGGTCTCGGCGATGATCCCGGCCAGGGCGAAGCTCAGGGTGC
>JAPTVL010000252.1 GCA_028065725.1 Betaproteobacteria bacterium
TCGACACGCATGATATGCCCCGCGCTGCGGGGTTTTTCATGCGCATTGCACTATCACGCCTAGATGCCGGCCATGCCCAGGATATTGAAGCCGGCATCGACGAAGGTCACCTCTCCGGTGATGCCTGAGGCCAGATCCGAGCACAGAAATGCTCCGGCGTTGCCCACCTCTTCGATGCTGACCCCGCGCCGCAGTGGCGCATTGTGCTCGACATGATCGAGCATGCGGCGCAGGCCGCTGACACCGGAAGCGGCCAGTGTCTTGATCGGCCCGGCCGAGATCGCATTGACGCGGGTGCCTTCGGGGCCGAGGTTGTAGGCCAGATAGCGCACGTTGGCCTCGAGGCTGGCCTTGGCCAGGCCCATTACGTTGTATGAGGCCAGCGCGCGCTCCGAGCCCAGATACGTCAGGGTCAGGATGGCACCCTTGCGTCCGCGCATCAGCGGCCGCGCGGCCTTGGCCAGTGCCGCCAGGCTGTAGCTCGAGATGTCATGAGCGATGCGGAATCCTTCACGGGTCAGACCGTCGAGAAACTCGCCCTCCAGAGCCTCGCGCGGAGCGAAGCCGATCGAGTGCACCAAGATATCCAATCCATCCCAGTGCTGGCCGAGTGCGGAGAACAGGGCCTCGATCTGTGCATCGTCCGCGACGTCGCAGGGCAACACGATGCTGGAACCGAAGTTTTTGGCGGCTTCGTCGACGCGGTCCTTGAGTTTGTCGTTGACGTAGGTAAACGCCAACTGCGCACCTTCGCGGTGCATGGCTGCGGCGATGCCCCACGCGATCGAGCGATGGTTCAGTACGCCGGTGATCAGCGCGCGCCTGCCTTGCAGAAAACCCATGTCTCCTCCCGATGATCGGCACGCTGCGCGTGCGGCGCGCCAGTGTAGCGCCAGCCCGCGCACATTCGCGCGTGTGGGCTGTGGAGAGTAGCGGCAGGCTCAGTCTGGCGTCCTCAAATACAGCCGCTGGCCGACGCGCAGCATGCTGCCGTGCAGATGGTTCCAGGTACGCAGATCTTGCACCGATACGCCGTATCGCCGTGCCAGCGACCACAGATTCTCGCCAGCCTGCACGACATGCCAGGCCGGTGCGAAGTGATCAGCCGCCACGCTCTGCAACTGATGCCGTCGCGTGCCTGCCGGCAGCCAGAGGATCTGGCCCGGATGCAGCGGTGTATCGGGCCGTACGTCGTTGCCGCACGCCAGTGCCGTCAGATCGGTATCGGAGTCCGTCGCCAGCAGTTTGTCCAGCGTCACGGTGGTGCGCAACCGGAACGGACGCAACGTGCGCCACTGGTCTGGGGTCAGCATTGCGTAGCGCCGCAGGAAGCGCTGGTGCGTGGCGCGCGGCAGCAGTAGATGCAGCGGCGCATCCGCGGGCATGCGCCCATCAAGATATCCGGCATTAACTGCGCGCAACTGGCTCAGCGGCACATCGGCCAGTCGCGCGGCCAGAGCGGGCGCGATCGGCGCATCGAAGCGCGCCAGCCAGAGCGCCGCAGGTGGGACGGCGGGAGGCAGCGTGACATCGAAACGGGCCGGATCGCGAAACACACACGCGTATGCCATGAGGTCGAGCAAGTAGCCGCGCGCGGTGGCGCCGACCGGCCAGTCCGGTAGTGCTGGCGTGGGCGGCGGCCGGCCACGCTGGTCGTACAAGCGCCGGATGCCCCACTCGCCGCGGTTGAATGCCCACACCACCAGCCGCCAGTCATGCAGGTCATGGTCATAGCGTGCCAGCATGCGGGTGGCGCGCAGGCTCGCGATCCATGGATCGCGGCGGCCATCGTAACCGGCGAGGATGGGCATGCCGGCAGCGAGGGCGGTGCCGCGGTCGAACTGCCACAGCCCCGCATAACCGCCAGGGCCGATGGCATCGGGCCGGTAACTGCTCTCGATGAGCGGCAGCAGGGTAAAATCGCTGGGAATGCCCGCGGCTTCGACTGTGTCTTGCACCAGAGCCATCAAGGGACGTACCGCGGCCAGCATCTGCTCGAAATTTTGCGGGTCGGCGACCAGGCTGCGCGCCGTGGGAACGATACGCGGATCAGCATCGCAGCCAGGCAATGCTAAGCCGTCACGGATGCGCCGCCAGAGGTCACGCGGTGGCGCCGCCGGGATCACCACCGCCGCCGATGCCACTGATCTCGCCGACGCCGAACCGGTGACTCCGGCCGGCAAGGACTGCGCCACCACCGGTACGTGCACGCTTGCCGGTGCGCGCGGCGGCGCAGCGACGCAGGCGGATAGCAGTGCTGCCACCAGCGCGACGGCGCAGACACGCGACGCAGGCGTCATGCGCGAAATGCGTCCTTGGCCGTGCGCAAGGCGCCGAGACAAGCCGCCGCCGTCCCAGCGTGACCTGCATGAGCGCACCAGGCACGAACCGCGGGTGCTTCCCAGCGCAGGAATGGATTGCTGGCCCGTTCGGAGTGCAGCGCCACCGGCAGTGTCGGCAGGCCGCGCGCCCGCAGCGCACGCGCCTCCGACCAGCGTGCCTGCAGGGCGGGGTTGTCCGGTTCGACGTGCTGCGCGAAGGCGGCGTTGGCCAGGGTGTACTCATGCGCGGGGCACAGCTGCGTATCGGGCGGCAACGCCGTCACCCGGCGCATGCTCAGCAGCAGATCGTCGGCCGTGCCTTCGAACAGACGGCCGCAGCCCAGGCTGAACAGTGCATCGCCACAGAACAACCAGGGTGCCAGGTGATAGGCGACGTGACTGCGAGTATGGCCGGGCAGGGCGAGTACCTCGCCTTGCAGCGCCGGTGCATCGATGCGCAGCGCATCGCCATGTACTACGCGGCGCCACGGTCCCGGGATGCGCGCGTCATCGGGCGCGTAGACCACCGGCTGGTGGCGCGAAACCAGTGCGGCCAGGCCGCCGATGTGATCTGGGTGGTGGTGGGTGATCAGGATCGTGCGCAGGCGCAGTCCATGCGCATCCAGCGCCGCTTGCACCGGCGCGGTGTCGCCGGGATCGACCACCAGCGCCGCACCAGTGTCGTCGCTCAACATCCAGACGTAGTTGTCGGTAAAGGCCGGAACGGCGTGCAGTTGCATGTAGCGGACATGGAGGCAACGCCGCAGGGGCAGGGTGCCCAATCATGGCATCGATCGTGCCGCGCTTGCAGCCCGGCCCGAAGGGAGTGGGCGCTGGCGCACGGTTGCCGCCCGCGATGCTGGTCACACGCTGCCGGTGTCTTTCGGATTGCAGGACATCATGATGCGGTGCAGCCGTAATGATGCGGTGTGTCCAAAACGGAATCGGGCCGTGCGCCCCCGCGCACGGCCCGACATGTCACGCTGCGATGAGCATCCTGCTTGCCGCGTCCCGCAGCGCTCGTAGGTGACTGAGGCCAGTTTGCGCGTTCATGTGCAACGCGTCAGTAGGGCCAACGCGCCATGTCGTGTAAGCCTTGGACTACACGAATTGCCTGTGTGGCTTCTACACAGGCCCAGGTGCTGGGCAGTCGCAGCGAGGAGCACCGCGGAAGCCGGGTGCTGGTCGGCAGGGGCGTCAGCAGCATCAGTGCGTTTCCTCGCGCGACCAGACGGCGGTCAATCAATTTCGCGCAGGCGTGCATGCGGGACATGCATGGGATTCACGGCGCGTGATGATGCCCGACTTGGCGGCAGCATGTTGACCCGCTCAAGGCCCGTTGCGCCGCCGCCATGCGAAACCGCGGCATCGACCACGCGGGATGTGCAGGGGGCAGCGGCATTCGGTTCATGCCGTAAAGAAGACGGGCGCGTTGATCGCGATTACGCTATGGCCCAAACCTCGCCCCATGGTCAGCCGCCGCCGTCAGAAATGAACGCAGAAGCCCTCGAACGCCATTTCGCGCCCTACCGCGCGCGCACCATCGGCCAGGATGCGTGCTTCGAGTCGCCCTACGGTCCGCAGCGCATCGTCTATGCTGACTGGACCGCCAGCGGGCGTCTGTACGCGCCGATCGAGCAGATTCTGCTGGAGCGGTTCGGGCCGCGGGTGGGTAACACGCATTCCGAAGGCAGCGAA
>JAPTVL010000259.1 GCA_028065725.1 Betaproteobacteria bacterium
TGCGTGCCCAGCGCAACTATGCCGGCCATCGGCTCGCGCCCTGGTTGGGGCATTTGATGGTATCCCGCCAGGAAACCGCTCGACCGCTGCTCACGCCTGGCGAGGTGATGCAACTGCCGCCTGACGATGAAGTGGTGATGGTCTCGGGCCACCCGCCGATTCAGGCCAAGAAGATTCGCTACTACCGCGACGCGAACTTCAAGGCGCGCATCGAGGCCGCGCCGGTCCTGACGGCCGGCCGCTACGCCGACGCTCCCGCCGCGCGGCCCGATGACTGGAGCGGCCTCGCGCCACTCGCCGCGCCAATCCTCGATCTGGCGCGGAACAACCATGACGGCGCGATCGACGACGGCGGCCGCCAGCAACAGCCCGAACTTAGCGAAGCCATCCTCGCGCCACAGCCCGAGCACGTCACCGACGACCTTGGCCTGCTCGATGACGACGACCTGCCGCTACCCTTGCCCGCTCAGATCGATCCGCGCCTGCAGCGCACCGCGCGGCTGGCCGCGCTCGACCATGACGATGGAATTGCGCTATGAGCCGCACCCGTCTGAATCTCTTCATCGAACCCGAGCATGCCCGGCGGCTCGACGAGCTGGCGACCATGAAGGGCTTGTCCAAGTCCTCCATCATCGCCGCCGCGCTGGCCTCTTTCCTGTCGCCCGATTCCGGCGACCAGCGCGAAGCGGCTATCGCCAAGCGGTTGGACAGGTTATCCCGACAACTCGACAAGCTGGAGCGGGATCAGAACATCCTGATCGAGACGCTGGCGCTCTACGTGCGCTATTTCCTGACCGTCAGCACGCCGGTGCCGGAAGCGCATCAGGAAGCGGCACGCGCTCAGGGCCGCGCACGCTTCGAGCAGTTCATCGAACAGCTCGGCCGGCACCTGCTGCGCGGACGCAGTCTGGTCAAGGATGTGGTCGAAGAAATTCAGCCCGATCAGAGCCAGTTCTTCGGCTTGCAGGAGAACGCCAACACCGTGCCTTCAACAGACGACCCGGGAGCACCGTCATGAGCGGCGCGGCGCGCGATCACGGCTTGTCGGCCTCTCTGGCGCTGGAGCGTCGCGTGCTCATGCTGCGCACGGCGATGGGGCCGGACATCGCCAAGGCTTTGAACGACCCCGACGTGGTGGAAGTCATGCTGAATCCCGACGGCTCGCTGTGGGTGGATCGGCTGGGCAGCGGCCGCGAACCGCTGGGTGTCAGCCTCACACCCGCCGATGGCGAACGCATCATCCGCCTGGTCGCCGCCCACGTGGGCGCCGAGGTGCATGCGGGCAAGCCACTGTTGTCCGCCGAGCTGCCGGAGACCGGCGAACGTTTCGAGGGCGCGCTGCCACCGGTGACGCCGGGGCCGGTCTTCGCGCTGCGTAAGCGCGCGGTCGGCTTGATCCGGCTCGACGCCTACGTGGCCGACGGCATCCTGACCGAGGCTCAGGCGGAATTCCTGCGTAACGCGGTGCGCGAGCGCCAGAACATCCTCATCGCGGGTGGCACCAGCACCGGCAAGACCACGCTGGCGAACGCCCTGCTGGACGAGGTCGGGGCCACCGGCGACCGCGTGATCGTGCTCGAAGACACAGTGGAGCTGCAATGCACGGCACGCGACCACGTACCACTGCGCACCAGTGCGGGTGTCGTGACCATGGCCGAGCTAGTGCGCTCGACCCTGCGGCTACGGCCAGACCGCATCGTCGTCGGTGAAGTGCGCGGCGCCGAAGCGCTGGACTTGCTCAAGGTCTGGGGCACCGGCCATCCGGGCGGCATCGCCACCGTCCATGCCGGTTCCGCCGCGGGCGCGCTGCTGCGGCTGGAACAACTGATCCTCGAAGTCGCCGTGACCCCACCACGCGCCCTGATCGCGGAAGCGGTCAACGTCATCGTCTACATCGCCGGGCGCGGCCATGCGCGCCGCGTACAGGAAATCGCCCGTGTCACTGGCTTCGACAACCACGGCTATCAGCTCAGCGCCGAGCTGACGCCTTTCGTCCCTTTGCTTTCATCAACTCCCGGAGAACCGTCATGACGACTTCACGCATTTCCGTAAAACCTGCCCTGCAATTGGTGGCTCACGCCGCGCTGCTACTGGCCATCACCATTCCCGCGCACGCAGCAGGCTCGAACATGCCGTGGGAGGCACCGCTGCAATCGGTGCTGGACTCGATCCAGGGACCGGTGGCCCGCATCATCGCGGTGATCATCATCATTGCCACCGGATTGACGCTGGCATTCGGCGACACCAGCGGCGGCTTCCGCAAGCTGGTGCAGATCGTGTTCGGTCTGTCGATCGCGTTTGCCGCGTCCTCGTTCTTCCTGACCTTCTTCAGCTTCAGCGGTGGAGCGGTGATCGCATGAACGCGCTGCCTGCTGACGCACCCGGCTTCGAAGTGCCACTGCACCGCTCGCTGACCGAACCCATTCTGCTGGGTGGGGCACCGCGCACCGTGGCGATTGCCAACGGGACGCTGGCCGCCGCCGTGGGGCTCGGACTGCAACTCTGGCTGCCCGGCATGGTGCTGTGGATTGTCGGGCACTCGCTGGCCGTGTGGGGCGCGCGACTGGATGCGCAGTTCATGACGGTGTTCGCGCGGCACATCAAGCACCGGCAGCTTCTGGACGTGTGAGGACGATCCCATGATGCACCTCGCCGAATATCGCAAGCGCCCCGCGCTGTTGGCCGACTGGCTGCCTTGGGCGGGACTGGTCGCGCCGGGCGTCGTACTCAACAAGGACGGCTCGTTCCAGCGCACGGCAAGCTTTCGCGGGCCTGATTTGGACAGCGCGACGCAGGGTGAACTGGTCGCGACCTCCGCGCGGTTGAATAACGCACTGCGTCGGCTTGGATCGGGTTGGGCTTTGTTCGTGGAAGCCGAGCGACGCGTAGCCGCCAACTATCCGGAAGCGGTGTTCCCCGAGCCGCTGTCCTGGCTGGTCGATGAAGAACGCAGGGCCGCTTTCGAGGAGGCCGATAGCCACTTCGAGAGCGCGTACCACCTGACGCTGCTGTACCTGCCGCCCGAGGAATCGACGGCGCGCGCGGCGAAGCTGCTGTATGAGAACAGCAAGATCGAAGGCGTGGACTGGCGCGAACGGCTGGAGAGCTTCGTATCGGAGACCGAACGCTTCTTCGGCCTGCTTGAAGTGGTGATGCCGGAGATCGCGTGGCTCGACGATGGCCAGACGTTGACCTATCTGCACGCTTGCATATCCACCCGTCGGCATCAGGTGGCCGTGCCCGAGGTGCCGATGCACCTCGATGCGCTGCTGGCTGATGAGCCATTGACGGGTGGCCTTGCGCCGATGCTCGGAAGCCAGCACCTGCGCGTGGTGTCGGTGCGTGGCTTCCCGACTTCGACCTGGCCTGGTTTGCTTGACGACCTCAACCGCCTGGGCTTTGCCTACCGCTGGAGCACACGCTTTCTGTGCCTTGATAAGGCCGAGGCCGAGCGCGAGCTGGGGCGTTTGCGCCGCCAGTGGTTCGTCAAGCGCAAGAATATCGTCGCGCTGCTGCGCGAGACGGTCTTCCAGCAGGAAAGTCCGCTGGTCGACTCCGATGCGTCGAACAAGGCAGCGGACGCCGACGCCGCCTTGCAGGAACTTGGCAGTGACCAGGTGTCGTTCGGCTACGTCACGGCCACCGTGACGGTGATCGATGCCGATGCAACTGCCGCCGACGAGAAGCTGCGCGCCGTGGAGCGCACCATCCAGGGCCGGGGCTTCGTGACGATCCCCGAAACCTTGAACGCGGTCGATGCCTGGCTGTCGTCGATTCCGGGACACGCCTACGCCAACGTGCGTCAGCCCATCGTCTCGACGCTGAACCTCGCGCACATGATGCCGGTGTCGGCTGTGTGGGCCGGGCAAGAGCGCAATACACATCTCGACGGCCCACCACTGATCGTGACGCGCACCGATGGCGCGACACCGTTCCGGCTGGTCACACACATCGGCGACGTGGGCAACACGCTGGTGGTCGGCCCCATCGGCATGGGCAAGTCGGTGC
>JAPTVL010000535.1 GCA_028065725.1 Betaproteobacteria bacterium
GTGGTGTCGCATGGCGAGCCCCAGGCGGGCGAGCCAGCCTAGGTTCGAACCCGCAGCCATGATGTGCCCTGTCGCTGTATTCATGCCTTGCGCCTCATCGGTTTCAGTTTGAACAGTACGCCAAGCGCAAGCGCCCAGTAGACCGCGAGCAGCGCGTAGGCCATACCCGAGGGCGCCGCCCGGTAACCGGTGAAGGCGGCCACGAGCCCGCCGGTCCGCGTGCTGTCGTCCAGCAGGAATGCCGTGTTCCACAGCGGGTCGGCCAGCGGCGGCAGCGCTTCCAGACCGACGAGTTTTTCCGTGCCGTCCACCAGCAGCGCCCCGCCCAGCAGCAGGAGCATCACTTCAGTGACGCGGAAAAAGGCGCGCCACGAAACGAACCGGCTGCCGCGGGAAAGCAGCCAATAGGCGGCCAGGGCGAGCAGGAAACCGGTCGCGCTACCCAGGGCGATGTCGGCATTCGCGCTGCCCTTGACCGCGCCGTAGAGGAACACCACCGTCTCCGCGCCTTCGCGCCCCACCGCCACCGCCGCCAGGACCGCAATGCCCAGCCAGTTGGCCCGATCGGCGGCGTTCGCCATTCCTGCTTCCAGCTCCTTCTTCAGCCCGGCGCCGTGGCGGCGCATCCACCAGACCATCTGGAAAATCAGGCCGCAGGCCGCCAGCGGCATGACGGCCTGAAACCATTCCAGCGCACTCGCCGACACCCACGACTGGATGTCCATGATCGTCACCGCCAGGAACACGGCCAGTCCCAGGCCTGCGGCGATCCCGCCCCATAGCCAGGGGAAGCCGGCGCGGGCGTCGGGGCGGGCGCTGAGCCATCCGTGCAGAATGCCGATCACCAGCATCGCTTCGATGGTTTCCCGCCAGACGATGAAAAGCGCATTGCCCATGTGCCGCTCCCTTTATTTCACGATGACGCGGGTGCGCCCGGTGTTTGGATGGAATTCGTCGAAGAACTCGTACTCGCCGGGCTTGAGCGGGGCGATCACCACGAAGGACTCCGCGCCAGGTGCGAGTACTTTCTCTTTCCGCAGTTGCAGGCTTTCGAACTCGATGGCGTCACGCCCCTGATTACGCACTGCTATCTTGAAACGCACGCCGGCTGGCACGTTCAGCGTGTCAGGGTTGAGCCGCCCGTCCTTGCCCACCACGGTATAGGTGGGCAAGTCGGCGGCGCCGGCGTCCACAGGTGCGAGCAGGAAGGCTGACGCGACGAGGGCGAGGCAGCCGGCGGCACGGCCGCGCAACAGCCGGGACAGGGTGTCTAGCATGACGCCGGCAGATTTATTTCTGGTCATGTTGCCTCCTCGTCAGAACGCCAGATTGGCCCGCACGCCGAGGATCGTCACCGCGCGTGCGTCCGCGTTGCCAGCCGGATTGCGGATGTACTGGAAGTCGGGCGTCAGTTCGAATCGCTCATGGACATGAAAGCGGTAATACGTCTCCATGACCTGTTCCCAACCCGTGGCGGCAAAGCCATAGTCGGGTAGGCCGTTAGCGTCCGCATCCACGGTTGCGGACTGGGCGCGGAAATCCGTGCTGGTGCGATTGCTCCCGACAGCCAGCCCGATGGCGTCGGCCCCCCGGTCCCAATAGCTGCCGCTGAATTCGGCGCCGAAACTGGCGGTGCGATCGAAGGGCAGGCGCTCGCCGCGGCCCGCGCCCAGGCGCCCGAACAGCGTGATGCCGTCGCCGAGTCGCTGGTCGAAGTTGAATCCGATACCGCTGTGGGAAGCGGTCTTGCCCCCAACGAAGGTTGGCGCCTGGCCGTTGCGCCAGAGATAGACTCGATAATTGCCTTCGAGACCGGTGAAAAAGCGCCGGCTGGTTTCCGCCTGGAGAATGACGAACGGCGACTTGAAGGAGTCGCTGAAATTGGCGCTGCGCCCCGCGCCGAACACGCCGACGGAGAGGCGATAGGTCTCGGGTTTTGCACCCCAGTTGAAGTAGGACACACGCATGCCCGGCGAGAAGCCGAAACCGTCGGCGCCGATGTTGGCCGCCAGCGGATTGTCCAGCAGCGCGTTGTGCACGAACGGACTCGCCAGGAACTGGCGGGTCTCGTCGTTGGCGGCCGTGTTCTGGTCGAAGAACGCGAACGGATCCATCTTGCCGAAATTGACGGTAAGGGTTTGCCGCGAATAGGGCTTGAAGCCGCCATACGGCAGCGGGATGTCTGCCTGGTACCAAGCCTGCGCCAGCATCATCGCGCTGGATTCCGGCTCCACCACCGAACCGAGCTGGAACGAGGTGGCATTGGGCCCCACGAAGGAGGTGAACTTGTCGCTCAGTCCCTTGCCCTGGCCCACGCGGAAATGGCCGAATACTTTGCTTTCGATGTCGCCGGTCTTGATCGTCGGCGTGGTCACTGTGATGTCGGCGCGGTAATTGAGCTGGGTGCCGCTGTTGTCGATGCCGCTCGCCCGCTGGGCGACCGTGGTGAAGTTCGCGCCGGCGGAAAATCCCTCGATGGAGTCGATGACCTTCGCCTGCTTCTGGATATCGAGTGTCTGGTATTCCACCGCCTTCAGGCGTGACGCCAGTTCCGGTTCCTTCTCGCTCACGTCCTCGGTGGACAGCGCGGAATCGAGGTGCGCGTTACGCTCTTCCAGCACCTTCAGGCGTGCCTCGATCTGGCTGTTTGCATCGGCACCATGGGGCTGCAAAGCCTTTTCGAGTTCAGTGTTTCGCTTTTCGAGTTTTTCCACCCGTTCCATGAGGCGCTGAAGCAGCCGGGCGGTGTCGGCATCCTCCGCCGCCAGGGCGGGGAAGGCGGTGACGATGGCCGCCGCCAGCAGGCCGATACGCGCCGCGTAGGATTTCCCCATCTCAATACCCGCCCTTCTTCCCGATGCCGACATAGGTGAACTCGTATTCCACCTCGAAGGGCTTGAACCACGGACGCACGCCTGTCAGGCGATCGGTGTGACGGCCGAAGTGGGTGTGCGGATCGGCCGAGGGGGGGGAAATGGTGTATTTGACGCGGTATTTCCCCGGCCCCTTGAGTTTGACATTGTCGCCGTAGTGGGGGCCGTCGTTGGCGACCATCGGCATGAAATCGCCGCTGATCCTGTCGTTGCTGCCGATCTTGGTGACCTCGTAATGGACGCCCAGGTATGGCATCCAGGCGCCTTCGTCGAACCCGTTGGGGTTGTTGGCCAAGGCGTGGATGTCGGCCTCCAAATGCACATCGGAATCCTTGGTGGGACGCATCATGCCTTCCGGCTCCATTTCCACCGGTTGCAGATAAACAGCGCCGATTTCCATCCCGTAACGTTGTTGAGGAGTGCCAATCGGATATTCGACGGCGAACGCCGTTGTGGCAATGCTTGCCGTCAACAGCGCCAGCGCGGCACGATTAATACAGCTACGAAAATACATGGGCTTCTCCTTTTCTGTGACGATTAGTGACCATTGACTGGCTACTGGGGCGGAGAAGCCCGTTGGCTGGCTGAATGTCTGGTTATTTCGTTGTGTCAACTGAACCGATCGGTATGCTAACAAGAACGATTCGCGTTTGCAATATTGTCATTGCACGAACGATTGCTGGAGGGCGTGACCTGGCAAGAGACGGCTGGCCTGGCGGCGGTGGCGCGCATGAATCTGGAGGGCGGCGCGGGCTGGCGGCTGCCCAGCTACCACCAGCCTATACGAGCAGGCTGGGCATGGGCGTCCTATCTGAGCAAGGATGCCGTGGATATGGGATAGAAAAATCGAGTACGCATGCCACCCATGGCCGGTTCAGGAAACCTGCGTAGCACAGGATTCGCGCGGAGATGGAGATTCTGGCCGGTGGATGCTAGGTAATGTGCGCAGTGGGCTGGGAGAGGAAAAGCACTAGCCAGTCTGTTTTGCGAGTGTGGCGCCACTTAGGGTAGCGCCACACTCATCTTTTATTTTATTACATCACTTCTTTTTGGCAGTTTTCTTACCTGCGACCGCTGCCTTGAAGCCAGCTCCAGCCGTGAAGCGCGGCACAGTCGAAGCTGCAATCT
>JAPTVL010000476.1 GCA_028065725.1 Betaproteobacteria bacterium
CACCCGCTTCTTCTCGGAACTGGAGGTCGAACACAGCATCGCAGGCGAAGGCAAGAAGGGCGAAATCGAGCTCGAACAGGCCTACGTCGAATTCGACCTCAACGCCGACCATCGCGCCCGGGCCGGTCTGTTCCTGCTTCCGGTCGGCCTCCTCAACGATACGCACGAACCGCCGACTTTCTACGGCGTGGAGCGCAACCCGATCGAGAAAGACATCATTCCCGCCACCTGGTGGGCGGGCGGCGCGGCGCTCTCCGGGCAGCTGGGCGCGGGCTTCGGCTACGACCTCGCCATCCATGAAGGCCTCGCCACCACTGCGGCGAAGAGTTACAAGCCGCGCGACGGCCGCCAGAAAACCAGCGAGGCCAGGGCCGACAATCTCGCCTATACCGCCCGCCTGAAATGGACCGGCCTGCCCGGTGTCGAACTCGGCGGCACATTCCAGCACCAGAGCGACATCACCCAGGGCGTCGATGCCAGCGCCGGCAGCGCCAATCTCTACGAACTGCACGGGGTCGTGAGCAAGGGCCCGTTCGGCCTCAAGGCGCTGTACGCACAGTGGGATCTCGACGGCAGCGGCCCGGCATCGATCGGCGCCGACAAGCAGCTGGGCTGGTACGTCGAGCCTTCGCTCAGGCTGTCCGCGCAATGGGGCGTGTTCGCCCGCTACAACGAGTGGGACAACAAGGCGGGCGACGCCGCCGGCAGCAAGAAGAAGCAGATCGACGCCGGCGTGAATTTCTGGCCGCACCCCGACGTGGTGGTCAAGGCCGATTACCAGCAGCAGGACAACGACGACGGCAAGAACCAGAACGGCTTCAATCTGGGCGTCGGCTATCAGTTCTGACCCCCCCCAGCAACGCCGGGCTGCCGCCCGGCGTCCGAAACCCGATTGCGCGTCGCGCAGTCGGGCCTCGGACCCCACGGTCCGAATCGCTTTTCCCAACCCGAGCCAGCCCTGCGTTTGCACTGCCAGCCTTTTTTTGCTGAGCCACGACGCCATGATGCAAACCAGCCATACGCCCGCCAGGGCACGCACGACCTCCGAATACGCATGCAGGCGCGCAAACTGCCGTCCTGCGGCCTGCCTTCTCCGCGCAGCGAGGTGCCCGAAATGATGTGGGATCTCGACCTTCCCGCGGCGGCGCGCGCAATCCTGATCTACGCCCACCTGCTCGCCTTCGCCGCCGCCGTCGCGGCGATCGCCTTCGGCGACTTCGCCATCTTCGCCGGACAGCGCGTGAACACGGCATTATTGAAGCAGTCAGCCCGCATCGTCAGTCTCGCGCTCGCGGCGCTGTGGATGACCGGACTCGGCATCATCTGGCTCGACACCCGGTTCGCTCTCGACGCCATCGCCGGCAAGCCCAAGCTGCTGGCCAAGCTGGCCGTCGTGTCCCTTCTCAGCCTGAACGGCGTCCTGCTCCACCGGCTTGCGTTACCGCGCATCACGCGGTCGCGCAGCGGCGCCGCGCGCGCTGCCGCGCTGCCCGTCGTGCTGGGCGGCGTGAGCGCCGCGTCGTGGGGCTACGCCGCCTTTCTCGGTGTGGCCGGGCCGTTCGCGCCGCTCGGCTTCAGCGGCCTGATGGGGATTTACTTCGCCACGCTCACGGTCGCGGTCGGCGTCGCGTGGGTCTTCGTCCGCCCGTGCCTCGCCCGGCATGCCCCGCTTCGAGGCCGCCGAGCCGGCGTGAGGAGGGTGCAGGGCTTCCTGTTCCGCGACCGCTTCGTGCGCTGGCAGCCCGACCCTGCCTGATGTTATTGATATTGACAACAATTCTCATTTATATAAAATAGGCACCATGATTCAGCAGCGGAGATGCCGCCATGTACGTCTGCCTTTGCCATAGCGTCACCGACTCGGACATCCGTCGACTCGTGCGGTCGGAAGGCGTCTGCACGATGCGCGAGCTGAGCCGTCAGTCGGGGGTCGCCACCCAGTGCGGCAAGTGCGCCCGCTGCGCCAGGGACGTCCTGCGCGAGGCGGTCGACGAGGTGCGCTGCGAAGCGGCCTGCACCGGACTGATGGCGGCCTGACCGACCGCTTTCTTTCGCTACAGCCTGTCCCGAACGCCTCACGGCGCTTGCTTTGTGCGCCGCCCTACCTAGTGTCGTGAATCAGAAATATCGAAACATAAAACGGCGTCTTTTTCCGCATGGCGGCGTTGCTCGTCGTTGCCATAGTCGAAGCTATGTCGCCTCCTCCCGCCTTGCCCTGCGAAAAAATCCATCCGTTTCATTTTGTTCCCCTATTTCTGATTCACGACACTAGAATGGCGGGTAATCCCGCATCGCCCTTTAGCCAAGCAGTCGTCCAGCCACCGGTACGCTCGCGGGTGTCCTCAACCAACAGGAGAGCGCCATGAAAGGCGATAAGAAAGTCATCCAGTACCTCAACAAGGCCCTGACGGTGGAACTCACCGCCATCAACCAGTATTTCCTGCATGCCCGCATGTACAAGAACTGGGGCCTGACCGCCCTGGGCAAGCACGAATACGAGGAATCGATCGAGGAGATGCGCCACGCCGACAAGCTGATCGAGCGCATTCTCTTCCTGGAGGGCCTGCCCAACCTGCAGGACCTGAACAAGCTGATGATCGGCGAGAACGTGGTCGAGTGCCTGGGCTGCGATCTCAAGCTGGAACTCGGCGGCCGGGCGTTGTATGTCGAAGCCATCGCGCACTGCGAGGCGGTCAAGGACTATGTCTCGCGCGAAATCCTCACCGGCATCCAGTCCGACACCGAAGAGCACATCGACTACCTCGAAACCCAGCTCGACCTTGTCAAGCGCATGGGCGAGCAGAACTACATGCAGACTGCCGCCGGGCCGATCGGAAGCTGAGCGCCGCCGCGCGTACAATGAACGCCCCGCCGTGGGGCGTTTTTATTTTCCCGATGCAATTCGACCCTGACTGCCGCACCTGCCCGCGCCTCGCCACCTTTCTGGACGAGGTGCGCGTCCGCCATCCCGATTATCACGCGCGCCCGGTGCCCGCCTTCGGCGATCCCGAACCCGACCTGCTGATCGTCGGCCTCGCCCCCGGCATGCACGGTGCCAACCGCAGCGGGCGCCCCTTCACCGGCGATTATGCCGGCGTGCTGCTATACGAAACCCTGCACCGCTTCGGCTACGCCAGCGCGCCGGAATCCGTGTCGGTCGACGATGGCCTCACGCTCGCCGGCTGCCGCATCACCAACGCGGTCAAATGCCTGCCGCCGGCCAACAAGCCGGAACCGGGCGAGATCCGCGAATGCAACCGCTACCTGGCGGCCGAACTGGATGCCTTGCCGGCACACGCCAGCATCCTGGCGCTGGGGCAGATCGCGCATCAGGCTGTGCTGCGCGCGCAGGGTCTCAAGCTCAAGGACTACCCCTTCGCCCACGCCAGCGACTATCGCCTGCCCGACGGCCGGCGCCTGGTCAGCAGCTACCACTGCTCCCGCTACAATACCCAGACGCGCCGCCTCACCCCGGAGATGTTCGCGGCAGTGTTCACGAAGATTCAAACCGAGGACTGATCATGCCCGTCGTCACCATCAAGCTCGCCGGCACGCTGACCCGCGAACAGAAGCAGAAAGTCGCAGAGGAAATCACCGCCACCCTCGAACGCCATGCCGGCAAGCCGGCCTCATACACCTATATCGCGTTCGAGGAACTGCCCGATGAGAACTGGGCGATCGCCGGAAGGCTGCTGGACGAAGACTGAGCCTTGAGCGTCGACAAGGACTTTCTCGCCTCGCTGCCCACCCTGCCCGGCGTCTACCGCATGATCGATGCGGCCGGCGCGGTGCTCTATGTCGGCAAGGCGAAGGACCTGAAGAAGCGCGTCTCCAGCTATTTCCAGAAAACCGACCAGAGCCCGCGCATCAAGTTGATGCTGAAAAGCGTCGACCACATCGACACCACGGTGACGCGCACCGAGGCCGAGGCGCTGCTGCTGGAAAACAACCTGATCAAGGGACTGAAGCCGCGCTTCAACATCCTGTTCCGCGACGACA
>JAPTVL010000269.1 GCA_028065725.1 Betaproteobacteria bacterium
CTTAGTGGGCGGCACTCCCTGACCTAGATGGATGCGGCGCCAGCCGCGAGCGAGATCCCCCGCCAGGGGTAGGTTGGATAGAAAGTAGGAGGGGGGTGAAGCCACGGCGAAATGCTCCCCGCGCTCCAACTGCACTTGGTCTTTGGTCTTGGTTGCATAGCCCTTCCCTTTAGCACGGCCCGTGGGCCGCCCAGGTTGCACCTGGCGCTAGGGGAAACCTATGCCTGCGATTTTTTCAGACCAATCCGCCGCGCAGGCGGATTTCACACTCCACACACCCTCACGCCCTCTTTTTGTCTCGCTTGCTCACGCCTGCGAGGCCCTAGGCCTGTCGCTCCAAACAGGAAGAAATCTGCTCTGCCAGGGGCAGTTCCCCGTCCCCACAGTCAAAATCGGCGCTCGCCGTTTGGTCCCACTGGCCGAGCTTGAAGCCTTCGCTTGGCGCCTGATGGCCGAGGCCAAGGCAGCAGACGAGGCAACCAAGCAGGCAGCAGCAACCCCCGCCAAGCGGGGGCACCCAGGCAAAGCCGCGCTGCTGGCCCGCCGTGCAGCTTCCACTGTGCGGGCTCAACCACAACTACGAGAAAAACGTCGGGCCGAACAGCCGACCAAGGCTGAGCGGGGAGTAGGAGCATGAGCGCGCTCCTGGGTTTGGGCCGGCAGCTCACCATCGGCCAAGCGGCGGCGACCGAATGGCCAGCTCAGCAGCGAGTGCTGGGGCCGCTGCAGCCTGGTGACGTTGGGCTGCTGAGCGGAGCGGACGGGTCGGGCAAATCGTGGGTGGCTCTGGCTGCTGGAGTCAGTGTTGCGCGTGGCAAGTCGCTTTGCGGAGGTGTGTTTGAGGTGCCGGCTGGGCCGGGTCGGAAGGTGCTGCACGTCGCCGTTGAGGACCGATACGAAGACCATGGCCGCCGCCTCCAGGCGCTGGCTAGGCATGTGCAGGCCCATGAAGCGGTGTACGTCACCGACGATGACGACGGGCTCACAGTGCTCGCCTTGGAGGGGCGCCGGTTGCCACTTGTGCGCAGCACGGCTCGGGACGCGGCTCAGCCCTATGTGGTCACTGAGATGGGCCAAGCCTGGGTGGACGCGATCCGCGACTACAGCTTGGTGATCCTGGACCCGCTCCGAGCTTGCCACGATCTCGAAGAATCGGATGGCGCCGGTATGGACTACCTGGTGCGGTGGTTGGTCACCGTCGCCATGACCAACCAGCAAGTCATCATGCTTGTCCATCACGCGTCCCAGGGAGCGATCCTCGACCGCCGCGACGATCACCATGCCGGGCGCGGCGCGACGGACTTGCCAGCAGGCTGTCGCGGGGTGTGGACCCTTCGCGCGCCCACCCCGACCGAGATCGATAGCGAGAACGAGCGGCGCGACTGGCGCGTGCTTGTCAATGGCAAAGCCAGCCACGGCCCCGAGGCTGGCAAGCGCTTCTTGCGGCGGGGTGCTGGCGGTGTCTTGTACAGGGCAGAGCCGCCTAAGCAGGAAGCTAAGGGCAAGGCCAATTCGAGCCATCAGACCGGCGGTGCCAACTCGTACATCAACGCCCGCGCGAAACGCGGCACTGGAAGCGCCAGCTTGGTCGCGGCGCTCCAGGGAGTCGGATCATCAGGGGGCAGTAATGGCTGAGCGAGATCGCATCACCACGACGCTCATACCAGCAAGAGTGCGGCTTTTCCAGCCAACGCAAAGGCCGATCGCGACCCGAGGCGAATGGGTTGAGACCTCTTGGGGCAGATGCCGGGTAGATGGGCGGCTGGGGCAGCGGCACGCGGACGTTTACGAGGCGCTGTTGTTCGTGGCTGACGAGTGGGCCATTGGAGAGGACGGTGGAGCATGGCTGCTGGTAGATCCAGCGAAGGTTCGACGCCGAATTGCTCGGGGTCAGCACAGCACCGCGCGAATCCAAGAGTGGGTTGCCGAGCTGATGCAGGCGGTGGTTTGGATCAGGGCGGCGAGTCTCGGCGTTGTCGAGGAATCAGCCCTGCTCAGCGATCGTCAGGATGCCGACCATCTACCCGATCATCCGGGGAAGGTTGTCCGCTCTGGCGAACGCCGCCTTTGGCGCGTCCGATTGGGCAGCGCAACAGTTTTCCTACTCCAGCACGATCTTCCGCTTTCCTACGATCCCGGACCCATCACCCAGCTCGCGCATGGCATCAGCCAAGCCATTGCTCGTCATGTGCTGACACACAAGGTACTGCCAGTAGGCGGATGGACTGTGGACGGTCTCATCGGGGCTGTTGCTGGTCCTCTGGCTGGCAGCGACCGTCGAAACGCTAGAAGGAACCTGCGCGCCGACGCAGAAGGACTTGGGGCCATAGGGGTCAGTATTGACGGGGATCGGGTGACGCGTGTGTTGCAGCGGCCCGGCAGCGTGTTGCAACGGCCCGGCGGCGTGCCACAGCGGCCCGGTGTGTGTCGTCTCGGCCCGGGGCGTTCAGGTTCTTTCAGGCCCCTCCAGGGGCCTGAGCCAGCGGCCTTGGAGGCCGCCGCCCAGGTCAAGACGCCGGCTGTCGCCAGCGCCAGCGAACCGAACCCACCCCAGTCTTTAGAGGGCCGGGCTCGGCCCGGCCTTCCGCCTGTCGGCGGGGAGGGGAAGACATGACTTTCCCCAGACTGTCCTACTCGGACCGCATCGAAATCTCCGAGCGCAAACAACATCAAGTGCTGAACTTTTTGGCCGGTGGTGAACAGTGGTCCACGCTGCCTGTTATTGCTGAATTACTGAATTTGAGCGAGCGCACCGCTGGCAGAACAGTTTCTCAGCTGGTGCGCCAAGGGTTTTTGCAGGCGGAGCGCGTCCGCATTGCGTCTGGAAAATCAATCACAAGCACGATCTTGGTTGGAATCACTCATTCAGGAATGATAAGGGCTGGATTACCAGAGTCAGCGTTGCGCCCATTCGATTTCCGAAAAGTTGGCGCATTGACCATGGCTCACCATATTCAGACGCAACGAGCAAGGCTGGCCGCTGAAGCGGTCGGATGGAATAAATGGGTGCCTGGGCGATTACTTTATGGGCAGGGCTGGCATGCTGTGCCGGACGCCATTTCTATTGACCAATTCCGCAAGAAATGCGGAATCGAAATCGAGCGCACCATAAAAGATAAAAAAGATTATAGGTCGCTAATTGCACGCCATCTTGCCAATGTGCGAGATGGACATTATGAATATGTCGCTTATCTCGTCAGTCCTGACATGTGCCCAGGGTTCAAGAAAATGCTTTTCGGGATCACCTATTTAGTATGGAAGGGCAAACAAATTGAATTTCTGGATCGACACAAGAAAAAATTTGTGATTGCGAGTTGGGATGAATTTCCAAAAAACCTAACTTCTGCATCGAACGATGATGGAGAAATGGTTGATTTTTCGTTTCGATGGGAGCGGGTTCGTGATGATTACTTTGTTGCGAAGCGAGGGGATTATGAGCTGGTTGTGGAACGTCCGGCCAGTTACGGCCCGGATGCAAAGACCGAATACATCTGGCGACTCATCCTGCAAGAAGATCACCTCCACATGTCCGAGTCGTGCTTCCATTCGGCGGCAGACGCTCAACGTGATGCCGAGACCTATGTCCTTCAGCACGTCAAGCTTTGAGAGTGTGGAGAGGGTTTTGTGCTTTTTGCTTTGTGCTAATGCATTAGCGCTTATTGCTTATTGCTTTGTGCTTTTGCATAAGCGCAAAGCACATAAGATGATCGGCGCCGACAGGCGCAAGGGCGGGGTTGCCCCGCCCCTTTGTTCGCCGCGCAGTTTTCGGGCGCGACAGCGCCCGGCGCTTGCGCCTGACGGTTCCGCCGCGCACCCGGCGCACCTGTCCGGCGCATTGGCACAGCGGTTCTCTTCCCGGGGGTCGCGCGGCTCGCTGCGCTCGGCCCGCCTGGACGGCGGGCTGCCCTTGCTTGGCGCTAGGGCGCCAACCCCCTATGTAGTTGGCCGGCCCCGTGCGCTCCGCGCCCGGGAACCCGCCTCGCGGGCTGCGTCCA
>JAPTVL010000380.1 GCA_028065725.1 Betaproteobacteria bacterium
GCAATGCGCCCGGCTCGGTTACAATACGCGCCGCCGGAGAGGTGGCAGAGTGGTCGAATGTACCTGACTCGAAATCAGGCGTAGGTGCAAGCCTACCGTGGGTTCGAATCCCACCCTCTCCGCCATTTACCAGCATCCACGCTGCATTCGTTGGTGCTTATGTAAATACCCATCATAAAACCCATCAAAAATAAAACGCTTGAAAATTATAGCGACGATGGGTGTCGCTTCCCGTGAGTAGATCCAGACGTGGATCAAAAACTGGGCTACCCGGAACCACCGTCGCATTATGGTTGCGTCCGTAGATTTCCCAAAATATCTGGGATTTCACATTCATCGCCAATTAACATTGGACCGCGCCAACGCGTCATTTTTGTTGCTGGGAGTTGCGGCACCAAGAAGGATTGTTCGGGAGGCGAGCCAATGTCAATCGATCACGCGTCGGGATGGGAAATCGCGATCGAATAGCCTGCGGGATCGTCAATCCAGGCTTGCAGCGCTGCTGGTGTCCAACCGCACGCCCGTCCCCCGAGGTGAACGGGGGCTGGGAATTTCCCTTCAGCGATACGACGGTACAAAGTGGCACGGCTCAACGCAGTAATGCGCATCACGTCGGTCATGCGGAAGAATGCTGGAGTCACCATGGACACGTGACGGGTGTCGCGGTGATCGGTAGGTTGTGTGAGAGGCATGGAAAGTCCTAAGAAAGTGACCATGCCCTCAGGTTGACTCAGAAGGTCTCGACTAAAAACCCGCTCAGGCGTGCATGGGCGTATTCCGATTGTGCTTGTGCGGTGTCGCTGTGAATCACTCCCCCCTGGACTTCCTGAATCCCCGATCCCGCGCCATGAACGCTTCGAGCATGTGCGGGATCAGCGTCGCAACCTCAATCGGTTCGCCATAGGTCTGAGCATGCAGCGCGGCATAGCGCTCCAACTCTGTCTTCAACACCACGGTCAAGGTGATGGTCAACTTCACCGTCTCGGTTTTCGGCAGCGGCCCCAGCCGCAGCTTGCTGCTGGACTCACTCATTGCGACGTTCCCCTCTGGAAGAACAGCGGCTGGTATGGTCGCAGGATCAGATCCTTGTTCACCATGACCCGCATCGGGAAGCCGGGCCGGATAGTGAGCGTCGGCTGGATACTCACGTTGCGTTTGGTGATCTCCTGACCGACTTGGTTCACTGTGTCCTGCGCGCCCTGGCGCGTGGCGATGATGACCTTGCCGTCACTACCGCTGCGATCGGGTGCCGCCAGCTCGGCGCCCACACCCAGCAGCGTGGACAGTGCGGCACCGGCGAGGATGCGATCCCAATGCCAATCGACGCCATCCTCCAGCCCGGCATAGCCCGCTGGGTCAATGCCGGGTAGTCGATCGAGCGAAATGGATGAGGTGTCGGGCAGGATCATCCGCGTCCACACCAGCAATACCCGTCGCTGACCGAATGAAACCTGGCTGTCATAGCGACCGATCAGCCGCGAGCCCTGCGGGATCAGCAGGAAGCGACCCGTGGCCGTGTCATAGACCGCCTCGGTGACGTTGGCGATGACCTGCCCTGGCAAGTCGGAGTTGATGCCCGTCACCAGCGCCGCCGGAATGATGGTGCCCGCCATCACTTGGTAGGGCGAGGTCGGCAATTGCAGGCTGGCAGGATTGCGGGTGGCGGTGTCGCCGCCATTCGCGACGAAGGCCTGTTTCTGATCCTGCCGGTTCTGCGCGGCCATCGGATCGGCCGGCTGGGCCGATACCGAAACCATCGGATTGAATGGCTGATTGCCGGATACCGGATCTGGCATTGCAGTGTTTGCTGTTGCAGCCGTCGCCACCTTCGCAGCACCGCTGCCGCGAAAGAACACTCCCGATCTCGCCGCTTCCTCGGCATCGCGAACGCCAGCCATCTGAGTCGGGTTACTGTACGCACCCGTGACGGTATTGGCATTGCGCTGCGCAAGCACGATGGCCGGACCCAGATCGCCCGGCAGTGGTTCGCCCAATGCGGGCACAATCGGTTTTGCTACTGTTGGCACTTTGGAATAGTCCTTGGGCAATTGATCAAGGCTCTCGGCCCGTGAGACGCGATCCACGTTGTACAGCTCGGTGGCCGGATTGCGCTCACGCTTGTGCGGCTGCAAGGACCAGAGCGTGGCACCCAGGATGCCGATGCCGAGCGCCCCTGAAAGCACCGCCAGCATGCGACGGTTGAGACGCGTGACCGGACGCGGCGGCGCGCGCAGACTCAAGGTGTCCGGGTCGGCCTTATTTGCCCCAGTCGGCGGCGTCTGCGATGTGGCGGACGTGCTCATGCTCAATGACTCCGTGCCGTGCTGACCACGCCATCGGTGCGCTCGATGCGCACCACAGCAGCCTTGTCCGTGCCCAGCCGCAGCTCGGCCGCGCCGAACAACCGATCCACCACGTAGTAGGGCGAACGGAACCGGTAGTTGACGAGCTGACCATCGCCCTGCTGCCCGATCACGAACAGTGGTGGCAGCTCGCCCTGCGTGATGCCGGCGGGGAACTGGATATAGACGCGCTCGCCGTCGTCGAAGGCGCGCAGCGGTTTCCACGGTGGGCTGTCGCCGGTGATTGCGTAACGGAACTTGATCTGTTGCAGCGACAAGCCTGAGTCCACCGGCGCTGCCGCCTGAGCCTGCTGCGCCTGCTTCTGCAAGGCCAGCATGCGGTCCTTTGGGTAGTCCCACGACGCCGATGCCATCCACGCCTGCGGCGTCGAGGACAATTCCAGCAGATAGGTGCGGCGGTTGGTGGTGATGACGAGATTCGTCTTCAGCCCGACGCGTGTCGGTTTCACCAGGATATTCACGCGCAGATTTGCACCCGCGCCGCTGGCGGTGTCGCCGACGATCCAGCGCACTGTGTCGCCGGCCGAAACGGTCACCAGCTCCTCGCCCTGCTGCAAGGTGATGACCGTGACGCGACCCGGACTCGTGTAAAGCTGATACAGCGCGCCATCACTGTAGGGCCAGACTTGGATGGCGTTGATGTAGCCTTCGCGACTCGGTGCCACCCGTGCTTCGGCATTGGCGTGCGCCACGCGAGTTTTTTCGTCAGGTGATTCCGGGGCGGGCTTGTCCTCGGGCAGATTTCCAAAGACCTTCAACTGCTCGGGCAAGGGCAGAGGCTTGGGCACTTCCACCACCTCGATGGGCTTGGGTAGCTCCGGTAGCAGTTGTGCCGCAATAGGTTCGTCCAGTGTGATGTCGGGTGGCGGCTTGCCGTGCGTGGCGCAGCCGGTGAGAGTTGCCAGGGTAGTACTCAGGATCAGCGGCAATACGGAATGACGGATTGTGGCTTTCATGGTTTTGGGGTTCCTTCGGTTGCGTCGAATTCACGGCTCCAGGACAGGCCGTTGACATAAATGCCCAGCGGGTTCTTGCGCAACCGCTCTTCGGTGCGCGGCGGTTGCAGCACGATGGACAGCACAGCCGTCCAGCGCTCGATGCCCGAGGGCGAGCCATTCACATAGTTGCGCTCGATCCAGCGCACCTGGAACGAGGATTCGCTGGCGCGCACCACGCTGGTGATTTCCACGGCTGTCGAGGTCTGGCCGATGCGCGCGAACGGATCGTTGGCGCGCGCGTAGTCGTTCAGCGTGGCCGCGCCTGTATCCGTGGTGTAGTTGTAGGCTTCGAGCCAGTTCTGCCGCACGACGATGGGATCGATCGACAGCGAGCGCACGTCGGTAAGGAAGCGCGCCAGGTGGTAGGCAATCTGCGCATCGTTCGGCTTGTACGGCGTGGCCAGTTCAGCCACTGCACGCACCTGACCGCCGGTGGCCACTTCAACCACATAAGGGGTGACGATGGACTGTGCCGAACGCCACACCAGTCCGCCCGCCATCAGCAAGGCGAGCGACAGACAGCCGAAGGCCATCAGCCGCCAGTTCTTCGCCTGCACGCGCGCACTGCCGATGCGCTGGTCCCAGACCTGCGCGGCGGCCTGATAGGGGGTGACGGGCTCGGGCGTGTCCGAG
>JAPTVL010000335.1 GCA_028065725.1 Betaproteobacteria bacterium
TTCGGCGCCGCCATGGCGGTGGGGCTGGCGCTGATCACCCAGATGGGCGAGCAGGTGGACTACCTGCGCTTCATGCCGGAACACAATCAGGCCAACCATCGCCGCTGGTGGGCCAGCGTGCTGGTGGGCGGCCCGGGCTGGGTGGTGCCGGGCGTGATCAAAATGCTGGGCGGCGCGCTGCTGGCCTGGCTCGCCATCAGCCATCTGGTGCCGGCGGAGCGGGCCGTGGACCCGAACCAGATGTATCTCATCGCCTACGGCTACGTGTTTTCCGATTACGGCTGGGCCGTCGCGGCCACCGCCCTGTTCGTGGTGATTTCCCAGCTCAAGATAAACGTCACCAACGCCTACGCAGGCTCGCTGGCCTGGTCCAACTTCTTCGCCCGCCTCACCCACAGCCACCCCGGACGGGTGGTGTGGGTGGTGTTCAACACCCTGATCGCGCTGATGCTGATGGAGATGGACGTGTTCCAGGCCCTGGGCCGGGTGCTGGGGCTGTATTCCAACGTGGCGGTGGCGTGGATGATGGTCGTGGTGGCCGACCTCGTGATCAACAAACCGCTGGGCCTGTCGCCCCCCGGCATCGAGTTCCGCCGTGCCTACCTGTACGACATCAACCCGGTGGGGGTCGGCGCCATGGGAATCGCCTCGGGACTGTCGGTCTCCGCCTATGTGGGATTGTTCGGCGACACTTTGCAACCCTTCGCCATCTTCATTGCCCTGGGCGCGGCGCTGGTCTGCTCGCCCCTGATCGCCTGGCTGACCGGCGGACGTTATTACATCGCGCGCCACGACAAACCGGCTCCCGCTGCCACGCCGGCATCCACGCACAGCTGCTGCATCTGCGGCAAGGCCTACGAAGTCGAGGACATGGCCCGCTGCCCGGCCTATCAGGATCACATCTGTTCGCTTTGCTGCTCCCTGGACGCGCGCTGCCATGATTTGTGCAAGCCCCAGGCCCGCCTGGGCGAGCAATGGGAAGCCTTGCTGGAACGCTGCCTGCCCGCCCGGGCGCGGCCTTACCTGGATGCGGGGCTGGGCCATTACCTGCTGCTGATGGCGGGCGTGGTGCCGTTCCTGATCTTGCTGGTGGGCCTGCTCTACTATCAGGAAGTGCTGGCCCTGACCGGCGAGGCGGCCGCGCTGCTGCCTGCCCTGCAGCAGTCGTACCAGCGTGCCTTTGCCGCGCTGCTGCTGGTGTCCGGCGTCGTCGCCTGGTGGCTGGTGCTGACCCACAAGAGCCGGCAGGTGGCGCAGCAGGAGTCCAATCGCCAGACGCAACTGCTGATGCAGGAAATCGACTCCCACCGCCGCACCGACGAGCTTCTGCAGAATGCCAAGCAGCTGGCGGAGCAGGCTAACCAGGCCAAGAGCCGCTACATCACCTCGATCAGCCACGAGCTGCGCACGCCGCTCAACAGCATCCTCGGCTATGCCCAGATACTGGATCAGGACCCGACGATCCCGCCCAACCGTCGCCAGGCGATCCATGTCATCCGCCGCAGCGGCGACCACCTGCTGTCGCTGATCGAAGGCACGCTGGACATCGCCCGCATCGAGAGCGGCAAGCTCACGCTGAACGTGCGCCCGCTGGATTTCGCGGATTTCATTCAGCAGCTCGTCGGCATGTTCGAGCAGCAGGCGCGGCAGAAGGGCCTGGATTTCCACTATCTTCCGGAAGGCGCGCTGCCCGCCATGGTCCGCGCCGACGAAAGGCGCCTGCGCCAGATCCTGCTCAACATCCTGGGCAATGCCGTCAAGTTCACCGTCAGCGGCAGCGTGAGCCTGCGCCTGCGCTACCAGCGCGAAATGGCCTTTTTCTCCATCGAAGACACCGGGCCGGGCATCACGCCGGAAGAAGTCGGCAACATCTTCGAGCCGTTCTCCCGCGGCAGCGCGGCCCACGTCGGCGCAACGGGCGGCACCGGCCTCGGGCTGACGATCGCCCGGATGCTGACCGATCTGATGGGGGGCGAACTGAGCGTGGCGGGCAGGCCGGGGGAGGGGAGCCGGTTCGATGTCCGGCTCTTCCTGCCCCGGCTGCATGCGGAACAACTCGTGAAGGAGCAACCCCTGGCGCAGCGCATCGGCTACGTGGGCATGCGCCGCCGCATCCTGGTGGTCGACAACGAGGCCGTGGATCGGGAACTGCTGGTCAATATCCTGACGCCCCTGGGGTTCGAGGTGGCCCAGGTTTCCTCCGGGCAGCAATGTCTGGCGGCCATTCCCGGATTTTCGCCCCACGTGATTTTCATGGACCTGGCCATGCCCGGCATGGACGGCTGGGAAACCTTGCGCCGACTCCGCACGGGCGGGATGATGGATGCCGAGATCGCCATCATTTCGGCCAACGCCTTCGAGAAGGGCGCGGACAACGATGCCGGCATCGCCGGCGAAGACTTCATCACCAAGCCCTTCCGCGTCGACGAGCTGCTGGACTGGCTCGGCAAGCGCCTCAACCTGGAATGGATTCGGGCGGACATTCAGCGCCAGACTGCCCCGCCGCCCGGTCTCCCCACCCAGCCCATCGTGCCGCCCGACGCGGAGCGGGTGAGCAAGCTGCGGGAAATGATCGACCTGGGCTACATGCGCGGCATCCTGAAAAAACTCGACGAGATCGAGCAGCTGGACCCGGTTCATGCCGAGTTCGTCCAGGTGATGCGGGTATTGGCCCGGCGATTCCAGTTCGAGGCGATGAAGGAAATCCTGCGAAAGAGCACCGATGCCGGCCATTGACCGAATGAACGAGGACGTCGTCCTGATCGTGGACGATGTGCCCGAGAACCTGTCCCTGCTCTACGACGCGCTGGACGAGGCCGGCTATGCGGTGCTGGTCGCCACCAACGGCGAAAGCGCCCTGCAGCGCGCGCGCCAGAGCCTGCCCGACGTCATCCTGCTCGACGCCGTCATGCCCGGCATGGACGGCTTCGAGGTGGCGCGTCACCTGAAGGCCGACCCGGTCACCGAGCCGATCCCGATCATCTTCATGACCGGGCTGACCGACGCCGAGCACGTGGTGGCAGCGTTTGCCGCAGGCAGTTCCGACTACGTCACCAAGCCCATCCGCCCCTCCGAAGTGCTGGCGCGCATTGCGGCCCATGTGCAGAGCGCGCGGCAGACGCAGCAGGCGCGCAGTGTGCTGGATGCATACGGCCAGGCCTGCGTATCGGTGCGGCCCACCGATGGTGCGCTGCTGTGGCAAACCCCGCTGGCGCGGACCCTGCTGCACAAATATGGCGGCGAGGATGAACACCGGCTGGACGCCCGTATACACGCATGGCTGCAAGCCGCGCTCGCCAAGCCTCAACCCTCCGCACCGCTGGAAATCAGGGGCGACGAAGGCCGGATGGTCTGCGCCCTGCATGGCCGCACCGATGAAGGGGAGTGCCTGCTCGTCCTGCACGAGGAAAGCGACGTCGCCATCACGAAAGTCCTGGTGGATTCGTTCAAGCTCACCCTGCGCGAAGCCGAAGTGCTGTACTGGGTGATCCACGGCAAGACCAACCGCGACATCGGCGACATCCTGGGCATCAGCCACCGCACGATCAACAAGCACATGGACAATCTGTTCGAGAAGCTAGGCGTGGAAACCCGCACGGCCGCCGCGGCGCTGGCGATGCGGCGTCTGCAGATGCCGGCGCAGGCATGAGCGAAAAAGCCCTGAGCGGGGGGCTCAGGGGTATGAGAAATGGCAGGTCAGTAATTTGGTTGAGTAGTAGAAACTCAGGCTGAATCCGTAGCCCATTGTGGTCATTCAGTCCAACTGGGTTGTACGTCCGGTTGTCGGCCTTATGTGAAGCTTCACATAAGGCCGACGACCTGCCTGTCATGGCTGGGTAGTCGACCGTCGCGTCCTCGGTCAGGGCTATCATTGGGGTCAGCTTCGCAATAAAAAACAATGCGAAGCTGAGCTGACCCCAATGGTTCAATGGTTCCAATGGTTGCGATCACGCTTCAGCGCGACTCACAGTTGCCGGATCTTCGCCAGG
>JAPTVL010000258.1 GCA_028065725.1 Betaproteobacteria bacterium
GTTGATGGCGAAGGATTCGTAGCTGCACCACAGGCTGCGTCCGCCGAACAGCGACACGCCCACCGCGAGGCCGGCGCAGGCGTCTTCGTTGAGCGGCTCGTAGACTTGTCCTGAAGGCCCCTGGAAATAGAGGTCGTCGGCGGTCGGGTGGCGGATCGTCAGCGCCTTGTTGATGTTGGCCATGCCCGAGGCCTCGTTGCCGTCGGCGTTGGTGACGACGAACATCGGGTCGCGCTTGCCGACTTCGCCGACCACGTGGCCGAAGGCGGTGGTGGGAATGTGGTTCTCGCCGACCGCGAATTCGGTCAGCGGCAGGCCGTCGAGGCTGGGCAGCGCGCGTGCGGTCTCGGTCACCGCGATTTTCGCGGCGGGGCCGCCGCCGGCGTGGCGGAAGTTCTCGCGCACCAGCGTCCACGCCTTGATCGGCAGCGCGCGGCGCTGGAGTCCGGATTTCACGTCGTCGGAGTCGAGCGTGTGGTGGGCGTAGAGGTTGTGCGACTTGGCGCCGGTGGCGTGCACGCCCGCGCCTTTCAACTGCTTGACGATGAGGCAGGCGCGGCGGCCGGACAGCGCGCTCTTGGCGGCGGCGTCAGCCGCTTTCAGGATGGCGCCGGTGAAGGCCATGCGTGCGGCGAAGCCGAAGGTCGTCGAATCCGCATACACCGGCGCGTCGGGCGTGTCGGCGAAGTTGCGGGCGTCGACCATGTGGACTTCATCAAAGCCGTGCGCACGCCAGTAGGCAGTCATACGCGCGTTGTCCCACAGCGACACCATGCTGTGGTGCTCCTGCGAGTAGCCGTTCCACACCAGCACCGGCAGGTAGTTGGTGACGTCCGGGTAGGCGGTGGCGAAGTGCTGGAACGCGCTCATGATGTAGGGTTCGCCGAGGCCGCCGTCGCCGATGGTGACGGGGAACAGCTTGTCGCGGTGCAGGTAGGCGCCGGCCATGGCGAAATGCTGGCCCTGGCCGAGCGGGCCGGCGGGCGCCAGCAGGCCGGGGATCGCGCCCGACAGATGGCCCAGCAGGCCGTGGCGCTCGCGGAAGCGCGTGCGCATCTCGGCCACGCTGTGGATGCCCATGTCTTCCAGCGAGGTGTCGAGGAACATCGCCGAATAGAAGCCGGGCGCGTGGTGGCCGACCTCGGTCACCATGTTGCGGTGGCCCAGCAGGTGCAGCGCGGCGACGGCGTCGGCGCTGGAGGCGAAGCCGCCCGGGTGGCCGGAGGACTTGCTGCCGGTGACCTGCAGGGTCAGGTAGCGCAGGGCGTCGGCGGCGAGCAGCGTCTGGTAGATGGCAACCTCGCTGGTGGCGTCGGGCAGCGCGGGCTGGGTGGGACCGAGCAGCGGCGCGGCGCCCAGGCGGTCGATTTCGGGAAAGCTGTCGGCAAAATATTGAATGCCTTCGCAAAAGGCGGGGGGGGTCTCGGGGGTGGACTGCATCTGGGCGCTCATGGCAAATCCTTTCACAATATGAAAATGTTTCACATGATGTGAAACGATGATCGTATTGAAGCAGCTAAAGCGACAAATTTCACATTGCGTGATAAATTTTCACTTTATGAAAAACGTGAACTCCTCGATTCAGGTGCTCGATCGTGCCATGGCGTTGGTGGGCGTGCTGTCGCGTGCGCCGGGCCCGATCAGCCTGACGCGACTGGCCAATGAATCCGGCCTGCACACCGCGAGCACGCACCGCATCCTTGGGGCGCTGATGGCGCATGGACTGGTCGAGAAAACCGGCGCCGGCGAATACGACCTCGGCGTGCGCTGGCTGGAAGTAGGCAATCGCTTGCGCTCTCGTCTGAATATTAGACAAGTGGCGATGCCTTTCATGCAGCAACTGGCCGAACTGACCGGCGAGACGGTCAACCTCATCGTGCGGCGCGGCGACGAGGCGGTCTACGTCGAGCGCGTGACCGGCGGGCAGACGATGATCCAGGTGGTGCAGGTGGTCGGCGCACACGCGCCGCTGCACGTCACCGCGGTCGGCAAGATCTTTCTCGCCGAGGACAGCGTCAGCGGGGTGATGGGCTACGCTGAACGCACCGGCCTGCCACCCTTCACGCCGAACACCCTGATTACGCTGGAAAGATTGCGCGCCGAACTGGACGTGATCCGCCGCGAGCAGCTCGCCTACGACCGCGAGGAGGCCGAACTGGGGGTCGCGTGCATCGGCGCGCCGGTCCGCGACGCCGAAGGCAAGCTCATCGCCGGCCTGTCGATCTCGGCACCGGCCGACCGCCATAAACCGGGCTGGGCCGAGGCGCTGAAAAAAGCCGCCGCGCAGACCGGCGCCGCTCTCGGCTATCTGGCCGATGCCTGAGTTCGACGGGCGGGCGGATGAAACCCTTGCCGCGCGATGGCTTTGTTGGCAATGTGGCGCCCATGACTGATTCCCTTGCACCGGTTACCCGATACCAGATCAGCGCCTGGCTGATGATGGCTGCCGGTTTGCTGCTGGTGCTGCAGCTGCGGGTGCTGCCGGCTCTGCTGGCCGGCCTGCTGGTGGTGCAACTGGTCCACCTGCTGGCACCGCGCTTCGTCAACGGCAAGCTGAGCCATACCTGGTCCAAGGTGCTGGTGGTATCGCTGATCACCCTGGTGGTGCTGGGCGCGCTCGGCGGCATGACCACAGGCGCCATCCTGTATTTGCGCACCGAGGGGGGGCTGACCGGGCTGCTGACCAAGATGGCCGAGGTCATCGAAAACTCGCGTGAAATATTGCCGCCGTGGGCCGGGGAATGGCTGCCGCAGGGCGACGAATCGGTCATCCGTGCCGGGCTGGTCGAATGGCTGCGCACCCATGCGCAGGATCTGCGCAAACTGGGTGGCGATGCCGGACGCGTGCTTCTGCTCGTCCTGATCGGCTTCATCGTCGGCAGCTTCATCGCGCTGCGTGAAGCCACGCCGCATCAGACCCTGGCACCGCTGGCGCAGGCGATGTGCGAGCGTGTGACCAGGCTCGGCGAGGCATTTCGCCGCGTGGTGTTCGCGCAGGTGCGGATCTCCGCACTCAATGCCCTGCTGACCTGGATCTATCTGGCCCTGGTCCTGCCCGCGTTCGGTGTGCACCTGCCCTTCGTCAAGACCATGGTGCTGGTCACCTTTGTCGTCGGCCTGCTGCCGGTGCTGGGCAACCTCATTTCCAACACCATCATCGTCATCATTTCGCTGTCGCATTCGCTCTATGTTGCAGCGGGATCTCTCGCCTTCCTGGTCGTCATCCACAAGCTCGAATATTTCGTGAATGCCCGTATCATTGGCGGTCAGATCAAGGCGCGCGCCTGGGAACTGCTGATTGTCATGCTGGGGATGGAAGCCGCCTTCGGCGTGCCGGGCGTGATCGCCGCGCCGGTGTTCTACGCGTATATCAAAAAAGAACTGTCCGATAGGGAATTAATTTAATGGCAAGCGACACCGAATCCCTCGTCATCACCGCCAGCGGCGAAGACAGAATAGGCCTGGTGGAAGGCTTTACCCGCCGTATCAACGAGTCCGGTTGCAATATCGAGGAGTCGCGCATGGCCGCGCTCGGCGGGCGTTTTGCGCTGCTGATGCGCGTGACCGGCAACTGGGACGCGCTGGCGAAGCTGGAAGCACGGCTGCCTGCGGTAGGCGAGGAACTCGGCCTGTCGCTCACGCAGCAGCGCACCCGCCCGGCCCGCACGGAAAAACCGCTGATCCCCTATACCGTCGAGGTCGCCGCGCTCGACCAGCCGGGCATCGTCAACAGCCTGGCCAATTTCTTCGCGCGGCTGCACATCAACATCGAGGCGCTCGACACCGAAACCTACCATGCGCCGCACACCGGCGCACCGATGTTCGCCGTCCACATGACGCTCGGCATTCCCGCCGACGCGCATATCGCCACCCTGCGCGGCGACTTTCTGGATTACTGCGACGACCAGAATCTCGATGCGACCTTCGAGCCGGTGCGCGTCTAGCCGTTTGATCCCCGTTCAATTTTTGGAGTTCATCATGA
>JAPTVL010000295.1 GCA_028065725.1 Betaproteobacteria bacterium
GAAATACACCCCTGCAGGGCAGCGCTTGGCCCCACCGGAAACCCAGGATGCGCTGGCGAACGCCCTCGAAGAGCAGGCTCAGCCCGCGATCGAAGACCTGGTCAACCAGGTCCGCGAGATGGTGGACAAGGCCGATAGCCTGGCGCAGCTGCGCGACTGGCTGCTGGATGCATTCGCGGAGGTGGACAGCAGCAAGCTGCAGCAGATCATGGCGCTGGGCATGGCCACGGCCAACCTGGCCGGGCGCTTCGACGTGGCCAGCGAGTCCGGCACGCTGTCGGGGGCCTGATGCCGGTCAATGCGGTTTTCAAGCGGCCGTTTGACGAACAGGTCGCGTTTTTTCGCGGGAAACTGGGCAACCTGATTCCCACGGAGAAATGGACCGATGTCTGGAAATCCGCCCACGACACGGGCTTCATGGTGGCCGGCGCGGCCAAGGCGGACCTGCTCTCCGACTTTGCAGCCGCGGTGGATCGCGCAATTTCGGAGGGCAAGAGCCTGCAGGCCTTCCGCAAGGATTTCGACGCCATCGTGGACAAGCACGGCTGGAGCTACCGCGGCGAGTATAACTGGCGCACCCGGACGATCTACCGCACCAACGTGGCCACCAGCTACGCAGCCGGCCGACTGGCGCAGCTGAAAGACGGTGGATTCACACACTGGATGTACCGGCATTCAGATTCGGTGGCCAGCCCCCGACCCTTGCACATGAGCTGGAACAGGCTGGCCCTGCCCGCCGATGATCCCTGGTGGAGCAGCCATTACCCGCCGAATGGATGGGGCTGCAAATGCTACGTGGTGGGCGTCTCCCGCGCCGCCGGCGAGCGGATCGGCGGCCGCTTCAAACCCGCGCCCGATGACGGTGTCGAGCCAGATGGTCGCCCGAAAGGTATCGATAAAGGCTGGGATTACCAGCCCGGCGCCACCCCGGTCGACCAGGTGCGAAAAGCACTTGCTGAAAAATTGCCAGACTTGCCCAAGCCGTTGGCAACCAAACTGAAGCGTGATCTTGAGCGCGGCGAATGATCACCGTCGAAATCACCGACCAGGAAGCCCGCAAGGCCTTCGCCAGACTGATAGCCTCGGCGGAAAACCCCAGGCAACTGATAGCCCAGATCGGCGAACTGCTGGTGGATTCCACCAAGCAGCGCTTTGCCACATCGACGGCGCCGGACGGTAGCCGTTGGGCTGAAAACTCCGACATTACCCTGCTCGGCTATCTCAAACAGTACAAAGGTTCATTCAGCAAGAAAGGCGGCGGCCTGACCCAGAAAGGGGCGAAGCGGCTTGGCGGAAAGAAGCCCCTGATCGGTGAGTCTGGATCTCTTTCTACTACGATTCTCTACAAAATAGAGGGGGTTGGCACGCTCATCGTTGGCAGCCCTGAGGAATACGCAGCCGCCCAGCAATTTGGTATGAAGATGGGCTACGCTGGGTCGACAAAAAGGGGAGCGCCTATCCCCTGGGGCGACATTCCGGCCCGTGAATTTTTGGGGCTTTCTGCCCAGGACGAGGTCATGATCCTTGAGTTGAGTTCTGACTTTCTTGGCCAGTCATTCCGCCCCTGATTTGTTGTCTCACTCTATGGGACGACGTATTATTGATGCCGTTTCTCTAAGTCCCGATTGATCCCGCCAAATCCCATTTATCTCACTCTCCCTTGTGTATTTATCTCACCCCCCGTCAGGGTCGCCTTTTCTTGGGTTACTTTCTTTTGGCGAGACAAAAGAAAGTGACTAGCTGCCGGGCTACCCCCGGCCAACAGTCAGCAGCCACTGCGAAAATTCCAACTACCGCCACAAGACTTCCGAACGAGTTATTCCTGCTCGTCCCCCGGCTGCGCCGGCACATCCGGCACCATGCTCAGGTAATGCTCGAAGTTGCTGCGTTTGCCCTTGGCCGCTTCCGACTTGAGATAGTCGAGCGTCATCACGGAGGCCATTTTTTCGGCGGCGGCGCTGGCGATGAACTGGTTGACGGAGATGTCGTCGCGCTCGGCCAGTTCCTTGATTTTTTGATGAACGGAGTTCGGCAAACGAACGGTCAGTGCGGTCATGATGGGCTCCTCAAAAGTTTCAAGAAATCGGCGGGCATGATGGCCTGCACGTTCAGTTCCTGGACGCGGCGAAAGTCCTTCACGTTGTGCGTCACGATGAACTCGCTGCCCGATGCAACGGCGCATTCGAGCACCATGTCGTCGTCGGGATCGCGCAGGAACGGTCGCCACAGAAAGTGCACGTCCTGCAGATGCGCGATGGAGGCCAGGTAACGCAAAAACCCGAGCGCCATGTCGGGCGTCGCGCCTGGCGGCAGGTGTTCCGGCCGCGTCAGGACGGCCTGCCATTCCGTGTAGACCGCTATGGTCAGCGCGATCTCGAATTCTGGCGAGGGCAGCATCGACACAATCTGGAAGCTCGCGCCATTGCGTGAGCGGGACGCTGCGACCAGAACCGAGGTATCGAGAACCATGCGCATGGTATTGCCAGTGTAACCATGCAGGAAGGGGTGTCAACCCCGTTTACGCGTACCCCCCATACCGATGCATAGGCGACAGCACAATGTCCTCGTGATAGTGGTGATGCAGCGCATCCAGCAGCTTCGCATGAATCCCGCCAAACCCGCCGTTGCTCATCATCAGCACATGGTCGCCGGGCCGCCCGTCTGCCACTAGTTGCGCGACGAGCTTGTCGAGATTGTCGAACACGCGTGCCTTGTCGCCGAGCGGCGCCAAAGCCTCTGCGGCGTCCCAGCCGAGGTTGGCGCCGTAGCAGTAGACGAGGTCGGAATCGGCGAGGCTGTCAGGCAATTGCGATTTCATGACGCCGAGCTTCATGGTGTTGGAGCGCGGCTCCAGCACGGCGAGGATGCGCGCTTTGCCGACTTTGCGGCGCAGGCCTTCGACGGTGGTGGTGATGGCGGTGGGATGGTGGGCGAAGTCGTCGTAGACGGTGATGCCGTGCACGCTGCCGCGCACTTCCATGCGGCGCTTGACGTTCTCGAAGCGCGAGAGCGCGTCGATCGCGGCGGCGGCGGGGACGCCGGCGTGGCGGGCGGCGGCGATCGAGGCGAGGGCGTTCATGCGGTTGTGTTCGCCGATGAGATTCCACTTCACGCGGCCCTGCAGGGTGCTGTTGAAGAAGACGTCGAAGTGGCCGTTGGCATCGGGCTCTCCGGCGGCCCAGCCGCCCGCGCCGTCGGCGCGGCCATTAGAGTTGGCGCTGCCGAAGCGCTCCACCGGGGTCCACAGGCCGCGCTCGAGCACGCGGTCGAGGTTGGCGTCGGTGCCGTTGGACACGATGAGGCCGTTGCCGGGGACGGTGCGCACCAGGTGGTGGAACTGGGTCTCGATGGCGGACAGGTCGGGAAAGATGTCGGCGTGGTCGTATTCGAGGTTGTTGAGGATGACGGTGCGCGGGCGGTAGTGGACGAACTTGGAGCGCTTGTCGAAGAAGGCGGTGTCGTATTCGTCGGCCTCGATGACGAAGAAGGGGCTGTCGGTCAGGCGCGCCGACATGCCGAAGTTCTGCGGGATGCCGCCGACGAGGAAGCCGGGGCGCATGCGCGCGTCGTCGAGGATCCACGCCAGCATGGCCGACGTCGTGGTCTTGCCGTGGGTGCCGGCGACGGCCAGCACCCATTTGTCCTTCAGCACGTTGTCGGCCAGCCACTGCGGGCCGGAGGTGTAGGCCAGCCCGCGTTCGAGGATGGCTTCCATCAGCGGGTTGCCGCGGGTGACGACGTTGCCGACGACGAAGACGTCGGGCTTGAGGTTGATCTGGCTGGCGTCCCAGCCTTCGGTCAGCTCGATGCCGAGCGCGCGCAGCTGGTCGGACATCGGCGGGTAGACGTTGGCGTCGCAGCCGGTGACGGTGTGGCCCGCGTTACGCGCGATGGCGGCGATGCCGCCCATGAAGGTGCCGCAGATGCCGAGAATGTGGATATGCATTTTGGGTGAGGGAGATCGGAA
>JAPTVL010000029.1 GCA_028065725.1 Betaproteobacteria bacterium
GCAAGGGCGAGCCGGGCCGGTAGGCGACGTGGATTTCCATCACGCCTTCGCGGTTGAACACTTCAAGTGCACGCGCGGTGGGGATGTAGACGGTGTCGTCGAGATCGAAGCCCAGCACCTGACCCTTGGGTGCCATCACGCCGATCACCCGAAAGCGCGATGCCCCGACTTGCAGGATGGCGCCGAGCGGATTGGCGTTGCCGAACAGCTCGCTGCGCACCTTGGAACCCAGCACCGCATAGGCGCGCGGATTGCGCGGATCGTCGGCGGGCAGAAATTGGCCGACCGCCACGTGCATGTTGAAGGCGCGGGAAAAATCCGGCCCCTCGCCATACACCGTCACGCGCCGGCTGCGGCCGTGGGCGCGGATTTCCGCGTTGCCCATCACGCCGGCATTGGTGTAGTGCGCATAGCGCGAGGTCTGCAGCGCCAGCGCATCCTCGATCATCAGCAGCCGCGCACTGCCGATGGCGCCCACCGAGGCGCCGTGCGTGCTGGTTTTCCCCGGGCTGATGTTGATGATGTTGGTGCCGAACTGGGTGAATTCGGCCAGCACGAAACGATGGATGCCGTCGCCGATCGAGGTGAGCAGGACCACCGCGGCGATCCCCACCGCGATGCCGGTGGCGGACAGGAAAGTGCGCAGCCGATGCGCGGTGAGCGCGTGGAGGGCGAAGCGCAAGGTGTCGGCGGTGCTCATTTTCCGGAGAGCGCAAGCACGGGGTCGAGCCGAGCCGCGCGCGAGGCGGGCAGCAGGCTGGCGACGATGCCGGTAAGGAGGGCGGTGGCGACGCCCGCCACGCTGGCCCAGGTCGGCGGAAAGGCGGGGAGTACAGGATAGGCGAGGCGGATCAGGTAGCTGCCGGCGTGCCCTAGCATGAAGCCCAGTGCGCCGCCCGCCAGCGACAACCACAGTGCCTCGGCAAAGAACAGGTGACGGATGTCGGCGGCGGGCGCACCGATGGCCTTCAACAGGCCGATTTCCGAGGTGCGCTGGGCCACCGCGACCAACATCACGTTCATCACCAGGATCCCGGCCACCGCCAGACTGATCGCAGCGATGCCCGCCACCGCGAGCGTCAGCGCGCGCAGGATGCGGTCGAAGGTGGCGAGCACCGCGTCCTGGGTGATGACGGTGACGTCCTCCTCGCCGTCGTGGCGTAGCTTCAGGGCGTGGCTGATCGCGGCTTTGGCCGGCTCGATGGCGCTGCGGCTGCGCGCCTCGACCAGGATGCGGAACAGCGACTCGGTGTTGAACAGTTCCTGCGCGTAATCGATCGGGATGATGGCGATTTCATCGGAATTGAAGCCCATCGATTCGCCCTGGCGGGCGAGCACGCCCGACACCAGAAAGCGGCTGTCGCCGAGCCGCACACGCTGGCCGATGACCTTGCCATCGGGAAAAAATTCGCGTGCAAGCTGGCTGCCCAGCACGATCTGCGCGCTGCGTTCCGAGCCGCGGGCGAGAAAGCTGCCCTGTGCCAGCTTCATATGACGGATCGGCAGCAGCTCGAACGTGCTGCCGAGTACCGTGACTTCGCGCAGCCGCCCGCCGGCTGTGAGTTCGGCTACCCCCACGTTGAGCGGTGCCAGGCGCCGGACCTGCGGCAACTGGCCGACGAAGCGGGCGTCTTCCAGGGTGAGGTCGCGCGGTGTCTGCCCGAGCGCCGCACCGGGAAAGCCGCCGGCGGTCTCGGCACGCCCCGGCAGCACGATGAGCAGATTGGTGCCGAGCGAGGAAAACTGGCCCACCACGTAACGCCGCGCGCCGTCGCCCAGCGCAGTCAGCACGACCACCGCCGCCACCCCCAGCGCCATCGCCAGCACGATGAGCAGGGAGCGGGTGCGGTAGCTCATCACCGTGTTGAAGGAAAGCGTCAGCGTGTCGCGCAGATTCATGTTTCGTCGGCGACGATCTCGCCATCGCGCATCGCGATGTGGCGATGCGCGCGCGCGCCGAGTTCGCGGTCGTGGGTGACGACGATCAGCGTGGTGCCGGCATGGTGCAGGCCTTCCAGCAGCGCCATCACTTCGGCGCCGATGCGGTGATCGAGGTTGCCGGTCGGCTCGTCGGCCAGCAGCGCGGTCGGGCGCAGGATGGTGGCACGCGCGATCGCCACGCGCTGGCGCTGCCCGCCGGAGAGTTCGGCCGGGCGATGGCGGGCGCGGTCCTTGAGGTCGAAGGCGTCGAGCGCAGCGTCGACCCGGGTCCTGCGTTCTGCCGGGGCAATGCCTTCCAGCATCAGCGGCAGTTCGATATTTTCCGCAGCGCTCAGGCGCGGAACCAGGTGGAAGGACTGGAACACGAAGCCGATCTTCTCCCGGCGCACGCGCGCCCGCTCGGTTTCGGACAGATCGGTGACGTCGCTGCCATCCAGCTCGTAGTGTCCGCTGTCGGAACGGTCGAGCAGGCCGATAACGTTGAGCAGCGTGGACTTGCCCGAACCCGACGGCCCCATGATGGAGACATATTCGCCCGACGCGATGTCGATGCTGATGTTGTTGAGCGCACGCACTTCCTGGTCACCCATGTGGAACACGCGCGTGATCGCGGAAAGCCGGATCATGGCTGAGCGGCTTTCATATCCTTCAGGGTATTTATGCCCTTTTGGGTATTTATGCCCTTTTGGGTATTGGCTTTGACTTTCACGCCGGCCTTCACGTTTTCATCATCGAAGGACAGCAGCACCCGGTCGCCGGCCTTGAGTCCGCTGACGATTTCCGTGAACGCCCAGTTGGCAAGGCCGGTTTTCAGGGTGCGTGATTCCAGCTTGTCGCCCTTGCCCGGCACCAGTACCGTGCCGTCCTGCTGGATCGCCTGGGTCGGCACGCGCAGCACGTTGTCGCGGCGCTCGATGATGGCCTCCACGTCGGCGCTGTAGCCCACCAGCAGGGCGTTTTGCGGCGGGGTGTCGAAATCGACTTCGACGTCGACCGTGCGCGCCTGCTTTTCCACCTCGGTCACATACGGCGCGATGCGCCGCACGCGGCCGGGAAAGGTCTGGCCGGGCAGGGCATCGAGGCTGATGCGCGCGTGCTGGCCTGCTTTCAGCCGGGGTGCGTCGACTTCGTCCATGGGTGCACTCACATACAGGCAGCTATCGTCGATCAGGTCGACCGCTGGCGGAGTCGGGATGCCTGGACGAGCAGGCGTGGCGTACTCGCCGAGTTCGCCGGTGACGAGCGCCACGATGCCGTCGAACGGCGCGTTCAACGTGGTGCGCTCCAGCCCGGCCAGGGTGACCCGGATCTGCGCCTGCGCGCGTTTGACGTCGGCGGCCAGTGCATCGCAGTTGGCCTGGCGGGCGCGCGCCTCGGCACGTGCATCTTCGCCGCGCTGCGGACTGACGAAACCTTTAGCCGCCAGTTGTTCGGTGCGTTCGGCATCGCGCTTCGAGTTGTCGGCCATGATGCAGGCTTCGCGACGTCGTTCCTCGCTGGTGGCAAGCTGACGGGTGGCGAGTTCGCGCTGCGCGGCGAGATCGCGGTTCCACAACTCCAGCAGCGGCTGGCCTGCCTTCACGCGGTCGCCTTCCTTCACCCACAGCTTGGCGATCTGCCCGCCTGCCGCCGGGGCAAGCTTGGCGCGGCGGCAGGCCGTGACCGTGCCGGCGCGGGTATTGACCACGGTGGATTCCACCGTGCCGCGCGCGATGGTGGCAAGCTCGACCTCGGGCGGTTGCGGCCGGGTGAAGTGCCAGCCCGCATAGACCAGCGCGCCTCCAATCAATACGATGACAACAAGACGCAGCCAGGCTTTCGGTTTGAACATGATCGGGGTGAAGCGGCAGATAAGCAGCTCAATGTAACATTCGGCCATGCTGAAAACCATCGTCCCCGCCATCCTTGAATTCAAGGATGACGTGCCGTATTCCGCCGCCTACGGCGACATCTACCATTCCGCTGATGGCGGCGCGGGGCAGGCGCGCCACGTGTTCATTCAGGGCTGC
>JAPTVL010000404.1 GCA_028065725.1 Betaproteobacteria bacterium
GTCCATCCTGATTCTCCTTTTCGTGTGCTTGGCGGCTCACGATTTGAAGTTTCTCGATGGACTCCCGTATAAGTCAAACTTTTACTGCCACCCCGGCAAAGCCGGGGGAACTCCTATGTTGTTTTAGATGTTGCGGTCGTCGTGCGCTGCGGCGACCTTGCTGTGCAGCGGCGTTGCAGCGCGAGACGCGGGCACCAGTTCGGTCAGCGCATGGCGTCGGGCTTCCTTGTCGAGCGCCGCGAGCGTTGCGACACGGCGGTAGAAACGCGGCAGGTCGTGGTTCTCGATTTCGAGCAGGCGCTCGAATGCCGGCACCAGTTCGCTGTAGAGCGCCAGCGATGCCAGTTTCGCGTTGTTCAGTCCCTCGCCGAAGAACCTGTCGTAGCCGGAATAACCGCCCCAGCCAGCCTTCAGCCGGGTGTAGTCCTGTCGCAATGTGCCGAACAAGTCGGCCTTGGCGTCGCGCTTGCGCTCGGCAGAGTCGTTGTTCGCATACAGCGCGACAGCCTGCTTGCGGCCGGCGCGAATCAGGCCGGTAAAGGCCGCTTTGCGTTCCTGTTGCAGTTCGAATGCAGCGCGCTGCTCGGACGTGCCGTGGCGGGCCAGCCAGCGCCGCATGCCGGCTTTTTCTACGGTCGTGGCGAAGGATTCGTTGAAGGTCGAATCGTCGCTCACATAGATCAGCTGATGCGCCAGTTCATGGAATACGGTGCGTGCCACTTCCAGTGTGCCCAAGCGCAAAAAGGTGTTGAGCACCGGGTCGTCGAAGTAGCCCAGGGTGGAGTAGGCCGCCACGCCGCCGACAAAGGTGTCGTAGCCTTCCTTGCGCAATTCGGCGGCGAGTCGCTCGGCCTCCTCTCGATCGTAGTAGCCGCGGTAATTCACGCAGCCGGCGACCGGCACGCACCAGCGCTTGGGTTCGAGTGAAAACTCGGGCGCGGCGAACACGTTCCACACCACGTAAGGGCGTCCGACGTCCGCGTAGCTGCGATAGCTGTTGTTGTCGGGCAGGCCCAGCTCGCGGCTGGCAAATTCGCGCATGGCCTGGACTTCGGCCAGTTGTCTTGCCAGCGCCGGATCGCCGGCCGGATCCTGCATGACGTCCCTGATTGGCCGGGCGGCACGCATCAGCTCGAGGTGCCCGCCGATGGCCTGGGCGTAATAGCCGACGTTGCTGCAACCGGCTAAAAGGACCGTCAGGAGCGCGGCCAGGATGTGCCGCAGGATCGGATGGCTAGCCCCGCTCATGGTGCAGAAAGCCGCCGCTACCCAGGAAGGCCGCTATCTGCGTGGCACAGCGCCGCGAGGCGAGCATTTCCGAATGTGCCACCGGCAGCACGATGAAGTCGGCGGCGCCGGGCAGTTGCGTTTCGGCCACCGTCACCACGCCATCGTTGGGGCGCGGCAAGCCGGGCACGATGCGGCCCAGGCCCGCGCTGCGCGTGCCGGCCAGCACGCCCACGGCGACGGCCGTCTGTGGCGCGGCCAAGTCCTGCGGCGCACGCGACAACCACTCGATGATGGAACGTCCCAGCAGCGCGGGCATTCCTGCCACGCCTGCCAGTCGTCGCGCACAGTGGCTGCCAACGCAGGGGGTGCCGAGCAGCACCGCCCGGCGCAGGCGCGGGTCCGGAGTCTGGCGCAGCATGTCGAGGATGATCAGCCCGCCCAGGCTGTGGCCAACCAGATGGATTTGGTCGGCTTCGACGGACGCAATGAAGTGCTTCAGTCGCTGCGCGTTCTGCGCCAGGCCGGCCCGCACGCTCGGGTAGCCGAAGCGCAGCGTGCGGTAGCCGCCGCGCTGCAGCCAACGGCTGTGCAGCATGAATATCGCGGCCGGGGTCCACAGGCCGTGCACCAGGATCACCGTTGCACCCCGGTCACCGTCAGGGCTCAAGGCGCGATGTAGGCGTATCCCCTGGTCTGGTAAGCCATCAGCGAAATGAAGCCGTTGCCGACGACGCGGATCTCGGGCAGGACCAGTTCAGTTTTGGTTTCCTGGGTCCGGGAGGCGACGGCGCACTGCTCGAAGCCTTCGACACCGGGAGCTTTGCTCATTTCCTTGATCTTGGCGGCGACTTTCGCAGCTCCTTCACGGTCTTCAGGCTTGATCTTTTCCTGATCGGTCTGCACCAGTTTTGTCGCAGGTCCGCGGAATGCCAGGATGAAATGCGGTTTCACACCCTGCTGGATCATCGATTGCCGGGTTTCGTCGATCACATTGAGCCGGGCCAGCAGCAGCTTGGGATTGCCTTCATGGATGTCGAAGGCAATCTTGCCCTCCTTGAGTCCCGCCAGCGCTGCACTGTCGTCGGCGGCCCGGACGCCATTCGATTGGACAAGGACGATTGCCATTGCCAGCGCACCAAGCAACTGCGGCAAACGGGTGAACTTGATAGTCATGTCATGCTCTCCTTTGGGTAGTATTTTTTAGTGCCGGTCCTTGCCGGACCAGTTTCGGCAGGGTACTACATCCAGCTTTGCCGGATAATCGTCCATCGTCATTCAAGGATCGGGATTCATCAGTGAAGATTGCCGCAGCCCATCTCGAATGGATGCGATCGGCGCCGCCGGCGGCCTGCTGGTGGTCGGATCCTCGCTGATGGTGTATTCGGGATTCCGCTGCGTCGAGTTCGCCCGCCGCGCCGGCAAGCCGGTGATGGCCATCAACCTCGGCATCACGCGTGCCGATCATCTGCTCGACGCCAAGGTGGAGCAGGACTGCGATGCATTTCTCGATGGCCTGCAGGCGCGCCTGATGCGATACTGCTGACCTGCGCGGCAACCGGGAAAACCTGTCATGACTGATGCTGCAAGCGCCGTGCCGCCAGCGCCGACTCTTGGTGAAACCTTCAAATACTGGCTCAAGCTGGGCTTCATCAGCTTCGGCGGTCCCGCCGGACAGATTTCGATGATGCACCAGGACCTGGTGGAGCGCCGGCGCTGGATTTCCGAACACCGTTATCTTCACGCGCTCAACTATTGCATACTGCTGCCGGGGCCGGAAGCGACCCAGCTGGCAATCTACATCAGCTGGCTGATGCACGGCGTACGCGGCGGAGTGATGGCCGGCGTGCTGTTTTTCCTGCCGGCCTTTGCGCTGCTCTCGCTGCTGGCCGCGATCTATCTGTCGTTCGGCGACGTGCCGCTGGTGCAGGGGGTCTTCTACGGCATCAAGCCGGCGGTGGTCGCCGTGGTGCTGTTCGCGGCCTGGCGCATCGGCTCGCGCGCAATCAGGAACCTGCCGTTGCTGGCCATCGCGGTACTGGCCTTCGTCGGCATTTTCTTTTTCAGGATCGATTTTCCCTGGATCGTGCTGGCCGCCGCGATTCTCGGCGCCATCGGCGGCAAGCTGGCGCCGGCAAAGTTCCGCGGCGGCAGCGGGCACGGCGCATCGGCCAAAACCTACGGCCCGGCGATCATCGACGACGACACGCCGCCGCCGCCGCATGCGCGGTTTTCCTGGGGGCGGCTCGGCTTCACGGTGGCGGCTTTCGTGCTGATCTGGGCCGCCTCGATGCTGGCGATCAGCGGCAGCGCCGAGCTCTATCGCATGGGCGAGTTCTTCACCAAGGCGGCTTTCCTGACCATAGGCGGCGCCTACGCCGTGCTGCCCTATGTCTATCAGGGCGCCGTGGAGCACGCCGGCTGGCTCACCGGCCCGCAGATGATGGACGGCCTGGCGCTGGGCGAAACCACGCCAGGGCCGCTGATCATGGTGGTGACCTGGGTCGGCTACCTGGGCGGTGTGACCAAGGCGGTGATGGCCAGTCCGATTGCCGCCGGTTTGGCCGGGGCGGCGGTGGCGACGTTTTATACCTTCCTGCCGAGCTTTTTCTTCATCCTCGCCGGCGCGCCCCTGGTGGAGGCCACGCGCGGCGAGCTGAAATTCACGGCGCCGCTGACGGCGATCACCGCCGCGGTGGTCGGCGTCATCCTCAATCTGGCCGTTTTCTTCGCCTGGCACACCTTCTGGCCCCAGGCGACCGATGCCGCGCCCTTCGCCGGAAGCTTCGACTGGTTTGCGGTGGTGGTCGCCGCGGCGGCTTTCGTTGCGTTGTGGAAGTTCAAGGCCGACATCATGAAGGTGATCGGCGTCTGTGCGCTGCTGGGCCTGGCGCTGTCTCTTGTGCGATGAGGGAAATGGACTGGGCGTGAACGGCCGCAATAAATCCGGCCTGAAATGAAACTTGCTGTCGACTCCGCCGCGGAAGTGCGCCTGCTCCTGATCGGACGCGGCCTGCGCGCCTGCTGCTACTGGCGGCGGCGCTGCTGATGACCGCCACCGGGCTGGGTTGCGCCGGGCTTTCGAGTTTCTGGCCGCTACTGCGGGTGGCCTGCGGCGTGCTCAAGATCGCCTATGACCTTGCCCTGTGGCGGTCGTTTCGGCGGCAGACCCTGGCTGGCTGGTTAGTGAAATGGAAACAAGCTAACCGATTTCGATACTTTAGATAAAAACCAAATCTTTACAAGGCCTTGAATCGCTGAATCTGTTGTAAATCATCAATAACTGGCCCGGGAATTGCAGTTCCCCTACTTCGATCAGGTCCATAGGCGGCCTGGCTCTTGGGAGGGGGACAGCAGACATGGGCAACATCAACGAGATTTTCGACACCAGCCGCAAGACGCTGGAGCAGGTCGAGCAGCGCCTGGAAATGCCGCGGCGCGAATTCCTGCAGTTCTGCGCCACGCTGGCGGCGACCCTGGGCCTGCCGGCCGGCGCCGAGGCGGCGGTGGCCAAGGCGATCGAGGCGGCCAAGCGGCCCTCGGTGATCTGGCTGCATTTCCAGGAATGCACCGGTTGTTCGGAATCGCTGCTGCGCGCCGAACATCCGACCCTGGAAAAGCTGATCCTCGACGTCATCTCCCTCGACTACCACGAGACGCTGATGGCGGCGGCGGGCCACCAGGCCGAAGCCGCGCGCAAGGCCGCGATGAAGGCCAACAAGGGCAAGTACGTGCTGGTGGTCGAAGGCGCGATCCCGACCAAGGCCAACGGCATTTATTGCAAGATCGGCGGCCAGACCGCCATCGACATGGTCAAGGAATGCGCGGCCGATGCCGCGGCGGTGATCGCCATCGGCTCCTGCGCCTCGTGGGGCGGCATGCCCTCGACGATCTCGCCGCTGTCCGATTCCAGCCCGACGGGTTCGGCCGGCGTCGCCGAGATCCTCGGCAAGCCGGTGGTGACGATTCCCGGGTGCCCGCCCAATCCCTACAACTTCCTCGCCGCCGTGGTGCATTTCCTGACCTTCGGCAAGCTGCCCGAGGTCGACAAGCTGGGTCGTCCCAAGTTTGCCTACTCGCGCCTGATCCACGAGAACTGCGAGCGCCGCGCCCACTTCGACGCCGGGCGCTTCGCCATGGAGTTCGGCGACGCCGGCCACCGCCAGGGCTACTGCCTCTACAAGCTGGGCTGCAAGGGCCCCGAGACCTATGCCAACTGCTCGACGCTGGGCTTCGGCGACGCCGGCGAGAACAACTGGCCGGTCGGCTGCGGCCATCCCTGCATCGGCTGTTCGGAAAAGGGCGTCGGTTTCCAGAAGCCGATCCACCAGGTCGCCAAGATGCTCAACGTGACGCCGCCGCTGCAGTATCCGCGCATCGTCGAGGAGCAGGGCAAGGCGGCGTCCTTCGCCTCCGCCGCGGCCGTTGCCGCGGTGGCTGGAGCGGCGGCCGGCGCGGCGATCATGCTGACGCGCAATCTCGGGCTGTCGCATGCGGCGGAGGAAGCGGAACGCGCGGAAGCGGCATCCAAGCCTGAAGACAAGGCCGGAGCCTGATCATGGGCACCCGGCGAGATTTTCTCAGGGGGGTCCTTGCGGGAAGTGCGGCAGCTACGGCTGGTACCGTGGCGGTTCCGGCGCTGGCCCGCGAAACCCGACCGCGGCCGCCCGAAGCACTGGGCCTGCTCTACGACGGCACGCTCTGCGTGGGTTGCAAGGCCTGCGTCGCGGCCTGCAAGACCGCCAACGAAAACCCGGCGGAGTTTTCCACGGTCGATCACTTGTGGGATACGCCGCTCGACACCTCGGGCTACACCTTCAACCTGATCAAGATGTACCGCAACGGCACCATGGATGCGAAGGACCAGGAGGTGAACGGCTATGCCTTCATGAAGACCTCCTGCATGCACTGTGCCGATCCGTCCTGCGTCTCGGCCTGCCCGGTGTCGGCCATGACCAAGGACCCGGTGACCGGCGTGGTCGGCTACAACCCGGACAAGTGCATCGGCTGCCGCTACTGCGTTGCCGCCTGTCCCTTCGGCATCCCCAAGTACCAGTACGACTCGCCGACCGGCCGCATCGGCAAGTGCGAGCTGTGCCGTCACCGCCACAAGGACGGCCATTACTCGGCTTGTGCCGAGGTCTGCCCGACCGGGGCGACGTTGTTCGGCCGCACCGAGGATCTGTTGGCCGAGGCCAAGCGCCGCATCGCGATGAAGCCGGGAGAACTCAACCGCTTCCCGCGCGGCCATCTGCGTCCGGCCCAGGAAAGGATGTTGCAAGGCCAGGAGGACGGCAAGGGAGAACGCAAGCGCAAAGGCTGGCGCCATGAACCCGACCAGAGCTACGAGACGCCGGCCGGCAAGTACCTGCCGCACGTCTATGGCGAGAAGGAGTACGGCGGCACCCAGGTGCTCAAGCTCTCCGGCGTGAACTTCCAGAAAATGGGCATGCCCGACCTGCCGCCCGACGCCGCAGCGGCCCTTTCGGAGACCATCCAGCACAACCTCTACGGCAACTTGATCATGCCCTTCGCGGTGCTGGGTGCGATGACTTGGGTGGCCAAGCGCAACGTCAAGGACGAGGACTCGTCAGGGCAGGGAGGCAAAGATCATGGCGAATGAGCAACACGCGGTACCGGCGCCGGTTGGCGGCGGTCTGGTCAATATCGTCACCCTGAGCTGCGGCGTGCTGATCGCGCTGATGGCGGCCATCCTCATGGTGCGCTTCCTGTTCGGGCTCGGCGCGGTCACCGCACTCAACGACGGCTACCCCTGGGGCATCTGGATCGCGGTCGACGTGGTGATCGGTTCGGCCTTCGCCTGCGGCGGCTTTTCGGTGGCGATGCTGGTCTATATCTTCAACAAGGGCGAGTACCACCCGCTGGTGCGGCCGGCGCTGCTGGCCAGCCTGTTCGGCTACACACTGGCCGGCGCCGGGGTCATGTTCGACCTCGGCCGCTGGTGGAACGTGTGGAACATGTTCTGGCCGACATCGATCAATCCCAACTCGGTGATGTTCGAGGTGGCAGTCTGCATTTCGCTCTACATCGTGGTGATGTGGATCGAGTTCTCGCCCGTGGTCCTCGAAAAATTCGGCAAGGACGAGGCGCGGCGCAAGGTCGGCCGCGCGATGTTCTTCGTCATCGCGCTGGGCACCGTGCTGCCGATGATGCACCAGTCCTCGCTGGGCACGCTGCTGGTGGTGCTGGGCGGCCAGGTACATCCGCTGTGGCAGACGCCGGCGTTGCCGCTGCTCTACCTGCTCTCGGCGATCTTCATGGGCTATGCGGTGGTGCTGTTCGAGTCCTGCCTGACCTCGACCGCCTACCGGCGCAAGCTCGAAACGCCGATGCTGACGCCGATGGCGAAGATCATGCTCGGCGTGCTGGCGGTGTTCGTCGTGGTCCGCATCGGCGACGTGCTGTTGCGCGGCGCGCTGGGCAGGGCCTTCGAGCCTTCGGTGCAGGCCCTGATGTTCTGGCTGGAAATGGCCTGCTTCGTCGCACCGCTGATCCTGATCGGGGCCGAGTCCAACCGGCGCAACCCGGCCAGGCTGTTCCTCGCCGGCGTGCTGCTGATGCTGGGCGGCGCGCTGATGCGCCTGTCCGGTTTCCTGATCGGCTACGAGACCGGTGGCGATTTCCGCTACTTCCCGACCCTGGCTGAAGTGCTGGTCACGGCCGGCATGTTCGCCGTCGAGGTTCTCGGTTACATCATCATCACCCGCCGTTTCCCGGTGCTGCCGCGGGAAGACGCGCAGGCCACCCACTGAAGGATGGAGAGAAAAAAATGTCCAAGCGCGTAACGATAGATCCGATCACCCGTATCGAAGGCCACCTGCGCATCGACGTCGATGTCGACGGCGGCCGCGTCAAGAAGGCCTGGTCCTCCGGCCAGATGTGGCGCGGCGTCGAACTGATCCTGCTCGGCCGCGACCCGCGCGACGCCTGGGCCATCACCCAGCGCATCTGCGGCGTGTGCACCACGGTGCATGCCATCACCTCGGTGCGTGCCGTCGAGAATGCACTCAACATGGAAGTGCCGCTGAATGCCCAGTTCATTCGCAACCTGATCATCCTGGCGCATTCGGTGCACGACCAGATCGTGCATTTCTACCACCTCTCGGCGCTGGACTGGGTCGATGTCACCTCGGCGCTCAAGGCCGATCCGGACAAGGCAGCAGCGCTGGGCGAGAGCCTGTCGTCGTGGAGCCTCAACAACAAGCACGAGATGCGCAAGACCCACGAACGCCTCAAGCATTTCGTCAATGGCGGCCAGCTCGGCATCTTCACCAACGGCTACTGGGGCCACCCGGCGATGAAGCTCTCGCCCGAGGTGAACCTGATGGCCGTGGCGCACTACCTGCAGGCCCTGGAAGTGCAGCGCAAGGCCAACAAGATCGTTTCGATACTGGGCGCCAAGACGCCGCACATCCAGAACGTCGCCGTCGGCGGCGTTGCCAATCCGATCGCCACGGATTCGCAGGCGGTGCTGACCGTCGAACGCCTGATGGCGATCAAGGGCTTTATCGACGAGCTTTCCGACTTCGTCAAGAACGTCTACTTGGTCGACGTCGCCGCCGTGGGCGCCTTCTATGCCGACTGGACCGCCATCGGCAAGGGCGTCACCAACTACCTGGCGGTGCCGGACATCCCGATGGACACCAAGGGCACCAAGTTCGCCATGCCCGGTGGCTTCATCGAGAACGGCAACCTGGCCAGCTTCAAGCCGTTCACCAAGTTTGGCGATGAGTATTTCACCAAGGGCGTCGAGGAGTCGGTCAAGCATTCCTGGTACGACTACTCCAAGGGCGGCGCGCTGCATCCCTACAAGGGTGAGACCAAGCCCAACTACACCGACTTCAAGGACGACGCCAAGTATTCCTGGCTCAAGTCGCCGACTTTCTACGGCAAGGTGGCCCAGGTCGGCCCGCTGGCACGCGTGCTGACCATGCTCGCCGCCGGGCACGAACCGACCAAGAAGTACGCGACCGCGGCGCTCGACACGGTTTCGGCGCTGGCCAAGACCAAGGTCGGCCTCGACGCCATGCATTCCACCATCGGCCGTCACGCCGCGCGCGCCGTGTCCTGCGCGGTGCAGGTGGACATGCTAGCCGGGCAGTGGGCGGCGCTGGTGGACAACATCGGCAAGGGTGACACCAAGACCTTCAACCCGCCGGTCTTCCCCAAGGACGAGATCATGGGCGTCGGCTTCCACGAGGCGCCGCGCGGTGCGCTCTCGCACTGGGTGGTGATCGACAACGGCAAGATCAAGAACTACCAGTGCGTGGTGCCCTCGACCTGGAATGCCTGCCCGCGCAACGAGAAGGACGAGCCGGGACCCTACGAGGCCTCGCTGCTCAACACGCCGATCGCCGACGCCGAGAAACCGCTGGAAGTGCTGCGCACCATTCACTCCTTCGACCCCTGCATCGCCTGCGCGATCCACCTGACCGACAAGGAAAGCAATACCGCGATTTCGGTCAAGGCGGTGTGAATCTCCCCATGCGCGCCGTCGTGCTCGGCATCGGCAACATCATCCTCAGCGACGAGGCCGCGGGGGTGCGCGCGGTCGAGGCGCTGGAGCGCGGCTGGCAGTTGCCGGAGAACGTGCTGGCGATCGACGGCGGCACCTCGGGCATGGAGATGATCGAGGATCTGTCCAATCTGGACCTGCTGATCGTGCTCGACGTGGTCAAGACCGGGGCGGCACCGGGCACGGTGGTGAAAATCGCCGGCGACGAGATTCCGGTGTTCTTCCGCAGCAAGCTCTCGCCGCACCAGATCGCGCTGCCCGACGTGCTGGCCAGCCTGGAACTGCTTGACGCGATGCCCAGGGAAATCGTGGTGCTCGGCGTCGAATTCATTTCGCTCGAACTCGGCCTGGAAATGACGCCGACGATTGCCGAAAAGGTGCCGGTGCTGGCGGCCATGGCGGCCGACGAGCTGGCGGCGCGCGGTTATGCCGTGGCGCCCATGAAGAAGGCGGCCTGAGATGTGCCTTGCCGCGCCTTCCCGCGTGCTCGAAGTCAGCGACGGCACGGCGCTCACCGAGTGCTTCGGTCAGTTGCGCGAGGTCAGCCTGCTCTTGATGAACGAAGACGTCGCGGTCGGCGACTACCTGCTGATCCAGGCTGGCGGCTTCGCCTTCGAACGGGTCGAGCCCGAGCGCGCCAGGGAAGCCCTGGCACTGATGCGGGAATTCATGGAACGCGAAGGCGGCGCCCGCGAATGGGGCGACGGCCTGGAAGCGGCATGAACTTCCGCGTGCATCAAGGCAGCCCGGCCGAGGCGGTGGAGGAGGCCTTCTTCCGCATCCAGCGCGAACAGATGGCCGACGTGCCCATCCTCAATCCGGCACTGTCGGTGGCCGCCGTCGATTTCCAGCGCTGGCAGGGGCACTGGCTGGGCATCGTGGTCACGCCCTGGTGCATGAGCCTGCTGCTGGTGCCGGGCAGCAACCAAAACTGGGTGTCCACGGGCGAGAACAAGCGCCGTTTCGTCCACTTTCCGGCCGGCGATTTTGCCTTTCTCGGCAGCGCCGAAGCAGAACTCGGCGAATATCAAAGCTGCCCGTTGTTTTCGCCGATGGGGCAATTCGTCTCCCAAGCGGAAGCGGCGATGACCGCTCGCGCCTCGCTGATCGCCCTGCTGACGGTGCCGCAAGCGGTAGCGGCCGCCGCCGGCGCGAACCAGGCGGCCGGAGAGCCCTCGCTTTCCCGTCGCCGCTTCCTCGCTTTGCGCTAAGCTTTGGGTTGCCGCGGGGTTGCCGCGGGGTTGCCGCCGCGGGCGGCTTGGGTTTCGAATGCCGAATAATTGCCGGATGCCACAGCAAGGGGCTGCAGATGTCGAATGTCGCTGAATTCAATGCCGCGTCGAATGAGGATACCGATCGTGAACATGAAGTCCAACTCGGGCTGTTGCGGGCCCTGTGTGCCGCCGCGGGCGAGAACCGCGATGCCGCTGCGATAGGCGAGATTCTCGATCGGCTGATCGCCTGCAGCGAGGCCCATTTTGCGTCGGAAGAGTTGCTGATGCGCCTGAAGAGCTATGACGACTACGAGGATCATGTCGAGGATCATGCGCAGATGATGGATACGCTGCGCGGCATTGCCGCCAGCCATGCCGAGGGCGATCCGTCGCTGCTCGCCGGGCGTGCCACGGAGTTGCTCGGCTTCATCGGCAAGCACATCGCGACGGGCGACCGGCGCTTCGCCGATTACGTGCGCAACGGACTTTAGGCGCAGCTTGATCGATGCACGAAATGTCGCTCGCCGAGGGCGTCCTGCAACTGCTGGAGGATGCGGCGCTCAAGCAGGAGTTCAGCAAGGTCACGGTGGTCTGGCTGGAAATCGGCGTCTTGTCCGGGGTCGAGGTCGAGGCCATGAAGTTCTGCTTCGATGCCGTGACGCGCGACAGCGTCGCCGACGGCGCCCGGCTTGAAATCATCTCGCTGCCGGGTACCGGCTGGTGCATGGAATGCGCGAGCACGGTGCCGATGCCCGAGGCCTACGGCGAGTGCCCGCAATGCGGCAGTTACCAGTTGCAGGTGACGGGCGGCACCGAGATGCGGGTCAAGGAACTGGAAGTGGTTTAGGCAACTGGAGAGGCGATATGTGTACCACCTGCGGCTGCGGCAGCGGCGAAGTGAAAATCGACGGCGATGATGCCCACCATGAACACGAGCACGTGCATGCCGACGGCACCCGCCACAGCCACGAGCACGCGGCCGGCGCGCACGAGCATGTGCACGAACACCGGCACAGCTATGCCCCGGCGCATTCCCATGCGCCGGGTCTGGGTGCAAAACGCATGGTGCAGATCGAACAGGACATCCTGGCCAAGAACAACGCCTATGCGGCGCAGAACCGCCAGCGCCTGGCCCAGCGCGGCATCTTCACGCTGAACCTGGTCTCCAGTCCTGGTTCGGGCAAGACCACGCTGCTGTGCAAGACCATAGAGCTGCTCAAGGGCCGCCGTTCGGTCACGGTCATCGAGGGCGACCAGCAGACCAGCCAGGATGCCGAACGCATCCGCGCCACCGGCGCACCGGCGATCCAGATCAACACCGGCAAGGGCTGTCATCTCGACGCGCACATGGTCGGCCACGCCATGGACAAGCTCGAGCTGCCGCAGGATTCGCTGCTGATGATCGAGAACGTCGGCAACCTGGTCTGCCCGGCCGCCTTCGACCTCGGCGAAGCGCACAAGGTGGTGATCCTCTCCGTCACCGAGGGCGAGGACAAGCCGATCAAGTATCCCGACATGTTTCGCGCCGCCAGCCTGATGCTGATGAACAAGTGCGATCTGTTGCCCTACCTGAGTTTCAAGGTGGATGCGGCCATCGCCTTTGCGCGCCGCGTCAATCCCGGCATCGAGGTGATCGAAATATCGGCCACCACGGGGCAGGGCATGGATGCATGGCTGGGCTGGCTCGAACGCGGCGCTGCCAACGCCCGCGCGCAGCAGCCATGAGGGATCGGACAAAAGCCGTACCGGCTTGCGTCGAGCATCAACTGAAACTGACGCATCCGACGCCGCCGCTGCTGTCCATGGGCGCCTGGTTCAAGAACACGGTGTGTCTGGCGCAGGGCCGTCAGGCCTGGATATCGCACACGGTCGGTGACCTGTTCCAGGCCGAGGCCTGCCTGGCGCACGAGGCGACGGCGCGCGAACTGCTGCGGGCGCTGGAAGGCAAGCCGGTGGCCATCGCCCACGACCTGCATCCCGATCTGCACTCGACGCGCTTTGCCGTGCAGCTCGCGGCCGAACTCGGCGTACGGACCCTAGGGGTCCAGCATCACCATGCGCACATCGCCGCGGTTGCTGCCGAGCATGGCATTGAAGGACCGCTGCTGGGGCTGGCGCTCGACGGCGTCGGACTCGGCACCGACGGCCAGGCCTGGGGCGGCGAACTGCTGCGCGTCGATGGCGCCCGCTTCGAGCGCATCGGCCACCTGCATCCGCTGGCGCTGCCCGGCGGCGACCGCGCCGCGCGCGATCCCTGGCGCATGGCGGCGGCGGCGCTGTTCGATCTGGGGCGCGGCGATGAGATCGCGGCGCGCTTCGCCGACCAGCCCGGTGCCGAAATCGTCGCCGCGATGCTGGCGCGGGGACTGAACAGTCCGCGCACGTCGAGCATGGGCCGGGTCTTCGATGCGGCCGCAGGCCTGCTCGGCATCTGCCCGCGCATGGAATTCGAAGCACAGGCCGCGATCGCGCTGGAACAGCAGGCGACGGCCCATATCGCAACGCACGGCTGGCCGCAGCCGCTGGCAGGCGCTTGGCATATCGGTGCTGACGGCCAGCTGGACTTGCTGCACTTGTTGGGTGCCTTGTCCTCGGAACCGGACACCGGTTACGGCGCCGCGTTGTTCCACGCCACGCTGGTGGCGGCGCTGCTGCAGTGGGTACTGCGCGCCGCGGAAAGCTCCGGCATCGGGCGCCTGGCCTGCGGTGGCGGCTGCTTTTTCAACAAGCTGCTGCGTACCGGGCTGGCCGAGCGAGTGCCGGCGGCGGGCCTCGAACTCTTCATGCCGCGGCAACTGTTGCCCGGAGATACGGCGATATCCCTGGGTCAGGCCTGGGTCGCCATGCATCAACTGGATCACTGACATGTGCCTCGCAATTCCGGTCAAAGTAGCGGAAGTCGGCGCTGGTGATACGGCGATCGTCGATCTCGGCGGCGTCAGGAAGGAGATTTCGCTGGCGCTGCTGGCAGACGTCCAGGTCGGCGACTACGTGATCCTGCATGTCGGCTATGCCTTGACCAAGCTCGATCCCGAGGAAGCGGAAAAGACCCTGGCACTGTTCGCCGAACTCAATCAGACTGGACTTTCCGCTGCGTGAAATACATCGACGAATTCCGCGACGGCGAGCTGGCGAAGAATCTCGCGCGGAGCATCGGCGGCGAAGTCCAGCCCGGGCGCAGTTACAGCTTCATGGAATTCTGCGGCGGGCACACCCACGCGATTTCGCGCTATGGCTTGAGCGACTTGTTGCCGCCCACGGTGCGCATGGTGCATGGTCCCGGCTGCCCGGTCTGTGTGCTGCCGATCGGCCGCGTGGACATGGCGATCGACCTTGCACTTAACCGTGGTGTGATCTTGTGCACCTACGGCGATACCTTGCGCGTGCCGGCCTCCGAAGGCCTCTCGCTGATGAAAGCCAAGGCGCGTGGTGGTGACATCCGCATGGTGTATTCGACCATCGACGCGTTGCAGATCGCGCGCGACAATCCGGACCGCGAAGTGGTGTTCTTTGCCATCGGTTTCGAGACCACCACACCGCCCACGGCGGTGGCGATCCAGCAGGCCGAGGCCGAGGGTCTGAAGAATTTCAGCGTGCTCTGCTGCCATGTGCTGACGCCGTCGGCGATCAGCAACATCCTCGAATCGCCCGAGGTGCGGCAATGGGGCACGGTGCCGCTCGACGGCTTCATCGGCCCGGCCCACGTGTCGACGGTGATCGGCAGCCGGCCCTACGAGTTCTTCGCCGAGGAATACCGCAAACCCGTGGTCATCGCCGGCTTCGAGCCGCTCGACGTGATGCAGGCCATCCTGATGCTGGTGCGCCAGGTCAATGAAGGCCGCGCGGAGGTCGAGAACGAGTTTTCACGCGCGGTCAGCCGCGACGGCAACCTCAAGGCGCAGGACCGCGTCGCCGAGGTGTTCGAGCTGCGCCGCGAATTCGAATGGCGCGGACTGTCGGTGGTGCCTTACTCGGCACTGCGCATCCGCCGGAAATATGCGGGCTTCGATGCCGAGCGGCGCTTCAATCTGGACTACCGTTCGGTGCCCGACAACAAGGCCTGCGATTGCGGCGCGATCCTGCGCGGTGTGAAGAAGCCGCAGGACTGCAAGCTGTTCGGCACCATCTGCACGCCCGAGAATCCGATCGGCTCCTGCATGGTCAGTTCCGAGGGCGCCTGCGCCGCGCATTACAGCTATGGACGTTACAAGGACATGCATTAGATGGCAGAAATCAAGCGTGGCTATGTGCGGCCACTGGATCTCAAGCAGGGCCGCGTCGACCTGACCCACGGCTCCGGCGGGCGCTCGATGGTGCAGCTGATTTCCGAGCTGTTCGCCAGGCACCTGGGCAATGACTACCTGGGCCAGGGCAACGACGGCGCCGTGTTGCCAGCGCCGACTATCAACGGCAAACCAGGACGCCTGGTGATGTCCACCGATTGCCACGTGGTTTCGCCCTTGTTCTTCCCCGGCGGTGATATCGGCTGCCTGTCGGTGCATGGTACGGTCAATGACGTCGCCGTGATGGGCGCGACGCCACTCTATCTGGCGGCCGGCTTCGTGCTCGAAGAGGGCTTTGTGCTGGCCGACCTGGCGCGCATCGTCGAATCCATGGCGCAGGCGGCGCGCGAAGCCGGCGTGCCGGTGGTCACCGGCGACACCAAGGTGGTCGAGCGCGGCAAGGGCGATGGCGTGTTCATCACCACCACCGGCGTCGGCGTGCTGCCCGACGGCCTCGAACTCGGCGGTGCGCGCGCAAGGCCGGGCGACGTGATCATCGTCTCCGGCTCGTTGGGCGACCATGGCGTGGCGATCATGAGCAAGCGCGAAAACCTTTCCTTCGACGCGCCGATCGAATCCGACACGGCGGCGCTCAACGGCCTGATCGCCGCGATGCTGACTACCGGCGCCGATCTGCGCTGCCTGCGCGATCCGACGCGCGGCGGCCTCGCCGCAACATTGAACGAAATCGCCGGCCAGTCCGGCGTCGGCATGATGCTGCACGAGCAGGCGATCCCGGTAAAGCCGGTGGTGGCCGCCGCCTGCGAGTTCCTCGGCCTCGATCCGCTCTACGTCGCCAACGAAGGCAAGCTGATCGCCATTTGCGCCGCGGCCGATGCCGGCCGCGTGCTGGCCGCGATGCGTACCCATCCGCTGGGGCGCGAGGCGGCGCAGATCGGCGCCGTCATCGCCGACGATCACCACTTCGTCCAGCTCACCACGTCCTTCGGCGGCAAGCGCATCGTCGACTGGCTGGCCGGCGACCAATTGCCCAGAATTTGCTGATGCGCATTCTCCTGCTCACCCACGCCTTCAACAGCCTGACACAGCGTTTGGGCGCCGAGCTGCAGCGGCGCGGACACTCGATTTCGATCGAGTTCGACATCGCCGACAGCGTCGCCGAAGAGGCCGTGGCGCTGTTCAAGCCGGATCTGATCGTCGCCCCCTACCTGCGCCGCGCGATTCCGGCATCGATCTGGCAGCGGCATGTCTGCCTCATCGTCCATCCCGGCATCGTCGGCGACCGCGGACCATCGGCACTGGACTGGGCGATCCTCAACGGCGAGCAGGAGTGGGGCGTCACGGTGCTGCAGGCGGAAGCCGAGCTGGATGCCGGGCCGGTCTGGGCCAGTGCCGTGTTTCCCCTGCGCGTGACGAAGAAGTCCGGCATCTATCGCCACGAAGTCACCCAGGCGGCGACCACGGCAGTTCTGCAGGCGGTCGAGCGCCATGCCGCTGGCGACTTCGCGCCGACTCCGCTCGCCGCCTTCGGCGTTACCCACGGCCGCCTGCGGCCGCTGATGCAGCAGGCGGATCGCACCATCGACTGGCAGCGCGACGACACGGCCACGGTGCTGCGCAAGATCAACGCCGCCGACGGTTTTCCCGGCGTCGCCGATTCGCTGTTCGGCTGCGCCTGCCATATTTTCGACGCCTGGCCTGAGGCGGTGCTGCGCGGCGCACTCGATGCGCGACCCGGCGAGCTTGTGGCGCGACGCGAAACCGCAGTGCTGCGCCGGACCACCGACGGTGCGCTGTGGATCGGCCACGCCAAACGCGCCGGCGATTTCAAGCTGCCGGTGACGCTGGCCTTCGCCGCCGAATCTGCGGCGCTGCCGGAAGCGGCGCTCGACAGCTGGTGGCGCGCCGGCCACGAAACCTGGCAGGACATCGCCTATGAGGAAACCAACGGCGTCGGCTTCCTGCATTTCGAGTTCTACAACGGCGCCATGTCCACCACGCAATGCGAACGCCTGCGTGCAGCGCTGGTCTGGGCCAGGCAGCGGCCGATAAAGGTTTTGGTCTTGCTGGGTGGCGCCGACTTCTGGTCCAATGGCATCCATCTCAACGTGATCGAGGCGGCGAGTCTGGGCGACGGTTCGCCCGCCGACGAATCCTGGAACAACATCAATGCGATGAACGACCTCGCGCTGGAACTGATCGAATGCGGCGGGCAGATAACCATCGCCGCGCTGGCGGGCAATGCCGGTGCCGGCGGCTGCTTCCTGGCGCGCGCGGCCGATCTGGTCTGGGCGCGCGATGGCGTGCTGCAGAACCCGCACTACAAGAACATGGGCAATCTCTACGGCTCGGAATACTGGACCTACCTGCTGCCGCGCCGGGTGGGCGAGGAAGGCGCACGCGACATCATGCGCAACCGCCAGCCGCTGACCGCTCAGCGTGCCGTTGAAATCGGTTTTTCCGATGCCTGTCTGGCGGGCGAACCGCAGGCCTTCCGCATCGACGTCGCACGGCGCGCGGCCGAGATTGCCGCCGCCCCCGATCTGGAGGACAGGCTGGCGGCCAAGCGCGAGACCCGCGCCCGCGACGAAGCCGCCAAACCACTGGCCGCCTACCGCGAAGAGGAGTTGAGCCACATGCGGCGCAACTTCTACGGTTTCGATCCGAGCTACCACGTCGCCCGCCACCACTTCGTGCGCAAGTCGCTGGCGTCATGGACGTCGCGCCATCTCGCACGCCACCGCGACCTGGGCTGGACCGTTCCCCAATGAAGCCGCGCACCCCGCTCACGGTGCTGGTGGTCGACGATGAGCCGCGTTCGCTGGAAACCCTGCGCCGCACGCTGGAGGAGGACTTCACGGTATTTACCGCGCCATCGGCGGAAGAAGGCGAAGCCATCATGGCGCGCGAATTCGTCCATATCGTGCTGTCGGACCAGCGCATGCCGGGAATGCAGGGCGTCGAGTTCCTGCGCCGGGTGCGCAGCCAGTGGCCCGACACGGTGCGCCTGATCCTGTCCGGCTACACCGATGCCGAGGACATCATTGCCGGCATCAACCAGGCCGGCATCTGGCAGTACCTGCTCAAGCCCTGGCATCCGGAACAGCTGCTGCTGACGCTGAAGAGCGCGGCCGAACTCTGGCGCCTGCAGCAGGAGAACCAGCGCCTGTCGCTGGAACTGCGCGACAGCCCGGAGCAGCTGGTGCGACGGGTGGCCGGCAAGCGCGGGCAGATCCGCGCCCGTTCCGGCTTCGATCGCCTGACGCGCGCGGCGGACAGCCCGCTGAACGAAATTTGCGAACTGGCGCAGCGCATTGCCGGACACGAGTTGTCGGTGCTGGTCACCGGCGAGTCCGGTACCGGCAAGGAACTGCTGGCGCGCGCCATCCATTACGCCAGCGAGCGCGCCGAGCGGCCCTTCGTCGTCGAAAACTGCGGCGCGCTGCCCGACACCCTGCTCGAAGCCGAACTGTTCGGCCACAAGAAGGGCGCCTTCACCGGCGCCCACGAGGACCGCATCGGCCTGTTCCAGCAGGCCGACGGCGGCACGCTGTTCCTCGACGAGATCGGCGACACCTCGCCGGCCTTCCAGGTCAAGCTGCTGCGCGCCTTGCAGGAAGGCGAAGTGCGCCCGGTCGGCAGCCCGCGTGCGGTGCCGGTCAATGTGCGCATCATCGCCGCGACCAACCGCGACCTGGAGGCCGACGTCGCCAGCGGACGCTTTCGCCGCGATCTCTACTACCGCATTGCCGGCATCGGCTTGCACATGCCGCCGCTGCGCGATCGGCCGCAGGATATTCCGGCGATCGTCGCCGCCATGTTCAAGGAGTCGGCGCTGGCGGGACGCCGATTTTCCGATGCCGCAATGCGCGCGCTGGTGGCCCACCGCTGGCCGGGCAACGTGCGCGAATTGCAGAACGAGATCATGCGCGCCCTGGCCTTGGGCGACGGCGAACTGCTCGATGCGGGCCTGTTCTCCGCGCGCGTGGGCCGGGCCGCTGCCGCAGCGCCTGCCGCGGACATGGCGGACGGCACGCTCAGGGAGCGCCTCGACCAGGTTGAAGGGCAACTGATCGCCACGGCACTGCGCCGGCACAAGGGCAACAAGACGCGCGTCGCCGAAGAACTCGGCCTGACCCGCGTCGGGCTGCGCATGAAGCTGGCGCGCCTCGGTCTGGCCGACGCTGAAGGCGAAGCATGAACCTGCTCTGGCTCCAGTCGGGCGGTTGCGGCGGCTGTACCCTGTCCTGGCTGGGCAGCGAGCGCGGGCCGCTGTTCCGCGTGCTGGCCGACGAAGGCATCGAACTGCTGTGGCATCCCAGTCTTTCCGAGACGGGAGTTGATCAAGCGCGCGACCTGATTGCGCACTGCGCCTGCGGCCAGACCGCGGTGGATGTGCTCTGCATCGAAGGCTCGCTGCTGCGCGGACCGCTGGGCAGTGGCGGCTTCCATCGCTTCGGCGGTGGTGCCCAGCCGATGATCGACTGGGTGCGGCAGATCGCCTCGCAGGCGCGGCATGTGGTGGCGATCGGCAGTTGTTCGTCCTGGGGCGGCATCACCGCGGCGGGCATGAATCCGACCGATGCCTGCGGCCTGCAATACGACGGCGAAGCCGCGGGCGGGCTGCTCGGCCCCGAGTTCCGCGACCGCAGCGGGCTGCCGGTGATCAACGTCGCCGGCTGTCCGCCGCATCCCGACTGGATTACCGAAACCCTGGCGGCACTGGCGCACGGCAGCCTGCGCGCCGAGCACCTGGACGACTACGGGCGGCCGCGCTTCTATGCCGACCAGCTGGTGCATCACGGCTGCCCGCGCAACGAGTACTACGAGTTCAAGGCCAGCGCTTCCCGGCATTCGGAGCAGGGCTGCCTGATGGAGCAGCTCGGCTGCAAGGGCACCCAGGCCCATGCCGACTGCAACCAGCGCCTGTGGAACGGCGAAGGTTCCTGCCTGCGCGGCGGCTATGCCTGCATCCGTTGCACCGATCCGGGTTTCGAGGAACCCGGCCACGCCTTCGAGACCACGCCCAAGGTGGCCGGCATTCCCCTCGGCCTGCCCGCCGATATGCCGAAGGCCTGGTTCATCGCGCTCGCCACCCTGTCCAAGTCGGCCACCCCGGCACGCGTGCGCGAGAACGCGCATTCCGACCATCTCCTGCGCGCGCCGACGGTGAAGCGCAGTAAAAGATGAGCGCGCGGCGCGTCGTCGGCCCCTTCAACCGCGTCGAGGGCGACCTCGAAATCAGCCTCGACATCGCCGACGGCCGGGTCGCCGCGGCCTACGTCAATTCGCCGCTGTATCGCGGCTTCGAGCAGATCCTGCAGGGCAAGCTGCCGGCCGATGCGCTGGTGCTGGTGCCGCGCATCTGCGGCATCTGTTCGGTGGCCCAGTCGGCGGCAGCCGCGCTGGCGCTGGCCGATGCGGCGGGCATCGTGCCGCCGGCGAATGGCAGGCTGGCCGCCAACCTGACGCTGGCGACCGAGAACCTGGCCGATCACCTGACGCATTTCTACCTGTTCTTCATGCCCGACTTCGCCCGTGAAGACTATGCCGGCCGGCCCTGGCACGCTGCGGCGGTCGAACGCTTTCGCGCCACCGTCGGCAGCGCGCCGAACCAGATGCTGCCGGCGCGCGCCCGCTTCATGCAGATGATGGGCCTGCTCGCCGGCAAATGGCCGCACACCCTCGCCGTGCAGCCGGGGGGCTCGACGCGGCCGCTGCAGAGTTCGGAAATTTTTCGTCTGCACCGCACGCTACGCGAGTTTCGCGGCTTCCTCGAGTCGGTGACCTTCGGCGCAAGCCTGGAGGACGTCGCCGCGATTGCCAGCCGCGCCGAGCTCGACGCGTGGCGGACGCAGGCGGGCGGCGGCGACCTGCGCCGTTTTCTGGATATCGCCGCGGATCTCGACCTCTGGCGGCTGGGACGCGGCACGGACCGTTTCATGAGCTATGGCTGCTACCAGGAAGACGAGCGGCGCCTGTTTCTGGCAGGGCTGTGGCACGCGGGGCCCGCTGCGCTCGACATCGCGGCCATCGACGAAGACATCAGCCACGCCTGGTATGCCGCCGCCGGCCGGCCGCAGCCTCCGGCGGCAGGCAGTACCTTGCCGGTGACGGAAAAGGACGGCGCCTATTCCTGGTGCAAGGCGCCGCGCTTGGCCGGGCAGGTGGTCGAGACCGGTGCCCTGGCGCGTCAGGTGGTGGCCGGCCATGCGCTGGCGCGTGACATGGTCGCAGGCAACGGCGGCAGCGTTGCCGCCCGCGTCGTGGCACGCCTGCTGGAACTGGCCCTGGTGCTGCCGGCGATGGAGCGCTGGATGGCGGCGCTGACGCCGGGCGAACCCTGGTGCATCAACGCGCCACTCGCCGACGAGACCTCGGGTGTCGGCCTCATCGAAGCCGCGCGCGGCTCGCTCGGACACTGGCTTACCGTGCGCCGCGGCCGCATCCACAATTACCAGATCATCGCGCCCACCACCTGGAACTTTTCGCCGCGCGACGCCGGCGGCCAGCCGGGCGCGCTGGAACAGGCGCTGGCAGGTCTGCCGGCGAGTGCGACGGAGCCGTTGCCGGCGGCGATTCATCACGTGGTGCGCAGCTTCGATCCCTGCATGGTGTGTACGGTGCATTGACAAAAAA
>JAPTVL010000342.1 GCA_028065725.1 Betaproteobacteria bacterium
AGGGCGGCGAGACCCTCGGTGGCGCCGTCCGCATCGGGGGGCAGGCCAAGGTCGAGCAGCACCACGGGGGGTTCGTGGCGGCGCAACTGGGCGATGGCGCTGTCGCGGTCGGCGGCCATCACGAGTTCGTAATTGGGGAGGCTCCATTTCAGCTGTTTTTGCAGCCCCGGGTCGTCTTCCACCAGCAGGATCTTTTGTTTGGCGTCGCTCATGCGGCGTCTCCTCCAGCAACTAAATTATTATCCAGCGGCAGGCTGATGCGAAACCGGGTGCCGCGCCCCGGCGTGCTTTCAACTTCAAGTTGTCCGCCCAGCGCGCGGATGGTTTCGCGGCATTCGTAGGCGCCAATGCCCATGCCGGCGCCCTTGGTCGAATCGAATGGCTGAAACAGCCGGGTGCGGATGAATTCCTCGTCCATACCGCTGCCGGTGTCGGCGATTTCGACGATCGCCTGCCCGGAATCCTCGAATCCGCGCAGCGTGACCTGGCCACTCGGCGGCGTGGCCTCCAGCGCATTTTGCAGCAGATGGCCGACGGCGCGGGTGAGCCGTTCGCGCTCGGCGCGCACGCACAGGAGGAGCGGCGGGAGTTCCAGCACGGGTCGCAGCTTGAACGCCTGTTTGCTGGCGATGGTGTCGGCGAGGATGTCCGCCAGCGCCACCGACTGTGCCTGCGCTTCTTCGCTGCCGCGGCGCAATTGCGACAGAACCTTGTTCATGCGGGCGACTGCGCTTTCCACCGTGTCGAGCATGTCGGCCTGGAATTCGGGGTTGTGCTTGTGTTTTTCGGCGTTGGACAGCAAGAGGGACAGTTGTGCGACGAGGTTTTTCAGGTCGTGGATGATGAAGGTGGTGGTGCGGTTGAACGATTCGAACTGGCGCGCCACGATGAGCTGGTTGGAGGCGCGCATCTGCGCCAGGTGCGCCGCCGCCTGGCGCGCCGCCACCTTGAGCAGGTCGCTGACTTCCCAGTTGAAACTGACGTTGCCGAGCGAGTGCTTCAGCACCACGAAGCCGAGCAGTTCGTCGTGCAGCATCAGCGGCACCACCAGCCAGGCATCGTCGGTCCGGCGGATCCACGCTGGGGTATGGAGATCGCCGTACAGGTCGCGGCGGGTCTTCATTTCATCCAGATCCACCACCCACTGCTTATCCGCAAGCCATTGGATGAAGGGGGCGTCGGCCGGCTCGGTGCCCTGCAGGTCGGCCCAGTTCCAGTGACTGGCACGCTGGTACCCGGCGTCGCCTTCGCGCATCCACAACGCGCCGCCGGGGCTTTCCACCAGCCGGGCCAGCGCCTCGACCGCGCGTTCGCACAACTGCTCGCCGGACTGGCCCCCGGTGAGGGTGCGGGTGAAGTTGAGCCATTCTTCGCGGTAGTCGTAGCGGTAGCTGAAAAAATGCTTGGACAGGAACACCCGCAGACGCGCGCGCAGGGTGCCGGAAAACATCAGCAGCACCAGCAGCATGGCGGCGGCGAAGATGAACACGGTCTGCACCACGTCGCCCCATTCGCCGCCGAACAGGCGCAGGTAATAACCGGCGCCTGCCATCAGCAGCAGATAGATGCCCGCGCCGAGCAGGCTGGCGGTGTGGAAGGCCATGCTGCGCGACAGTCCGACCGGCGCCGACCATTCCGGGTTGCGCGCGGCGGAGACCGCAATCAGCGGCGTCACCAGGACCGCCACGTAGCCGCGCGCCGCCCACACCTCCGCATCCACCGCGTTGAAGAGCGCAGCATTGGCGTACAGATAGAAGTCATACACGAACAGGCCGCCCAGCCCGAGGCAGAGAAACTTGATCGCCCAGCGGTCTTCCGGACGGGTGCTGCGGTAGACCTGTTCGACCAGCACCAGCCCGATCACGGTGAGCAGAACCAGCCCCAGATTGCCTGCCCATCGCGCCAGCACCGGCTGGGTGGGGGCGATGAAGGGCAGGACGCTGGCAAGCAGCAGGCCGACGACAAGCACGCCAGCCAGGGCACGGATGAGCTGCAGCGGCGCAGGCAGGTTTGTTCCCTCCGGCAGGCGCAGTCTCAGGATATAGAGCAGCAGCGCCAGCCAGGCGCCGTTGCGCGCGACTTCGGCGGCGAGTTCCAGTCGCGGCGGCAACATCCCCCAGGCAGTCAGTGCCGTCATCCCTCCCCAGATTGCACTGAGCACGGTGGCGAGCACCAGCAGACGCCCCTGCGGGCGCTGCCGCCAACTGGCGACGATGAGACCGGACAGCCCCAGATAGGCCAGCGCAGCCAGGCCATAACCGACGGCGGCGAGGAGGAGCAGGGTGTGAGGCATGATCGGATTGGGGGCGCGCGCTCAGCGTGCGCCCTTTCCCCACAACACCACCTGTACAGTCTGGAACAGGATCATGAGATCGAGAAACAGGCTGTGATTCTTGACGTAATAAAGGTCGTATTGCAGCTTGTGCATGGCGTCTTCATCCGTCGCGCCATACGCGTAACGCACTTGTGCCCAGCCGGTGATGCCGGGTTTGACGGTGTGCCGTACACCGTAATAGGGAATTTTCTGGGTCAGGTCCTGCACGAAATAGGGGCGCTCGGGACGCGGACCGACGAAGCTCATGTCGCCGAAAAACACGTTGAAGATCTGCGGCAGCTCGTCGATGCGGGTGCGCCGGATGACGCGCCCGGTGAGCGTCACGCGGCTGTCGTTCTGTCCGGCCCAGCGCGGCTTGCCGTCCTTTTCGGCGTCGACGCACATGCTGCGGAATTTGAGGATGGTGAAATTGCGGCAGCCCTGGCCAACGCGCTCCTGGCGGTACAGCACCGGGCCGGGGCTTTCCAGCTTGATCAGCAATGCGGTCAGCGCCATGATCGGCAAGCAGACCATCAGCATGGCTGCACTGACAACCAGGTCGAACAGGCGCTTGATGGTGTCGCGCACGATGCCCTGGTGAAAGCCTTCGGCCAGGATCATCCAGCTGGCGTTCATCGAGTCGAGCTGCAAATGGCCGTTTTCGCGCTCGAAGAAGCTGGACAGCTCCAGGATGCGAATGCCATACAGCTTGCATTTGAGCAGATCCTGCACCGGCATGCCGCCGCCCCGGCGGTCGCGCACGGCCAGAATGATCTCGCTGATTTGCAGGCGCTGCACCAGTTCGGGCAGGGGTTCCTCGGTGTCGAGAATGCGGGCATGGTCGACGAAATGATGACTGCCGCCCAGCGGCAGGTAGCCGACGACCTGGACATTGCTGGCGTTGACCCGCTTGGCCAGCAAGGATTCGATGTGGGCGGCGCGACTGCCGGTGCCGATCACCAGGGCGCGGGTTTTGAGCGCACCTGCCCGTGCCCAGCGAATGAACAGTGTGCGGCTGAGCAGGATGCCCAGCAGCGCCAGGCCGAACGACAACAGGAAGGCGCCGCGTCCGACCAGCAGGTCGGGGAAGAAATAAAACAGCAGGCTCATCGTCACCAGCCCCAGCCCGAAGCTCAGGCCAAGGCGCTGCAGGAGGGCGCGTACGCTCCCCTGCCATTCCAGGTCGTAGAGGCCACTCGCGGTCATCAGGCCGAGCATGACGACGGTGAAGGTCAGGGCCTTGGGCAGCAGGGGATTGAGATCGTCCGGAACCACGCCGCCGTCCAGGAAGCGCGCGCTGACACCCGCGTAGAGGGCGCCACCGAGAATCAGCGCCTCGATCAGGACCAGCAGAAGCAAATTTAGAGGCACGTAGTGCCGGAAAAATCGGATCACGGCCGTTTACTCAACAGGAATCATGGCTGAGTTAGCGAGCATCATCCATGCCAGCCCGGGTTGCAATGACAGCGATCAAGTCAGGTCCCGCGCCTGGGGCAGGCGCACGCGCCGCGGGCTGCCATCGGCCTGCAGGCGTTTCATGCCGCGCAGTTCGGCGGAAGGATAGACGCTGAT
>JAPTVL010000280.1 GCA_028065725.1 Betaproteobacteria bacterium
CCGGAAGGACCAGCACGGAGGGCGATGAGATGGAAGTAGAGAAAATCACCGACATCTATGGGCTTGCCCTGTTCGGAATTTGGACCGTTCTTCTGGCAGTCGTTTGGGCTTTCATCCTGTATGACAGGCGGAAGAGCCGAAACCCAACACGCCGACCGCTGCAGGCATCCGCAAGTGAAAAGAACGGAGCATTGTCATGAGTCTTCTGACAGGATTGGCGCTGGGCCTGCTGGTGATGGCTGCAGGCTCTAGCGGGATGGTGTGGTTTGTGGTTTCGCGCCTGAAGCAGAGGGATCGTGCCAACGCCGATTGTGAACAGCATGGCAAGCATGCGCAGTAAGCACTCCTGCTCTAGCCAGAGACCCGGCCTTGCGTCGGGTTTTTTGTGCACGGGGCACTGATCCCCTCTCACGCTATGACTGTGGTTATGCAGCGCGGGGAGAGTCGACCAGGCTTTCCAGCTTTCCGAAACTGAGTGGTCGATCAGTGCGTGTTTGAGCGCCAACAAAGGCTGGCAGAGTCAACTGCATCGATCGCTTCTGCGCTTTTGACAGTACAAGAACGCACCCATGTGTAACAGCAGCTCGTTGCTGGTCATCCAGTTCGCGGAAATCTGCGCATTTGACGACCCAGACCTGTTTGGTTCCGATATTGAGAGTTAGAGCGATGCCATCTCCGATTGGGGCTAGCGTGACTACAACAGCATCGACGAGTCCGGTGAACTGCAAGAACTGTGTGTCGAATTGCTTTGTGTATGCAGTTGCACCAAAAACTGCAGGAGCATTTCCATCGCAGCCGTCACCCCTGTACCAGAGCAGATTGCGAAGTTCCCGGCTGTAGGCGGTTTCGAGGATTGACTCTCCGAAGACTGCGGCAGCGACCCCGAGGGCTAGCTTGCCCAAGAATCGGTGGTCAAAGTGGACGGATAACGGAATGTTGTTCTTGCGGCACGTACTTTCTGAGCATGCCTGTTGAAAATACGTTGCGCGCTTGCGGTCGATTCCGTCAGGTTCTACGAACCCGATCGAGGCCGGGTCAGCACCATCAACCTGTGTGACCATGATCTTTCTAACCTTTCTGTCCTCAAAGGCGTCACGGAACGAGAACCAAGCTAAGCGAGGGTTTCTGTGGCTGTTCTCCGAGAACTGGAAGTACGCTCTGCTGACTTGCTGTTTTGCGGTGATAGGGTTTCCGCCCGAGTACCAGTAGAGCTGCTCATCAGACGGCCGGATGAGGTAGACCTGCTCGCCATTTGGACCTAGCCATGATTCACATACCTCGCCCTCCTTCATGTCCGGTGGCGAAAGGTCAGAAATCCCCATGCAGATGAGCGGAACACCTGACGTCGAAGTTTCCCCTTCGCACCGGTACGCCTCCCTCGCAAGATGGGCGAGGTTGTTGCTAACAATCCAGTCCTTTCCGAAGGCAGCGTCAACGAAGAGACCGAGATTGTTATTGCAGCGTCGACAAACCAGACGGGTTTTGAATTGGTCCGGGGCGTATGCTCCGCCGAGGAACTGTGGGATTACGTGCTCGATACTAGACGTCGACTCTTCGATCTCTTTGCTGCAGTACATGCATCGGGGCATCTCGTTCTCCGTGGCGTTGCGACCTTGCTCCGATAATTGTGTCTTGCTTTTCGACCAAGGGTTCATCAATGAATTTTCCACTGAATGAGACGATCGAATTCAATGGTGAGTGGTGGCTACCGTCCAAGGAAGGCGGCTCGCCGCCTATCAGGAAGCCTGGCGTTCTAACTTGGAAAAATCGCGACGCGACGCTTGAACTATTCAGTCCGTTGACACAAACGCGTGGCTCTGTATTAGCACTGCAGGAACGCCGCTACCCAGCAATCCACGGCATTAGCACTCGCAGTGAACATGTGAGCATTCTTGATGGGCTCTCGATCCCGGCAGGATTCAACTTCGGGTTGGCGGGCCTTCGTGAGAGAGAAACGGTACGGTCAAGTTGGGTGGCAGTTGGCGCCCACGTTGACGAGACCACACAGTACGGCGAGCTGCGCGTGCGGGTACCCGGCCTTGATCTGTGGCTCGGACGTGAAAGCGTCGCCGCAGAGTATGCGGCGGAGCAGACCGGGACACCGGCCACTATCGTCTATAGGGTTGCCCCCCCGCCAAGCGAACAGGTTCACATCAACGCGGAGCCTTTGACGGTGAGCTTCGAGGTTGGTACCTCCCATAAATGGGACACTGGAAAAATCCGAGTCGATACTTCGGCTTGGCTCAGAATCACATCGCCGACACCGACCTCGTTGGATTGGCTTCTGGAACAGTTTGGCAAAGTGTCGACGCTACTGACGTTGGTCGCTGGAGCCCCCATGGGGTCGGATCGTCTTCACGCGAAGACCGGCGACGGCATGGATCTTCAGGTGCTGGTTTCACTTTCCGACGATAAGACTTGCGATCTAGACAACCCTTTTCATTTTTTTCTAACTCGGCCGGCGACGGGGTGTGAGCTTTGCGTCCTGCTCAATCGTTGGTTCGACGCCTATCGAGATGTAGATCAGGTCAGTCAACTTGCGCGGGGAGTCCTTTCCTCAAGTGACTTGTGGCTGCATGTTGAGTTCGCAACACTCATGCAGGCCTTGGAAGGATTTCACAGGGCAACAATGGATGGGTTGTATCTGCCAGAGGAGGCATATGAGCCCTATAAGACGGCTCTGACCAGCGCCATACCCAGCTCTGCGCCGACTGGCTTGCGTGATGCCCTGAAATCGCGAGTTCGGTACGGAAACGAGAAGTCGCTGAGGACGCGATTGCGAGAGCTTGCCGCCCGGATCGAGCCTAGCGTGATGTCCCTGCTCATGGGCGGTAAGCCTGAGATCCCGGGCGCATGGGTGGACACGCGAAATCAGTACACCCATTGGGATGGTGAAGTCGGTCCAACCATCCTCCACGGCATTGAAATGCATCGTGCGAGTGTGCGCATGCGGCTCTTCCTACGTGTATTGTACCTACACCTTGTGGGTATTTCACCGGGGGCGATGCTGCAAGCTTTAAACGGTGCGAATAGAGAGTCCCAGTATCTCCTGCAACTCAACGCAGTGTTGCATCGTCAGAATAATCCTGGATCGCAGGCTGGCACACTTATGAGCATCACAGTTGAAGACACACAGTCGACTGCAGCTTCACCGATTCCTTCTAGGCCGCAATCTGATGATGCCAGGGAGTTAGGAGAGAACAACTGAGTCTTCTGCGCACCGCCCCAAGAATTAATATATGAAATATCTCGCTCGAATTTTTCTGTTTATTGTGAGAGTTTTTTCGACTAATAAAATAATTGGCACTTCCCTGTTTTTTTCTTTTTTATTCGTTATTTATTTAATAATAAAATACCATATCCCGACCTCGGTTGAAGGCGCGGAAATAAGTGTCTTTGCTTCAACTGGATGCGCTCAAACTTGTCAAAACGACACCACAAAAGCTCTCAGTGATTGGGAACGTTCAATCACTGCAGATCCTTACCAAATTCCAGCTACACCGGCTAGTGCCTTGCCTCCTTGGACCAGTAAATGCGTGCAACAGTGCCAGAATCGTGGCGTTATTGGTAATTTTGCGCATATCCGGAAGGGGATGAAAGCGGTTGGAAATGGTAAATAAGAAAATAATGGCTTCTCCAGGGTTATTATTCAAACCTCGTTGCGTTGGCTGGTGCCTAGTTCCTGTTCTGTTTAAACGCCGCGAAGTCCTCATTAGACAGACCGATCTAGCAACCCAGGGCCGTAAGGGCATCGCCAGCATGCAAGTCTGGGTCTCCGCAAATCTTTGTGGGTGATGCTGTTCGGCAGGGGTAGCCGCCAGGGTCGGAGCGTCCTTCAGCCCGCAGAGCTGGGGCGCCTGGATGCCTAGATATGACAAGCAAAATCAATGACCTACATGCTACAGTTTTCAGTAGCATTGGGAAAACTGTATGCACTAGGTCGGGGGTATCTGAGCCTCACCGACAAATTCGGGTTGACGACGGTCGAGTTCGCTTTCTCTCTTATCCACACAATTTTGCGAAGACCCGCAAGTCTTCCATCAGGTTGTCCACGTGGGCGAAGCGCTTGCCTCGACCGGACTCAAGTTCTGTCATCGCTTTGCGCGTGGTTGCGTTCGGAGCTTTGACCTTGAAAGGCATCGGTCTAGCTCCTTTAACCTTGCGCCGACTCGTTATGCGGAGACTCTGCATTTGGAGCGGCACCCCCAACGATGCCACGGAATGCTTCAGCAAACCCCTGCGGGTTGACATCGATGCGCAATTTTGGCCCTTCAAGCGTTTCCGATTCCGTCTCCACAAAAATACTGAAATATTTGCACCCAACAGGCACCTCGACGCCACCGAGCGAAAAGCCAGCCATGGCAACTTGTCGAGTCGAATCTGGCCGGGAGTGCTGTGCAACGTCTGATTGGGCCGGTGGTGGCTCCGGCCGAGCCTCCATTAAGAGAAACCCGTCATCACGAGTGATGCGGATGCGCAGACTCTTGAACGGCCGCTCGACTGGTGTATTGAGCCAAATATAGACGGCCAACCTGGGTAGAACGGTCGGTAAGGCCGGAAGCAAAATGCCTCCCGTAAAAACGCCCATGAAGGAAGGCTTGTTGCCAACCTCTAGGCGAATGTCGTCACACCAAATTGCGTGAACGTAACGATCGGTCATTTCTTGGCTCCGTCCTGCAATGATTGCCGCGTGTTCGACCACGCCTCGGCAAATCTATCCAGCCCAACGCCGAGGGCTTCGGCGAGAGTCATTGCGACAGTCAAAGTGGGCTCGTGCTTGCCAGACTCATATCGCGAGACGTGAGGTTGCTCCCACCCACATTTTTCGCCGAGCTGACGCTGCGACAATCCAGCCGCCAATCGAAGCGACGCTAGCGTTGGACGATCTTGATAGAAGTTTTCTGCAACCCACTTTCGCCCCTCCTGCAACTGGGGGGCTGAATCTGCGTTTTGTTCAAGTTCTTCGAGCAACTGATCGAATGCCGAAAATGACTTTCGGCTCGCTTCTGGGGCCTGTAGCGCTTCGATGCGATAAATCTGGCACGACCCCGCATTGGCGGGAGATGACGATTCAGGGCGATTGAGCCAGCGAATTGCGCCGCCCGCATCCACGATGAGTGCGACTGAATTATGCGCCGGGGAATTCTTCTCTGATACGCTGGGTAACGCGTCGTCGGATCGGATGAGTTGGGTCGTCATAATCAATGGCATTTCTCGGCACGATGGCCATGATGTTGTAGCTTTGGTCGGGCCAGTTGTAGCAATAAATCAAACGATATTTCAGGCCTTGGCGCTCCAAATCCCAAGACTTGACGCGCCAAACAGGGAGTCGTTCGACTTTTTGAACGCCAATCCATTTCATGACAGAGATTGCTCCCGTGCGATCACTGCCATGTCCATGATCCAGCAACTTGTCCACCAACGCAGGATCAGCGCGAAGTTGCTGAATGAAAGCGACAAGACGAGCGAATCCGACGGAATCATCAGCCCGTATCTGTACCAAGTCGTTCGTGGCGTCGTTGTGGACTCGAATCAAAGGATGATACCAACTATGGTATGCCTCGGCGCATTCGTCAAGGATCGGTGGGCTGCCGGTGAGTTCTTTGTTGGATTGTAGATACGCTTGTCGTGGTGTCACGATGCCATCGTATAGCTGGACGGGGGCATTTCTCGCCACGCCCAGCCAGTGTGAGGATGGGACCGATGTCGATCCGGTGCATGGGCCTGACAAGGGCATTGGCCTGACAAGGTGTGGTCTCAGCCGAGCCTTGAAATGTGCCGCATAGAGGCGATTTTGTCAGAATCTAGGCGGTTTCAGGTGCTACTTGTCACACTGCGGATCGTGGTCGCGTTGGATTGTGCAATCCAACGCGACGCCACGGTGACTTATGCATTGCCCAGCTTTCGGGCGTTGTTCTGATGGTCATGTAGCGAACCCCGCCACCCGGACTTGTCCACGTGTAAACGCTCAGATTTGCGGAATTATGTAGCAACCGTACAAGACTCAGCCTGAACGGGTAAGCCAGAATCTCCCGATCTTCACTCGAAACGGGAGCCCATCGTGGCCGAGTCGCATGTCATTTCCGGTCTGGCCGCCAAGCGGTCTGAAGTCGCCGTACACATCCTCAATTACGAGAAGCAAATCGCCGAGCTGCGCTGCGATCCACCCGATCCGCCTTCTTGTTCTTCGGCCGCACATGGCCGTTGACGTACGCCCCGTCCATTTCCACTTCGCCGTCCAACGGCGAGTTATCGCGCTGAGCCATCAGCGATTCGCGGATCTTGTGCGCCAGCACGAAGGAGGTCTTGTACTGCACGTCCAGATCGCGGGCCATCTGCAAAGCCGAGATGCCCTTGACCGCGTTGCAGTAGGTCGCCAGTGCGCCGAGATATACGCGCAGCGGCAGCTTGTGGCTGGCGAAGATCGTGCCGGACGTCACCGAGAACGTGTGGTGGCACGCCTTGCAGCGCCACTGCCGGCGCGTCGCGATGAAGTAGTGACGGGCGATCACGCCGCTGCACGGGAGACCGGATCGCCGTTGCCCCAACGGCTCTCCTTGAACAGATCGAACGCTTCCTCATCGCTCATCGCAAAGATCCGCCGCAGCCGCAGCGTGCGGGCTTGGGCGGAGAGAAGGAAGTGTTGGCCGGTCTTTTTCATGGCTGAGCGTCATAAATATATGATCTTTAGTTTAGACATTGTGTTATGACGTTTTATGCTTGAAACGTCATAACACAATGTCTAAACAACATTGATTTGTGCTTGCGATTCATTGGTGAATGATCTACCATCACACTGCTATGATTAGTTCCATGACCTACGTTGAATTCCAGCGGCATGTCGGCAAGGCCGGTCTTACGATCAAGGCTTTCGCCGAACTGATCCGCATGAATCGCATCTCGCTTTCCAACTACGCCAAGCAGGGCGAGGTGCCGTCCCACCTTGCGGTGATCGCGGCGTTGCTGGGCGAAATGGCGGATCGGGGGATTGACTACAAGGACGTGCTGTCACGCATCGACATCGCGCCGAAGAAGCCGCGTGGAGCGGGCAAGAGCGGACGCTTCGGGGGCGACCGGGAGCGGGATCTGGATCTATTCGGGCAAGGCGGATCGGAAACCCGATCCCATTGATGCGGAGACGCGCATGCAAGTAGGCGACGTGGTGTGCTCCGCCGCACCGGAAAAGGAAAACGAGAAGTCCGAGCGCTTTGTCGTATTGGATCTGCGAGGCGACCGCACGCTCGTCGAATTCGTCTGTGGGACGGCGGATCTCGCGGTGGAGAGCACTGCGACGACGTGTTCGCTGCCGCCGACAAACGAATCGAACGAAATTCAAGGGATGCAACCATGACCAAAACTTCAAACGCTCGCCCGATCGGGGTCGATCTGTTTTCGGGCGCGGGCGGACTGAGCTTGGGCTTCGAGCAGGCGGGTTTCGACGTGGCGGCGTGCGTCGAAATCGACCCGATCCATGCGGCGGTTCACAAGTACAACTTCCCGCGTTGCGCGACGCTGTGTCGGAGCGTGACCGAAGTGAGCGGCGCGGAGATTCGCGCGACGGCGGGCATCGGCAACCGCATGATCGACGTCGTGTTCGGCGGCGCCCCGTGCCAAGGGTTTTCGATGATCGGCAAGCGCGCCCTGGACGACCCGAGAAACCAGCTCGTGCACCACTTCGTGCGGATCGTGGTCGAACTCAAGGCCAACTACTTCGTGTTCGAGAACGTGCGCGGCCTGACGGTCGGCAAACACCGTCAGTTTCTGCAGGAAATCATCGAGGCGTTCAAGAGCCACGGCTACGACGTACTGGAACCGTACCGGGTGCTCAACGCGGCCGACTACGGCGTGCCGCAGGATCGCCAGCGCTTGTTCCTGATCGGCTGTCGGAAGGGTTTGAAACTGCCGGCATACCCGCAGGCTCGCCCCGCAGCGACCGTATGGGACGCCATCGGCGACCTCCCGAATGCGAACGATTTCGAAGCATTGCTGACCGGTGATAGCGTGAAAGCCCGTTTCAAGAAGGGCTCGCTATACGCGCGTCGGCTACGCGGACTCGAAGCGGACCCGGACGACTACTCGTACGAACGCAAGTTCGACCGGAACCTGCTGACGTCCAGCGCCAGAACCGTTCATACCGAACTGTCGCAAAGTCGCTTCCTTGGCACCGAGCACGGCAAAACCGAGCCGGTCAGCCGATTCCTCAAGCTCGATCCCAACGGCGTTTGCAACACGCTGCGCGCCGGCACGGACAGCGCGCGAGGCGCCTTCACGTCGCCCCGTCCGATCCACCCCTTCGAACCGCGCGTTGTGACCGTGCGCGAAGCGGCCCGGCTGCACTCGTACCCCGACTGGTTCCGGTTCCACGCGACCAAGTGGCACGGCTTCCGGGAAATCGGCAATTCCGTGCCGCCGCTGCTTGGGCGCAGTGTCGCGTCGTCGGTGATTGCGGCGATGGGGCATAAGCCGACCAAGCTGGCGGAAGTTCTGGACCGCGGCGACGAACGACTGCTCAATCTCGAAATGTCCGAAGCGGCCGCGATGTTCGGGCTCGCGAAGAGCCCTATCGCGACACGCCAGCGTCTTATGCGCACGGTGGTGTTGCCGGCTCGCTCCAGCGTACGCGGCGAGGCCGGTTGCGAGACGCGGACGGCGGCATGACGGCGAACAAACCCAAGAAGGCGTCCACAAGGCCGCGCGCCTCCGTCAGCAAGGGCGGCGAAGAGTCGCAGAAGAAGCGAATCATCCGCTCGTTGTTCGCGCTCAGAACTCTCCAAATGCGCCGGGGTCAGTCGCCGAGCATGACGGTAACGCTCGGCGAAGTCAGGGTGGCTATCGAGCGCGCCAACGAGCGCAAGACTGAGATCGGCGGCGGCACGTTGAGCACGGGCAACACCGCCAATTTCTTCAAGGACATTGTTCGTCGCGAGCAGGCTTATCGCGACACTTGGCCGTCGAGCGTCCTGCGCGCTGGATACATCGGCCTCCAAGTAAAAGGTCAGAAAGCCGTTGCCACTCCGGCCGCCGCGCCCGTAAAGGGTCCGAAGAAGGGCCGCGCACCGAAAGGCCAAGGACCGTGCTTCGAGTTCGTTCCAGCGACCGGAAGCGACCCCATCGGAGATTTGTACCAGCAGGTTCCGGCCTATGTGCGGCCGAGCCCAACCGGCGCAGCGCCGGTCTTCGACGTTCAGACGCTGGAACTGCCGCCGGAAGTCAGGCGACTCCCACGCGAAGACGAGACGTTTCTGCTGCAACTGATCGTGCGCCTGCGCGTCATCGAAACCCATCTTGGCGTAGTTTCGACCAAAGGCTTGGAGAGCTTGATCCATTTGCAAATGGGACTCAAGCTGCGCAGCGCCGAAATCGACTCGCTTTTCATGGGCAGTCTGAGCGCCAAAGCGGCACGCGACGCCTCGCTCGTGAAGTCTCGTGTGCTGGTGGCCGTCGAAGCAAAGGGTAAGTCCGACGACATCCTCAAAGGTCAAATCGCAGACCAAGTAGCCGAGCTTTTCGGGATTTTCGCATTCAAAGACGAGGTTGACGCTGTAGTTCCAATGGCGGTGAAGTTGGTCGGCCCAAGTCGAATCTATGTTGTCGAATATGCCTTCGTAGAACGAGGGAAGCCGGTACAACTGCATGTCGAGTCCGAAGCTTTCTACGACTTCGCACCGCCTATCGGCGGACTGGGCTAGCCAAGAAACCGGATTAGCCGTTTGCCCAAGCGAACCGCGTCCTTGGCCTCGCATTCCCAGACGATGGCGCATCGCCATCCGGACGCACGCAGCGCCTTGACGTTGCGCGCGTCGCGGGCGCGATTCGCGGCAATCTTCGCCACCCAATACTCGACGCGCGATTTCGGCATCTTGTCGCGTTTGCAGCGGTGCCCGTGCCAGAAGCACCCATGCACGAATACGACCTTGCGGCGACCGGCGAATACAAGGTCGGGTTTTCCGGGCAGCCCTTGTCCATGCAACCGGAAGCGGTAGCCGAGCCGATGGGCGAGCGAGCGCACCGCCAGTTCCGGGGTCGTGTCCTTGCCCCGGATGCGGGACATCAACCAACTACGGCGTTCGGGCGTTAAGCGGTCCATTGGGGGGGGCGGTAAGTTTCGATTGTCGGCTGCCACCAATCCAACCTCAAGAACATGCGACAACCGCACGCCACAACCCCAATTGGATGCACATCGACGGCGAGGAGCGTTGCACCAAATGCGGCGAATGGCGTCAGGCCGAGCGGTGCTTGCCCTGACGGGCCACCAAGCGCTTGAGTGCTCGCCGTTCGATCGCAAGCACTGGGCGGACGAAGATGAGTGAGAGGGTTCGCTGTTCGCGCACCTGGCGTAGCAGGATCGCGCCCCGACACTCTGCTACTGGTTCGATGCCGGCGCCGCCTTTTATCCCCGCGAAGCGGCCGGTTGTGCCTATGCACTCGCCGCGATGGGTAGGCGACCGGAAGTGAAAACCAATGAACTGCGCCAAATCGCGGGGCTCTTGTGCCCTATGGAAGCTGCTGAACTGGATGCATGGTTGCGCCTGCCTGGCGCTAACGCGAATTGTCGTCACAACGAGACCACATCGCAAGATCGCACACCGGATGAGCTGAGCACATTTTTCTTGTTGAGTCTTCTGGGCGAGGCCATCGTAAGGGATGGGATGCGACTCGCAATGCATGACGTATGGATTGTGCAATCCTTGCCTGCGCAGGAGATCAGCGCCGCCCTTCCGTGTTAGGAAGGGCGGACAACCCTTCTGGCCTCAGATCACATTGACAAACAGATCTGGGTGTTTACACGCGACCACTTCGGTGGGAGCGATGGCGTAGGGCTAGAATTCCAACACCATGAGCGCGATCACTGCCACAGCTGAAATCACCATGCGTGGGATGGCACGCCGGGCAGCGGCCGTGCATCCGATTGCCGCGCCGCGTAGCAGACTTGGCGCTTGGCTGATGGGTTCACTGCATGGCCTCATCGAGGCAAAGTTCCGAGAACAAGCCGAGCGGCTGGCAAAGCTGCGCTTGGACACCGCTGAATACGGGGCGCTCATTCGGGCCGCAATGACGGATTCCGAGGCCTTCGATCAGGATCTTGCACTGTTCGACGACTTCGAGCACATGAAGGCGTTGATGCTGAAGGTGCGGCGGATGGCGCTGGAGACGGCAGCACGGATGGACGCCGCGTCCCGCCTGCGAGGTGCTAGCGTCGAAGCTCGCCGACTCGCGGCGGTCGCGACCGAATGCTACGAAGCCTTTGACGAACTGCAGGCGGATGTGGCCGAGCACGCTGCCGAGCACGCCAAGCGCCATGCCGGCTACGTGGCGGGCAGCGCTGATGAACTGGCAGGCATGCTGGCCAAGATCGGCGGCTGACAGTGCCGCGCTTGATCGTCCGTGTGGACGCCAGCAACGACACGTTCCAGCGCAGCCTGAGGAAGATCAAAGACCCGCAACTCCACCGCGAAGTCATCGCGACACTGCGCGAACTGTTCCTTGTTGACCTAGACTCGCCCCCCGCGAAGCTCCACCTGCACCAATTGACGGGGAAAGCGGGCCGGTCGATGATCGACCCAAGCATCAAGGTGCCGATCTGGTCGCTCCATGTGACCAGCAACGATGCATACAAGGCCAGCTTCACCCTGGAAGGCGGAACCGCTTATTTGCGGGTCATCCGAACCCATGATCGGCTTGACGACGATCCATAACGACGCGCTGTGATGAAGGTGGCCCCCGAAGTGGGGCTGCCTCGGGAGATTGCGGGCCACGCGCCCATGTCGGCTCTGCGAGCAGACGCTTGGGCAGGGCCATCGTAAGCGATGCGTCACACCACGAATGGATTGTGCAATCCAAAGCTATGCCACGGTACTCATGCATTGCCTGGCTTCCAGGCCTTGCTTGATAGTCATGCAATAGAGACCCCCATCCCGGACTTGTCCACGTGTAAACGCTCAAATTTCAGGGTCTTCGCAAAATTGTGTGGGTAAAGGTCAGGAACGCTCTCGGCCGTCGCCGACCCAATTTTGTGGGTGAGGCTCAGATCTCGCCCGACTCCAGCATCGCCACTAGGCGGGCGATGTCCACCCCGTAGTTCACTTCCTCGACCTCCGATGCCATGGGCGGCGCCCGCATCAGCGTCGCCCGGCCCAGCATGCCGGTGTAGGCGGACTCGGTGGGCGGCGCGCGGTCGAACGTCTCCATGTCCCAGCCCTGCCGGGCGAAGGGCCGGCGCTTGGTCTCGATCCGGTGCGCCCCCTTGGAGTACAGGACCAGGGTGCGCAGCACCTCGAAGCTGTGGCCGCGCCCGCGTCGGTTGATGGAACGGATCAGGCTGTTCAGGCTCTCGGTGAACGCGTTGGTGATGCGGTGGTCGAAGTAGGCCAGGATCTGCGGCTGCCAGTTCCGCCAGGCCGACAGCGTCGGCGCGAAGGCGGCGCGATGTTCCGGCCCGATGCTCTTGGCCCAGGTATCGAACCGGACAGCAGCTTCAGCCTGGCTTCCCGCCTCGTAGATGTCGAAGTAGGCCTCCTTGAGCCTGTACGCCTCGGCCAGTTCCGGGATGTTGTTCAGCCAGCCCGAGAGCAGCAGGCGCTCGCGGTCGTTCAGATCCCGCTCGCGCTTGCGGAACAGGGACAGGTCCTTCTTCACGCCGGCCGCCTTCTTGCGTGCAGGGTCGGCCTTGTCGACGCGGCCCAGCGACCGGCGGAACTCGTCCAGGGCCATGTTGCCCAGGCGCTGGACGTGGAACTTGTCCACGACCACGATGGCGTCGGGCAGCACCTCGCGCACGGCCTCGTGGTACGGCACCCACATGTCGATCGCCACGTACTGCACGTCGGCCCGGCCCGGCAACCCGGCCAGATACCGCGCGACGGTCTTCTTGTCGCGGTCGGGCAGCATGTTGACAGCGGTGTTGTTCTTCAGGTTCGAGATCACCGCCCGGGGACGGCGGATGATGTGGATCTCGTCGATCCCCATCCAGTGCGGGGTCTGGAACTTGACCGTGTGTTCCAGCGCCGCTGCATGGGCAGCGAAGACGTTGCGGATCGTACCTTCGGCCACGCCGATCTCCTCGGCGATGCTGGTGAAGGTGTGGCGCAGCGAGCGCTCGCCGACCCACTTGACCAGGCGCTGGGTCATGCGCCGGGCGTCGTTGACGCCGGGCAGCGTCTCCATGAAGGTCTTGCCGCAGCCCTGGCAGCGCAGGCGCCTGGCATCCACGTAGACCCCGACCTGCTTGCCATGGATTGGCAGGTCGTGGACAAGGATCTCGACGCGGCCATGTCCGACCGCCTCCACACAGAGGCAGGCGGGGCACAGACCGACCGGCGATTTGGTCTCGACTTTGACGTGGTACTCGCGCTCGGACTCTCGCGCAGCCAGGACGCGATAGCCCGGCAAGTTCAGAATGGTGGGCTCCATTCAAGGGATTGCGGAGACTGTCACGACATCGAGGATTGCACCGTCGCGCCATCCCCCCGCTCCGCCTTCTCGAACCGCGCGAAGCGCAGCGCCAGGGTCGGCAGGACCAGCAAGGTCAGTGCCGTCGAGCTGAACAGCCCGCCGAGGATCACGATCGCCATGGGCCCTTCGATCTCCTGGCCCGGAAGATGCGCGCCGATCGCCAGCGGCAGCAAGCCCAGCGCCGTGACCGAGGCGGTCATCAGGATGGGTGTGAGACGGTTCATCGCCCCGAGACGCGCCGTCTCCCAGGACCAGGGCAGACCTTCCTCGGTCACCAGCGACCGGTAGTGCGACAGCAGCATGATGGAGTTGCGCAGCGTGATCCCGAAGACCGTCACGAAGCCCACCGCCGCGCCTAGCGAGATGGGCAACCGAGCAATCCAGATCGCGGCAACTCCGCCCACCAACGCGAACGGCAGGTTGACCGCCAGCAGCGCCACCGTCCGCCCGTCGCGCAAAGCGATGACCAGCAGGCCCAGGATCGCCGCCAGCGCCAGCGCGAAGTCCAGCGCCAGTTGCATCCGGGCCTGCCCCGAAGCTGCCGACGTGCCGCCGATGCGCAGGTAATCGCCTGACGCCAGGGGCAGGCTGGCGAGCTTGCTGCGGGCCCGCGCGACGAACTGCCCGGCACTGCCGCTGACGTTGGCGGTGACGAGCTGCACGCGCTGCGCGCCGCGGTGGAGGATGAGCGACTGTCCGGAGCGCTCGCGGATCTGCGCCAGAGCGCCCAGGAGCACGACGGTGCCGGAGTTGTTCACCAGCGGCACGTCGGCGATCGCGGACGGATCCGAACGCAGGGCGGGCGGCAGCACCACCACGATCGCCAGCGACGCCCCCGCGGTGTAGACTCGGCCGACCGTGCGGCCGCTGTAGCAGGTCTGGATCGCTTGCAGCACCTGCGCCGGAGTGAAGCCGTAGCGCGTCAGGGCGGCGCGGTCGAGGGTGATGGAGAGTTCGGGGGTGCCGGGCGGCGCCTGGATGCGCACGCCGGCCGCTCCCGGCACCCGGCGCAGCACCTCGGCCACGCGCCGGGCATCGTCGTTCAGAGCCGAGAGATGGCGGCCGTAGAGTGTCACCACCACGGGCGCGGTTACACCGGACAGGGTCTCGTGGATGCGCTCGGTCAGAAAGGTGTTGGCCCACCAGCGTACTCCCGGCGCCCCACGGACCGCCTCCAGGATGCGAGTCTCGGCGGCGGCGCTGTCGGCGTTGCCCTTGGCGCTCAAGGCCACGTCGATCTCCGCCTTGTTGGTCAGGGCGTTGCCGTTGGACAGATGGGCGCGGCCAGCGTGCATCACCACGTGTGCCACCTCGGGCATGCGCTGCATGATCCCGACCGCCCGCTCGCCGATGTGCATCGTCGTCGCCAGCGACGTGCCGGGCGCCGTCTGGAAGTGCACGATGAGGTCATTCTCATTGAAGTGCGGAAGGAAGCTTGTGCGCAGGAAAGGCACGGAGGCCAGACCGCCAACAATCAGGATGAGCACCAGCGCGCCCACTCGCCGGGGGCGGCTATGAACAAGGGCAAGCCAACGTCCGTAACGGCGCTTGATAGACGCCACCAGGGGTGGATCGGCGGGTTCCAGCCGGCCACGCCCCAGCAGCAGCATCGCCAAAGCAGGCGTAACCGTGAGTGCCACGGCGAGCGATGAAAGGATCGCAAAGACGTAGGCCAGAGCCAGCGGCTCGAACATACGACCGGCAACACCCGTCATCCGCAATATGGGCAGGAACACGATGACCACCGACAACGTGGCAAAAATGACGGCCTTGCGTACCTCCATGGCCGCACGCAATACAACTTCCAATGCCGGTCGCGGTTGTGCGCGAGCGCTGTTCTCGCGCAAACGGCGATGAGTGTTCTCCACGTCCACCACGGCGTCGTCCACCACTTCGCCCAGAGCAATCGCGAGGCCGCCGAGTGACAGCGTGTTGAGACTGAAGCCGAAGTGGACAAGGACCAGTGCGGCGGACAACAGCGACAGCGGAATCGCGGTAAACGAGATGATCGCTGTTCGCCAATTGCGCAAGGCAAAGTACAACACCAGCATGATGAGCACGCCACCGATCGCCAACGAATTGCCCACGTCGTGCAACGCGGTGTCGATGAACGTGGCGGGCCGTAGGCCATCAGGCTGGAGTTGGATGCCGTTCTGCTTGAAAACCGGCGCCAGAGCCGCGAGAGTGCGGTCAAGCCCGTTCGTCACGTCGAGCGTATTGGCACCGTATTGGGCACCGATGACCAGTACCAATCCCTTTTGGGTACCGACCAGCGCATCACCGATGGGCGGCGGCGGCGCCGCCACCACGTGCGCGACCTCGCCCAGCGTGACGCTGTGGTGCGCGCGACGCACCAGCAGGCTGTCGGCTAGTAACGAAGGGGTCGTCGCTTGGCCGTGGCTCATCAGGACAAGCTGCTGGTTCGGTGTGTTGACGACGCCCGCCCCGCGAACCTCACTCGCCTGGGCCGTCGCCGCAATCAACTGATTCAAGCCGATGTGCAGCGCAACGAGCTTGCTGGGGTCGAACTGCGCCTGCAACTGTTCTGGCTGTGCGCCGAAGATGACGACTTTCGAGACGCCGGGTACCGCCAGGAGTGCTGGCCGGATGGTCCAGCGTGCGATCTCGGTCAACTGCATCAGCGACAACTTCGAGGATGACAACCCGATGGTCAACGCGACGCCTGTGGACGACTGCAGCGGTGCGATAACCGGCGTTGCGCCTGGCGGCAGCAAAGTTGTCAGGGGAGCGATGCGCTGCGCGACAAGTTGCTGATCGAGATAAACGTTCGTCTTGCCATGGAATACCACCGTCACAACGGAAAGCCCTTCCATCGACTGCGAGCGCAGTACCGACAGCCCGGGAATGCCGTTCACGGCGTCTTCGACGGGCGTGGTGACCAGCGCCTCGATCTGCCGAGGGGCCAATCCCGCTGCGTTGGTGACGACGGTGATCGTGGGTTGCCCAAACTCCGGGAACACATCGTAGGGCGCATGAAGTACCGCGATGACGCCCAGCAGTGCCAGCCCGAGCGCCGCGAACAGGACCAGCCAGCGCAGACGCAGGCAGAACTCGACGATTGCACGCATCAGACCGCTCCCTCAATTGTCGTCATCGTTTTCTGCCTTGGCTGATTTTGCCTTCGCCGCAGGCGGCGGCGACTCCGATGCGGCGAAGAGTAGAGCTGCGCCCGCGACCACGATCCGCTGCCCCGCCTGAAGTGCCGTACCGTCACCCACCGCCACGAAATAGCCCCCCTCGTCGCGCGACGAGGCCGGCACCGCGACCGGTGCGAACGACGCGGCGCCGGTCTGGCGGTAGACGAGCGCCGTCCCGTCGTGCCACACCACGGCGGACGGCGGAACCAGGACGCCGGCCACCGCACCCGACCCGCTCAAGGCCACCGTCAGCGGCGTGCCGATTGGCGCGGAATCCTGGGCGGACATGAGGTAATACAGGCTGGGACCAGCGACGCCTGCGGCGGCGCGCGGTGCGCGGCTGACCAGGTGCAGGGTTACGTGTTTGCCGTCAGGCGTCGAGGCCGCCGGATCGGTCGACACGGCCGGCAGCGACTGCCCAAGTGGCAGGCTGACCTCGACGAGCTGTTGGGCGCCGCTTCCCAGTTGCGGCAGCGGCGCCGCTCCGGAAGACGCGGCGGTCGCGAGCTTGGCGCCCCAGTCGGTGCGCGCGCGGGCATCGAGCTCGGTGAGCTGCACCTGCGCGTTGGCCTGGTTGGCCTCGGCGACCTGCAGCCGCGACTGCGCCGCCTGGAAGGCCGCCTGCGAGATGTTGTGCTGAGACCGATACAGATCGGCGGCACGGGCCGCCTCGCTGCGTGCCAGCGCGGTCGTGGCCTGCGCGGCGGCGAACGTGCTGCGCGCGGCGGCGATCTGCGCCGACAGAGTAATCAACGGTCCGGGATCGAGAACGAGGCCGTAGGCGGAGACCTGCGGGGCGCGCTTGACCTGTTGCAGCACCGCGGTCCGAATCCCGCCGGCCGCGATGGCCTTGGCGTCGAGGGTGACGGTGGCGAGTTGCCCCGCGGCAGCGGTGCCCGCCGCAGCGGCGGCGATGACCAGCGCGGCGAACTTGAAGAATGTCCTGTGCATCATTGACTCCGGTTGGCAACCAGGAAGGGGTGATAGAGCGCCGCTTCGAGGCGGCCGAGCGCCGTGCGCTCGTGGACCGACGCCAACAGGGCGCCCTGCCGCGTCTGCAGGTACGCCAGCCTGGCGCCGAGCAGCCGCAGCCGGCCGATCTGGCCCGCGGCAAAGGCCCCTTGCTGCCGGTTGAGAGCATCCGCGGCCGCCTTGCGCAGCCGGTGCGCGCTGTCCAACTCGGACTCGCTGGCGTGCCAGTCCGTCCGGGCCTCATCGATCTCGGCCAGCACCTTGGTCTGGGTGGCGAGGAACTGCTCCGCGGCGACGCGCCGGGCGGCGCGGGCCTGGGCGATCGGGCCCTGGTTCTGGTTGAGGACGGGCAGCGGCAGGGCGATCGAGAGGATGAACTTGTTGTCGCCCTGGTCGTAGTGATAGCCGGGGCCGATGTCGATCGCCGGGTACTGCTGCGCGACCGCCAGGCGCAGTGCGGCTTCCGCCGCGGCGTAGTGCGCAAGGGCAGCCAGGACGTCGGGCCGGGTGGTGAGCGCCGCGTGGATGAGGGGCTTCAAGCTGCCCGGCTGTCGCGGGTGGGTGATTCCGCTCATGTCGAGGTCGACGCCGTCGAGCGCATCTGTCGGCAGGCCGAGCGCCGCGGCCAGGCTTGCGCGCGCCAGCCGCACGGCCCGCTGGTCCGAGGCGAGCTGCAGTTCGGCCTGGTTCTGGGCGAGCGTGGCCGTCGTCAACGTGGCCGCCGAGACCATGCCTGCCCGGTAGCGCTGCTCGACGGCCTGGCGATAGCTGCCGGCAAGCACGGCGCGCCGAGAGGCGAGCGTCGTGGCCTCCTGGGCGGACCATGCGTCGAGCATGGCCGTGCTCACCTGACCGCGCAGTTGCCAGGCGGTGACGGCGATCGCCTGCCGTGCCTCCTCAGTCCGGGCACGCGCCCGGGCGATGCGCGCGGGACGGGCTCCCCAGGACTGGATCAGGAAGGTAACGACGGGGCCGACTGTCCACGGCGAGGCCGTGGTGGTTGTGTCATAGGTTGGCGCGATCGACAGCGTCGGATTGGGAAGCGCCGCCGCGGTCGTCTCACCGCCTCGGGCTTCGCGCAGCCTCGCCTCGGCCAGCGGCATGTCCGGCCGCTCGTAAACCGCCACCAGCGCCAGAGTGTCGAGATCCCACCGCGGCGGACCATCGCGGTGCTGCTCGGCCGCGAGGAAGCGCAGCAAACGGGGATCGGTCAGGCTGCGCCGGTTCAGCGCCGCCGCGGTCTTGGCCGGATCGAGCGGCCTGGGCGTGTAGCTCGCGCATCCGGCAAGCAGCGCTGTAGCGAGCAACGTGGCCCGCAGACGAGTGTTCATCGCGTCGCGTCATGAAGGGGAAAACCTCATGCTAGGAACGCGGGTGTCGTCAATTTGTCGTCGGCTCATGAGGAAACGCAGGGCCGCCCCAAGTTTTCTCATCCCCCTCGGGGGCAGCCGCTGCAAAGCGGCGGCCTGGGGGTGCTCTCAAGTAGCCGCAGGGCCGCCCCAAGGCTATTTGACCCCCACGGGGGGCGGGCCGGGCTCGGCCCGGCCCTGGGGACGCTCAGCTCCGCCGTCGTTGCGGAGATGCAGATCCAGACGCACCTGCAGTTCGCCGGCTTCGCTGTGGGCATACGCGAGGACCCAGCCCAGCCGCTCGCACAACTGCTGCACCAGGTACAGGCCGAGGCCGGCGCCGTGGGCGCGGCCGGCCTCGGCCAGCGCGAGCGAGCGGTACAGGCGGGCCACGGCGGCGGCGTCCAGCGGCTCGCCGCGGCTGTCGATCGAGAACACGCCGTCGCGCAGCGCGACCTCCAGATGGCCCGCCTGGGTGTGCTCGATGGCGTTGCGCAGCAGGTTGCCGAAGATCATCGCGGCGATCGCCGGCGCGACACGCACAGCAGCCGGCTCGATGGGGCCGACCTCCAGGGTCAGCGGCCTGCCCTCGAGCAGCGGAAGATAGTCGGCGATCAGGTCGGGCAGCCATCCCTCCAGCGCCAGGGGCGCCAGCGCGGCAGGCGGCGACGGCTCCTTGGCGAGATGCAGCAGGGCCGCCAGCGTGTCCTGCATGGCCTCAGTCGTCAGGCGAATGCGCTGCAGCGCCCGCCGGCCGTCGGCAGCAAGCGGCTCGGCCTCCAGCACCTGTGCGGCGCCTGCGATGACCGAGATCGGGGTGCGCAGTTCGTGGCTCGCGGTGTCGATGAACTCGCGCTCGCGCAGCACGAAGCCATCTAGGCGCTGGAGATATCCATTGAACGCCGTCTCGAGAACCTGGATCTCCTGCAGCCGGTACCCCGGCACGAGGCGCTGCTCGCGGCGCGACGGGTCGAGAGCGTGTACCGAGTCAACCAGACGCGAAACCGGGCGCAGCAGCCGACCGGCGAGCCACCAGGTAGCGGCCATCAGCAGGCCCAGTCCGACGGCGACCACGGCGTCGAGCAGGTCAGCCAGGCGGCGCTCCTGGGCGCGCTGGGCGGAGATGTCGATCAGCGCGGCCATGCGGTGCCCCTGCACGTCCTGCACCAGCACCGCGTAGGGAAGGTCCTCGGGGTCGATGTCGTCGTACAGACCCGGCCCGAGACGGCGCACCTCGGCAGGAAGACTCGCCGCGGCGGGCGAGTCGAGATCGATCAGGCGCACCTTGGGCGGATTGATCTCGCCGGCTGGTAGGTGGGCGGCCCTCAGGTCGCGCACCATCACGTCGCCGAGCAGGCTCATCCACACCAGGCGTTCGTGGCGGTCGTTCAGGAACGCGCCCACCGCGATCAGGGCCACGCTCAGGACCGCCGCGTACAGCAGCAACCCGGCGGTGATGCGCGCGCGCAGACTAGTCGTCTTCATGTTCGCCATCGTCCTTGGTCGTGGCGAGGCGGTAGCCGACCCGCGGCACAGTGTGCAGGAGCTTGCTCGCGAAAGGTGCGTCGATTGCCCGCCGCAGCACGTGCATCTGCGAACGCAGCAGGTCGCTGTCGGGGGGATCGTCGCCCCAAAGAACTTCCTCCAGCCGCTCTCGCGGCACCAGCGCCGGCGATGCCCGCATCAGCACCTCCAGCAGGCGGCGCGTGGCCGGCTGGAGGGCGATCGACTGTCCGCTCCGCGAAATCTCGGCCGTGCTCAGGTCAAGCACGAGATCGCAGACCTGCAGCCGGGCGTCTGTCACCTCGCCACGGGCGCGACGGACCTGCGCCAGCAGCCGCGCTTCCAACTCGGCGAGATCGAATGGCTTGACCAGGTAGTCGTCGGCGCCGGTTCGCAGCGCCTCGATCTTGTCAGCCGTTTCTCCCTTGGCGGTGAGCATGAGCACGGGAACGTCCTTGCGCACGCTCTGGCGCAGGGCCTGCAGGAGACGCACGCCGTCCATGCGGGGCAGCGTCCAGTCGAGGACGATCGCGTCATAGTGGTTAGCCGCGGCAAGGCGCAGGCCGGTGACGCCGTCGGGCGCGGCGTCCAGGATGTGGCCGCGCGCCTCGAAGTAGGCGAACAGGTTGGCCACCAATGCGTGGTTGTCCTCGACGACGAGCAACTTCATGGGGAATCGATAGTGAGGGGTTCTGCCCTGTCAAGGCGCATTCCCGTGTTTCGTTACTTGGAACGACCTTCGTGGCCGGACCGCTACAACGATAGTAGACGGCGCTCGTCCTTCGGCGCCAAGGATGCCCCACGCGACCTTCGTTCTGTGCGGCAGTAGGCCGGGCTGTTTGCGCGGGGCGGCCCACAAGAATTTGCGATCTTCGCGTGCGCGGCTGGCGGGCCGCCGAAGAGCTTCATCCACAAGAATTTGCGGAGACCCAAATTTCACTGTTTGATGCTCATGCATCACACTTCCCGGAGTGGCCCACGTGTAAACGCTCAGATTTAGAGTTGGGGGAACTTCTTGGGGAACTTTTATGGGAATGTAGGGGCACAGTGAGGCATTCTCCAGAGGGGGCCTCACCCCTTCGCGCCCCTGAAAGCCCCTGCCAAATGGGTTCGAGTCCCATCAGCCACCCCAACCAATGAAAAAAGTGGGCACCCGAGCGGTGCCCACTTTTTTGCCCGCAGCGGCCGCAAGCAGCGCGGCGTTGCGGCCTTGCATGGGCATCACCTGCCCGTCGAAGGGGATCTCGGTCGCCACCGTGCA
>JAPTVL010000026.1 GCA_028065725.1 Betaproteobacteria bacterium
TGGATTTAGGCATCGCCCCCGGCATTGATGCGCCCATCCCGGAACCGGCCCTGGCCGCTGCGCGGCACAAAGTCATCCAGGAGGCCATCAAGCCCTTCTTTGAGCCCAAGCTGCGCGAAACCATCGACACCATCAAGAAGAACAACGAAGTCGTCATCGACACCGTCAGCGCCGACCAGGTGCTCGAAGCCGGCTTCTCGCAGGACGCTCTCGCCCGCGCCAAAGGCATGGTCCAGTCCTTCGAGCAGTTCATCGCCGAGCACAAGGACGAAATCACCGCCCTGCAGGTGCTCTACAGCAGGCCGTACAGACACCGCCTCACCTTCGAGGCCGTGAAGGAACTCGCCGACGCCATCGAAAAGCCGCCCTACCTGTGGAACGAATCGCAACTGTGGAACGCCTACGCCGCGCTGGAAAAGAGCAAGGTCAAAGGCGCGAGCGGCCGCCGCATCCTCACCGACCTCGTGTCGCTGGTGCGCTACGCCATCCACCAGGACAACGAACTCATCCCATTCCCCGAGCGCGTCAACGCCAACTTCAAGGCGTGGCTCGCGACCCAACAACAACGCCGTCACCCCGGCGAAAGCCGGGGTCCAGAAGAATTAAAAGGATTCACCCCCGAACAAATGAAATGGCTCGAAATGATCCGCGACCACATCGCCGCGAACCTGGGCATCGAGCCCGACGACTTCGAGTACGCGCCGTTCTCACAACACGGCGGACTCGGCAAGGTCCACCACCTCTTCGGCGAAGCCCTGCCGGAGATGCTGGCTTCGCTGAACGACGCCCTCGCCGCATAATGCCTTCCGGAGGCACCATGACCAATCCCATCGACCTGCACCGCGATGAAGTCGCCGCCCTGTGCCGACATGCAGGCGCGCGGCGGCTGGATGTCTTCGGCTCCGCCATCCGCGACGATTTCGACCCGGCCCGCAGCGACCTTGACTTCCTGGTCGAATTCGACGCCGTGCCGCCCGCCCGCTACGCCCAGGCCTATTTCTCCCTCAAGGACGGGCTGGAAAAACTGTTCGGCCGGCCGGTCGATCTGGTCACCGGCAGCAGCCTCGCCAACCCCTATTTCCGAGAGCGCATCGCCAGCGAAAGCCGCAACGTCTATGCACGCTGATGCCCGCAAACTCCTGTGGGACACGCGGCAGGCCGCCGAGCGCATCGCGCGCTTCACGGCCGGCAAAGGCTTCACCGACTACGAGGCAGACGACCTCCTGCGATCCGCGGTCGAACGGCAGTTCGAGGTGATCGGCGAAGCCCTCAACCAGCTCGCGCGCATCGATGCCCAAGTCGCCAGTCAACTCCCCGAGCTGCCGCGCATCGTCGCCTTCCGCAATGTGCTCATCCATGGTTACGCCACCGTGGATGATCGCCTGGTTTGGGGCGTGATCGAGACCAGCCTGAGTCCGCTGCGAGCGATGCTCGACAGCCTGCTCACCCAATCGTAAGCCTCGGCCGAACACGATGATCCGCGACCACATCGCCGCGAATCTGGGCATTGAGCCCGACGACTTCGATTACGCGCCGTTCTCGCAACACGGCGAACTCGGCAAAGTGCATCAACTGTTCGGCGATCAGCTCGCCCCGCTCGTGTCGGACCTGAATGCGGCTTTGGTGGCGTAAGGCCTGAAATGGCCTTTGCTTGCTATATATACAAAGTACAGTTAGCATATATTAGATATATTTCGTCATAGAGCCGTTGCGTGAAGGATTTTTTCGATAACGCCGAGATCCTGAATGTCCTCCATGGATTCAATCCCTGGTGGAGCGGGCGCCCCTATGCCGTCCCGTCGTTCCGGCGGCTTGCCTACGGCGCCTGCCGCGCCTATCTGGACAACCCGGACCTGCGCCGCGCGATCCTGCTGTCCGGCCCGCGCCGCGTCGGCAAAACCACGCTGCTGCAACAGCTCGCAGAACGCTTCATGCACGAGGGGGCCGACCCCAAGGGCATTCTTTATCTCAGTCTCGACCACCCGCTGCTCAAGCTGCTCAGCCTGCGCGCCATCCTCGCCCTCTACCACGCCCACATCCACCCGGAAGGAAAGCCCGCGCTGCTCCTGCTCGACGAAGTCCAGTACGCCAGCGGCTGGGAAACCGAAGTCAAACTCCTGGTCGATCACCAGCCGGCCTACCGTATCGTCGCCACCGGCTCGGCCAGCGTGGTGCACAAGGAAAAACTCGCCGAAAGCGGCGTCGGCCGCTGGATCACCATCCCCGTGCCGACGCTCTCGTTCTACGAATTCGTGCACATCCGCAACGAGGCCGTGCCAGACCTTGCCGCCACGCAACGGCTCACCGATCTGTTCATCGCCACGGACGCCGATCGCCTGCGCATCGCCGCGCAACTGCGTCCCTTGCTGCCGCTGTTCAATCGCTATCTGCTCACCGGCGGCTTCCCGGAGACGGCGCGCCAGGACGACATCGCCCTTTGCCAGCGCCTGTTGCGCGAGGACGTGGTCGAGCGCGTGCTCAAACGCGACATGACCGCCCTGTTCGGCGTGCGCAACGTCAACGACCTGGAGCGCCTGTTCATCTACCTGTGCCTGCACACCGGCGGCATCCTCGCGCACAACACCGTCGCGCGCGACCTGGAAACCTCGGCCGCCACCGTCGGCAATCACCTCGACCTGCTGCGCGCCGCCAACCTCGTGTACTGCCTGCCGCCTGTCGCCATCAGCGGCAAGAAAGTCCTGCGCGCCCGCAACAAGTACTACCTGGTCGACGCCGCGCTGCGCAACGCCGTCCTCCTGCGCGGCGAAGAAGTGCTGGCCAATGCCGGCGACATGGGCATGATCGTCGAAACCACCGTGCTGAGGCACCTTTACGCCTACCACTATCGCGACACGCCCCAGATCGCCTACTGGCGCGATGCCGCCACCGACAAGGAAGTGGACATCATCGTCAGAAGCCCTGCCTACCACTTCGCCTTCGAGATCAAATACCGCGAGCGCGCCGAAGTGCAGGCCAAGAGCGGCCTGGCCCTCTACTGCAATGCCGAAAAGCTCAAACAGGCCTACCTCGTCACCAAGCAGGACACCGACTTCGGCGTGACCGAACTGCCAGGCATGACAACGCGCTTCCTCAAGGTGCCGGCACACATCCTGTGCTACCTGCTCGGACAGGCGGAGCGGCTGCTGTGGAAATGATGCGCGACCTCATCCCTTGTTCATTGCCCCCTCTACCGCACGCGGGAGAGGGCTGGGGTGAGGGCGGCAAAGTGCATCAACTGTTCGGCGACAAGCTGAGCGCGATGATTGAAGAATTGAACGAGACGTTGGCGGCATGAGAGTCGAAGAAGCACGAGCCGATTACATGGCCACCTTGGTTGATAACCAAGGTTGGCCAGAAATTGCCATCGAGGAAATTGCCGATGTGAATCCACGCGTCGGCAAAGCCTCAATACCCGATGACTTACCTGTTTCATTCGTTCCAATGCCAGCTGTTGGCGCAGCCGATGGAACAATCCACGTCAAAGAAACTCGGCCCGCCGGTGAAGTGAAGAAGGGATTTACCGCCTTCCTCGAAGGGGACGTGCTCTTCGCCAAGATCACGCCCTGCATGGAAAACGGCAAGATGGCGGTAGTGCCCGCGCTGGTGAACGGCTATGGGTTCGGCTCCACCGAATTTCATGTGCTCCGTCCCAAGCCGGGCATGGACGCCAAGTATCTTTACTACTACGTATCGAGCCAATCATTTCGCAGGGAAGCGGAGCGCCACATGACCGGTGCTGTAGGTCAGCGGCGTGTGCCGACGACCTATCTCAAGGAATGCAAGATTCCGGTAGCACCCCTCGACCAACAAAAACGCATCGTCGCGGAAATCGAAAAACAATTCTCCCGCCTCGACGAAGCCGTCGCCAACCTCA
>JAPTVL010000223.1 GCA_028065725.1 Betaproteobacteria bacterium
CGATCTCTCCCATAATGTTGTACCTACCCGAGTCCTGGAAAACCCGCGTGGATACACCATCTCTGGGATGTCGGTCATCTCATTTCTCCGTAGGATTTACCGGAAGAGCCAAAAAAATCTTGACGCGAGCGTCGAGCTTGCGGAGTGGTTCTTCGCCGGCAAAGTCGTCGCCAAGGACGCGGCAGAAGGGGCCAAGCTGCTTCAGAAAGCAGCCGGAAATGGCTCTTTGCTCGCGCGGGTCAGGCTGGCTGACAGGCATCTCGGGCATCATCGTGCCCGAGATCTGCCATTGGATGTACCAGAAGCGATCCGCTTGCTCGAATCAGTTCTAGCTGATGGTAGAACTGACTTCTCCACACTTGCCATAAAGAAGCAAAGCGCTTGGTACTTAATGTCTATTTACAAAGGTTTTAACGGTATGGCGCCTTTGACCTATCAAAACCTTCAGAAAGGTGGCGAAATGGACAGATTAAGCAAAAATCTGCGAGATCGCCTAAAGGCGATCTATGACCCAAATGAAGACGATGGCGCGGCCTTCCTGATGTAATAAGGCACTTCGCGAGATTCTGCGGCTTGGTTTGGAGCAGCTTTTGAGCCTTTCGGGGGAACTCGGCACGTGGTATGCAGGATGCGGCGGTCGGCCGGCAGCGAACTGATCACGAAGCGCCTCTCGGATGCGAGTTTTCCAGCATTCTCCCGCGTAGATTCGATGCAGGGTACTGAAATCAGCTTAGTCCTGTTTGGAATAGATACGTTGATGCCAAACAGTGATTGATGCAGGAGTGGGTCAAAGATTATGCTTGTATTTTTTACTATTAAGTTTGAAAATACAATCATGATTCACTGCCAATGACCCCATGTACCCGCGCCTAGCCACTGATCGTCTGCGTACCCTTGCCACCCGGTTTCCCGCCGTGGTCATCCTTGGCGCGCGCCAAGTGGGCAAGACAACGCTGGCCCGGCAGGCGTTTCCCGATCATGCCTATGTCGATCTCGAAGATCCGCGTACTGGCGAGCTGTTCGGCGACGACTCACGGTTTCAACTGGACCAACATCGCCCCGGCAGCGGATTGATCATCGACGAAGCCCAGGCGGTGCCGGCAGTCTTTGCGGCCTTGCGCGGGGCGATAGACGCCGACCGGCAGGCGCGTGGCCGGTTCGTGGTGCTGGGCTCGGCGCAGCCGACACTGGTGCGCGGCGTGTCCGAATCGCTGGCCGGGCGCGTCGGGCTGCTCGAACTCGACCCGCTCACCGCCAACGAAACGAAGGCGACGCCTCCGCTTCGCTCGTGGCGCGAGCTTTGGCTCTGCGGCGGCTTTCCGGATGCGCTGGCGGCCGGCGCCGACGGCTTCCGCGACTGGCACGAAGCCTATTTGCGCAGCTATATCGAGCGCGATCTGCCTCAGCTTGGCATCGCCGCTGAGCCCATTTTGACGCGTCGACTGCTGACCATGTTGGCGCACCAGCAGGGCGGCCTGCTCAACGTTAGCAACCTGGCGGCTGCGCTGGGCGTCGGCCACGCCAAGGTGGCCCGCCTGCTCGACGTGTTCGAGGCGACTTTTCTGCTGCGCCGGTTGCCGCCCTGGTATCGCAATGTCGGCAAACGGCTAGTCAAGTCGCCCAAGTCCTATCTGCGCGACAGCGGGCTGGTGCACCATCTGCTGAACATCGGGCGTATGGACGAACTCGACAGCCACCCGATCAGGGGCGCCAGTTGGGAAGGCTTTGTGCTCGAAGACCTCCTGCGCCGTGAGCGGCTGGCCCATCCGCAGACCCAGCCGCATTTCTGGCGCACCGCCGCCGGTGGCGAGATCGATCTGCTCCTCGATCGCGGCAATCTGCGTCATGCCATCGAGATCAAGGCGGGGCGCGGTACGGCCCATCAGGCGCGCCACCTGGCGGCGATGATGCAGGATGTCGAAGCGCAGCAGGGCTGGATTGTCGACCAGGGCGACGAGGACGAAACCGCGATCAATCCATCTGTGAATGGAGTGGGGGTGGAAAAAGCGCTTGGCTTGCTGCCATGACCAATGCTTGCCGGCATTCCCCGAGAACAGAGGGGGGCTGTTGTAGTGGGTCTAGCTGAATGACATGATTCTGAGGAGAGCACATGCTGCATCCGGAAGACACGATTGAACCTTTGGTGGATCAGATCATTTGCGGCAATCGCGACGGATTGATGATGGCCAGTTCGCTACTCGCTCGCATGGAGGCGGGTCAGGATACGGACATGGTCGCGCTTGGCTTGAATATTGAGTTCGAGACGGCCAACCAGAGCGCCAAATCCTTGAAAAGCGACCGGACTTCTCGGTGCTACCTCGCCGGAGTGAAGCATGGCATGTTGAGTATCCTGCTAGTCGACGGTGAGATCGAGGACCAAATGCTCGGGCTGCTGAATGTCCTGTCGGGTCAAGTCGAGATCATCAAGACGTTTCTTCTCGAATGGAAGCGCGATGTCGATGCCGTTGCACCGGCTCACCATGGACGACAGAGGGTGTGCGGCCACTTCATGTGCGACAAGTGCGGTGAAACCATTTACGACGATCTCGACATTCAGGAAGCCTTGGAACTCCGATTTGCTGGCGACGAAGATTCACTGTTCGGAGATGGCCTTGGTTTTGTCGTGCGGATCTGCGATCCCTGCGCCCACAGGATTTTTCGCGCCTACTGTGATGTGCTATGACCCGAGAACTGATCATGCAACCGAAGAAAAGAGACTTAACGCATGCAGGCAGGCTAGACGGTTGTCGCGTTGGCCGGGTTTTCTACGAAAGCATCGAAGCCGGATTGGCGACACCACTTCTTGCCGACCGGATCAGCCGTGAATTTGCATCTGTTCTGGAGCGACGGGCGCCGGGCGCAAAGGAAGACCTTGACTATTTGATAGCCCTGCAAGGGACGATCTTTGAATTCATTAGAGCCTGGGTTGTAAGTGTGCCATCTGATGAACCAAATGCTGATGCGATCTGTCGTCAGCGATATGACTATATCATGGCAATTGATGAAGTTTATTCTCTTATATCGATCGCACTTAGTATCACATCGTTCAGCAGCATCCATTCTCGCCAACCATTCGCCGCAGAGGTCGGGGGAATTTTACGTCGCACTGACGAGGGTGCCCCCAGATGCTACAAATGCGGCGCTGAACTCGAAACAGAGAGCGCGCAACGTGCTGCACTGGAGATATATTTTGTCGGCGGCTTCCATTCCAGCTTTGCTGACTCGGATGAGGTGACATCTATTTTGTGTCGGAGATGCTCGCAAGAAATCATTCGGCGCGAGTTCGGCGACCGCTATAGAGAGTTTGCTGCGCGTCCTCCGCTGCTAGAACGGAAGTTTGCCGTGGAACCACTACTGACAGATGAGCACACCCTTGAGCCCGAGTTTCCGGATCCGCTGGAGTCAATAGAGGAACGGTTTATTCAAGAGGCTCAAGTAGAGAAACATAAGAAGTAGCCTTGACGGTGAAGGATAGCGCGAGTTCAAATTCGAATGGCCGCAACGGCTTTGCCGAAGTCCAGACCGGAGAAATCAGTGGTGCCGATTGAATGGCAGGTTTGGAGCGAGCCTTGTATTGATCGGCGGCTATAGAGCGATTTTCCGAGCGACCGTTGATGGCCGCACTGAGACATACCGCAAGCTATCGTCGGTGACCGCTCCGGCCGACCACCGGTCGCCCTATTGTGGCTATCTGTGCGCCATGACCACCAGCGAGGATCTGGTCAGGACGCGCCTCCGTCATGGCTACGCCGAAGTTGGCGCGGGCCACCTGTCGGTCGAGCCCTGAGCGTCAGGCCGGACGGCGTGGTGCATCATGGGATGCGCGCGGAATGTGCGGGACAGCGGCACTCCTCGTGCGGAGCAGAAAGTCGTCATGTACCCCCTTGCGCAACTCGACTTCGATGCTAGCGTGGCTGAACCATGCTCCATGACACGCACCCAACAGACTCCATTGGCGCCGGGCGTCCCGCACGGACGGCGTTGGCACCACACGTCCCTCGGCAGTGGCCTGCGGCGCCTACCATCCCCCGGTGTACTCGGCGCCGCATTCCATGAAGCTCACCCGAAAAAGAAAGCGCCTCACCTGCGCCAAAGGCTTCGAGGAGTTTCGTTACCAACGCCTCGCCGCCCGAACCCGGGTGCGATTCGCGAAGAAGGACTTCCTCCGTCTGGACGACATCCTTGACTTCGTCCCTGGCCGTTCCCGGCGGCGCATTGTGCGGGACTCGAACGCGTCGCTGCGCGAACAGCGGCGACGCGTTCGTGCCGGGGTCCGGGCAAACCTCAACTACCGGATCACCGTGGTGGCCGGCAGCGATCTGCCGCGGGCGGGGGTGTTGCTGGGACACTGGCTCTACCTCGAAGCGGCCGACGCGGGCGGGGGTGAGGAGCGCACGGTCGCAATCCTCGCCGGCGGCCCACTGGAGCCGCCCCTCGGTACGCCACGCCACCGGTGGCATCGCGACATCGATGCCTGGTTCAGTTCGCCGCAGGCGGACCTGGGCACGCGCAAGTCGTGGCAGCGGATTTCCGTAGACGGGATGCAGGGCGCCCTGGCGGTCGCGGCCGCGCTGGACGCGATGAACCCGACGGGCCCCCTGTGCCTGATCAAGAAAGGACGAAGTCATGGACGAAGTCATGGACGAAGAAATGGAAAGTGATGAGCGCAGGGATCGCCCTCTGAGTTACGTGGTTTGGGATGACAACGGCACCTTCGTCGCGCGTTGCCTCGATGTCGAGGTGGTGAGCGACGGCAAGACGGACGCCGCCGCGGTGGCAAATCTGCAGGAAGCGCTGGACCTGTATTTTGAAGAGCGCGGGCAGGCGCTGGCCGAATGGCCAGAGCGCACATATCGGCTCGGACAACTGACGCGGCGGTACCGGTCGTCATGAGTTCAGACCCCCGGCCTTCGCTGGCCGCCTCCCTTTGGGCGCTGCTCCTGGCGTGCATCACTGCGGGCGTAGTGCACTGGGGCGACCGGACCCCCTGGCAGGCGATGGTCATCGTCGGCGTCAGCGCGCTGTCGCTGAGCCTCGTCGGAGCGCTTCTCCTGCTGCTACTGGCCCGCCACTGCACCGATCGCGCCGAACTGTGGAAGCTTTTTAGGGATACCGCCCGCGCCGACCTGCAACCCTTCGTGGTGCTGTGGCGCTTGATCCGGGGACGCCGCCCATGACAGCCCCGCGTCCTGACGAGAATTGCAAGCCGTGGAACAAGGTGGCGCACCCCGGGGGCCGCAACGGCAAACACACCCGGGATGTGCCGGCAGTCACGATCAACAAGACAGCTCGTCGCGCTGTATCGGCCATAAAGGCGAAGGATGAATGGACCTTCGGGCGCGAAGGTGCGCGGTGGAGAATCGGGAGTCCCGCCGGCTTGCAACCCGTTCCTGCCCAAACGATTTCATGGAAGAGGAGTTCCACATGGTTTCAATCGATGAGTTCATGGCACGTGCACGGGCCGCTTCCGGCGGCCGTGGAGCGCCCTGGCGGAACCGGCGCGATGTCCTGTCAGGGCCTCCGCCCGGTCCCGTGATGAATCGCCCGGTGCGGTTTTGCTGATCACCATGGGTGCGGATCTGATTGCCCTGACGGTGTTCGTCGTGGTCATTACGGCCGGCGGACTCTTTATCGCGAGCCGGCCGGTGACGCCCAGTCGCCGCACCGAACTGCTGGAGCGCATTGCCCGGTCGCTCGAGCGCCTGGAACATGTTCATGGCGTGGCAGCGGACGACTGGCGTGCGGTGCTGCAGGAGACATCACCCAACGCCGCGACCCAGAATCCGCCGCGTACGCCATCGCCAGGCGACGTTGTCGGCGGCTGGGTTGATGAACACCGGGAGGCTGTGGTGCAAAAGCTCGACGCGATACCCGCAAGCGACGCCGCGCCTCGCCGCGCCACCAGCGAGTACGCCGTGGGCCATCCGATCTGGATCCATGGCGTGACCGAAGGCATGCTGCATCCGGGGGTGATCGTGCACCGCTTCAAGCTGGTGGAAGGCGAGGATCCGACGGCATGGGAATACATCATCCAGTATTCGACATCGGTGGGCGCCATACTCGCGGTACGTAACTGGTTCGGCCTCAGCGAAACGGCGCTGGGGCCGATCAATCTCTGGCGGCGTCAAGAGATCGATTGAAGAGGCTGTCGTCGATCACGCCCTGAACCGACGATGGGACGAAGGTAAGAGGATGCGACCGATGGACACGAGCACTCCAAGCTTTCAGGAATTCAGGGCCTACTGGCAACTGTCAGAGGAAATGATTGCCGATGCTACCAAGGAAGACATCGCAGAGGTCGCCAGAATCCGAGCCATTTGCGGCGCTGGGCCGGCGGCGCCGGCGCATTGGCGATGACGGGCGCCAATGCTTCTATGGCGCGATTGACGGCGGTGCCAATGGCGCCGGATGAACCGTCGATGTTCTGAAGGGCCGGGGAGAGCCTTTGCAGGAATAGTACGGCACCTTCCGCAGCGAGGAGCGCATCCGTCTTCCTGACGGCCTTGATTTCGCTGATCGCTTCCTTGATGCGGGCAATCGCCAGCTCCGAGCGCCAGCCAAAGGCGCCTCTGCGAAAGCGTGATGCAAAGGCCCACGTCGCCTTCCCTGCCGCCTTACTCATCCTGGCCGGTGTCTTCCGTGTTAGCGCAGGTGTCCGCGACGTCGAGTTCCAGCGGTTCGCCGCTGAAGGCACTGCCCTCGACCACGCGGTGCAGCAGTGTGTACGCGACGCGCCACTGCTGCTGGCCACAGAGCAGCGTGACCGTTTTGTCGTTGAGCCTGACGATCCGGCCGTTCCGTTCCTGCTGGTTTCGATCGAGGAAGCCGACGACATCACCGATCGCCACTCCGTTGCGTCAGAGTCCCTGCATTGGCTGTTCGCGAATCTGGACATCGGCGCCGTCAAGATTGATGGCGGCGTAGGAAATCAGCCAGCGTTTCTGTGTGACGAGGTCAAGCACCACCGCCTGCTTGCGACGCAGCTCCAGTATCTGGCCTTGATGGGCGCGATTGGCCTGCGGATCGAAATACTCGATGGCCTGGCCACAACGAAGTCGGGCCCGGACCGCATCCATCCATCCGGGTTGGTCCAGGACACGATCAATGGCGGCCCGCAGACGATACAGTTCGAAGGCGGATGCGTCGTTGAGGGTGGCGAGGATGGCAGAGAAGTTCATGAGTATCAACCGTGACCGGCGCATTGAGCGCGTGGTGGTGCAGAGAATACGACAGGGTCAATCCGGCCGGCAAGGCAGTGCTACCTGCCGAGCTTGGCGCGACCGGGTCCGGCCGGACATGAGGGCGCCCCCTACCCTATTCGATTTTGCAGTGCCGGCGACAAACACCAGCGGCAGATGGACGAGTCCCCCCGGTTACCGGCCTTATGCCGGATAAATCCCCATCTGCTCGGAAATCGCCTGGGCTTCATCCTCCCCGATATTCAGCTGGCGGACGTTCGTCCTGGTTGAGCCGTCAGGGTTTGCGGCCTCGCCCTACTTTTGGTATATCCTGACATCATTTCAACCACGGGAGTCCACCATGGCACGCAAAGCGAAACTCGACTTCAGCAATATTGATGTCGCCCGAAAGAAGGAGGGCTTGAATCAGAAGGATTTCTGGAAGCGCTATGGCGTCACGCAGTCGGGTGGCTCTCGTTACGAGTCCGGTCGCAACATTCCAAAGCCACTGGCGATCCTGCTTTGGCTGCACCGGTCTGGCAAGGTCACCGACAAGGATCTGGGGGAAGCGCTGAAGTAAGCGCCGAGCTGAACCACTTTTTAGGCAAGGCCCAAAACGCTGAGGAACGGTGGCCGGGATACCTGGTCGGTGATGTCGACCGGCGAAGAATTGCGAAAACGCTCCGCGACGAAGAGTAGTGCGTGGAAATTTCCTTCGCCACCTTGCGGGTGGTGTAGTACCGACAACGGAAGAAATGATGCATGCGCTAGCCGCCGAATGCTGAAACTGGCTCATCGACCGATTCCCTGATTTCTGTCTCAGCGGATTGCCTTGGTGTTTCCGCTATAGATTCAATTGCCGCAGCAACGCTTCTACCGCATCGCATCCGGCCGACGTGACCATCGCCTCGATCGGCGTCTTGCCCTTCAGCGCAATCTTCGGAGTGTTCATCCAGCGGCTTGCTTGTTCCAGGCTCCCGCATTCCCGCACAGCAAGCTCCGTGATCTCAGCCCAACGTACTATCCGTGGATCATCATCTTCGATTTTGATCCTATCCGGTGAGTCTTCGCTTGGAGACGCCTTGGCCATCAGCCGTTCCTTGCAAGCCACCCCGCCAGACTTCCGCGAATGATCGGGCTACCCATCCCCAGGGTTTCGTACGTCTTCTTGAGAGGACCTTTCAGCGTCTCTGCAAACCGCTCCAAGATTCGAGTACGGTCGGCGGGCGGCAATACTTCGAACTTTGCCATCGCACGTCCCGCTTCGTGATCGGACTGTTCCTGTTTCGATTCGATTGCGGCTTGTACGCCCTCCCCTGCCATCGGCAAGGTCCTCCTTGCGGGCTTCGCCTTCGAGTCTGCATACCGTCCCCTCAAGGCAGAGCGAAATAGCGCTGCCGGACTTTCAACTCGAGGCATTGTCGTACTGGCCATTCGATCGCGAACCCAGTCCAGGGTTTCGCGCACCAGGCGATCATCATGACTGGCGAAGATGTCTTCCGCTTCCCTCGGATTGATCCCCAGCTCACGTATTCGATCGATTGTCTTCGTATCGATGACCGGTGGCGGCGGTAGTTCTAGCGCTCCTTGCGCGGCCCGTTCGATTCGAAATTGCAGATGCGTGATCCGGCGCCCTGTCTTGTGCTCGATGAGCTCCACCCGGATATCCGTCGTATTCACTTCGTCAATGGCTGGCTTCAGCACATCGCGCTTGAAGTATTTGTACTCAGGTTTTTCATGCGTCATTGGAATGCCGGTAAGGACGTCATGCCACCACTCCCACGTCTCTCGCATGGTGAGGCGCGACGGATTCGTGGCATAACGCTTCGCGTTTTCGTACAAGCTGATCCCCGCCGTCGTTCGCAAACTGGTCAGGTAGTAGATCGACAACCGCGTGTAGAACTCCGGGCGCAGAAGCGTCTTTTCCGTTGTCGAATCGATCGTCCAGCCCACCATCGTTGCCTTTCCACGGCGATCCGGAATCACGCGGATCTTCGGAATCAGGACATCAGATGCGAATCCTTTGGCGTCATCGATGACGACCTTGATGTCCTGCAGCTTCAACATAGCTTCCTTGAGCACCTTCGTGTCATCGGAATTGAATGCAGTGTCCCTGGCCAGCTCGCCCAATGGTAGCCAGTAGAACTCTTTATATGCAGGATCGTCGCTAGGAGCATTGGCGCCTGGGACGCCCAAGCGTTGAGTGTGATACAGGATGACGTTGAAAATCTTGCGGGCCAGGAGCGACAACGTGCCTCCGCGTGTAACTCGCGGAGCAATTACTTCATTGGCTTTCCGAAACTCCCGGTTCGCTTGTTCTGGATCTTGCGATACCGGAAGCGTTTTCTTGGTCGCCATCGATCGGTGAGTTTAGGAATTTCACCTATGCTGCCTGATTTCGGTGAGTCACGCAATATCACCGATAAAGCTCACCTTGCTAGTCATCCCCGGAAAAGCTCACCTTTGGCGCAGCGAATCCCCGTAAAGACTCACCTGAGTGCTGCACATCGCTGGAAAAGCTCACCACAGGCCCCTGTAATATCTCACCTATTACAAATTCTATCCCCGGAAAAGCTCACCGAACATCCCCGTAGAAGCTCACCATAAATCTTCGAACCCTTTGTGGCACAAGGGTCCCGGCGGCGGTAAACAAGCTTCAAGGGTTTACAAGCATCAATAAAACACTCAATGTCAGTGTCGCCTGCCGTTTAGAAAACCGCAAAAACAGGAACGACAGATCGTGAATAAAGTACCCCGTAAAAGCTCACCTTTCAAGAATTGCAAAATTCGGCTTATATAAAAAACAGCGTTCCCGTGTGGACCCGAAATCAATTTAAACGGCCTATAAGGGGAAACCACGACCTTGGAAGCACTTGGCCCTTAGCAAGGTCAAAAAAACGGTCCAGAATGGATTCTGGATGGCCAATTTTTCGACGGTTGGCAAAAATATTCAGTGGATTTTAAAAGTATCGCTATTTGCTTGATGGCATTACGCTGAAAAGCGTATTCTACGGCTAGTAGTCCAATTCAGGCGGAGCCGTAGAATATGAAGCATGATACTCAAGCCGTAGCGACTTTGCGTGCTATCGATACTAGTGTTGGTGTTGATCAATTACTAGAAATCGACAAACGCGCAACACTCATGTTGGGGAAAGTTCGTGATGCGATGCTGGCACCGCATCCGGCGAAAGACGCCCCAAGATTTACAACGACGACGCTGTCCGCATTATGCGGCATTGATCGCGCCAGGTTGAATTACCTGATCGGGAAAGGCGAGCTGCCTCCTGGTGAAGCCAAAGGCGTTGGAAAGAGTCGGACGTTTTCGCTGGAAGAAGCTCGACAGTGGATTCGCGCGGAATCCGGATTGCCCTTTCGGCCGGCCGGCCGGTCCGGATTCAGTATCGTCGCCGCGAACTTCAAAGGCGGATCCACCAAAACAACAACGGTCATGACCTTGGCCCAAGGATTGACGCTCCGTGGGCATCGAGTTCTGGTTGTCGATCTCGATCCGCAAGCCTCCCTGACGTCGCTATGCGGTCTTCTTCCAGAGAAGGATGTCGTGGAGAGTGATACCGTGATGCCACTGATTTCCGGAGAGGCGAAAGATTTGGCGTACGCGATCCGGCCGACGTACTGGGACGGCATGGACATCATCCCATCGATGCCTGCCCTGTTCGCTGCAGAGTTTCACATCCCGTCGCAAGTGATATCGCGCAGGAATGACTCTTCGTGGCAATTCTGGAACATCTTGGGGAACGGAATGAGGTCAATCCGCGAAGCCTACGATGTGATCATCTTCGATACGGCACCTGCGCTTTCGTACCTGACGATCAATGCGCTAATGGCCGGCGACGGGATGATTATGCCCTTGCCGCCTAGGTCGCTCGACTACGCGTCCAGCACCCAGTTTTGGTCGTTGTTTTCTGACCTGGTAGAAAACTTCCGTAAGCAAGGATTCGAGAAGCGCTTCGATTTCGTAAGCGTGCTTCTTTCGTCGGTCGCAACCGATACCTCTGCGCCGGTGGTTCGGGATTGGATCCTGGACACCTATCAGCAAATGGTGTTGCCTGTCGAGATTCCGAGCACATCGGTAGCGGGCGCCACGTCCGCTCAATTCGGGTCCGTATATGACGTCACGAAATGGGAGGGAAGTGCTAAGACCTATCAACGTGCCCGGCAGGCGTACGACGGGTTTGTGGATCTGATCAACCAGAAGATCGCCGCGAAGTGGGCGACCGGCCAGGAGGTGTGACATGTCGCTCAAAGATAAACTAAAGGCCAAGTCGGCTGGAATCGGCGCCGCGGTGGATGCCGAAATGGCCAACACGTCAGCGGAACAGAAGCCCACTCATCCCAGGACAGCGATCGGGCAAGCCAGTGCTTTTCAGCTTGCGATGTCGGAAAGAGACACGCGCATCGCGGAGCTCGAGGCCAGCCTGGCTGATGCAGATCGCTCCGAAATCCCGGTTGTTGAGATCAGTCCCAACCCTTGGCAGCCCCGCCGGATCTTCAACCAAGAAGATATTCAGAAGCTGGCGGACAGCATTGGTGAGGTCGGCCTGATTCAGCCGGTGGTGGTCAGAAGGAAAAGTGTCCCTACTAGGGACACTTTTCCCGGAGCCGATGCGGAAACTAAAAGTGTCCCTAGTAGGGACACTTTGTACGAACTGGTTGCTGGTGAGCGCCGGTGGCGGGCTCACCAGTTGCTTGGTCTGCCTGAAATCAAGGCGATTGTTATTGAGGTGACCGATGAATTCATGGCCTTGATGGCCCTGGCCGAGAATCTGGACAGGGAGGACTTGACTGACTACGAAACCAGCAAGGCCATCCGGCGGGCTGAAAGTGAGTTCAAGTCTCGTAAGCGTATGGCGGAAGCTATCGGGATCGGCCGCCAGGATTTCTATAAGTACCTCGCCTTCAGCGCATTGCCAGAGTTCATTCTTGCCGACCTTGAAGTCGCCCCAGGTCTGCTTGGAAGAAATGCGGCAGAACAAGTGGTAGCGGCACTGAAGACTCATGGAGAAAAAGGTAGCGAGGCCTTGACAACCTTCTGGCCACAAATCAAATCTGGAAACTTGGATCAGACCAAGTTGGCGTCAGCCATCGAAGCGTCGATCGTCCGCGGTAAAACCACCCGCACCGATCGCGAGATCAAGAAACTGTTCGTCGGCACGGAACAGGCGGGATCGATAACTAGGGATGCCTCAACGCTGACCATAAAGATCCGGACAGCAGCGCTTAGCGCGGAGCAGGAAGACAAGCTGAGGGCATTTGTAGAAGGCCTACTGAAAAGCTGAGCTATTGGAGTGTCAGTAATACTGACACTCCAATCTGCTCCATCAAAAAGATCTTCGTTGGCAAGGAACAGGCGGGCTCGATCACCCGAGATGCCTCTTCACTGACGATCAAGATCCGGACTGCTGCCATTTCGCGCGACCAGGAGTCCCGTCTGCGAATGTACGTCCAACAGCTCCTGGTCGATCCCCAATAGTCCCCGGCCATCATCGACCGATGTCCGTCACGGACATGGAATTCCCCACAGCCGACGGCGGTGGGGGTGCGCCGCCTAGCGGACCTCGCCCGTCCCGGTGCTGAACGCCATCAGCTTCTCGACCGCGGCCTTCCGCCGATGCCGTCCGGTGTGCGAGTAAATGGCGGTGGTTGCCGGGCTGGCGTGCCCCAGGTTTTCTTGTACCTCTTCGATGGCGGCGCCGGCTTCCAGGGCGTGGGTGGCATGGGTGTGGCGCAGCCAGTGGGTGGAGGCGCTGATCAGATGGCCGGCATCTAGGGCGTTGTCCATTTCCCGGGCGGTGCGCTGGAAATGTCGGCGCAACAGCCGGAAGAGAGCCGAATCCGACAAGGTCTTGCGCTCCGCCTGCACATACTGGAGGCCCTCGCCCAGACTGGTGATGAGCGGCGTGTGTTCCGGCCAGGCGGCAGGATCCCGTCCCAGCCCGCGGTGCTCGAAGTAATCCGCCATGGCGGCCATGACCGCTTCGGGGACGGGGATCGCCCGCGGCTTGTTGCCCTTGCCGACCACCTCCAGGTCCCAGTTGTCGGTGCCACGCGCAGGTTTCAGTCCTGGATTGGGCCGCCCCGGGGTCTCGGTGCGGGCTGCCACGTTCGCAGCCACCAGCTCCGACAGGCGCAGGCCCATGCCGTAGGCCAGTAGCAGCGTGAAGCGCAACCGGTAATACGCTTCGTCGGGCGGCAGGTGTTCACAGGTGGCGATTACCTTCTGCCATTGGACTAGGGTCAGGGCGTGATCGACCCGGATCCGGGCGGCGACATTGTGCGCCGGAGGAACGCCATCCCAGGGATTGGTCTCCAGATACCGCTGACGCATCAGCCATTCGCACATTGAGGTGAGAACGGTCACCGCCAGCTTTTGACTCGAGGGCGAAAGGGCGCCGGCGAAGGGACGCCAGTCCTCGCTCCAGCGCGGGGTACTGCGGGCGCCGATCCATTTCTCCCGGGGGAGGCGCCAGTACCAGAGCTGCCCGCCGTCCAGCGCATCCATGAAATCCCGGTAGCTGATGCAGTCCTCGGTGGTGGCCGACGACAGCGCCTTCCCCCGTTCAAAAATCATCCACAGCAGGAAGCGCTCGGCCTGGGTCCGGTAGCTGCGCACGGTGTGCGGGCGGGAGCCGAGGCTGGCGAGCCAGGCTTCGATCGCCGCGTGATCATCCGCCGCGGCGAGTTTGGTGGCATAGCAGCGGTTGGTGCCCAAGGCGCCCGACAGGTCGGCCGGCGCCGCAAAACGCTCGAGCGGCACGATGCCCGTTTGCGCAGGACGCCCATCTTGGCGGTCCTGGCGGAGGGCCGTGTCCTGTCGTCCGCCGCCGCCGGGCAGGACCTCGCTGTCCGCCAGGACCCGTTCGGTTAAAAAGTGCTCCAGGCGGCGGGCGGTGACCGGGCCGATCTGGGGCAGGGCGCGGTGCCAGTGGGTGCCCTTCTTCCGGATGCGGGTGACGAGATCGCTCAGGGTGTGGACCCCACCGGTGGCCAGACGCGCGGCGATGGCTTCGTCAATCCAGGCGAAGACCGAATCCCCGGGCCGCGGGGGTTGCGCGACGCGTTCCTCGAGCCAGGCCACGGCCTCGCGCAGGCGTTGCCGCAGCCGCTGGTTGCGGCGGGCCCGGCGCGCGGCGACGGGATCGGTGACCGGATAGACCGTCTTGAACTGCTCGATGAGTTCACGCTCATCGTAGAAGCCCTGGGGATCGTGTTGCGCCTGGAAGTCCGCGAGGGACGGCGTGGCGTCATCCGCCACGGCGATGCGGCCCGGCGGAATCCGCAGCAGCTTGACGAGGCCCGGGCGCTCCTTGCGGGCGGCGGCGATCAGGGCGTCGTGGATCCAGCGCAGGGTGGCTTTGGCTTTGGGGAGATCGGCGCCGGTGTCCAGGTAGCGCTCGCCCAGGGTGGCGAGGTCCAGCCCGTCGAGGTGACCGCGAAACAGGGCGAGATGGTGAAGGCCCAGCCGGCGCGGGTTGCCGGGCGATGCAGGCGGGTTTTCGGGGGAGATCACTTTTGAAATCGGTAAAAATTCATCAAATCATAATAGCCTGATTATAGTACTAATCAAGCTATGTCAAGGCGAGGAGGAGGGTGGGGTGGGTCTTTCAGGGGGATTCTGTGGCGAATTTGGGGCCGACCGTCTCGTCAAAGTACAGCTCGAGGGCCTCCCGCAGATGGGCCAGCGCCGCCGCCTCGGTGTCGCCGTCGCTGGCCACGTCGGGTGCCTGGCACTGGGCGACGAATCCGTCTCCTTCGGGCATCACCCGACAGGCCAGCGGCTGTCCGGATCGCGGGTCACGCCAGGGGTCGGTCATGCGTCGGCCGCCTTCAATCCTTGCGATGGCGGGAGGCGTACCAGGCAATCCCAACCAGAAAGGCGGTGGCCAGGCCCAGGACAACCATGGATTCAATGGCCATGCTGATCTCCTTTCCGCTACGTCGACAGGTAAAAACAAAGCCTAGCACAACCGCCGCGCCCACGTTGGGGACAAGGCACCAGGACTCCGGGGGCCGGCTCGATCCGGTCGGCAAGTATCTCCGCATCGGTCGGCCGTTCGATGATGACGTTGTCGTCCTTGGTCGCCAGCTTGAGCGTGCACCCAACGCGTGGCTTCAGTTCAACGCGTCCCCGGACCACCGGGCGTCTGTTGTGATTTACCCCATGCACGAAACATGAGGGTTGGCCGGGAATCATGAAAAATTCCCCGTTTTTTCTCTAAGCCGCTGATTCAGCTTCGAGAATCCGAAAACCATCCGCTAACACCTCAACCTTTCTCCGGAAATCCAGAACATAATCACCAAAGCGATTGATGTGTTCCATACGGTATGGAGCCAAGCCAGCCAGGACTTCCTGGTTGATCAGCACCCCCTCGGCCTGTAGTTGCTTCAATACCCGGCTCATCCCCACCACGTTGTGCAGGATGACCATATTGGCGACAAGATGGTTGTACTTGATCACCTTGCGTTGCTCATGACGCAGGTTCTCGGCGATCTCCCCTTCTCCGCCGAAGAACAACTTCTTCGCGAAGCCATTGAACTGTTCGGATTTGTTGGTTTCCGCATGGATCAGCCCGCGCAGTTCAACGTCGCCCACGTATTTCAGCAAGAACATGGTTCGGATCACCTTGCCCAGTTCCTTAAAGGCGAAATACAGTTTGTTCTTGCGGCTGTAGGTACCCAGTCGGCGCAGGATGGCCGATGCTGAGATTTTGCCGAGCTTGATGGAGATGGCCACGCGCAGCATGTCTGGCAAATGGGTTTCGATCATTTGCCAGTTGATGTCGTCCGAGAATAGACGATCGATGTGCGCAAAATTCTTGTCGCTCTCCGGACGATGGAACACCAGATCCTTGATACCCCGGATACGGGGCATCAGCTTGATTCCCAGTAGATGCGACAAGGCAAAGACCGTGTAGCTCTGGGCTTGTGTGTCGCCGTGGATGGTGTCTGGCCGGATATCCGAGGTGTTGGTCATCAGCCCGTCGAGGATGTGGGTGCCCTCGTATGTGCCGCAGGAAATGAAGTGGCTGAATAGCGCGATGAACTTGTCAGAGACATGGTAATAGCCAATACCGCCATAGCCACCGTAACGGATGTGGTGCTCGGAAATCAGGTTCTGCTCGTAGAGGTTCCATTTCGTGCCATCGGCCGAGGCGTGTTTTCCTGAGCCCCAGTAGCTGGGCAATTCGAACTTGTTGTAGGCATTGATGACCTTGACGATGGCTTTTTCCAGCGCTTCTTCCGTGACGTACTTGATGTTGAGCCAAGCGACTTGCTTTCGGCTCATTCCGCGAATCGAACGTGCCGTCTGGGTTGGCCCGAGGTTGCAGCCGTAACAAAACAGGGTGCTGATCACCCTTGGGCGTAATTCTTCGATTCGGCTTTCGGTACCCATCAAGGGGCGGAACAGCTTGTGCAGTTGCAGCCAGCGTTCAGTATCGATCAGCACGTCGACGATGCTGACGTTTTCCATGTGCTCCGTGATCAGATGATCGATCTGGCGGATGCCGGGGGGGAGTTCGCTGGTCGGCGGTTTTTTCAGGATCAGCCGGCCATCGACGATCTCGGCGTAGGCATTTTCCGGGAAGGCCGCATCGACCGCTTCAGCAGTTTCCAGCAGGGTAGACTTCAATGCTTGGGTAAAGGCCCTGGGGTCGGTTTCGACTCCTGTCACCTGGCCATATTCGGTCAGTTCGCGATTCAGGGTTTCATCGTCAACCAACTGTTCGCGATAATCGTCATAGCGTTCGCCATGCGGGATGAAGAGGTCGCCTGACTTTAGCTCATCGCGAATGGCGTACAAGACTGCCAGTTCAAAGTAGCGGCGATTGATCGTGGCGATTCGCCCATCGGCGCGCTCCGTCACAACCAGCTTGCGCCAAGCAGCAGGCAGCCATTGCAGATCCCCTTCTGCATCCAGCTCGACCAGGGAAATCGGCACGACCTCGTGCCGTGTGCTGCGTAGTCCCTGCAACGCCTTCATCATCCGGATCAACGTGTCGTCCTCGCTGCTGCTCTGCGGGTTGATGATTTCGATGCAGTTGAGCAGTTGGGCACGCACGGCCTTGTAGGGTTGAACCAGGAACGGCAGATGATTGCGACCGGCATAGGCCATGTGTTCGTCGCAGATGGCCACCAAATCATCGACGTCGGCGATCAGGCTGGAGCCGATGGCTTCCACGCGCTGATGGTCGGTGCCGTTGATCTGATAAGCCAGTAATACCTCCTTCAATTGCCCGATCAGGCGATCCGTACGCTGCAGATGTTCTTGTTGGTACTCCCCCAACTTGTTGCGTGCCTGATTGTCCAGGTTCTGAAGCATGCGGACAAACAGATCGGCTGCATCATCAAGCGTCTGCGCAAACTGCGAGCGGATATAAATGACCGCCAGCGCATAACGCTTCTGCGGTTTCAGTTCCGCCATCTCACTGGCATTCAGGGAGCGGGCGATGTAGCGATATTGCTTGAGTTTGGGGATGGGAATATCCGGTTGGGGCAATTGTTCAACCAGTAATTGCAAGCGCCGGATGTGCTGGAGGTAGGAGCGGGTTTCCTTGTTGGTTGGTTTCTTCGGTTCCCGCTTGAGCATGTTCCAGGTTGTGCTGGATTCATCCTTGCTGACCTTGAACAGGCTGTCGATCCGTTCTTTGACTTTGGTATCGAGCTGGTTGGCGATACCCGCGAAATGGACCTCGTGAATCTTTTCGCGGGCCTGGATGGCCAATCGATCCAGGACCGTGAAGCCTGGCAATTCATAGCGATGATGGACCAGTTCCTCCAGCATCACGTTGATGATGTCAGCCACGACGTGGCGGTTGTCGGCTGCTGTCTCGGCAATATGCTGCAGCCACGCCCGGCTCTCCTGATTTAAGGGGCGAACGTTCAGGTAGCGGCGCAGCGATTCGATCAAGCGCTCGCGTCCGGTTGATCGATCGAACTGCAACAGCTCGTCCAGCCTCGGCGGCCGGGCAAATCCCGTTTGGGCAACGATGTGCTGTCGGATGAGGGTTGGTATCTCTTTGAGACGGATGAAGTAGCCCAGTCGCTGAAAAAGCTTCAGGTAGAGAAAGGCTGCGGTACGCGCCGTCGGCCGTTTGACGGTCTGGTCGATGAAGGCAATTTCATCGGGCGTCAGGGTGTAAATTTCGTCGAGATCCTGTGCCGACGGGTCTGCTTTCAGGCGGGGATACGCGGTCTCGTGAAGCTGGGTCATGCGGGATCAGTCCCAGTGCCTGCCGGTAGCCGGGTCGCGGCAGACTGCCTCTAGAAAGCATTCACGAGCGTCGGCAATGCGATGGAGTTCGTCGAGCAATGTGTAGAGGTGATCGTCCAGGATATCGGTCGACGGCGTCGGGACGGAAATTTGATATCTACGCCCGTCCGGATCCAGCGGTTGTGCTTGAAATCGGGCAAGACAGGTACTCGCCATATCCCGCAAGGCACTGGCGACACTGCGGCGCCCACCGTTGAAGGCAGATAGGTCGATGGAAACCTCAATCGCGGTTTGGGCGACCTCGGGCAGATTCGGCAGTTGCGGGGTCGAAACGGGCAATCTTTCCGGGAGCGCCCGATCCAGTCCTTGCTCGAATCGCGCTTTCTGGTCAATGCTGACCCCATCCAGATAGCGCATCGCAGCCTTCACGTCACGCCAGCCCACGTAATTCATCAACTCGCGGAGATCCCAGCCGCTCATGCCCGCCCACTGCGCAAACCCACGGCGTAGCGAGTGACTGCTGAAGGCCTCGGCATCGGCCACGCCTGCCTGGCTCAGCAACTTTCGAAGCATGGGAATGATGCTGCTCGGGGTCAGTTCGGCCTCGGACAGATGCCCCCAGCGGTCAATCTTGCGGAATAGCGGGCCTACCGTCAGTTTGGACAAGGCCAGCCAGTCTTCGACTGCCTCGACCGGGCACAGCCGGGACAATGCCGGGCAAGAGTAGCTTCGGCCTTCCAGGTTGCGATCCCCCTTGCTGCGGGGCAAGAAGCAGGTCAACCCCTCGCCCGGCTTGATCTCGACAAATTCGATGCGAAGGTTCGCCAGTTCGTCGGAGCGGAATCCGCGCCAGAATCCGAGGAGAACCAGGGCTCGATCCCGCATGTGTCGCAGGGCATTGGTCGAATCCCCCCGGCTGACTGCCGCCGCCGTGGCCGATGTCAGCCAGTGGGTAACACCGCGCAGGATTTCAAGCTCCAGCGGCTTGGCCCGTTTTTCCTGGGCCGGATGCAGCGTTCGTATACCTTTCAACAGTTGCCGGATCTTCGGAGCTTTGGTTGGGTCGGGAAAGCCATGATCCTGATGCCAGCGTGACAGTGCTGCGAGGCGGTGCTTCAGTGTGTTCAGCGCCAGTAATTCGGCGTAGGCCGCCAGATAGCGGGCAATTGAATCGATGGTCGCCGGCAACAAGCCTCCCCATTCGACTTCGAAGTGCTGGATGGCTGACGCATAGCTGCGTCGGGTGTTGGCCCGTTCGGCCGCATCGAGGTAGAGATCGACCTGGCTCATTCTGGTTCTTTGGGGTGGTTTAAGGCGGTGCCGTGCACGCCAGGAATGTGATTTTCCATCGGCTTCTCGTTGATACCTGACTGCGACAAGCCTTCAAGAATCCCGCAAGTCGAGGCTTGACGCTCATCTGGACAACGGCCGCGCAGCTCAAGGAGTTGTTTTTCCAGCGCTTGGAGTTCACCGATTCGACGAACGACATGCCCGATGTGTTCATCGAGCAAGCGGTTTACCTCGCCGCAGTTTTCCTCCGGTGATTCCTTGAAGTGCAACAACGTCCGAATCTCGTCAAGTGTCATGTCCAAGCCACGACAGTGCCGAATGAAGGTCAGTCGCTCCAGGTGCATTGGCCCATAGATGCGGTAATTTCCCTCGCTCCGCCCAGGTTTCGGCAACAGTCCTTCCCGCTCGTAGTAGCGGATCGTTTCCACATTACTTCCCGCTAAACGCGCCAGTTCGCCGATTTTCATTCCAGTCATCCTTACGACCGGCCAGGCTGCAGCGCGATGATGGCCATGCCACCGAGACATACGGCACTGCCCAGCAGATCCCAACGTGTTAGGGGAATTCCATCGACCTGCCATAGCCACAACAAGGCGATCGCAACATAGACACCGCCATAAGCAGCATAGATACGACCGGCGGCGCCTGGATGCAATGTAAGCAGCCAGGCAAACAGAGCAAGTGACACGGCAGCCGGGATCAGAAGCCAACGCGGGCGACCCTGCGTCAGCACCAGCCAGGGCAAATAGCAACCGACGATTTCGGCCAGTGCAGTGACGATGAAGAGGCCCAATATCTTCAGGAACTCCAACATGCTTTTCTCCTTGAACCGTTTCATTGTAGCCGCTTGACCTTGTAGCGACTCAAGGGTTTTTAATGGCATCAACGAACAGGAGATTGCCATGCCCCCCCATGCCGAGAAGCACCGATCCAATGAGCCTGAACGCTGCGCGTGTTCAGGTGGCTGTACGACTGATACGACCTCCACTCAGGATGCGCCGCGTGTCTCCGTATCCCACTCCTCAGGGAAATCGAGCGTTTTTCGGATTCCCGCCATGGACTGCCCGAACGAAGAAAACGATATTCGCAAGGCACTAGCAGGCATCGATGGGATTCGGTCGCTACGCTTCGAACTGGCTGCCCGGACCCTGACCATTGATGCCGAGCAGTCCGTCCAGAAAAGTGCGTTACAGGCCATCCGTCAGCTCGGTTTTGAAGTGTTGCCCATTGAGCATGAACAGACCGAAGTCCCATCAGGTCTCGGCGAGATCAGTAAGGCCTTGATCGCCCTGGCATTGGCCATCGGAGCCGAGGCGTTGGATTTCTTTGCACCCGATACCCTGCTGTTCAAGGGGCTGGGCATGGCGTTGGCAGCGGCTGCCATTGCCTTCTCCGGATTCTCCACTTATCGCAAGGGATTGTCCGCATTGCGGCGCGGCCAATTGAACATGAACGCCCTGATGGGCGTCGCCGTGACTGGCGCTTTCCTGATCGGTCAATGGCCGGAAGCAGCGAAACGAAACATCAATGAAGGAGTTCCATCATGAACGTCAAGCAAGCCCTTTCCATCCCCGTTCTCTGTGCCGGTTTGCTCCTGTCCGGTCAGGTGTTGGCCGACTCGGTCATGCACAGCACGCCGGAAGGCGCGACAAAATTCTACCCGGCGCACGGTTCGGGCAGCAAATCCGCCCAGCAAGTGCAACAGGAACTCGATGACTTCAAACGCAATCCAGTAAGTGCGGACGGCCAGTATCGTTATGTTGGCGGTGATCAAGGCTGGGTGCTGATTCCGCACGAATATGGGCTGTTCACGGGTTTCCTACGGCAGAAATCCGGGGTGGGCATGATGTCCTTGGCATGGTTGCATAGAGGAACGACGGAGTGTCCTTGGTGTTGATCTGGAAGATCTTGAGCTTGAAATACTCCA
>JAPTVL010000468.1 GCA_028065725.1 Betaproteobacteria bacterium
ACTGATCTACCAAGGGCCAATAGTCGTTATCAAAGTGGCCGGTTTATTCATGTATCTGTCGTATATGCGGCGATGAACCGGATGGCTCGTTTGGATCGGCTGCCGTGAGCCTGTCAGCAATCAGTCTGTAGCTCCCTTTCAGGCGAGGAGAGTCACGAACCCTTGGCCTCCGTCTCTTTCAGACAACTGCCGCCTGCTGACAACGGCATACCCGGTGGCGGGTTTACTCGGATACCTGCCGTTCGGTGTCGCCCCTGATCGTCTGGCTCTTGCCGACCCAAAGTGGAAGTAGCCGCCTTATTCGTAATAAGGATGAAACCCTTTTAGGCAGGCAATAGCTGGCTGATGAAATACATATCTTGAGCACCCTTGCCTCTAATTTCAATCTTGCCACGGTGCTCACCGGCGAACTTTGACATCAGAAGATCGTACGTGTAAGCAGATACATTGATCTTTCCTGCTTGACCGGCACTCTCCATACGAGATGCGATATTTACTGTATCTCCCCAGATGTCGAACGCGTACTTGCGCTTACCCACAACCCCGGAAACAACCGGCCCAGAATGGATCCCTATTCGGACTTCACATTTCAATGCGACCTTCTGGTTGCGTTGCTTTATGAAATCGAGGATACGTAAGGCTAAACGAGTACATCGTTCTGCGTGGTCAGGAGCCGCATCGGGGACGCCAGCCGCCGCCATGTAAGCATCGCCGATGGTCTTGATCTTTTCGACCCCTTCTTCAGCGCACATATCGTCAAATGCCGCAAAGAGTTCATTAAGTTCTCGAACTAATCTGTCGGGTGGAATAGTTGAGGACATTTGCGTGAAACCCACGATGTCGAGAAACATGACAGACGTCTCTTCATGTTTTGCGGGGAGAGTAACACCCGTAGTGATCAACTCATCTGCCAAACGACTCGGTAGGATGTTGCGAAGCAATGCATCCCCGTGGGACTTTTCGTTTGCCAGTTGGTTAAGCGTTGTTTGCCTCTCTATGCTAGCTATATCCAGTACGAGCGAGACCATGTAGGCAAAGCTAACAAAATTCATGGTAGCAATTGCGTTATTCCATATGCCGGGTAGTTCTGGCAAGGGCGCAACTGATGGCACAAATAAGAGCACCAATATCGCAGACACAGCACAACCAAAAAAGACTAGCCATGCTTCCCAGCGTGGGTAGAACATCACCCCAAAGGCAAGCATGAAGAGGCTCCATAGCTGATTAAACCAGGCGTTGAACACGCCGCCGGCCACTATGGGGAAGATCAGGCCATGTCCTAAGACGTTTTGCCACAGGCAAAGTCGAATAAACAATGGAAACCGGTTTGGAAGCCATCGCATCGTTCCTAGCCAGACCAGATGAATTCCGCATGCAAGAACACCCAACCAAAACAGGCGGGGTTCTTTGTAAATATAGCCAACTAATCCGTCGACTACGAAGAGCGGAAGCGCCAGAACGAGACACATATTGGTCACTCGCTTCCACGCCTTGACTTTCTCGGAGTCCGTTGCGAGTACGCCCCCGTTGACAACAGTCATCAAAGGCTTAGGCAGCGGATAAAACATCGATTGCGTGACTATTTCTTTCATTTTGCCTCCCAAGCCTGCCGCCTGAATCAAATTCTACCCAATTGAACGGGCAGGTTGCGTGCCCCGAAGAGACATTCAGCATCGCGATGATTGATCGGCTGGTTACTGCTGTGGAGCAGTCCTAACGTGCGGTTGATTGTGGAGTAGTGTTCGCGTTAGTACAGATGATGCACTACGAGAGTCTTCACACCCTGTGGTCATGCATAGGGTGTCAGTACCGATTCGCCCTCTACCAGCCTCTCCAGCAGTTGCGCAACCAGACTGATGCCATCGGAGTCCGAAAGCCTCTGGGCGACCTCCTTCCGTGGCCTCGGATCCATCGTCAGCGCTTCACCCAAGGCCCGACGCAAGCCAGCGGCAGATACCTTTTCCAGAGGTTCAGCCAACGGTGCAAGACCCGCACGGTGCAGACGTGCTGCATGGTGATACTGGTCAAATATCAAAGGCAAGACAACCTGCGGCACCCCAGTTCGCAATGCCATCGCCATCGTTCCCGCGCCGCCATGATGTATCACGGAAGCTACTCGAGGAAACAGCAGCGCATACGGGACATCGCCAACTGACCGCCATCCCGCCGGCAAGCCTTCGTCAGCAAGACCACCCCAACCGGAACCCACCAGCACGCGTTGCCCGGAGGACACGAGAGCCGCCTGCAGCACTTGCTTGATGCGTGCCATGGCGTCTCCCGACATGCTACCGAAGCCCACGAAAATTGGCGGCTCGCCGGCACCAAGCCATTCGTCCAGTTCCGGATCCAACGGCCTGTCGTCGTCGTAGAAAAGGAAATTCGCATACGGTACGCGCTGCGCCCATTCCGGGGATGGCGGAAGTACCTCTCTGTCCGCCGCCACTACCCATGGAACTCTACGAGATAGCAAGTCGTATATCTCGACTGGCGCCAGCCCCAGCTTTTTGCGCGTTTGGTTGATGACTTTTCCAGTAGTTCGTCGGCCAGCGCGAATCACCAAAGACCAAAGCAGAGCGTTAATCCAATGCGGGAGGTTTTGCCACGGCACCATTGACGGTGGATGGCCGCGCCCAGGAATCACGCAGGGCGAATAGGCCAATGCGAGGACAGGAATCTTCAGGTATTCCGCCACGGACGCTGACGATAAAGCCAGTCCGCTATACAAGATCGCATCACTTCCCTTGGCGGCCTCGATCAAACCGTCAATTTGCGCCGGAAGCTGCTCGCTGAAGAGAATCCGCATTCCCCGGCGAACTTCCAGCGGTTTGCCGGTCATGAGTTTCGGGTTGTCGGCCATCCAGCGCTGCATATCGCAACCGACTGGAGTAAAGCGAAGCCCGAGGCGTCCGGACCATTCGGCAAAGTTGGGGGATGCCGCCATTTGTACCTGATGCCCCCGCTTAATCAAGCCTTGTGCAAGCGCGAACATTGGCTGTGCGTCGCCGCGCGAACCGACGGTAGCGAGCGTGACCTTCATTGGCAAGTTCCTTCACCAAGACGATACATCGGATTAAAGCTACATTGCTATTGGGACGCCTCGTGAACCAGGTTAGGCTCAGTGGCGACTTACTTGGCCGCAGTCACCAGGTACATGTCGATCGGCCCCTTGCCCTTGGCGTCGACTTTGCCTCGATATTCACAGTCAAACTGGCTGCCTGCCAGGTCAAAGGTGTATGCCGAAATGTTGACCCGACCGGGAACGCCGGAGCTTTCCATTCGACTGGCAACATTCACGGTATCGCCCCAAACGTCGAACGCGTACTTGTGCTTGCCGACCACCCCGGCCACAACCGGTCCGCTGTGAATGCCAATCCGGAGTCCCCATTTGAACGCCGAGGTCCGGTTGCGCCGGTCGATGAAGGACGCCATGCGTAATCCCGCTTCGATGGCGCGCTGCGCATGGTCCGCGGCAGGAGTAGGAACGCCGGCCGCGGCCATGTAGGCATCGCCGATGGTCTTGATCTTCTCGATACCGCAGTCGCGGCAGATGTCGTCGAATGCCGAGAAGATGTCATTGAGCTCGGCCACCATCCGTTCGGCCGGCATTGACGAGGCAGCCTGGGTAAACCCGCTGAAATCAGTAAACAGAAGGGTGGCGGCTTCGTGTCGTGCTGGCTTGGCGGCACCCGTGCTGGTCAGTTCCATCGCCACCGGGGCGGGCAGGATGTTCAGTAGCAACTGGTCCGAGCGCTCGTGTTCCGTCGCGAGGCGGCGCACCGCCAGAAAGGCCCTTCGGACGGCCAGATCCATCTGGTAGCAAATCAGCATTCCCCACAGGTTGGCCAGTGAAAGCGCCCCCACGTGGCGGGTGACGGCATGTTCGGGGAGATATCCCAGCCCGCGCAGGTACGCGATGTAAATCAGCAGACTTCCCCAACCGCAGGCGGTAGCCGCTGGAAATCGCAAGCTGAAGATGCCATAAATGCTGAACAGGTGAATCGTTATTAGGAAAAATCCTGACGCTTCCCGTGTTTGTGAATGCGAAACGGCGTAAGTCATGCCGAGGGACATGAGCAACGCCATGCCCGCCGTCAGGGCCTGGTGCCGAGTTATGAATGCCTGGAGGTGCGTCAGCGCATAACAGAGCGCAATCGTTGCCAATGACATGGCGACGATCCTTGGCATATGCTCCTGCACCGGATGCGACGCCTCTATGTATACGAGGGGCGTCAGTATGAAGATCGTCAGGCCGGCCGCGCCAAGCAAAGCAACCCTTGTAGGGCGCCGGGACTTCAGTGCCTGCTCGGAGGCGTGCTCTGCCTCGAGCTTCGCGTCCGTAAACCGCAGCGAAATGCGATCGATACCCGAGTCGTCCGGCTTCATCGTGCCCCCCCCGCTGTTGATAGACCCACACAGGAACGACGAGGAAATGATAGCCCTATCTGGCCGGTTCCAGTGACAAGCGGCCACCCGAATGGCGGCTAATTGGAACGAGGGAGTGACCGTTTGTGGCCGGTAGCTGGCCTTAGCTAATCCCCCGCCATCCTGCCGATACAAAAAAAACGCCACGGCATGCCGTGGCGTTTTTGTCCTGCGGGTTCAGCCGATCAGGTCTTCAGCGCCACCAGTACCTCATCCAGCATCTTCTTCGCATCGCCGAACAGCATGCGGTTGTTTTCCTTGTAGAACAGCGGATTGTCCACGCCGGCATAGCCCGAGGCCATCGAGCGCTTCATCACGATCGAGGTCTTGGCCTTCCAGACTTCCAGCACCGGCATGCCGGCGATGGGGCTGGTCGGATCGTCCTGCGCCGCCGGGTTCACGATGTCGTTGGCGCCGATCACCATGGCCACGTCGGTGCTCGGGAAGTCGTCGTTGAGCTCGTCCATTTCCATCACGATGTCGTAGGGCACCTTGGCTTCGGCCAGCAGCACGTTCATGTGGCCGGGCATGCGCCCTGCTACCGGATGGATGCCGAAGCGGATGTTGACGCCCTTCTCGCGCAGGTGCTTGGTAATTTCGTACACCGTGTGCTGCGCCTGCGCCACGGCCATGCCGTAGCCGGGAACGATGATCACGCTCTTGGCGTCCTTCAGCAGTTCCGCGGTTTCGAGGGCGCTGATGGGCACCACTTCACCGGCCGGTTGCGCCGCCGCGTCGCCCTTGGGCGCCGACGTGCCGCCACCGGTGCCGAAACCGCCGGCAATCACGCTGATGAAGTTGCGGTTCATCGCCCGGCACATGATGTAGGACAGGATCGCGCCGGAGGAACCCACCAGCGCGCCGACCACGATCAGCAGGTCGTTGGAGAGCATGAAGCCGGTCGCCGCCGCGGCCCAGCCCGAGTAGCTGTTGAGCATCGAGACCACCACCGGCATGTCGGCGCCGCCGATCGCCATCACCATGTGAATGCCGAACAGCAGGGCGATCACGGTCATCACGATCAGCGGCGTCATGCCGTCGGCGATCGAGTGGGCGCTGATGAACTTGCCGCCGAACCAGATCACCACCAGCAGGCCGACCAGGTTCATCCAGTGGCGCGCGGGCAGCAGCAGCGGCGAGCCGCCGATCTTGCCCGACAGCTTGCCGAAAGCGATCAGCGAACCGGAAAAGGTCACCGCACCGATCAGGATGCCGACGTAGATCTCGATCTCGTGGATGGTCTTTTCCGCACCGGCCAGGGGCGCCGAGGTGTCGATGTAGCTGGCGAAGCCGACCAGGCACGCGGCGAGGCCGACCAGGCTGTGCATCAGCGCGACCAGCTCGGGCATTTGCGTCATCTTGACGACCTTGGCGGCATACAGGCCGACGGCGCCGCCGACCACCATGGAGCCGATGATCCAGGGAATCCCGGCCGGCGTCACGCGCGGACCGAACACCGTGGCCAGCACGGCGATGGCCATGCCGATCATGCCGAACAGATTGCCGCGGCGCGAGGTCTCGGGATTCGACAAGCCGCCGAGGCTGAGAATGAAGAGGATGGTTGCTCCGATGTAGGAGACGGTTGCCAAATTTCCAGACATTTTTTCCTGTCTCCTACTTGCGGAACATGGCCAGCATGCGCTGGGTCACGGCGAAGCCGCCGAACATATTGACGGCCGTGAGCACGATGCCGCCCACCGCCAGCCAGCGTATCCACTGGTCGGGCGGCAGCCCGCCGGCCAGCGGCGGCGCGATCTGCACCAGGGCGCCGATGGCGATGATGCTGGAGATCGCGTTGGTCACGCTCATCAGCGGCGTGTGCAGCGCCGGCGTCACGTTCCACACCACCATGTAGCCGACGAAGCAGGCCAGCACGAAGACCGTGAAGTGGGCGAGGAAGGCCGCCGGTGCATTGGCGCCGACGAACCAGAACAGCGCGGCGGCAACGCCGAACATGATGGCCAGCTTGTTGCCCGCCATCGGTTCGCTCGCAGCGCCATGGCCGTGGCCCTTTTTGGCCTGCGGCGCAACGACCGCCGGCTTGGCTGCGGGCGGCGCGGCGGACGGCTTGGGCGGCGGGGGCGGCCAGGTGATGTTGCCTTCCTTGATCACCGTCAGGCCGCGGATCGCCTCGTCTTCCATGTTGACGTCGATGATGCCGTCCTTGGTCTTGCACAGTTCCTCGGTGAGGCGGAACAGGTTGGTGGCATACAGCGTCGACGACTGCTTGGCCAGGCGCGAGGCCAGGTCGGTATAGCCGACGATGGTCACGCCGTGCTTCACCACCGTTTTTCCTGCCTCGGTCAGTTCGCAGTTGCCGCCGCGCTCGGCCGCCATGTCCACGATCACGCTGCCCGGCTTCATGCTCTGCACCATCTCGGCGGTGATCAGCCGCGGCGCGGGCTTGCCGGGGATCAGCGCGGTGGTGATGATGATGTCCACCTCCCGGGCCTGCTTGGCGTACATCTCGCGCTGGGCCTGTTGGAAGCCCTCGCTCATGACTTTGGCGTAGCCGCCGCCGCCGGAACCTTCCTCCTCGTAATCGACCTTGACGAATTCGCCGCCCAGCGATACGACCTGGTCGGCCACCTCGGCGCGGGTGTCGTTGGCGCGCACGATGGCGCCCAGGCTGGCCGCCGTACCGATCGCCGCGAGGCCGGCGACGCCGGCGCCGGCGATGAACACCTTGGCCGGCGGCACCTTGCCGGCGGCGGTGATCTGGCCGTTGAAGAAGCGGCCGAAGGCGTTGGCGGCCTCGATCACCGCGCGGTAGCCGGCGACGCCGGCCTGGGAAGTCAGGGCGTCCATCTTCTGGGCGCGGGAGAGCGTGCGCGGCAGCGAGTCGATGGCCAGCACGGTGGCCTTCTTCGCCGCCAGCTGCTGCATCAGTTCGGGGTTCTGCGCCGGCCAGATGAAACCGATCAGGGTGCCGCCCTCGCGGAGCAAGCCGACTTCCTCTGTCGTCGGTACGCCCATCTTGAAGACGATGTCGGCGGCCGCCCAGAGCGCCGGCGCACCGGCGATGATTTCGGCGCCGGCGGCGCGATAGGCATCGTCGCTGCAATTCGCCGCATCCCCGGCGCCGGATTCGACGGCGACCTTGAAGCCCAGCTTGATGAGCTTTTCCACGACCTCGGGAACGGTGGCGACGCGCTTTTCACCGGCCAGCGTTTCCCGGGGAACTCCAATTGTTAGTGCCATAATTCTCCCATTTGCATGTCCATTGATAGCCCGCTCGACGAGCGCCTGTTGTTTTCGTTCTCACCCCGACATTGGACGCTCTCGCCAACGCAGGAGTCGCGCCGCCGGTATGATACGCCATCCATATCAGTCCATTTGATCGATATCAACGATCTTTCGATCGTCCGCCATGACCAGCCAGAAGCCCAATCGCCATCGCCCGCGCGCCGCCAGGCGCGTGTCGCAAGCCGCCAAGGTTGGCCTCGCGCCGGGTGCGCTGATCCACCTGGGTGAACGCAAGACCGATCAGGCAGCCATCTCGCTGATCGAGTACGGCGAGGCCGAACTGACCGAGCACCAGTTCAGGTCGCTGGCGGAATCGCAAACCTACCAGCCGCAACTGCCGGTGCTCTGGCTCAACGTGCACGGCCTGCACGAACCGGAGGTCATGGCCGAGATCGGGCGCCGCTTCAAGCTGCATCCGCTGGTACTGGAAGACATCCTCAACACCAACCAGCGGCCCAAGATCGACGATTATGGCGACTACCTGTTCATCGTCGCGCGCTTCTTCGAAGTCGAAAGCGAAAACCAGCAGATCGACTCGGACCAGGTCAGCCTGATCCTCGGCCCCAATTTCGTGCTGAGCTTCCAGGAGCGCCCCAGCGGCCGCTTCGACCCGGTGCGCGAACGCCTGCGCCAGAACCGCGGCCAGATCCGCAAACTCGGCGCCGACTACCTCGCCTATTCGCTGCTCGATGTCATCGTCGACCGCTACTTCACGATTCTTGAAAACATCGGCGAACGCACCGAGGAACTCGAGGACATGATGCTTGATCGCCCGCGGCCGGGCGCGCTGCAGACCGTGCATCAGCTGAAACGGGAGACGCTGAACCTGCGCCGCTCGATCTGGCCGCTGCGCGAAGTGATCAACAGCCTGACCCGCGCCGATGACCGCTTCTTCCGCCCCGAGACTCGCCCCTACCTGCGCGACATCTACGACCACACGGTGCACGCCATCGAGTCACTGGAGGCCAATCGCGACGTGATCGCCGGCATGCTCGACATCTACCTGTCGGCGGTCAGCAACCGGGTCAACCAGGAAGTCCGGGCGCTGACCGTGGTCGCCATCATCTTCATGCCGGCGACGCTGATCTCCGGCATCTTCGGCATGAACTTCAGGACCATGCCGCTGCTCGACTGGCCAACCGGATTCTTTGTCGCCATCGGCATGATGGCGGCGGTGGCGACCACGCTCTCCATCATCTTCTGGCGCAGGCGCTGGCTGGAGTAGTTTCTGGCTGCACGGCCAATGCCCGCAACCCGCCCGGCTCGGGTTCAAATTGGATTGAAGAAGTCGACGCTGGCAGGACGGCGAAGCGCCTATCGTGCGCTGTTATACTGCCCACTATTCTGTACAGAATAAATTAAGGAGCCGATCATGGGATTCGCCGCCAAGGATATCGTTCCGCTTACCCAGGCGCGCGCGCGCCTTTCCGAACTTGCCGACGAGGTCAAGGCCGGCAGCGAAAAAATCATCACGCGCAACGGCGAAAGCTATGTCGCCCTCGTCGATGCCGCACGGCTCGACCACTACCATCGACTGGAGCGCGAGCACATTCACCTGATGCTCATCGACGACGCCGAGAAAGGGCTGGAGGATATTGCCGCCGGCCGAACCGTCGAAGCACGATCAGCGCTCAAGAAACGACGAGCGAAGCGTTCGGCGGACTGAAGCACGACGCGCCGGAGATGAAGTTCCGTGTCGAACTGACGGCGAATTTCGAGCGCAATCTCGACGCGATCGAGGCTTTCTGGCGGGAGTGCGGCGCGCCGCACGCCTACGATGATCTTCTCGCCGAACTGCTCCAAACGGTGATTCCCAACCTGGAGCAGCACCCACGATTCGGACGGGATTTCCTGACCCGCACTTGCGGATCGATACAGGCACGGACTCGCATCGCGCGCCTGCGCACGCGGCTGCGCCGCATCGATCCGGCCGCCGAGATACGCGAATACCTGAGCGGCGATTACCTCATGCTTTACGCGCTGACCGGGACGACGATCTCCCTGCTGGCGATTCGCCATCACCGCCAGCTTTCGTTCAGCCTGGGCCGGTAAGCGCCGTGCCGCCAGCGCCGACTTTCGAGCCACCCTTGTGACGAGGTCGGCCGGGCAACCCAACAGCTCTGTCGGCCTGCTTTTCGCCACGATCCGGCGAACTCAAGGCTGAGTTGCCGCGGACTTTGCGGCAACCTGCTGCAACCGCCCGGATTCTGCCCGGGCCTCGGCCAGGAGGCTATCCCAGTCGTCAGGGGGATGGCCGCTTTCCAGCATCTTGCGGAAAACCCGGTACGCGTCGTCGCTGCTCTCGTAGGCGCGTTCGGTGTCCTCATCGTTTACCCATGCGTAAACGATCATCTTGCTCGGTGCATGGAACCGGAAGAACAACCGGTACTGCTGAAAAAACTTCGCGCGGAACCAGTGCTTGCGCTCGGCACCGAGCGTATTCCCCTGGCGATAATCGGAGCGCGCCGGATCCCGCGGAATTACTTCGAATGCCAGCTTGGCGATGGCCACCAGGCGCTTGGTGGCGTTCTTCTTGACGAAACCGACCGGGTCCTTTTGCTTGAGGGTCTCGACTTGTCGGGTCAGTACTTCAAGCTGATCGAGGAACAGGGGATGGGCGAAGATCGTCCAGCCGCCCACAACCAGGGGCGTCGGCTGGTCCCGGCTCATTCATCGTCTGCCGACAGCGGGATGTCGAAATCGACCTCGACGCCCCCGACCAGCGACTGGATGCGCTTTACGAGACCGGTATCGACCGACCGAAGCCGCTCGGGATGGCCGGCGATGTCGCGCGCCAGAAAGTCAAGGAACTGCCCGAGCACCGGATCATCGTCGGCGGCAAGGGCACGAGTGAGCACGACCTCGCCATCGGGCCGGATGCTGTAGTGAATCTTGTCGCGCTTGCCGAGCCTGAGGGCGCGGCGCACAGTTTCCGGGACCGTGGTCTGGTAGCGGTCGGTGAGCGTGGATTCGACTTCGAGGGTAGCTGGCATGGCACTCTCCGGAAAGCGTGTTCAATGCCGCAGATGGTAATGCGATTGCATTGTCGTGTCAATGCAAAGCATTAGCCATCGTTTTGGGGAAGTCGGCGCCGTACCGCGGGCGCCGACTTTCAGCGCCCGCGCAGCAGCCGTCGCTGCACCTTGCCGGTGGTGGTCATCGGCAGGGCGTCGATGAACTCGATGATTTTGGGATACTCGTAAGGCGCCAGATACTTGCGCACATGCTGCTGCAGCGATGCTTCGAGTTCGGCCGAGGGCGTCTCGCCGGCCTGCAACACGATGAAGGCCTTGACCACGGTGCCGCGCGTTTCGTCGGGCACGCCGATCACGGCGGCATTGGCCACCGCGGCATGCTTGACCAGGCAGTTCTCGATCTCGCCCGGGCCGATGCGGTAGCCGGCGCTCTTGAACATGTCGTCGCTGCGGCCCTGGTACCAGAGCACGCCGTCCTCGTCCATTTTCGCCAGATCGCCGGTGCGACCCCAGGCCTGCGGGTCATCGATGCCGCCGCCGAAGAATTTTTCGGCCGTGGCCTGCGGATTGTTCCAGTAGCCGAGCATGAACACCGGGTCCATCTCGCCATTGCAACTGCGCTGCACGCAGACCTCGCCCATCTCGCCGGGCGCCACCGGATTGCCCTCGTCGTCGAGCACACCCAGTTGGTGGCCGGGATAGCCGCGGCCCATGGCGCCGGGCTTGGGCGCCGTCACAGTGGCGCAGTTGCCGACGATGTAGTTGATCTCGGTCTGGCCGTACATTTCGTTGACCGTCACGCCCAGCGCCTGCTGCGCCCAGTTGCAGACCGCCTCGCCCACCGTCTCGCCGGCGCTCATGATGCTGCGCAAACCGAGGTCGTACTTCTCGCGGGGCTGCGGAACCGTCTTCATCATCATTTTCAGTGCCGTGGGGAACAGGAAACTGTTCCTCACGCCATACTTTTCCATGAGCCAGAAAGCCTTTTCCGGATCGAAGCGACCGCGATAACCGAGGATGGGCTGGCCGAAATTCCAGCTCGGCAACAGCGCGTCGAACAGGCCGCCGGTCCACGCCCAGTCGGCCGGCGACCAGAACATGTCACCGCGCCGCGGATAGAAATCGTGCGAGCAGACGAAGCCCGAAAGGTTGCCGATCAGGCTGCGCTGGGCGATCAGCGCGCCCTTGGGATTGCCCGTGGTGCCGCTGGTGTAGATGATCATGGCCGGATCGTCGGCCGCCGTGTCGCGCGGTGTGTAGCGCGAGGAGGCCAGCGGCAGCAGCGTGCTCCACTCGCGCACCCAGGATTCGCGCGCGCCGCCGACGCCGATCACGTGCTTCAAGTCCGGCAGCTTCTCGCGCACGGCGCCGAGCTTCTCCAGGCCGCCTTCGTCGATGATCGCGACGCGCACGCCGGCGTGCGAGAGGCGGAATTCGAGCGCGTCGGCGCCGAACAGGTGCGAGACCGGCACGGCGATCGCGCCCATCTGGTAGCAGGCCATGTGGGCGATGCCGGTTTCGGGCCGCTGCGGCAGGATGATGGCGACGCGGTCGCCGGCCATGACGCCCATCGCGCCCAGCACGTTGGAGAGCCGGTTGGCTGCCTGCTGCACGTCCCAGAAGCTCCAGGCCTCGGTATGCCCCGCTTCATCCTCGTAATACAGGGCGAAGCGCGTACGGTCCTCGGCCCAGCGCCCGCAGCAGGCCTCGGCGATGTTGTACCGCGCCGGCACCTGCCAGCGGAAGGAAGCGCGCAGGGTCTGCCAGTCGCGCGCCTTGGCGTCGAGGCCGATGCCGCTCATGACGACAGGCGCGCGTCGAGCAATTCGATCCAGTGCCTGACCGGCAGGTCGGTGGCGCCCTGCAGGTGGCCCATGCAGCCGACATTGGCACTGGCGATGGCGGCCGGACCGCCCGCGGTCAGCGCAGCGATCTTGTTGGCCTGCAGACGCTTGGAGAGTTCCGGCTGCAACACCGAGTAGGTGCCTGCCGAGCCGCAGCACAGGTGCGCGTCGGCTACCGCGGTCAGCGTATAGCCGGCGGTCTTCAGCAATGATTCGACGGTGCCGCGAATCTTGAGCCCGTGCTGCAGGCTGCAGGGGTTCTGGAAGGCCAGCAGGCGCTCGCTCTCAGGCAAAGGCGCGCAGGCCTGCAGCAGCGGCGCGAGAGCGGCCGCCTCCGCCGTGACCACTTCGCTGATGTCGCGCGTCGCCAGCACGATGCGCGCCGCCTTCAGCGCGTAGTCGGGATCGTCCTGCAGCAGATGGGCATATTCGAGCACATGCGAGCCGCAACCCGAGGCCGTCATCACCAGGCCTTCGGCACCGGCTTCGAGCAGCGGCCACCAGGCGTCGATGTTGCGCCGCGCGTCGTCGCGCGCGCCTTCGGCTTGGTTCAGATGCAGGCGCACCGCACCGCAGCAGCCGGCGCCTTTCGCCTCGACCATCCGGATGCCGAGGCGATCGAGCACGCGCCGCGCCGCACCATTCACGTTCGGATACATCGAGGGCTGCACGCAGCCGGCCAGCGCAATCAGTTGTCGCGCATGGCTGCGCTGCGGCACCGGGCCGGCCGCGGACAGCGGCGGCACCTTGGCGCGCAGCGCGCCCGGCAGCAGCATGCGCACCGACTGGCCGAGCTTCATCGCGGCGCCGAACACGGTGGCACGCGGCAGCAGGGTTTTCAGCGCGCCGCGCATCAAGGCATCGCTGCCCGTGCGCGGCACCATGCGCTCGACCACTTCGCGGCCGATGTCGAGCAGTCGCGAGTAGTGCACACCCGAGGGGCAGGTGGTCTCGCAGGAGCGGCAGCTGAGGCAGCGATCGAGGTGCAGGCGGGTCTTTTCGGTCGGCGTAGCGCCTTCCAGCACCTGCTTGATCAGATAGATGCGGCCGCGCGGTCCGTCCAGTTCGTCGCCCAGCAGTTGATAGGTCGGGCAGGTCGCCGTACAGAAGCCGCAATGCACGCAACGCCGCAGAATCTCCTCGGCTTCGCGACCGGCGGTGGTATGACGGATGAAATCGGCGAGATGGGTTTCCATCAGAATTCCGTATAGAGGCGGCCGGGATTGAACACGCCGTAGGGATCGAAGCTCTGCTTGAGCCGGCGATGCACTTCCATCAGCGCCGGCGGCAGGGGCGAGAACACGCCGCCCGATTTGTCGCCGCCGCGGAACAGGGTCGCATGGCCGCCGGCGCGGACGGCGACTTCACGCAGTTGCCCGGCATCGGCGTCGGCACGCAGCCAGCGCTGCGCACCGCCCCACTCCAGCAACTGCTCGCCGGGCAGTTCCAGCGGCGCCGCGACCGAGGGCACGGAAAATCGCCACAGTGGAAGATCGCCGGCGAAAAACGCGGCGTTCTGTTCGCGCAGCCCGCGCCAGAATTCATCCGCCGCCGCGGCGGCGAGCGGCTCGCCGCCAAGCTTCTGGCAAGCCGAGGCGACTGCCGCCCGGGCGCCGGACAACTGCGCGGTGAGCACGCCGTCCTGCCAGCTGCCCGCCACCAGCGGCAGCGGCTGGCCGGCCCAGCGGTTCATGGCATCGAGCGCCTTGTCCTGCGGCATCTCGAAGCGCAGGGTCGCATCGCCCACCGGCAGCGGCATCACCTTCAGCGACACCTCGAGGATCAGGCCCAGCGTGCCGAGACTGCCGGTCATCAGGCGCGAGACGTCGAAACCGGCCACGTTCTTGATCACCTCGCCGCCGAACTTGAGCACGCGGCCCTCGCCGTCCATGATCTTCACGCCGAGGACGTAATCGCGCAGGCTGCCGGCGCTGGCCCGGCGCGGGCCGGAAAGCCCGGCGGCGACGGCGCCACCGACTGTGCCGGCGCCGAAGCGGGGCGGCTCGCAGGCGAGGAACTGGCGCCGTGCCGCCAGCGCCGACTCCAGCTCGGCCAGCGGCGTGCCGCAGCGTGCGGAGATCACCAGCTCGGTCGGCTCGTAGCTGACAATGCCGCTGTAGGCGCCGGTCTGCAATACCTCGCCGGCCAGCGGCCCGCCATAGAAGTCCTTGCTGCCGCCGCCCTTCAGGCGCAAGGGTTTGCGTTCCAGAATGCGGGCGCGAAACTCATCGAGCATGTCTGCGCTCATAGCCGCTCCAGATCAGGGAAGGGAACGTCCTTTCCATGCACGTGCATGCGCCCCGATTCGGCGCAGCGATACAGGGTCGGGATGGCCTTCTCCGGATTGAGCAGACCTTCCGGATCGAAGGCACGCTTGACCGCGTGGAAGGCGCGGATTTCGTCGGCGCAGAACTGGTCGCACATGGAATTGATCTTCTCGTAACCGACGCCGTGTTCGCCGGTGATGGTGCCGCCGAGCTGCACCGACAGGCGCAGGATTTCGGCGCCGAAGGCTTCGGTCCGCTCCAGCTCGCCGGGCACGTTGGCGTCGTACAGAATCAGCGGGTGCATGTTGCCGTCGCCGGCATGGAACACGTTGATGCAGCGCAGGCCGTACTTCTTCTCCATGCCGTAAATCGCCATCAGCATTTCACCGAGGCGCTTGCGCGGGATGGTGCCGTCCATGCAGTAGTAATCGGGCGAGATGCGGCCGGCGGCGGGGAAAGCGGCCTTGCGCCCGGCCCAGAACAGCAGGCGCTCGGCCTCCGACTGCGAAACGCGGATCTTCGTCGCGCCGCTGGCTTCGAGCACGGCCTGCATGCGGCCGATTTCCTCGGCGACTTCCTCCGCCGTGCCATCGGATTCGCAAAGCAGGATCGCCGCCGCCGTCAGGTCGTAGCCGGCCTTGACGAAGGGCTCGACTGCGGCGGTGGCCGGCTTGTCCATCATTTCCAGCCCGGCGGGGATGATGCCGGCGGCGATCACGTCTGCCACCGCGTTGCCTGCCGTCATCACGTCGGCAAAGCTGGCAATGATGACCTGGGCATGGTCCGGCTTCGGCACCAGCTTCACCGTGACTTCGGTGACGATCGCCAGCAGGCCCTCGGAACCGATGGTCAACGCCAGCAGGTCGTAGCCCGGCGCATCGAGGGCGTGATTGCCGAACTCGACGATCTCGCCGGTGATCAGCACCGCGCGCACGCGCATTACGTTGTGCAGCGTCAGACCGTATTTCAGGCAATGCACGCCACCGGAATTTTCGGCCACGTTGCCGCCGATCGAACAGGCGATCTGCGAACTCGGGTCCGGCGCGTAATACAGTCCCAGCGGTGCGGCCGCCTCGGAGATGGCCAGGTTGCGCACGCCGGGCTGCACCACGGCAACGCGCGCCACGGGGTCGACGTGCAGGATCTTCTTCATCTTGGCCAGGGACAGCACCACGCCCTGCGGATGCGGCAGGGCACCGGCCGACAGCCCGGTGCCGGCGCCGCGCGGCACCAGCGGCGCCCCGGCGGCGCGGCAGGCCTTGATCGCCGCCACCACCTGCGCTTCGGTTTCCGGCAGGGCGACGGCCATCGGCACCTGGCGATAGGCTGACAGGCCATCGCATTCATAGGGCTTCACATCCTCGGTCACCTGCAGCAGCGAATTCACCGGCAGCAGGCGCGCCAGCTCTGCCAGCAGCGCCGGGTAATCCGTGTCGGCAAAGTCCTGCGCGGCATCGGCCGAGTGTTCTCGCTGGTTCATGACAGGTCTTCCGTCGGTTCAATGGGATTCAATGAGGATCGCCCTGAAGTCATTGACATTGGTACGTGTCGGGCCGGTGACCACCAGGTCGTCGAGGCCCGCGAACACGCCGTAGGCATCATTCTCGGCCAGGCGCGCACGCAAATCAATTCCTGCCGCCGCCGCGCGCGTCGGCGTATCCGGCAGCAGCAGCGCGCCGGCGTTGTCCTCGGAACCGTCGATGCCGTCGGTATCGGCAGCGATGGCATGGATGCGTGCATGGCCGTTCAGCGCCAGCGCCAGGCCGAGCAGAAACTCTGCATTGCGCCCGCCGCGCCCGCCGCCTCTCACCGTCACCGTGGTTTCGCCGCCGGAGAGCAGCACGCAGGGCGCGGCCAGCGGCTGGCCGTGCGCCGCGCAGGACAGCGCAATGCCGCCCAGCGCACGTGCCACCTCGCGCGCCTCGCCCTCGATGGCGTCGCCCAGCACCAGCGGCGTCACGCCCCGGTCGCGCGCCAGCTGCGCCGCCGCCGCCAGCGAGCCTTGCGCCGTGGCGATGACATGCGACTCGCAGCGGGCGAATCCCGGGTGGTCGGGCTTCGGTGTTTCCGCGGCGCCGGTTTGCAGCGCCTCGCGCGCGGCGACGGGCAGTGCGATGCGGTAGCGATCGACGATTTCCAGTGCATCGGCGCAGCTCGTCGGGTCGGGCACGGTCGGACCGGAGGCGATGGTCGACAGCTCGTCGCCCGGCACGTCGGAGATCGCCAGCGTGACCACCCGTGCCGGCGCGGCGGCCAGCGCCAGGCGGCCGCCCTTGAGCGCCGACAGGTGTTTCCTGACACAGTTGATCTCGCCGATGCTGGCGCCGCAGGCGAGCAAGGCCTTGGTCACGCCGCGCTTCTCGGCCAGCGTGATGCCGGCCATCGGCGCCGCGAGCAGGGCCGAGCCGCCGCCCGAGAGCAGCACCAGCACCAGATCATCTGCGGTAAGCCCGCCCACCGCCTGCAACAGGCGTGCGGCAGCGCGCTGCCCGGCTTCGTCCGGTGCCGGATGCGAGGCTTCGACGACGTCGATGCGCCGCGTAGCCGCGCCGTGTCCATAACGCGTGACGACGATGCCGGAAAGCTGCGCCGGATCGCCTTGCCAGTGCTCTTCGACCGCCCGTGCCATGGCCGCCGCCGCCTTGCCAGCGCCGACTATCACGGTGCGGCCTCTGGGTGCAGCGGGTAGCCAAGCCGGCAGGCAGCGTGCCGGATCGGCAGCGGCCACCGCAGCGTCGAACAGATCGCGCAGCAGCGCACGCTGGTGCAGGTAGATCATTGCCAGGCCTGCAGCCAACCCAAGCTGTCCTCGCTGCGTGCGCTGGGCTTGTATTCGCAACCGATCCAGCCGGCGTAGCCGAGGCGATCGAGGTGCTGCAGCAGGAAGGGAAAGTTGATTTCGCCGGTGCCCGGTTCATGCCGCCCGGGGTTGTCGGCGAGCTGGACGTGGCCGATCTGCGGCAGGTGCTCCTCAAGCGTGCGGGCCAGATCGCCTTCCATCACCTGGGCATGGTAGATGTCGTATTGCAGGCGCAGATTATCGCTGCCGGCCGCCGCGATCACCTCCAGCCCGGCACGCGACGTGGAGACCAGAAAACCCGGCGTGTCGCGCGTGTTGAGCGGTTCCAGCAGCAGCTGGATGTCGGCGCGCCTGGCCACCGCCGCGGCAAAGCGCAGGTTCTCGATCAGGGTTTCGCGCGCCTTTGCGTTGCTGATGTCGCCCGGTGCGATGCCGGCCAGGCAATTGAGCCGGCTGCAACCCAGCAGCCGGGCGTATTCGATGGCCAGGCCGACGCCATCCTGAAACTCCGCGATGCGCCGCGGATGGCAGGCGATGCCGCGCTCGCCCGCCGCCCAGTCGCCGGCCGGCAGATTGAACAGCACCACCTCGACGCCGGAGGTCAGCACCACTTCGGCCAGCGCCGCGCGATCGTACTCATAGGGAAAATGGAACTCGACCGCCGCGAAGCCGGCGGCCCGAGCCGCCGCGAAGCGCTCGAAAAAGGGATGTTCGGTGAACAGGAAGGAAAGGTTCGCGGCAAAGCGTGGCATGGGACGATTATATGGCCTGGATGCTGTCGTATCGGATACGGTATGTCATCGGACAAGCTCAGATGACGGCATGGTCGAGCACCGGAAAAGTGCTCGCCGCGACGCGGCAGCAAGTCGAAAGTTCCGGCTCATTGTTGCAGCTGAAGCAGCAATCATTTGTGCTTGCCCATCTTTGCGCGCCGAGGCGCCGCGCGTAAAGTGCGGCGCTTATCTTGCGCCTGCCGTATGCACCCCCATGACTTTCCGCCCCGCCGTCCCCAGTCCTGATCACAGCTATACCGGTGTCGCCATCGGCCTGCACTGGCTGATCGCGTTCGCCATCATCGGCAGCTTTTCGGTCGGCCTGTACATGGTCGACTTGCCGCTCTCGCCGCAGAAACTCAAGATCTACTCGTGGCACAAGTGGGCCGGCGTGACGATCTTTCTGTGCGTGGTGCTGCGCCTGGGCTGGCGCCTGCTGCATCGGCCGCCCGAACTGCCGGCCGGCGTACCGGTCTGGCAGCGCTCGCTGGCCGCGGCAACGCATGTGCTGATGTATCTGCTGATGATCGTCGTGCCGCTTTCCGGCTGGCTGATGAGCTCGGCCAAGGGTTTTCAAACGGTCTGGTTCGGTGTGCTGCCGCTGCCGGATCTGCTCACCAAGAACGCCGAACTGGGCGACCTGCTGCAACAGATGCACAAACTGCTCAACTACAGCATGGCGGCCCTGGTGTTCGCCCATCTCGGCGCCGCGCTGAAACACCATTTCATCGACCGCGACGACATACTCGCGCGCATGCTGCCCTTTCTGCGCAACACCCTCGGAGGCATCAAATGAAATTACTGCACCCCGGCCTTGCCCTGGCCTGCGCGCTGGCCGTGCTGGCGCCCGCCGCGCACGCCGTCGAGTTCAACCAGTTGCAGCTCAACAAGAGCTCGCTCAGCTTCGTATACAAGCAGATGAACGTGCCGGTCGAAGGCCAGTTCAAGAGCTTCCGCAGCAAGCTGGCCTTCGATCCGGCGAAGCCGGCCGCGGCGAAAGCAGAGCTCGAAATCGACCTGGCCAGTATCGATGCCGGATCGAAGGACGCCAACGACGAGGTGGCCGGCAAGGCCTGGTTCAACACCAAGGCCTTCCCCATCGCCAAGTTCGTGTCCACCTCGGTCAAGCCGCTCGGCGGCAACCGCGTGGAACTCGCCGGCAAGATGAGCATCAAGGGCAAGACCCTGGATTTGGTCACGCCGGTCACGGTGACCCAGCAGGGCAACAGCGCCAGTTTCGACGGCAGCCTGGTGCTGAAGCGCGCCGATTACGGTATCGGCGACGGCATCTGGGCCGATTTCGGCACCGTTGCCAACGAAATCCAGATCAAGTTCCGCCTGGTCGCCACCGCGGCCGCGGCAAAGTAGCATTCCGATTTTTCACCCCAGGAGAATACCCATGAACAAGCTTGCCTTCGCCATCGCCCTTTCCGCATTCTCGGCTGCCGCCAGCGCCGCTCCCGAAACCTTCAACATCGACGCCAGCCATACCCTGCCGCGCTTCGAATACAACCACCTCGGCTACTCCTTCCAGCAGCACCGCTTCGACAAGACCAGCGGCAAGATCGTGCTCGACCGCGCGGCCAAAACCGGCTCGGTGGATGTGACCATCGACGCCAAATCGGTCAACACCGGCTACGCGCTGTTCAACGGCCACATCCAGGGCGAGGACTTCTTCCATACCGAAAAATTCCCGACCATCACCTTCAAGTCGACCGCGGTCAAGTTCGACGGCGACAAGCCGGTGGCCGTCGATGGCAACCTGACCATCAAGGGCGTGACCAAGCCGGTGACCCTGACCGTGACCAACTTCCATTCCATGCCGCACCCGATGCTGAAGAAGGACGCCATCGGCGCCAACGCCGTGGCCAAGCTCAAGCGTTCTGAATTCAACATGAGCAAGAACGTGCCCTACGTCAGCGACGAAGTCAGCCTCAGCATCGCCGTCGAAGCCGTCAAGGAGTAAGCGGCACCGACCGCTACGGCAGCCTACAGGGCAATCGTGCCGGCCTCATGGGAGAGCGCCTCGATGGCGCTCTCGTCCATTTCCAGCAGGCGCCGGCCGAGCGCCGCGAAATGCGTGCGGCCGGCGGCTGCGGCCGCGATCAGCGCCGTGTCGCCGGCGCCGACCGCCGCGGCATAGGCCTGCACCAGGCTCGGGAACAGTTCCCGGCGCAGGCCGTCGAAGGTCGAAAACCAGAAGTGCAGCGAATCGGTCGTGTCCCGCTGCAGCAGGCCCGGTAGCGTCACCAGGCAATCCGCGAGGTTGTCGCGCACGGCGCGCGCCAGCAGTTCGGCGCGCTTGCCCGTGAAGCCTTCGAGTTTTTCGGCCCAGTCCTTGCCCAACAGGCGGCCGGCGGCGAATTCGCCTTCCTCGTGCAGCACCAGGGTTTCGATTTCGCCGGTCGTCATGCGCTCGATGGCCGCCTGCGGATCCACGTCGAAGCCGTAACCGAGCAGCGCCGACTTCAGCGCACCGTCCTGCTGCTTGACGTTCCAGCCCTCGGCTTTCTCCCACAGCCACTGCCGCAGCGCCTCGCGGCGCACGATCAGGGTGCTGCCCTGCGACGCCGCCGGAATCGTCGAAACATCGCGCGCGTACTCGCAACCGCAGACCAGCAGATGCGCTTCGCCGCGCTGCTCCTCCCGGTCGAGCTGGCCAAGGAAGAAGTGCGGTTTGTGAAAGCGCCCGACCCCGGCGCCGTACACCAGCCCGCTGCCGGCCAGCGCCGCATTCACCTGCCGGGCGTCGAAGGCGTCGAAGGCGCGGCCGGCGACCGGAATCGCCACGAAATCTTTCCCGGCCAGCAGATCCCAGCGCGATTCGCGTTCCGCGATCCAGCGTCCGACGTCCTCGCGCGGCGGCGACACACCGTAGGGCAGCTGATGCTCCCAGCGATAGAACTCGCGCATGCCAAGCAGATAGGTGCACAAGCTGACATCGCGCGCATGGCGCGCATCGGCGATGTCGCAGTTGGTCTGCACCGCATCCACCAGCGCCGCCATGTCGGAAATCATCGCGGCGCTCCAGGATGGCGGCGGCGCGCCTTCCACGCCGCGACGCCCTGCACAATCTCGGAAAACGGCAGCTCGCCGAGATCGCCGTAGCGCTCCTCGGCGAGGCACACCAGACGCCGCACATTCGGCACCAGCGCGGCGGCATCGAGCAGGTCCCTGAGGCCATCGAGGCCGCCGCACTGAATCTTCATCACCATTGCATGCGGCAGGATGCGCTGGGGAGCGGCGAGATGCAGGGCGAAACTCGACTTTTCGCGCAGCAGCTCCGCCATCCTCGTGCACGCCTGGTGCGCCGCCGGCAGCGTGCAGGCAATGCTCTCCCGTTCGGCGAGCTGGTGCGTCTCCGCCAGGCCGCACACCGCGTGCCGTGCCAGCAGTGCCCGTTCGAAAACGCAGGGCAGTCCGTTGATCTCGCCCCGAATGTTGCGGAAGGCGATCTCGTCCACCGGATTACCGTGAAATAGCTCGTTCGGAGCGACTGGTGATAGTCGAGCGAAGCGAGCTGAGCAGAAGCCTCCCCGTGAGGGGGCGAGGCGGGAATTCGCGACGCATGCGTCGCGCCGCCGCAGCCGGCTGGCTGTGCAAAGCCAGCCGTGGGCCGCGCAGCGGATGGGAGGGGCGGGCCTTCAATTTGCTTTTTGCGTGTTTCATTCTCTACGGGTGGTCTGGCATGACGATGAGCATTAGTAATCCTCTCCGGTCATCGGGTCTTCGCCGCGCGGCTCGTTGAGCAATTCCTCGGCCTGCAGTTCGTTTTCGGCGAAGATGGTCTTGATTTTCTCGCCAGGCCCGAGATCGGTTTCGCGCCGCAGGCGTTTGGCCTCGTTCGAGGCTTCCTTGAACACCTCGAACTGGCTGATCCTGGCGAGTTGCTGGATCGGACCGACGGGGGTCACACGATAGATGTAATAGGGCACAGGCTCACTCCACGTAGCGTTTGGTGGCCCGGCGCGTTCCGGGCCGGGATTTCTGGATGATGACGCCTTTGACCGCGTCGAGGCCCGCAATATCCGCTGCGGGATAGGACGGGTTCAGGGCCTGCAGGCGCCAGCCTGCGCCATGGCGAACCAACTGGCGGAAGATCCACTCTCCGTTCAGTTGCGCCAGGACGAAGGAACCATCGGTCGCCAGGCCTTCCGGCTCGATCAGGATCACCTCGCCCTCGACGAACTCCGGCTCCATGCTGTCGCCCAGCACCATCAGGGCGAAGGGCTCGGCCGACGAACAGGCATCGAGCTCGGGCTCGATGCCCTGGGGATGAATCGGAATCGTGCGACGGACTTGGGTCATGGTGATTCGCTCATGGTTTCACAGGGCTTCGACGTGGAGTTGACGCGGGGGCACACCGGCAGCCAGCAGCGCCGCGGCCAAGGTTTCGACCTGCTGTGCCGCACCCGCCAGATAAACATCGCTGGCCGCCAGTGCGGCATTTGCGCCGAGCGCGGCGGGCAGGTCATCGACCGCCAGCGGCAGATAGCTGAACTCGTCGAGCGCCGCCGCCCAGGCGCGGCACTGGTTGGGCAGGTACTGGCCGCCCGGCTGCGAACTGGCCCAGTACAGCGCGATCGACTCGGCGGCATCCACCGCAATCGCATGTTCGATCAGGCTGTTGATCGGGGCGAAGCCCTCGTCGATGGCAATGAACACCAGCGGCCGCGCCGAGCCCTGCTCCAGCACGAATGTACCCCATGGCCCCCACACCGAAACATCGTCGGCGACCTTGATGCGGTCATCGAACAGGCAGGCTGAAAAGTCGGCGCTGGCGGTACGGTGGTCGGTGCGTGAAACATGAAAGATCAGGTTGCGGTCGTCGCAGGGGCAGCTTGCCACGGGAAATTCGCCATGAATATCGCTGCCATCGCCCACGCTGGCGCGGACGCCCAGGGTAACCCGCTGGCCGGCGAGAAAACGCAGCCGGTTACTGCGTGGCGTCTGCAGATGCAAGCGCATCACGTCGGCATTCAGTGCATCGATACGGCGCACCTTGGCCACGATGCGCTGCTCCGGAACGTCTTCCGGTGCGCCAGCCTCCAGCACCTCCAGCGCCAGTTCGGAACTGTGCGCGGTGCAAACGCACATCAGGACGTGGTTCTGGGCCTTTTCGACCTCGGACAAGCAGTAATCGGAGGGTGCCACCGATGCGACCTCGCCGGACACCACACGCGCCTTGCACAGTCCGCAATTGCCGTTGCCGCAACCGTAATTGGGCGTCAGACCGGCGCGCAACGCCGCCTTGAGCAGCGTTTCCGCACCTTCGACGAAAAATTCGTGACCCGATGGCCTGACCGTAACGTGCGCCGACATGACGCGCAGCATAGCATCCAGGGCAGCCACATCTTCGCCCGGTGCCGGTACCGACAGCGCCTGCGCCAGGCCCTCGTCAAGCAGGCGCGCCAGCTCCCCGGAAGTCGGCGCTGGCGTCGCGGCGAGACGTGCCTGCAACATATCGAACAGCTTGTGATAGCGCGTCAGGGTACGTTGCAGTTCGGCGAGTTCCTGCCCCTGGGCAAACAGGCGCTGAGCCAGCGCTTCCTGGGTCGGCAACACGCGTTCGCGCAAGCGCCTGGCAAAGGCGTCTTCGCGTATCGCCCGGATCTTTTCAAAACTGCCGGACTCTTCCAGGTCGAGTTCCGGCCAGACGCGCTGCACGTCATCGACCGTCACCATGCCGTCGAAGGACGGCAGCTCGCCCTCGCGGATGCGCTTTTGCAGCGCCATGCGCGAGACGCCGAGGATGTGGGCGGCGCGGGAAAGGGTCAGCCATTGCGACATGGCGGCAAGCATAGCAATGCCACGACCGCCGCGATTCCAAAATTTTTATGTCCCCAACCGAAGGGCGGGGACGGTATCCCCTGGTGGGATATGTCTCCAACCGGGAGGTTGGAGACGGCATCCTCCGGCGGGCCATGTCCCCGACAAATCGGCGGGGACATGGCGTGAAAAACCGCGTCTTGCACGCAGCCTTTGTTCAGTCGTCGGCGCCGTAAGACCAGAACAGGCGGGTGCGGGTACCCGTCAGGTTGATCACGCTGCGCGCACCGCCGATCGACGAGGCCGAGGTCAGTGTTTCACCGCCGCTGCCGATGATGAAGCGATAAGGCGTGCCGCCGATCGTGACCACGCCGGCCGTCACCGTCGGCGGCAGACCGCCGCCGGCGAACGTGGTGGCGTAGTCGGCGGCGGTGTAGGTGGCCGTACCGCCGCTGGTCGAACCGTCGCGGTTGAGCGCCGGCAGGCCGGTGAAGGGATCGACCGCGTAACCCAGCGCCTCGCCCAGATTGGTGCAGACACCGGCGGCAGTATCGGGCGTCATCGGCGTGTTGGTGGCAAAGAACACCGTGCCGGCAACGACCCGCGCCGAATTCACCGCCTTCTCCTCGTTGCGCACGCCGGCGCCGTCGGGATCGTTGCGCAGGTGGATGTACCAGCCGCGCTGGGTGCTGGTCAGGCTGAATGGGGTCAGGGTGCCGCTGACGGCGTTGACCAGCTGCAGTTCACCCTCGACGATTGGAGTCCCCGGCTCGGCATCTCCCGACTGCACCGCATCGAGCAAGCCGTAAAAGCGGTCCTCGATCTTGTCCGCGGATGATGCCGGATAATAGGAGTCGGTATACAGGGCAGGGCACTCGAGACTTTCCGGAGTGTTGCCGGCCTGGAAATTGTTCAGCGGTTTCTCGCGATTGCCGCTGCCGACCAGCACCATGGTCTTGACCACGCCGTTGTGCGTGAAAGGCAGGATTTCCGGCTGGAACAGGAATTTCCGCGCGTCGCTGCCGCCATTGTCGCCGATGTCGCCTACCTTGCCGATGTGGTAGCGCTTCCAGTAGCCGGGGTCGGCCACATTGGTGACCGTCTGCACGGTGTCGAAGCGGAAGATGTTGGCATTGGTGTCCCCGGCGTAGATGCGATCGACGAAGCCGTCGGCATTCAGGTCGAGCACATTGACGTCGGCCGGAAAGCTGTACTTCTTGACGCCGTCAGTGGGCTGCAGGAACTGGATCAACTGCCCGGTTTCCGCCTCGACCACGAACACGCCGCGTCCCATGCCTGGCGTCACCGAGGCGCCGGCCGGCCTGTCTTCCTGCGCTGCATCGTAGCCGGCGCCGAAAATCAGCACCACCGGATCGGTGATGGCCGTACCGCTGGCACGGGTGAACGTGCCCTTGAGTTTGGTGACCTTCGGTTCCGACCAGGTTTGGCCCAGTTCGGAGAAGCCGGACGTGGCATTGGTGATGCGCCACATGAACTTCGGGGCATCGGGATTGCTCACGTCGAGTGCGTACAGCGCCCGGCCGCCGCGGCGCATGGTGGCGAACAGCCAGGTCTTGGTCGGCGCCGTGGTCGCCGTGCCGTCCGGGCTCTGGTAGGCGGCCAGCGGACCGTCCCAGAAGAAATTGCGGGCGGTCGGCGCCGGCGAAATGCTGCACGACGAATTCGGATAGCGGATCAGTTCGCTGTTCTTGTACAGCCGCGCCAGCTTGGGGTAGTTCATGAACTCGCTGGGCATGAAGGCCCACTTTTCCTCGCCGTCGGTGCTCGAGATGCCGCCGCGAATGGCGCGCAGGAAGCCGTCGTTGGCACCATAGAAACCGACGATGCCGATGGTGCTGCCATAGTTCACCACCACCGGCCGCGCGTGCAGCACGTCGCCATGGATGCTGGCGCGCACGTTGGTCAGCGAGTTGTTGGCGTCTTCGTCCTCCCACAAGTCCTTGCCGCGGGTCCACAGGATCAGGTTGGTCGTGTCGGGGCCGGCGATTCCCGTGCCGGTGGTGGCGGTGATGGTTCCCGTCGCCGGCGTGACCGGGGTTACGGTAACCGGGCCGAAGGTGAAGGCGGTCGCATCGGGAACGCCGACGCTCAGCGGCTGCCCCGTCAGGTTGTATTGGCTTTGCGAGGCGCCGGTGATGCTGATGGTATCCGCCGTGGTGTATACATGCGCCACGGACTCGGTGCGGGTGTCATCGGTGTAGGTGACGGCGGTCGCGGTGGTGCTGCCCAAGGCCCGCGTAATCCTGATCGGATAGGTGACGCCGGGCTGCGTCGCCGTCTTGTCCGTGCCGGGATCCGGCGAAACCACGGCCGCGACCGCCGGCAGGGTGACGCAGAACTTGGTCTGGTTGCCGGAGGCGACGCCAACGCAACTGGACCCGGCCGCCGAAATCGTCCAGCTGCCGTTGTAGGCCGTTGGCACGGCTCCCGAAATCACGACGGTATTGCCCGCCAAGTACTTGTTGCCCAGATTGTTGGTTGACGTGACGATGAAGCAACCGGCCACCGCGCCGGCTTTGCAGGCCGAGGTCGTATAGTCAATCGACGCATGGGTCTCCGACTGGTCCAGAACCGTCGAGCTGCCGTGGGTCGTCGAAGCGGTCGGATTGGCCGGTGGCGTTACCGAGTAGGTAAATGTCACCGCGTCCGGCGCCGTGAGCACCGTTTGGGAACCGTTCAGGAAAGACTGTGCCGCATTGGCGATCGTGGTGACGTTGGTCGGACTCGCGGCCGACAAGCCATGGTCTGTCGCGGTGGTCACGGTAGCGGTGGTCCCGGACACGGTAATGCTCGTGACGCTGACCGTGGCGCCGGGCCTGGTCGCGGTTGCCGTGTCCGTGACGAGCGGCGCCTCGTTCAGCGTGAAGGTGAAATGCGTGGCATCCACATAGGTAATGGTCTTGGCGCCGTTGTAGTCGGAAGGCGTGGCGCCGGCGATGGTCACCGTCGCGCCATCGGCAAAGCCGTGCGCGGCGGTCGTGGTCGCGGTGACCGTGTTGCCGACACGTACCAATCCATTGGGCTGGACCATGGTCGCCGAGCCGGCCGGTGCCACCAATGCCGTCGTGACCTCGCTGTTGCTGGTGGTCATGGGGTTGTTGGACAGCGTCTTCTCGCTGGTCGATGCGCCTGCCGCAAGACAGGTGCCGAGGCAGGTATAGACCTTGCGCCCGTCCGGATGCGGCGCGGTCGCCGTTTTCGCCCAGCCGGTGCGCAAGCGCTGCGCGGCGGCGCCGCGCTCGACTTCCGGTCCGTCCGGCGAGTCGCTGGCGCCAGCGACGGGATTCGGCGTCGCTGTCCAGAAATTCGAGGCCGAAGTCCAGTAGCTCTTGGCCGCAAGGTCGATGAAGCCGGTGTTGCCCTCCTCGTCGATCGCCCGGTAACCGTTCTTGTCGCCCATGTAGAGCTTGAGGGGAATCTTGCCCGCGACATCGGTGCCACAGTTGGGCGCCGGCACGTCGTCGCCGATACGCTCGTCATAGGCGGTAAATGATCCGGAGACCGAGGGGGTTGCAACCAATAATCCGGTAAAGGTGGAGGTTCCGCTACCGGTGCCGGTGCCGGTGATCGTGCCGGTCATGGTGCCGCTGCCGAGATCCGCTGCCGGACTGACCGTGGTGCCGGCAGAAGTGCTCAGCGTCGCCGCCAGGGAGCCCGTGGCGGCACCGCTGATGGTGCCGCTGACGGTGCCGCTGACGGCAGTCACCGTTCCCGCGGCATCAGTCAGGTTGCCGCTGAAAGTGCCGGTCACCGGCCCGGTCGCATCGCCGGTCAATACCGCGGAAATGAAACCATTGACCAGAACACGGGTATTGTCGATCGCCACCTTGTCGTTGCGATCGACATCGCAGTAACGGCCGAACTTGTATTCCTTGAGGTTGCCGAACCAGCGCGGCCGGGCCCCGCCGTCCGGACGGAATACGCCGATATACACCTGGTTCTCGTAGGTGCCCTGGGTATTGACGGAAATCGGCAGCGTGGCGGAGGCGAACACGCTATTGACGGCCTGGATCTCGGCGAAGATCAGGGCCATGGCGTTCTTGATTTCCTGCTTGCTGGTGGACTTGAAATACTTGCCGCCGCCGACCTTGGCCATGCTCTTGAGCAATATCGCCTGGTCACGGTTCGCATCGGTTTTCGGTGCGGTCGACCCGTCGCAGGAATCCTTGCAGACGTCGATGGTGTAGGTAGTGATCTTGTTGATCAGCTTAGCCTTGGGGGTGCTGGTGCTCTTCGGGTCATCCACCGTGGACGTGACGCCGTAGTTGTACATGAAGCGCGACCACTCGTCGGCGATCAGCGGGCTGCCGTTGGCAATCGGCGCGGTAATGGCGGCGAGCGTCGCTGCATCGGTGATACCGGCCAGTCCCGCCGCATCCGCAAGCTGGGTGGTTGTTCCGGTCTGGCTGGGGTAACCGTTGCCGATGAAAATGATGAAGTTCTTGTTGCAGCCGCCGTTGGCGGCGCTCGGCGGCGAGTAGGTGGTCGCCGTGGCGCTGGACAGTGAATTGCCGGGCAATGCGCCGGCCGGCATCTTGATGACGTTGACGGTGCTGCCTGCGTAATCGCGCAGATCGGCTTGAGACCCGCTGGGCAGGTCGGTGGTGCCGAAACGGGCGAAACCGTTGAAATAACGGTAGGCCGCGTTCAGCATGTGATCATAGACGATGGAGGCCTTATTCACCTTGTCGTCGTTGTCGCCGTCACCGCCGAAGTTGGCGACCATGGTGCGGAGCATGCTGCTGATGGCGGCCTTGTTGGTGCCGGTCATCTCGCGCACGCCGAAGCGCACGTAACCGCCATTGGAACCCGCCGCCATCAGCAATCCGACATTGATGCTGTCGCCCAGCGTCGAAATCACTTCGGACAGCGCCTCGAGTTCCGCCTGGCCCTGCTTGATGCCGCCCGGCCAGCCTTCGTTGGCTCCCGCCCAGTTGGTCGAGTTGTCGAGCACGATCAGGACGTTGGCCTGGGCGCCGGTGACTGCCGGCCCGCCGGTGTACAAGTCGATGTCGTCGGCGCGCAGCTGCGGCGAGAGAAGCGCGCCGGCAAAAACTGCGGCGCAGAGGAGTCCGCGATATCTGGATTTCATGATGGCTAGCTTCCTGTGCAAGTTGGCTGCGGAGTCGCGCAGCGGTATTGTGCGTCGTTGGCGTAAGCAGTCACTGCGCCATTGTCCATGCGTATGCCGGTGCCCTGGGTAATCGAGATGTTGGCGCCGAACCAGCCCGAGGAAGAATCCGCCTTGAGCTGCCAGATCGTGTCGGCGCAGGCCGAATAGGGATTGGTCAGCGTGTCCAGGCATTTCTTGTCGTCGGTCTTGGAAATGTCCAGTGAAATGTTCTGCACCGGCACGGTGCGCACCAGGCAGGGTCGGCAGACTTTTACCGTGTAGCTTTTCCCGCCTTCGCTGACCGTCAGGGTTTGCGCGGTGCCGGCGATGTTGTCGGCGAAGTTGGAAGACAGGATCAGGTCGATGGTGCGCTGCGCCGTCGACATGGCCTCGGTGCGCGCCTGAGCATTGGCCACGGTGCGCAGATTGACGGTAGACAGGCGGATTGCCGAGACGGCGATCAGCGTCAATACCATCAGCATGATCAGACTCAGGATCAGCACGATGCCGCGCTGACGACCAGCCAGGTGTCTCATGGCGCCTCCCTGCGGCCGGCCATGTTGACCAGCTTGATGATCGAGGACATCGGACGCCGGCGGTAGGCGTCGCCAGCTGCGCCTATGGTCCGGCCGCCCATGACATAAGACTTGGTGTCGGTGTAGCCGGCGGTGGGCAGAAGATCGCGGGTCAGCAGGAACAGCTTTACGGCCGTCACGTCCTCCCAGCGATTTTCGGTGTTGGCGTCGAGCCGCATGCCGGTCACGGCATCGCCGGTGCTGCCGGTCTGGCGCGGGTCGTCGTTGGATTCGACCCAGACATCGATCGAACCGTCGTCGGTGGTATCGATGCCGAATTCAAAATGCATGTTCTCGACCCCCGGCGCTATGGTCCGGACATTCTTGATCATGCTGAGCGCGCCACCCGCCATGCCCAATTCCACCATTTTCAGCGTCGGGATGCCGTCGCCCATGGTGGCCGCGTTGTTGTCCAGGTTGTTGAAGCAGTCGTCGCACTGCGAAATGAAATAGATCCGGGTGATCAGCTTGCGCACCGGCGCCAGCGGGCCGGCCACGGTCGGGGTGCAGCCGAGCAGATGCATGTTGAAATCGGCGCTGGTGGCAGTGGCTTTGGCAATGAACGGGGGTGGCTGCGGCGGCAGGGGATCGACGACCCCCTCGGGACAGGTGGATACCTGCAGATAAGGATTGCCGGCAACATAGCCTGCACCGCCCACGGTCAGCGGCGTGGTGCTCACGCGGCGGATGACGAGAACATCGGTTCCCCGTTTGTAGGCTCCGCCGGTGGGCGGGGTGCCGGCAACCGGCGCCCCGGTCAGGGACACGTTGGTACTGGGATTGTAGGCACCGATGCAATCCAGCAGTGCCGTCGGCGGCAAATCCCCCGCGCCATGCATTTCGTAACCAAAAATCGGCATCGGCGCGGTAATCGTCGAAACGCCTGTCGAATCCCAGCCGGGAAGCGCCCCGGTGGCCGTCGAGCAGGGATCGACATACACCCAGTCGGCCGGGGTCGCGCCGTTCGCCAGGGCGAGACCGGGCAGCGAGGGCGCCAGGGTGCCGTAGTAGCCGGCCAGCCGGATGTCCTCCGCCAGGGTATCCAGCGAATAGCGCGCCGTCTCGATTTTCTGTCCCTCGCGATCGATCTTCTCCCGGGTGGTGATCGAACTGGCAAAAATAGCCGCCAGTGCAGCCATCAACACCATGGCAATGCCCATCGCGACTATCAGTTCCGGCAGGCTGAATCCGCGCTGAACCGCGTGGAAGTAACGGGGGTTCTTCATGATGTCTCAGGTTCCATTCAGAACCGCCACGCGAAGGACGCGACTGACACCGCTGCGGCGCGTGGTGATGGCGGCCGAGCCGCAAGAATTGTCGCTGGAAACGACGCCGATGTCGCGCGACTGCCAGACCACGTCGATCTGGAAAACGCCCGCGGTACCGGTATTGAAGACGCAGGCGCGCGCCTCGCTCATCGCACCCACTTTGCTCGTGCCGACAGCCTCGCCGATGCCCTTCAGCGCAAGATCCCATTCGCACAAGTCGCGCGCCGCGATGGTCGCCTTGGCCGCGCAACAGCTTGCCTGCAAGGCAGGCGTGTTGTTCGCCACCGATATGCAGTCATTGCTGTAGCCGGCGCCGAAGATCTCCTTGACGCCGCCGCCGTCCTGCCGGTTGTAACCCGTGCCGGCGGACGTGCTGGTCTTGACCTCTGCCAGATTGGAACCCATGCGATTGACCAGTTCGTTGGCCAGCATCATGGCCTGGGCGCGTGAGAACGACTCCACTTCGGCATTCAGCGCCCGCGCCTGCAAGCCCGCCAGCCCGAGCAGGCCGACCGCGAGTATGGCCATGGTGATGATGACTTCGAGCAGCGAAAACCCGCCCTGGGCCGGCCGTGTCTGTCGATCGATCATGTGCATGATGTGGTTCCCGCCGCCATGGCCCGAACCCGGGCATTGCCATTGGTGTCGAAGGTGACGCAGCGCGGAGCGGCGTAGGCGTCGTCATCGGTGACCAGCAAGGTCACCGGCACGCCGCCGACGAGGCGCCCGGTGCGGGTAAAGACGATCGGCGCCGCGGTACCTTGATACGTATAGGTAACGCCCGGGGTCGGCTTGATGATCTGCATTACGCCGTCGTCGGGAGCGGAAAGGCTGCAGTCGGTGGCACTGGTGAACACGATGCACCAGCCGTTGCTGAAGTTGTTCGATGGCGCGACGATCGAAATCGACGAGGACGATGCGCCGCTCCACTTGATGGCCTCGCTTCTCGCCAGCATCGCCGTGGTCACCAGATCGAAGGTCGCCGTTTTCATTTTCTGGTTGTTGAGCAGGGTCTGGATGCTCGGAACGCCAATGGCCATCAGAATGCCGCCTATCGCAATCACGACCAGCAGTTCGATCAGCGTGAAGCCGTGCGCCCGGCGGCAGCCCGTTACCATTCCGACACCGGCAGTTTGAGGCCGAACTGATTGATCGACAGCGGCGTGGGCGGCTGGCCTTCCTGGATGGTGCCGGCCTTGCCGCTGGCGCTGATGGTGAAGGTGGGCAAATCTCGCAGTGCCACCACGGTGGAGGTGGTGTTGGTGCCGGTAGTGAGGGTGACGGTGTAAACCCTGCTGACTTCGTCAGGCACCGTGTAATTTAGTTGCGCCAGCGTGCCGTAGCTGCCCGCCGTCATCACGTATTGTTCCTGCCGGCTGGCCACTTCCATGAGGACTGCCTTGGCCGCGGCCTTGTTGGCACGGATCAGGTACTGGTTGTAGTTGGGAATGGCGATCGCGGCAAGGATTCCGATAATGCCAACCACGACTATTAGTTCGATCAGCGAAAAACCGTCATCCCCACCCCTCCGCCCGGTACGGCTGATAACACCTGGATGGCATGACTGTCCGGCGGATTTCATTGGTTTGCACCGCATCTTGATTGATTTAGCTGCATCATTCCCCCGCCGCCCCTGCTCCGCCATCAGCAAAAGCGGATTTTTCATAGGGTAAACCTGATCCTTGCCGAGCAAGCGTCAGCCTTCGGACCGACTTTCGCATCGACCGGCGCGGAATCGACTCCTGACTATAATCAGTCACAGTCATGTTCCGGAGTTTCCCGCCGTGTCGCTCGCCCATGCCGCCGAGGATATCACCGTCGCATCGTCGCGACAGCTGACCCTTTCAGCCATGATCCTGATCGGCATCACGCTGGCCGTGATGATGGCATTCGCATTCTGGTCATGGCAACGCCGGCAGGGGCTGGCAATGCGCCGGCGACAGGCCGAACTGGCGCTGCGCGCCTCGGAAGACCGCCTGCGGCAGGTGTCGAGCCAGCTGCCGGTGGCCTTGTTCGAGTACACGGCGGCCCCGCCAGCCCGGTTTCGTTCCATGAGCGACGGCGTGGCGCGCTTGCTGCCGGGTACGGCGGCGGAAATGCTGGCGAATCCGGAGGTTTTTTTCGCCGGCATCCATCCCGAGGATATTCCCGGCCTGGCCTGGCGCGATGCTGCGACGCCGCCGCTGCGCGACTTCGAATGGATCGGTCGCAGCCGGCTCGCGGCCAAGTCCCCACGCTGGCTGCAAATCCGCGCCACCACGGAATTCACTGCCGGAGGCGCGCGCTCCATCCATGGCGTGATGCTCGACGTCACGGCATTGAAACAGGCCCAGCAGGACCTTGAACGTTCGCGCGAGGAATTGCGCCGGCTGGCGAGCCATCGCGAGGCGCGCATAGAGCAGGAGCGCGCCCGCCTGGCGCGCGAGTTCCACGACGAGCTGGGCCAGGTGCTGACCAGCGCGCGCATGCACCTGCAATTGCTCGAACGCAGCTTGCCCGCCGATTCATCCGCCGCGCGCGACGCCGCGCGCGACATCGAAACCATGATTGGCGAAGCCTATCGCAGCGTCAAGGCGATCGCCTCCGATCTGCGCCCGGCAGCACTCAACCTGGGCCTCGCGGCGGCGGTGGAATGGGTGGCCGCACGCGTTCTCGGGCCGGCCGCAATTCGCTACAGCATTTCATTTGCGCCGGCCGCCGACCGTCTCGACGACGCGTATGCGATTGCGCTGTTCCGCATCGTCCAGGAATCCCTGAGCAACATCGTCCGCCACGCGGTAGCGCACAGCGTGCACATCACACTCAGCCATCACGAAGGAGAGATGCGCCTGCTGGTGGAAGATGACGGCAAAGGTTTCGACGCCGCACGGGTGGATCACGCCACGCATTTCGGCTTGCTCGGGATTTCGGAGCGCGTCACCTCGCTTGGCGGTATGCTCGAGATCGACAGCCAGCCTGGCGGCGGCACGCGTCTTTCTGTCACATTGCCGCAGGTTCCGCTGCAAGCGGATCCGGCCGAACGGAGCGCAACCGCATCATGATCAGGATCATCATTGCCGACGACCACACGCTGTTTCGCGTCGGCCTCAGGCAGATGCTGCATTCTTTCGCCGGCATGGAAGTGGTGCGCGAGGCCACCAACGCCGCGGAAGCCCTTGCGGCTGCATGCGCCGACGACGCCGACCTGATCATGCTCGATCTGACCATGCCCGGTGCTTCCGGTACCAGCCTCATCGAACAGACCCGCAAGGCGCGGCCCGATCTGCCGATCCTGGTGCTGAGCATGCACGACGAGCCGGGGACGGTGCGCCGCGCATTGCAAGCCGGCGCCTCGGGCTACATTACCAAGGGTTCGAGCCCGGAAACCCTGTTCACGGCGGTAACCCGCGTCGGCGCCGGCGAACGCTTCATCGACCCTACGATCGCCGAATCGCTGGCCTTCGATAATGCCGCCCATGACAGCGGTGAATTGCACCAGAGCCTGAGCCCGCGTGAGTGGCAGGTACTGCGGCTGATCGCGCAGGGCGTGATGCTGAGCCAGATTGCCGAGCAGCTGCATCTGAGTCCGAAAACCGTCACCACCCACAAAACTCACCTGATGGAAAAGCTGGCCATCGGCAACAACGCCGACCTGATCCGTTACGCCATCGAACACAGGCTTTTCGATTGAGCAATCGACCGCTTGCGCGCCTGGCATGGCCGCTCGCCATTTCTCTGGCATTGCACCTTTGCATTGTCGTGCTGTTCGCATCGGGCGCTGCGAACAGCCTGCGCAGCAGCAAGGCGGTGACACTGACAGTATTTCTTCCCAACAGGGAGCGCCCTGATGCGCCGCCAGTCACCGCCACCGCGCCTTTGCCCACAGCGCCCGCGACTGCCGCCACGCCTGACACTGCTGCCGCCGGCAATCTGACGCAAAAAGCACGTTTTCTGGCACCGCCGGACCTTTCGGTCCTGGAAACGATACCGGTGACAATTTCCGGCAGCCTCACCCTGCGGCTCGATGTGAGCGCACGGGGTACGGTGGATCGCGTCACCGTGATCAAGAGCGACCCGGTGCCAAAGGAGCTGCACGACGGGCTGGTGGAGCGTTTCCGGCAGACTTCACTGGCGCCGGCGCTGGAGGGATCGAAGCCGGTAGCGAGCACGCTGGACCTGGTTATCCACTATGAAGCCGCGCCAGAGCTGCTGCCGCGGCAGCCCTGAACCGATAGCTGCCGCGAACCGCAGTACCCCCGCGGTAAGATGCGGAAAAATACGGGAGAACGCCTTGAACCCTGAAACTCGCGGACTCGGACTGACCCCGGCCACGGCAAGCGACTATCGGGAACTGGCGCGGCGGCGCCTGCCGCGCCATCTGTTCGATTATCTCGATGGTGCCGCCTACGACGAGGTAACGGCAGCCGCAAACCGGCAAGCTTTCGCACGCCTGCGCCTGCGCCAGCGCGTCATGCGCGACGTCTCCCGGCTCACCCTGTCGACCCGCGTGCTGGGCCAGGAGCTCGCCCTGCCGCTGGTGCTGGCCCCGCTCGGCATTGCCGGCGTCATGGCGCGACGCGCCGAAGTGCAGGCCGTACGCGCCGCCGAGCAGGCCGGCGTGCCGTTCTGCGAATCGACCGTGTCGATCTGTTCGATCGAGGAGGTGCGCGCCGCCACCGCGGCGCCCTTCTGGTACCAGCTCTACGTCATGCGCGACCGCGGCTACGCCCGGGATCTGCTGGCGCGGGCATCGGCTGCCGGCTGCCCGGTGCTGGTGCTGACGGTGGATCTCGCCGTGATGGGGGCGCGCTACCGCGATGTGCGCAACGGCATGGGCGGCGCGCTGTCGCTCGGCGGCAAACTGACCAAGGCCTGGGACCTGCTCTCGCATCCGCGCTGGCTGCTCGACGTCGGCATCCGCGGCAAGCCGCTGACCTTCGGCAACCTGACGGCGGCCGTGCCCGATGCCAGCAGCCTGCCGCAGTTCAAGGCCTGGGTGGATAGCCAGTTCGATCCGCGCGTGACCTGGCAGGATCTGGCCTGGGTGCGCGAAAACTGGCCGGGCAAGATCCTGCTCAAGGGTGTGCTCGACGTCGAGGATGCGCGTCTGGCCGCGTCGGCCGGCGCCGACGGCATCGTCGTCTCCAATCACGGCGGGCGGCAACTGGACAGCGTCGCTGCCAGCGCCGACGCCTTGCCCCGAATTGTCGACGCGGTCGGCGACAAGCTTGAAGTCCTGATGGACGGCGGCGTCAGGAACGGACTGGATGTAGTCAAGGCAATGGCGCTGGGCGCCAGGGCCTGCATGCTCGGTCGGGCCTGGGGCTATGCCGTCGCCGCCGGCGGCGAAGCCGGGGTCGCCCACATGCTGGCGACCATGCGCAGCGAAATCAGCGTGGCCCTGGCGCTGTGCGGTGTGACTGACATTGCTGCGCTCGGCCGTGAAGCCTTGCTCGACACCTGCCACGTAGCGGACCCGGAACGTCCGATCTGAGCGACTTCGCCCCCGCTTCGCCGTCGCGCCAGCGCCGACTCCTGTCGGTAGCCCGGCTTTGCCCTGAGGCCTGCGGCGCGCAGTCCGGCATTCGGAAAGAACAGCCGACAAATATGGCAAATATATTACTATTGGCATATATTTAACATTATCCCAATGTGAAATAGGCGGAAGTTCGGGGTATCCCCGAACAACAAAGCCCGGGAAAGACTGAAGTGAAGCAATTATTGAACTGGACTCCCGATTTGAGCATGGGCATCGAAATCATCGACGCCCAGCATCGGCGCATCGTCGAATACATCAACCTGCTGCACGAAGCGCGCATGCGGGGCGACAAGGATGCCATCGCCCGGGTCATCGAGGAACTGGTGGATTACACGCTGTCGCACTTCAGCGTCGAAGAAGCGCTGATGGAGCAGGCGCGCTATCCGTTTCTGGAACCCCACAAACGGGTGCATGAAGCCTTCGCCCGCCGCATCGGCGAATACCGGCAGCGCTTCAAACTGGATGAAGACACGGCAGTCGTCGCGACCGACTTGCAGAACACCCTGATTGTCTGGCTGATGGATCACATCAAGCGCGAGGACATGGATTACGGCCCGGCAGTGCGTGCCAGCCTCGGCGGGAACAATCTTACGCAAACCACGACAACGAAATCGGGTTGGCTGCGGCGGTTCTTCGGCGGCAAATAGCCGGTCTGTTACCCAACCTCCGCAGGGTTGTCCGGCTGCCAGCAAAACCGGACTTCCGCAAATGCCGCTGGGCCAGTGCTGAGCGCGGACTACTTGCGGCTGCGCACCGCCGCCAGGATGCCCTGCATCAGTGCCAGCGGCGTCGGCGGACAGCCGGAAATCCGCAGGTCGACGCCGATCACGTTCTCGATCGCACCGCAGCTCGCATAGCTCTCGCCGAACACGCCGCCGTTGCAGCCGCAGTCGCCCACCGCCACCACCAGCTTGGGATCGGGCGTGCAGTCATAGGCGATGCGCAGCGCGTTCTCCATGTTCTTGGTCACCGGCCCGGTGACCAGCAGCATGTCGGCGTGGCGCGGGCTGGCGACGAACTTGATGCCGCGCCCTTCGAGGTTGTAGTAGGGATTGTTGAGCGCGTGGATTTCCAGTTCGCAGCCGTTGCATGAACCGGCATCGACTTCGCGGATGGTCAGCGCACGGCCCAGCACGCGCAGTATCTCGTCGTGCAGCCGGTCGATCTCGCGCTGCGGCCCGCCCTCGGCGTCGGGCATCGGCTCGGTCAGGACGCCGGTACGGAAGATATGCCTGAGCAAGGGAATCACAGATCGGCCCCGCTGTAGGAAAGATTGAAGGACTTGTTGATCAGCGGAAAATCGGGAACGATGTCCTTCATCACCGCGTGTTCCAGCGCCGGCCAGGCCTGCCACGAAGGATCGTGCGGATGCACGCGGGCCAGTCTGCCGTCGGCCCCGAACTCGACACCGACCAGCACCTCGCCGCGCCAGCCTTCGACCACGCCCACGCCGCCGGCGCCGGGTACGGGAACAATTTCAATCCGCGTTGCGCCGGCGACCATACCCGCGGCGATCATGCGCAGCAGGCGCAGCGACTCGAAAACTTCGTCGAAGCGCACCGCCACGCGCGCGGCGACATCGCCGCGCTCGTCGGTGGCCGGACGCACGCCCAGCGCGGCGTAGGGCGGCGGCGGCGTATAGTCCTGACGATGGGTGCGCCCGTCGAGCAGCATGCCGCTGGCGCGGGCGGCCATGCCGGACAAGGACAGTTCGCGCGCCAGCGCCGCATCGATGGCGCCGGTGGTGACGAAGCGATCCTGCAGCCCGGGGTGCTCGTCGTAAATTGCGCGCAACTTCCTCACCGAAGCTTCGATGACAGCGCACTGCTCGCCGATGGCGGCCAACGCCGCCGCATCGAGGTCAATGGCGACGCCGCCGGGAACGATGCGATCCATCATGAAGCGATGCCCGAAAATCTGCGCGTTAAGGCGCAGCCAGTCTTCCTTGAGGCGCAGGAACTGGGTCAGGCCGAAAGCAAAGGCGGCATCGTTGCCCAGCGCGCCCAGATCTCCCAGATGATTGGCGATCCGCTCGCGCTCCAGCATCAGCGCGCGCAGCAAGAGTGCCCGCGACGGCACTTCGACGCCGCAGGCGGCCTCGACCGCATCGGCATAGGCCCAGGCGTAAGCGCAGGTGGAATCGCCGGACACGCGGCCGACCAGCTTGGCGCCGTGCGCCATGTCGGCGCCGACGAACAACTTTTCGACGCCCTTGTGCTGGTAGCCCAGCCGCTGCTCCAGGCGCAGGACGCGCTCGCCGACCACGGAAAAGCGGAAATGGCCGGGCTCGATGATGCCGGCGTGTATGGGACCGACCGGAATTTCGTGCGCGCCCTCGCCGCCGACCTGGACGAAGTCGTAATCGCTGGGACGATTCTCGAAGCCGGCGCCCATGCCGACTTCATGCACCGCGTCGTGGCGCAGCGGATACCAGTCCGCCGGCCAGGCGCCGTGGCGCAGCCAGGGGCGCTGGTCGCTACCGTCGCTGGCAATGCCGACCAGGTCGCGCACGGCGCGCTGCATGCGGTTGGCGGCGGGGAAAATGCCGGACAGGTCCGGATAGACCGGGCACTCGTCGCCGCTGGCCGCCAGGTCGAGGCTGAGCCAGAGCCAGCCTTCGTCGAGGGCAAACACGCAATGCAGGCGGTAAACGCCATCGCGCAACCTGTCGTCGCTGCCCCACAGCGCGGCCAGGCGGCCCTGGTGGCGATGGACCGAAATCGCGAAGCGCAGCATGTCCTCGCCGTCGGCGGCGCGACCGCGCCACACTGGCGCGCCGATGCCGGGCTGACGGACAAATTCGATGGGTTCGGCGTGAAAGATCATGATCAGCCGAGCATGCGCGCGGCTTCATGGAACCAGCGCGTCAGATAGGGTGGAATGTAGAGCCCGAGCATCAGCACGATGCCCAGATGCAGGAACACCGGCGTGATGGCGGGCGCGTGCGGCAGGCGGCGCGCCTCGGTCTCGCCGAAGACCATCGGCTGCACCTTGCCGAAGATCGCGGCAAACGCCACACCGAGCGCCAGCAGCAGGATCGGCGTGGCCCACGGAAAGTGCTTCATGGCATGGGTCAGGATCATGAACTCGCTGGCGAAGACGCCGAAGGGCGGCATGCCGAGAATGGCCAGGGTACCCAGCATCATGCCCCAGCCGATCAGCGGATTGATCTTGATCAGGCCGCGGATATCGGCCATCAGCTGGGTACCGGTCTTCTGCGTGGCATGGCCGACGGCGAAGAAGATCGCCGACTTGGTCAGCGAATGCATGGTCATGTGCAGCAGGCCGGCGAAATTGGCCACCGGCCCGCCCATGCCGAAGGCGAAGGTGATAAGGCCCATGTGCTCGATCGACGAGTAGGCGAACATGCGCTTGACATCCTTCTGCCGCGACAGGAAGAAGGCCGCGACCAGCAGCGTGAACAGGCCGAAACCGATCATCAGCTTGCCGGCAAATTCCCCCGGAATGGCGCCGTCGGCCAATACCTTGCAGCGCAGGATGGCGTACAGGGCGACGTTGAGCAGCAGGCCGGAGAGCACCGCCGAGACCGGCGTCGGCCCCTCGGCATGGGCATCGGGCAGCCAGTTGTGCAGCGGCGCGAGGCCCACCTTGGTGCCATAGCCGACCAGCAGGAAAATGAAGGACAGGGCCATGATGTTCGGTTCGAGCTGGCCCTTGACGTCGATCAGGTGGGTCCACAGCAGCGCGTTGCCGGATTCGCCCAGCACACGCTCGGCGGCGAAGTAGAGCAGGATGGTGCCGAACAGCGCCTGGGCGATGCCGACGCCGCAGAGGATGAAATATTTCCATGCTGCTTCGAGGCTGGCCGGCGTGCGGTAGAGCGAGACCAGCAGCACCGTGGTCAGCGTCGCGGCTTCCATCGCCACCCAGAGCAGACCGAGGTTGTTGGTGGTCAGCGCCGCCAGCATGGTGAACATGAACAGCTGATACATGCTCTTGTAGAGCCGCAGGCGCGGCGCACTGAGCTTGCCGTGCTCGCGCTCGTTCTTCATGTAGGGGCCGGAGAAGATGCTGGTGGTCAGCCCGACGAAAGCGGTCAGCGCGACGAAGAAGACATTCAGCGAATCGATGAAGAACTGTTCGCCAAAAGCGAAGCGGGGCCCGTTGGCGACGATCTCGACGGTCAGGCCGGCGGCGGCGGCGAAGGTGCCGAGGCTGGCGATGATGTTGAGGTTGGGCGCCCAGGCACGTTCGCCGACCACGGTCAGCAGCGCACCGCTGACGAGAGGAATGACGAGCATCAAGACGAAGAAATCCATGGGCGTCAGTTGTCCTTCAGCCGTTCCATGTGATGGATGTCGAGGCTGTCGAACTGGTCGCGGATCTGGAAGAAGAACACGCCGAGGATGATGACGCCGACCAGCACGTCGAGCGCGATGCCGAGTTCGACCACCATCGGCATGCCGTAGGTGGCGCTGGTGGCGGCGAGAAACAGGCCGTTTTCCATCGACAGGAAGCCGACCACCTGGGTGATGGCCTTCTGCCGCGTGATCATCATCAGGAAGGCCAGCATCACCACCGCCAGGGCGATGCCGAGCGTGCCGCGGGTGATGGTGTGGGACAGTTCGGAGATCGGCAGCGCGACGTTGAAGGCGACCATGACCAGGACGATGCCGACCAGCATGGTGGTCGGGATGTTGATCAGCGCTTCGACTTCGCGCTTGACGTTGAGCTTGCGGATCAGGCGGTGCAGGATCCAGGGCAGCACCAGGGCCTTGAGCACCAGGGTCAGCCCCGCCGACCAGTAGAGGTGCGCCTGGCCGGTGCTCGCCGCCGCCACCAGCGTCGCCAGGCACAGGGTCAGACCCTGCAGGGCGAACAGGTTGACCAGGGCCGGCATGCGCCGCTGCGCCAACATGGCGAAGGCCAGCAGCAGGATCACCGCGGCGAACAGGTTGATCAGCTGGGCCGAAAAGGGAATCGCCGAATTCATACCCTGCTTTCCAGCAGCATGCGCACCAGCAGGCCGAGCACCGCCAGCATGAAGGCGGTGCCGAGGAATTCCGGCGCACGGAAAATACGCATCTTGGCGTTGATGGTCTCTATGGTCGCAAGCAGAAAACCGCCGATGGCCAGTTTGACCAGCAGCAACGGAATCGCGGCCAGCAGAGCGAGAAAATTGTCGCCGGCGGCGATGCCCCAGGGGAAGAACAACGCCAGACCGAGGCAGGAATAGGCGTAGAGCTTGAGGCTGGCGGCCCACTCGATCAGCGCCAGATGACGGCCCGAATATTCGAGGATCATGGCTTCGTGGATCATGGTCAGTTCGAGGTGGGTGGCCGGGTTGTCCACCGGCACGCGGGCGTTCTCGGCGAAGGAGACGAAGGTGAAGGCAATCCCGGCGAAGGCCAGGCTGGGATAGATCACCAGGTCGCGATGCGCCAGTGTGTCGACGATGATCGGCAGCGAGGTCGATTGGGCGATCATGGCCAGCGTGAAAATCACCATCAGCAAGGCCGGCTCGGCGAGGAAGCCGACCAGCATTTCGCGCCGTCCGCCGAGGCTGCCGAAGGAGGTGCCGACGTCCATCGCCGCCAGCGAGATGAAAATGCGCGCCAGGCCGAACACGCCGACCAGCGCCAAAGCGTCGGCGGCGGGCGCCAGCGGCAGGTCGGTCGACAGGCTGGGAATGATGGCGCAGGCCAGCACCATGCAACCGAAGACGACGAAAGGCGCACTGCGGAACAGCGACGAAGCGCCATGCGCCAGCACCACGTCCTTGTGGAACAGCTTCTGCAGCTGGTAGTAGGGCAGCAGCAGTGGCGGCGCGGTACGGCTCTGGAACCAGGCGCGGCATTGCCCGACCCAGCCCGACAAGAGCGGCGCCAGCACCAATGCCAGCACGATGGCGAATGCCTGACCGAAGAGTCCGGAAATACTTATCATGGCCTGGCCACCAAGAGCAGCACCAGCAGCGTGACGAAGCTATACATCAGGTACACGGCGATGCGTCCGCCCTGCAGGGCGACAATCAGGGTCGACACCCTGCCCGCCGTTTTCGCCAGCGGCAGGTAGAGCCAGTGCCAGAAGTGGTCCTCGACCTTGACGCTGTAATACGGCCGGGTGTCGCGCGCCGTCGGAAAGTGGCGCTGCATGCGGAACATCGGCTCGAAGATGCGGCGGATCGGCTGCGAAAAACCTTCCGCGGTATCCTGCGCGCGCGGCCCCTGGAAGTAATAGCCGCAGTCCCAGGCACTGGTGCGGCGCACCCGGCCGTGATACAGGTGGCGCACCAGCCAGCGGCCGAACAGCAGCGTCGCGGTTATGGTGACGAGGAATATTATCGGCTCGTAGCTGGCACGCTCCGGCGAGATCGGCGCCAGCATCCACCAGCCCTGCTCATTGAGCTTGTCGGCCAGCCCGGTGCCCAGCAGCTGGCGCGTCGCCGCGTCGATGCGCGCAATCACGGTCGAGGGCAGGATGCCCAGCAGCAGCGTGATCAGCGCCAGCCAGACCAGACCGAGCTTTTCCCAGGTGCCCGCGTCGTGGGCATCCTTGAGCCCCGGCTCGCGCATCTGGCCGAGGAAAATGATGCCGTAGAACTTGACCATGGCGAAACCGGCCAGCGCCGCGACCAGTGCCACCAGCGCCGCCGCCACCGGTACCACCATGTTGAGCCAGGGATGCGGCAGGCCCGGCGAGAACAGGAAGCTTTGCAGCAGCAGCCACTCCGAGACGAAGCCCGACAGCGGCGGCAGGCCGGCGCTGGCGATCACCCCGGCCAGCGCCAGCCAGGCCACCCAGGGCATGCGATGGATCAGCCCGCCAAGCTTGCCCAGGCTGCGCTCCCTGGTGGCATGCAGCACCGAACCGGTGCACAGGAACAGCAGGCTCTTGAACGCCGAATGCGCCAGGCAGTGGTAGAGCACGGCAGTCATGGCCAGCGCCGCCAGCGCCTCCATGCGATAGGCATGGAAGATCAGGGTCAGGCCGATGCCGACCGCGATCAGGCCGATGTTCTCGATCGAGGAATAGGCCAGCAACCGTTTCATGTCGCTTTGCACCGTGCTGTAGAGCACGCCAAACAGTGCCGTGACCAGACCGACCACCAGCGCGACCACGCCCCACCACCAGATCGTCGTATGCACCAGGTCGAAGCTCACGCGCAGCAGGCCGTAAATGGCGGTCTTCAGCATCACGCCACTCATCATCGCCGACACCGGCGAGGGCGCGGCCGGGTGCGCTTCCGGCAGCCAGACATGCAGCGGCACCAGTCCGGCCTTGGCGCCGAAGCCGACCAGCGCCAGCAGGAAGGCGGCCGAGGTCCAGAACGGCGAGAGCTGCTGGGCGCGCATGCCGGCGAAGCTGTAATCGCCGGCACCGCCAGTCATCACGCCGAAGCAAAGCAGGATGGCGATGGCGCCGATGTGGGCGATCAGCAGGTAGAGGAAGCCGGCGCGGCGGATTTCTTCGTGGCGGTGATCGGTGGTGACCAGGAAGAAGGACGCCAGCGCCATGCTTTCCCAGGCCACCATGAAGGCATAGGCATCGTCCGCCAGCAATACCATCAGCATACTGGCGAGGAAGACATGGTATTCCAGGCACAGCACGCCGGGCGCGGTGCCTTCGCCCTTGCGGAAATACCCGGCAGCGAAAATCGAAATGCCGGCCGGGACGAACCCGAGCAGCACGGCGAACACGGCGGACAGATTGTCCAAACGCAGGTGGAAGGGCAGATCGGGCAGGCCGACGACCAGCACCGCGGTCTGCGCCTGGCCGCCGAGCGAATTTAGCGCCACCGCGCCGACGCCGAGGCCGACCACGGCGCCCAGGGGAAACAACGTCTTGCTGATGAAGCGCGTGTTGCGCGGCGCGACCAGCCCGAGCAGGCCGATTGCCAGCCAGAGGCAGGCAGCAATCAGCAGGGCGTCGATGGGCAGGAAGCTGGTCATTTTTTGTACAGTGGCGAGGCGAATTTTAGCAGCCGGACCCGGTCACCGTGCCGCCGGCGCCGACTTTTGCCGGCGGCCTCCCGCCGCCTGATTCCATCTTCATGCGATGCAGCATCTGCCGGATCAGCCAAATCGCTGCTCCGCCACCGGGGTCGATGGCGGACGCAGGCCGTCGTCGGCGCCGCGATGTTCCTCGCGCGAATAGATGTACTCCAGGCCGCGCTCCGCGGTGCCGAAGAAATTTTCCTCGCCGATCGCGGCGTAGAGTCCGGTGGCGCGCATCACGTCGAGCACCTGCTTCTTCATGCCGGCGAACAGCATCACGGTGCCGTTGCCGCGCAGTCGGTCAACGATGTGGTGGATCACCTCCTCGCCGGAAGCGTCGAGCTCGTTGATGCCGTCGCCGACGATCAGCAGGTAGGGTGCCTGCGGATTGTTGGCCACCGCCTCGAGGATGGCGTCCTCGAAGAAGGCCACGTTGGCGAAGTACAGCCTGCCGTCGAAGCGCACCGCGGTCACCACCTGCGACGGCGGCAGGTTATGCACCCGGCTGTCGCGCAGGGTGCCGTCGGCATGGCGGCCGAGGATCGCCACGCGCGGCGACATGGTGCGGTATAGATACAGCAGGATGGCGAGCCCGGCGCCGATCATGATGCCCTTGTCCAGGTGCGGGGCGAAGGCCAGCGTGGCGACGAAGGTAACGATCGAGGCGATGCCGTCGTGGCGGTTGGCCTGCCAGGCATGCTTGATGGCGCCGAAGTTGATCAGGCCGATCACCGCCATGATGATCACCGCGGCGAGCACCGCCTGCGGCAGGTGGTAGAGCAAGGGGGTCAGGAACAGCAGGGTCAGCACCACGAAAGCGGCGGTAATCACCGACGACATGCCGGTCCTGGCGCCGGCATTGATATTCACCGCCGAGCGCGAAAAGGAACCCGAGACGGGAAATGACTGGGTCAGGCTGCCGACCAGGTTGGCCAGCCCCTGGCCGATCAGCTCCTGGTTGGGATCGATCTTCTGCCGGGTCTTGGCGGCGATGGCCTTGGCGATGGATATCGCCTCCATGAAGCCGACCAGCGAAATCACGATCGCCGCCGCAAACAGGCTGCCGATCGCGTCCCAGGAAAACTTCGGCAGGCTGAACGAGGGCAGGCCCTCGGGCACCTGGCCGACCACCTCGCCGCCACCCGCCAGCTTGAGGCTGCCGCTGGCGGCGCGAACGATGCGCCAGGCCTGGCCGTCGCCCTGGGCGCCGGCCGGCAGCTTGCCCTGGGCATGGAATTGCGCCGCCTGCCCGTCAGTCCCGGGCACGCGTTCGAAGACGAAGCTGCGCACGGCGCGATTGCGGCGGCGGTTCTCGTCCTCGCGATCCTTCAATTGCAGGCGCAGCAACTCGATTTCGTAATTGAGGGTCGCCGCCTCGTGCGCCGGCTCGCTGCCCGCCTGATGCAGCTTCTTCAACTCCGCCGACTTGGCGGCGATCTGCTCGTTGATCTCGCGGATGCGCGTCTCGGTGCGGGCGAATTCCGCCAGCAGTGTCTGCGCCTCCGGCTCCATGATCTGTTGCGGCGTCGCCGTCGCATTGCGCTCGAAACCGATCTGCCAGGAGACCACGGTGGTCACCGCGACCGCGATCAGCACGCCGGGCAGCCGGGGCGCTTTCCTGCGGATCGCCCACATGATGGCGATGGCAACGACGCCCATCGCCAGGGTCGGCAGGTGGGTATCGCCGGCCAGCTTGAGGACGCCCCCGATGTCGCTGACGAAGGACTCGGAACGACCCATCGGCACCCCCATCAGCTTGTTCACCTGGGACAGGCCGATGATCATCGCCGCGGCGTTGGTGAAGCCGACGATGACCGGATGCGAAAGGAAGTTCACCACCACGCCGAGCTTGAAGGCGCCCAGCGCGAGCTGAATGATGCCGACCAGCAGCGCCAGCACGACCGCCAGCGCGACGAAGGCCTCCGAGCCCGCCGCCGCCAGCGGCGTCAGCGACGACGCGGTGAGCAGCGAGGCCACCGCCACCGGCCCGGTGCCGAGCTGGTTGGACGAGCCCCACAGCGCCGCCACCGCCACCGGCAGGAAAGCCGCATAGAGACCGTAATAGGCCGGCAGGCCGGCCAGCTGCGCGTAGGCCATCGACTGCGGCACCAGCACCAGCGCCACGGTGAGGCCGGCGATGAAGTCGGCGCGCAGCGTGGTCCCCGCATAGGGAAACCAGCGCAGAAAGGGCAGAAAGCGTTGCAACAGCGGCGGAAAGCTCATATCCCGGGATTCATTCGATGCGTCCGGGTTGCGGCTCACACCCGTTCTTGACGCTTTCTTGACGAAGCGTCAGATATTAGCAGCGCCTATTACACCGGGGACAACAAGGTTTTTATTCCGCAATCAGGAGCGCATATCGCGCCGTGGCGCCGGCTCCGACTATTGGCCAGGCGCTCGCACCTGGGGCGCGACCTGGTCCAGCGCGGCGGCAAGCTCGGCATCCTCCCGCACCCGCGCCAGTAGCGTCGGGTCGAGCACCTCGAAGCTGCCCTGGCGCGCCCTCAGGTAGGCGCTTCCGGATTCACGATCGACGAAGTCCACGCTTCCGATACGCCGCACGCACTCCTTGAGGAAACCGCAATTCGCGGCGACCGCCATCTCGGACGGCGGCGGGTACAACTCGGCAGGTGTGCGGGCATGGATATTGACTTTCTGGTAGCGCTCGATGTCGATCAAGGCCAGCGGGTCATAGATCACCATGCCGCTGCGGTCGCCGCGCGCAATGGTGCGCGGAAAGGTGCCGCGCGGCACGCGGTTGTCGAGGAAGACATAGCGGTAGTCGGGCCTGGGACTGGCCAGCCACTTGAACAGGAGTTTGGGCATGCCGCGACAGGCTTCCACGCCGTGCGCCAGGAAATCCTCGACCGCCTTGTAGCGGCCGCGCTCCAGCGCCCGCCGCCAGCCGCGTTCGACGGTTTCCTCGGGCGGCGTGATGATGAAGTACATGTACATGGTTTCGACATAGCGGGCGTAGGTGTCGTGCAGCACCCGCGCCACCTTCTCGGCGGTAAAGCTGTCGAAGCGGAAACGGTCGACCAGCAGGTGCGGAATGGCGCGCTGGCGGTTGGCCTTGTCGCGAATGTAGCGATCGAGCTTGCCGTCGATCACCATCAGTTCGCGGCTGGTCAGGTGGCCGGCATATTTGCGCGCCGGCCCCAGCGATTCATAGTCGAGCAGCTGGCGCCGCCAGACATCCGGGCTGATGGTGGCATAGCCGTCGGCTTCGATGCCCTGCTCGCTCAGGATCTGTTTCAACATCGGCCGCAGCGAGCTCTTGCCGGCCGCCGAGGCCCCCTTCAGGCTGATCAGCACCGGCGCCGCCTGCGTGGCCACGCGGACGTATCCTTCCCGCTCGATCGCGGCGTCGACCAAGGGTGCGATCAGCTGACCGATCAGCTGGCTGCCCTGGCTGTTGCTGACGTGGCGAACGACCAGCTTCGCCAGCAAGTCCTGGTCCGCACCGAGGCGGCCGCGCTTGCCGGCAATCGCGCCGAGCACCCGGTAGAGGCTCTTGTACACCGCGCGCCGCAACGGATCTTTGGTACTCAGTCCCAGCGTCTTGTAGCCCGCGACGATGCGGTACTCGCGCTCGGCCGCCGGCTCGGACGACGTCACCGAAGGCTTGCTCTTGCGCCAGCGGCCGAGCCAACCCGGCGGCGTCACTACCGCCGGCGACGCGAACAGCGTTTCCGCAAGAATCCTGCGCACCAGGTCAGCAGCGTGCCGGCTGAGTTCGGCGTAGGCCTGTTCAACCTCGTTGATGTGCGGAACCACGTAGTCGTTGCGGATCTTCGTCGCAATGCGGCGGAAATTACGCCCGAAATCCTCTTCCTCGTCGCCTTCGGCAACGGCGATATCGGCGGTGACGCGAATGATGATTTCATGCAGCGCCAGACGCTGCGGCCGAAACAGCGTCAGTTCTTCGTGCGGCAAACCGGTCAGCGCGACGAGCTCGTCAATCTCGGCGCAAGCCGTAAATGCGCACTCCGGCCGAAGGATCGTCTCAAGCGCCTTGAACTCCGCAGGTATGCCCGCGCCGACGCCCGGATTCCAGGCCGAGTATTCCGTGGCAGCACCGGCCTCGCTGCCCATCACCATCCTCCCGGCGAAAAGAAGATCGCTCGTCGCATGTCCTGTCCCTGTTCAGCGCCCAGCATAGCGCATGGCGCCAACGGTCAAAGCCAACCCCGAGAGTCGGCGCCGGCGACACGGCGCCAAACATCTCCCCCGCCTTGACGCTCTCTTCACGGAGTCCGTGATATTAGACATCCCTAATAGACCTTAAATTCAAAAGGACTTCTCCAAGTCCGGGGCATATTTCTCATCGTAGCCGCCGCCGTTTGCTTTAAGGGGAACAAACATGGACCTGCATAAAGCCCATTGGGGCAAGACCATCTTCTGGGGCGTCGCCACGGCGGCGCTGTACACGGCGATGTTCTGGTATTCCGACCTGATCCTGTACCTGGCGCACACCACGCCCGACGCCTGCATCGTCGATCAGGGCGGCGCCACGCTCTACTATCACAAAGCCGACGCCACGTCCTGCGCGGCCAAGGGCGGTCACATGCAACCCGGCGTCTGGTGGCATGTGCTGATCCCGATCCTGCTCGCGTTCGCCATTTCGATTGTGCATGGCGCCTTCACCGGCCTGTTCTGGGAGGCGATGGGTCTCAAGCCGGCCGCCCGCGCCGAAGCGAAGGAGTAGCGCCGTCATGGAAGCCACCCAGTTCATCGAACTCAATGCCGCAACGGTGTTTCTGCTGGTGCTGATCGGCTTCATCGGCGGCATGGTCTCGGGCTTCATCGGCTCCGGCGGCGCCTTCGTCCTGACGCCGGCCATGATGGCGCTGGGCGCACCGGCCATGGTGGCGGTGGCCTCGAACATCTGCCACAAATTTCCCAAGGCGCTGGTGGGCGCCGCCAAGCGCCACAAGTACGGCCAGGTAGACCTCAAGCTCGGACTGATCCTCGGCCTCTTCGCCGAAGCCGGCATGCTCGCCGGCAAGCACCTGATGGTCGGCATCAGCCGGGCTTTCGGCAAGGTCGGCACCGACCTCTACGTCTCAGCGATTTTCATTGTGGTGCTGGCGGCCGTCGGCGGCTTCGTGCTGCGCGACTACCGCAAGCTGCGCCACGCGCCGCCGGACGAGGAGCACGTGGTGCCGCCGCTGGCGCTCTGGGTGCGCGCCATCGACATCCCCGGCACCATGATGCATTTCGATGCGCTCAAGGGCCGCGTCTCGCTGCTGTTCGTGATCCCGATCGGCTTCGCCACCGGCCTGCTGGCCTCGGCCATCGCCGTCGGCGGCTTCATCGGCGTGCCGGCCATGATCTACATCCTCGGCGTGCCGGCGCTGGTCGCCTCCGGCACCGAACTGGTGATCGCCTTCGTCATGGGCCTCGGCGGCACCTTCCTCTACGGCCTTGAAGGCGCGGTCGACGTGCGTCTTTCGATGCTGATCCTGCTCGGTTCGCTGTTCGGCATCCAGCTCGGCGCCATCGGCACCACCTACGTCAAGGACTACCAGATCAAGCTGGTGATGGCGGTGATCATGCTCACCGTGCTGTTCTCGCGGATGTTCTACATACCGGGCTACATGTCCGAGCTGGGCATGATCGCGCCGCTCGACCCCGGCAGCATCGCCACGCTGAAGACACTGGGCGACAGCGTACTGGCGGTGGCGCTGATCCTCGGCGCGGTAACGGTGCTGACCTCGCTTACGCGCGGCATCGCCGAACACCGCAAGGCCGACTTCGCCCGGCAACTGGCGGCGGGCATGGCGGCCTTCGCGCCGGCCGCGGGCGGCCTCGAGCGCGGCGGCGGCTGGCGCCGCATCCTGCTCGCCACCGATGGCTCCGAATACAGCGAGGGTGCGATCCGCATCGCCGCGGCACTGGCGCGGCGCAACGACGCCCGGTTGTTGATCGCCAGCATCGCCGTCTATAACCCCGAATACGCCAGCACCGTGCCCGGGCTGGAACAGGTGGCGCTCGACCAGGCCGGGCGCAATGTCGCCGGCGCCGTGCAAGCCGCCGCCGGCATCGAACACGAGGTGGTGATCGCCGAGGCGGAAGATCCATATCGCGGCATCGTGGATGCGGCCAGCGAAGACCGCGCCGATCTGATCGTCATGGGCCGGCGCGGCAAGCGCGGCCTGGCGCGGGCCATGGTCGGCGACGCCACGGCGCGCGTGATCGGCCATGCACCGTGCAATGTACTGGTGGCCCCGCGCGGCGCCACCGACTGGCGCCATGGCATCCTGGTCGCCAGCGACGGCTCGCGCCACGGCGATGCCGCCGCGCGCCTTGCCGGCCAGCTCGCGCTGGAATGGCAGCTGCCGCTGACCGTGGTCTCCGCCGTGCTCGCCAGCCACAACGAACAGCGCCGGCGCGACGCCGTCGGCGCCATCGACCGCGCCAAGGCGAGCCTCGCCGGGCTGCCGGTGCAGGTCACCGGCATCGTCGCCGAGGGCCGTCCCGAACAGGTGATCCTCGACCAGGCAGGCAAGGCCGGCGCCGACCTGATCGTCATCGGCACCCACGGCCGCACCGGCCTCGACCGCCTGCTGATGGGCAGCGTCGCCGAGCGCGTGATCGGCTTCGCTGCCTGTCCGGTGCTGGCGGTGAAACTCTAAGCGTGTCGCCGTCTCGCCAACGCCGACTCTTTGTCACTACGCGCCACTGCGGGATAATCGGGCCATGAGCCCTGTGCCACCCATCGCCAGTCTGGCGCGGAAAACTTCTCCGTTGAAGATCCTCGTCGTCGAGGACAACCCCGACCTCGCCGCCAACCTGGTCGACTACCTGACGGCCAAGGGAAATCTGGTCGACGCGGCCGGCGACGGCATCGCCGGACTGCACCTGGCCAGCAGCCAGAGTTTCGACGTGATTCTGCTCGACCTGATCCTGCCCGGACTCGATGGCATGGCGCTATGCCGTCGTCTGCGCGAGGAGGTCGGCAAGGCGACGCCGATTCTGATGCTGACGGCGCGCGACACGCTCGACGACAAGATCGCCGGCCTCGAAGCCGGTGCCGACGACTACCTGGTCAAGCCCTTCGCCCTGCGCGAAGTAGCCGCCCGCATCCAGGCCCTGGCACGACGCGCCCAGGCCGCCGTGGCGCAAGGCGAGTTGCGTGTCGCCGACCTGTGCTTCGACTCCGCCACGCTGCGCGTCAGCCGCGGCGGCCGCGACATCGCCCTGCCGCCGATCCCGCTGCGCATGCTCGAGATCCTGCTGCGCGCCTCGCCGCGCGTGCTCGGCCGCGAGGAAATGGAGCATGCGATCTGGGGCGATTCACCGCCCGATTCCGACGCCCTGCGCAGCCACCTGCACCTGCTGCGCGCCGCGATCGACAAGCCCTTCGACCGGCCGCTGCTGCGCACCCTGCGCGGACTCGGCTGGCAAATTATCGTACACGATGCCAGCGAGCATGATGCGCCGCCCTAGCCTGCGCCTGCGCGTCGCGATCGGCTTCGCCGCGCTGGGCGCCGCGCTGAGCCTGCTGCTCTGTCTCGGCATCTGGTTCGCCACTCTCGATGTGTCGCAACGGCTGATGGACCAGACGCTGAAGGCCGAGCTGGAAGACTACATGGCGCGCCGCGCGCGCAATCCGGCTTCGCTGCCACCGGCCACGGCCAGCCTGCGTGGCTACTATGCGGCGCCGGATGCCGGCGGCTCCGAGCTGCCGCCGCAGTTGCGCGCACTGGCCCCCGGCCAGCACGAAATCGAACTCGACGGCATCCCGTGGCGCGTGGCGGTCGCCGAACAGGACGGCAGCCGCTACCTGATCCTGTTCGACGAGGCAAGGCAGAAGCGCCGCCAGCAGCGCTTCCTCGGCTACCTGATCGCCGGCGCGGCCTTGATGACCCTGCTCGCCGCGGTAGGCGGCCTGTGGCTGGCCGGGCGCGTGATCGCCCCGGTCACCGAACTGGCGCGAGCGGTGACCGATGCCGCACCCGAAAGCCCGCCGCGCCTGCCCGCCGTTCCGGCGGCGGCCGGCGACGAAATCGACGAGTTGGCACGCGCCTTCGATCGCTACCTGGCCCGGCTGGCGGCCTTCGTCGAACGCGAACGCAGTTTCGCAACCGATGCCAGCCACGAATTGCGCACGCCGCTGGCCGTCATCCGCGGCGCCGCCGAAGTACTCGCCGAGGATCCGGCCCTGGACGCGGCACAACGCGAACGCGTGGCCCGCATCGAGCGGGCCGCCAACGAAATGGCGGAACTGATCGCCGCCCTGCTGCTGCTGGCGCGCGAGGAGGAAACCACCATCGAAGCCAGTTGCGATGCAAACGCCGTCGCCCACGCCTGTGTCGAGCGCTACCGCCCGCTGGCCGCCGGCCGCGGCACGAGCTTGACCCTGCAAGGACCGGCCGGCGTCGAACTCAAGGTGGCGCCTGCCCTGTTTGCCATCGTCATCGCCAACCTGGTGCACAACGCCGTAGCCCATACGCGCGACGGTGAAATCGCGGTCGTTCTCGACCCCGCATCGCTGACCGTCCGTGACAGCGGCAGCGGCATCGGCGACGAAGCGCTGCAGCGCGTGTTCGAGCCCTACTACCGCGGCCCCGAAAGCGCCGGCGCGGGAATCGGGCTGTCGCTGGTCAAGCGCATCTGCGAACGCCTCGGCTGGAAGATCGCGCTGCACAGCGATCCCCGCCGAGGCACCACAGCAACGCTGCGCTTTCAGGCTTCTTGACGCTGGCTTCACGTAGCGCCGGCTAGCATGGCTGGCTGCTCGGGGTTTCGGCATGATGCCGGCTCGATCTGCATATCACAATCTGCTAATATTCATGAATTCTGCCCAGCCTCTGCCCGCCACTCTTGCGCCGACGCCCGTACCGATGAGACCGCCTACCGGCCCGCTGGGCAAACTGTTTCCTTTCCTGCTCTGGTGGCACATGGTCACGCGCCGCACCCTGCGCGACGACCTGCTGGCCGGCTTCAGCGGCGCCCTCATCGTGCTGCCGCAAGGCGTTGCCTTCGCCACCATCGCCGGCCTGCCGCCGCAATACGGCCTCTATGCCGCGATGATTCCGGCCGTGATCGGCGCGCTGTTCGGATCCAGCTGGCATCTGGTGTCGGGGCCGACCACCGCGATCTCGATCGCGGTCTTCGCCGCGCTGTCGCACCAGGCCGAGCCCGGCTCGGCGCAGTACATCAACCTGGTGCTGACGCTGACCTTCCTGGTCGGCGTGTTCCAGCTGGTGCTGGGCCTGGCGCGCATGGGCGCGCTGGTGAATTTCATTTCGCATACGGTGGTGATCGGCTTCACCGCCGGTGCGGCGGTCCTGATCGCAGCCAGCCAGGTGCGCAATTTCTTCGGCATCGACATTCCGCGCGGCACGCCCTTCTACGAAATCATCCGCCAGTTGATCGTCCAGGCCGGCAACATCAACCCATGGGTCACCGGCGTCGGCGGCGTCACACTGGCCACCGGCATCCTCGCCCGCCGCTACCTGAAGAAGCTTCCCTACATGATTGCGGCGATGGTGGTCGGCAGCATCGTGGCGGAAGCCCTCAATCTCTGGCAGGGACAGGACCTCACCGGCATCAGGACCGTCGGTGCGCTGCCGGCCCAGTTGCCGCCGCTGTCGCTGCCGGATTTTTCGCTGGACACCCTGCGCCATACCCTCGGCCCGGCGCTGGTGATCACCATGCTGGCGCTGACCGAAGCCGTATCCATTTCGCGTGCCATCGCGGTGCGCTCCGAACAGCGCATCGACGCCAACCAGGAATTCATCGGCCAGGGCCTGTCCAACATCGTCGGTTCCTTCTTCTCGGCCTACGCCTCGTCCGGTTCCTTCAACCGCAGCGGAGTCAACTACGAAGCCGGCGCGCGCACGCCGCTGGCCTCGGTGTTCGCCACGGTATTCCTGATCCTGGTGTTGCTGCTGGTGGCGCCGCTCGCCGCCTATCTGCCCAACGCGGCGATGGGCGGCATCCTGTTTCTGGTGGCCTGGGGCCTGATCGACTTCCACCATATCGGCCACATCTGGCACACCAGCAAGGCCGAGTCGGCGATCCTCGCCGCGACCCTGGTCGGCACGCTGTTCAACCTCGAAGCCGGCATTTTCATCGGCGTCTTCCTCTCGCTGGTGATGTATCTCTACCGCTCCTCGAAGCCGGAGATCGTGCCGCTGGTACCGGCGCCGGAGGAAGGTGCCTACCACTTCGTCCGCGCCAAGGGTCGGCCGGAATGTCCGCAACTGCGCATCGTGCGCATCAACGGTTCGGCGTATTTCGGCGCCGCCAGCTACGTGCAGCAGGCCCTGCAGCAGATCGACGAGGACAATCCGCAGCAGAAGTCGGTGCTGATCGCCGCGGCCAGCCTCAATACCATCGACATCGCCGGCGCCGAAGTGCTGGCGCAGGAAGCGCGGCGGCGGCGGCGCCTGGGCGGCGGCCTGTACTTCTACCGCCTGAACCAGGCGAACTACCAGTTCCTGCGTCATGGCGGCTACACCGCTGACATCGGCGAGGGGGCCTTTTTCCCGGTGATGACCGACGTCACCGCCGCGCTGTACTGGACGCTCGATCCGAACATCTGCCGCAGTTGCAAGACGCGCATCTTCAAGCCCTGCACCGGCAAGCTGTTGCCCGACGGCTTCCGTCGTCAGCGCCTGCTGCTCGCCACCGACGGCAGCGAGTTCAGCCATGCGCCGCAGAAAATCGCCATCGCGCTGGCGCGGAGCTTCGGCGTCACCCTCGACGTTATGACCTCGGTGCCGACGCCCGAGGACGAGGAAATGGCCCGCGCCCGGCTAGCAGTGGTCACCCGCGCGGCCCTGGTGGCCGGTGTCGATGCCGAGGAGATCGTGCGCCACGGCAAGCAGGCGGTGAAAGAAGTGATCGCCGCCGCGACGTCAGCCGATACCAACATTCTGATCATCGGCCGCCGCCCGCCGCGCGGCGACCTGAAGGAGCGCCTGCTCGGCGATGTCGCCGAGCAGATCATCGACCAGGCGCACTGCCACGTACTGATCGCCGGCTGGCAATCGCAGATGTGGCGCCAGCGCATTCTGGTCGCCTGCGACGAATCGATGGACAGCGATCGCATCGCTGAAATCGCCGGGCAGATTGCCAAGGCCACGCGCACCCCGCTGACCCTGGTGGCGGCAGTGAGCACCGACAGGGAACACGAAAACGCGGCCGACGGCTTGGCTCTAAAGGCCGCCCGGATCCGCGTCGAAGGCATCGAATGCGACAGCCTGATCGTCGACGGGGCGCCACAACAGGCCATCCCAGTAGCGGCGCATGAGCTAGGTGCCGACCTGGTGGTGATCGGCTACCAGCAAAGCCTGGGCCGCGGCACGGCCGATCAGATCATCGGCCGCCTCGATTGCGCCGTGCTGGTGGTGCGTTCCGGTGCCGACGCACCGCAGATCGACAACGCGGTAGCCAAGCAGTCCTGACGGAGGCTTCTGCAATTCTGCAATAATCGAGGTCGCCCCCCGACTACAGGAATTCCCCATGGGACACCGTCTCTCGAAAATCTACACCCGCACCGGCGACGCCGGCACCACCGGCCTCGGCGACGGCTCGCGCACCGCCAAGAACTCCGCACGCGTAGCCGCCATGGGCGACGTCGACGAACTCAACTCGCTGATTGGCGTGATCCTCTGCGAAGATTTACCGAATGAAGTGCGCGAGCTGTTTACCGGCATCCAGCATGACCTGTTCGACCTCGGCGGCGAAATGTCCATTCCCGGCGCGACACTGCTCAAGGCCACCCAGCCGGCCCGCCTCGAAGCCGCGATCGACCGCTACAACGCCGAGCTCGGCCCGCTCAAGGAATTCATCCTGCCCGGCGGAACCCGTTCCGCGGCTCTCGTGCATCTCGCGCGCACCGTCTGCCGCCGCGCCGAACGCATGACGGTGGCGCTGGCCGCCGAAGAACCGGTGTCCGACGCCGGTCGGCAGTATCTCAATCGCCTTTCCGACCTGCTGTTCGTCCTCGGCCGCTGGCTGAACAAGGCCGCCGGCGGCGGCGACGTGCTGTGGCAGAAAGGCCGCAACGCGTAAATGCCGCATGGCGCCTGATCCGCACGCAAGCTTCTCGGGGAATTAAAGCCTACTTTTTTAGTATGGTTTTAAGTTTATGTTTTATAACTGATTTACATCAATTTCTGAACGGTGGGGACGATGCATAGTGGGCTCACCCTAACCCACAGGTAAAACGCCATGCATGTTCATCTCTCCCCCGATTCGATCTATCCCTTCGACGCCCGCGGCATCGCCAAGCGCTTTCGCCACGCCGCGATTTTCGGCTCGCTGGATGCCCTGCGCGCCGGCGAAACCATGCGCTTCGTCAATGACCACGACCCGCTGCCGCTGCTCGACCAGCTGGCGCAACGCTACGGCGATGCCGTGGAAATCACCTACCGCCAGCGCGAGCCGGGCAATATCGTGATCGACTTCATCAAGAAACAGTAGTGCAGACGCCGGCCTTTTACGATCAGGTGCGGCGCCTGAGCGTATATGACCCGCTGGCCGAGTTCCTCGGCGCGGCCGAAGGCGGCCGCATCGAATACGCCTACCTTGATGCAGTCAAGCTGGCCGGCCACTCCTGCCCCACCGTAGCCGCCGCCTACTGGATGACGCTGAAGGCGCTGGCCCATCTCTACCCGGACAACCTGCCGCAGCGTGGCAGAATTCGCGTCGAATTCCGTCAGGACCAACTCTCCGGCGTCACCGGCGTCATCGCCAGCGTCGTCACCCTGCTCACCGGCGCCACCCATGACACCGGCTTCAAGGGCCTCGCCGGGCGTTTCGACCGGCGCAAGCTGTTGTATTTTTCCGCCGACGTCGTCGAAGAAATTCGCTTTACGCGCATCGATACCGGCCGGGCCGTCGAGGTTTCGGCGCAGCTGCAGTCGGTGCCCTTCGCCCCGCAGACCATCGAACTGATGCAAAAGTGCCTGAACGACAGCGCCACGCCGCAGGAAGCGGCCGAGTTCCGCGAGTGCTGGCAGGCACGGGTGTGCGCCGTGCTGCTCGAGCATGGCGACGATCCGCAGGTGTTCGTGCTGCGCCCGGTGGCGTAGCGGGAGGATGCGCGGCTAACGGATGCGCGAACGGCGGGCTTCGAGGCAGTCCATCAGCTGCGCGCTGACGCTGCGCAGGCGCTGATTGAGCAGCATCAGCAATTCCATCATGAGCTTGACGCCGATGCGCGGTTCTTCGGCGATGATGCGCGACAGGCTTTCGCGGTCGAGCACCGCAACCTCGACCGTGTCGAGAGTGACGCAACTCGCGAAGCGCGGTTCGCCGTCGATCAGCGACATTTCGCCCAGGGTCTTGCCCGGCCCGGCGGTCCCCATGATCTGCGCCAGACCGCGCACGTCCTTCTTGACGATCTCGACGCTGCCGTCGAGCAGCAGCAGCATGAAGTCGCCGGCATCGCCCTCGTGGATGATTTCGGTGCCCAGCGGCGCCCGATAGCAGCGCATGTAGCGGGCGAGGCCTTCGAGCTCGTCCGGTTCGAAGTCCTCGAACAGCTGGATGACCTCGATGATCTCGCGGATGCGGCCGACGAAGGGCACGGCATCACCGAGATACTCGATATTGGGAATCTGGTCGATCGCACTCATGGCCGCGGCATTATAGCCCCACCCAGCAGCGCCAATACCAGCAACAGCCAGCCCGCCGTCGCCAGCAACAGGTGTGGGTCGCCCAGCAGCTCCTGCGCCGGATCGCCGCCGCCGCCGCGGCTATGCAGACGCCATAGATAGCGCAGCATGCCGTAGAGCACGAAAGGCACGGTCGCAATCAGGCCGCGCGTGCCGTGCAGGGCCACCGTCTCGGCACTGACCGTATACAGCGCGTAGGAAATCACCGTGCCGGCCGCGGCGATGCCGATGAACTGGTCCAGCATCGGCGCCGTGTAATGCTCCAGCACGCGGCGGTGGCCGGCGCTGTCGGTCAGCAGCGCATTGAGCTCGGCTCGGCGCTTGGCGAAGCCGAGGAACAGGGTCAGCATCAGGCCGCACAACAGCAGCCATTGCGACGGGGCGATACCGATGCCCAGCGTACCGGCGAGGATGCGCAGCATGAAACCCGAGGCAATGATGAACACATCGAGAATCACGACATGCTTGAGGCCGAAGCTGTAGGCGATGTTGAGCACCACGTAGGCGAGGAAGATCCACGGCGCCGAGCCGGCCCACAGCCAGGCGATGCTGCCGCCGGCCAGCAGCAGCACGGCGGCCAGCACGCCGGCGGCAGTCACGCTCACGCTGCCGGCCGCCAAGGGCCGGCGCTTCTTTTTCGGATGCAGCCGATCCTGCTCGCGGTCGATCAGGTCGTTCATCACATACACGGCCGAGGCCAGCAGGCAGAACGCGGCGAAGGCGGCCAGCGCCTGCCCGAGCCTGAGCGGATCGGTCCAGGCATGGCCGAACAGCAGGCCGACGAAGACGAAGCCGTTCTTCAGCCACTGGTGCGGGCGCAAAAGCTGGATCAGCGGCGGCATGTCTCACCCGGAAAGTATCGATCGCACATATAGCAGGCAGTTTGCGGCAGCCAGGCGGGAATCGCATAGTACTTCTGCCGCACCGTCGCCAGCACCCCGTCGCGATAGGCCGCATAGTCGAAACCCTCGCCCTTGACCCGCCAGAAGCGTGCGCCGCGGATTTCGAAGCTGTCGACGCTGACCTCGCGGAAATACTTGCGGTAGTCATCGAGGTTCGGCGCCGACTTCCTCAGGATCAGGAAGTCGCGCCCGGCCAGCGCGCGGAAATCGGTCATCAGATCGTCGTGACGCGCATGGCTCGAGGCCTCGCCGAACACCACCACGTACTGGCGCAGGTTGTAGCCCAGGGTCACGGCATTCGAATAGCCGTCCATCGCCAGCACCCAGTCCTTGCGGTACGGCTCCAGTTCGCGCGCCAGCGCCTGATGCTCGAAGGTCAGCACGATGCCGTCGTAGAGCCGGGTCTTCTGCCAGGTTTCCAGCGGGATGCGCGACACCACCAGGATGCCGGCGACATGCAGCGTGGCGAAGCCGGCGAAGAACAGGCCGAGGCGGCGCAGGCTGGCTGGCGTCAGGCGCAGGCTGAGCCAGATCAGCGCGAAGGGGACGAAGGACAGCAGCCAGTGCAGGCCGATCTGCTTGACCAGCGAGAGCAGGGCGAACAGCAGAAAGGGAACCCAGACCAGGGTCGCCAGTGCCGCCGGCAATGCCGAAGAGTCGGCGCTGGTGGCACGGCGATTTTTCAGCGCCAGCCACAGCACCGGCGGCCCCAGCACATAGATCAGCGTCACGGCATACAGCAGCGGCGTCTTCAGCGACCAGCCGGCATCGCCGTGGCGATTGACGAAGTTGAACATGTAGTTCGGCCAGCAGTTGGCGCTGTTCCACCAGGCCATCAGCGCCAGCGCCGGCAGCGTGCAGGCATAGGCGATGGCCAGCCCCGCCCAGGCGCCGGCCTTGCGCCGCCGCAGCACATCGACCAGGTAGGCGAAGCCGAGTATTGCCGCGAAATACTTGGAGAGCACCGCGCCGGCCAGCAGCAGGCCTGCCGCCAAATACCACCTTGGCGCATCGTCCTGCGACGCACGGATCCAGGCCAGGCCGGAGAGCACGCTGAAATAGATCAGCGGCGTGTCGGTGGTGATGAACACGTTCCAGACATTCACCGGCGCCAGCAGCACCAGCGCCGCAGCCCACAGCCGGCGCTCTTCGCCGATGCCGGGCACCAGCTTCGGCAGTGACCACTGCACCGCCAGCGCCAGCAGGACCGGCTGCAGGATCACCGGCAGGCGCAGCCACCATTCGGCCTTGCTCGCCAGCGAGAGTGCCGCCAGCCACCAGCCGATCATCGGCGGATGGTCGTAGAAGCCCCAGTCCGGGTTCCAGCCCCACCAGATGAAATAGGCCTCGTCGCCGCTGATCGGAAACGCGGCCGCCAGCCAGAAGCGGAAGGCCAGCGTGAGGACCAGCAGCGCGGCGAACAGGCGGCCGGCCATGTGCTGCGCTTATCTTTCGGCCAAAGCCACGCGGCGCGCCTGTACTGCCGTCGCCAGAATTTCGAGCGTTGCCAGCGTGTCTTCCCAGCCGATGCAGGCATCGGTGACCGACACGCCGTACTCCAGCGGCTTGCCCGGCTTGAGATCCTGGCGGCCCTCCTTGAGGTGCGACTCGATCATGACGCCGAAAATGCGGTCTTCGCCGGCCGCCATTTGCGCCGCAACGTCGCGCGCCACGTCGATCTGGCGCTTGAACTGCTTGCTGCTGTTGGCATGCGAGAAATCGATCATGACGCGCGCGGCGAGGCCGGCCTTGCCCAGTTCGGTGCAGGCCGCATCGACCGCCGCGGCGTCGTAGTTCGGCGCCTTGCCGCCGCGCAGGATGACGTGGCAATCCTCGTTGCCGTTGGTCGAGACGATGGCCGAATGGCCGGCCTTGGTCACCGAGAGGAAATGGTGCGGACTGGCCGCGGCCTTGATCGCATCCACCGCGATGCGGATGTTGCCGTCGGTGCCGTTCTTGAAACCGACCGGGCACGACAGGCCGGAGGCCAGTTCGCGATGCACCTGCGATTCCGTGGTGCGCGCCCCGATCGCGCCCCAGCTGATCAGGTCGGCGGTGTATTGCGGCGTGATGGTGTCGAGGAACTCGGTGCCGCAGGGCAGGCCCAGTTCGTTGATTTCCCACAGCAGCTTGCGCGCCAGACGCAGGCCGTCGTTGATGCGGAAGCTGCCGTCCATGCGCGGATCGTTGATCAGGCCCTTCCAGCCCACGGTGGTGCGCGGTTTCTCGAAATACACCCGCATCACGATCAGCAGGTCGTCGACGAAGCGATCCGTCTCCTGCCGCAGCCGGCGCGCATATTCCATCGCCGCCTCATAGTCGTGGATCGAACAGGGCCCGACAACGACGACCAGCCGGCCGTCGGCGCCGTGCAGCACGCGATGCACGCCCTGGCGCGCCTGGTAAGTGGTCTCGGCCGCGGCATCGGTGGTGGGAAACTCGCGCAGGATGTGGCCGGGAGGCGAGAGTTCCTTGATTTCACGTATGCGAACGTCGTCGGTGATGTGCTTCATGGGTCGGCCTGGATGCGGTTAAAGGTGCAATTGTACCGGTCGGGCGCAGGCCGGGTCTTCAGCTAGGGGTTTTCCATGATTCCCATTCGGCGCGGCAGGGCGTAAAGTCACTTTGCTCGCCAAACACTAGGGGGAATCATGTTCCAGGTTCGAATTCACGGCCGGGGCGGTCAGGGCGTCGTCACGGCGGCCGAGATGCTGTCCATCGCGGCCTTCGAGGAAGGACGCCACGCGCAGGCCTTTCCCAGTTTCGGTTCGGAGCGCACCGGCGCGCCGGTGGTGGCCTTCTGCCGCATCGCCGACAAGGAAATCCGCCTGCGCGAACCGATCATGGAGCCCGATGCGCTGATCATCCAGGATCCGACCCTGCTGCACCAGGTCGATGTCTTCGCCGGCCTGAAAAAAAGCGGCTACATCCTGATCAACACCAACAAGAGCTTCGAAGAACTCGGCCTCGGCGATTTCCTGCGCGACTGGCCGCACGACCGGCTATGCACCGTCGCGGCGACCGACCTGAGCCGCAAGCACGTCGGCCGGCCGATGCCCAACGTGCCGCTGCTGGGCGGCTTCGCCGCGGTGTCGGGCATCATCAAGCTCGAATCGGTGGTGATGGCCATCAACGACAAGTTCTCGGGCAAGGTCGCGGCCGGCAACATCGCCGGCGCCACCGAGGCCTACGAGATCGTTCGCGCCGAAATGGACGCGGCGCGCCGCCTGGAGGCTGCCCATGCTTAAGCAATGCGAAGGTTCCCATGCCGTGGCCGAGGCCGTCGCCCTGTGCCGGCCCGAAGTGATCTGCGCCTACCCGATTTCGCCGCAGACCCACATCGTCGAGGGCCTCGGCGAAATGGTGAAATCCGGCGAGCTGAAGGACTGCGAGTTCATCAACGTCGAATCGGAATTTGCCGCCATGTCGGTGGCCATCGGCTCCTCGGCCACCGGCGCGCGCACCTACACCGCGACCGCCTCGCAGGGCCTGCTGTTCATGGTCGAGGCCGTGTACAACGCCGCCGGCCTCGGCCTGCCCGTCGTCATGACGGTGGCCAACCGCGCCATCGGCGCGCCGATCAACATCTGGAACGACCATTCGGATTCGCTGTCGCAGCGCGACTGCGGCTGGATCCAGCTGTTCGCCGAAACCAACCAGGAAGCGCTCGACCTGCACATCCAGGCCTTCAAGCTGGCCGAGGAACTCTCGCTTCCCGTGATGGTGTGCATGGACGGCTTCATCCTGACCCACGCCTACGAGCGCGTCGACATGCCGACCCAGGAACAGGTCGACGCCTTCCTGCCGCCCTACGAGCCGCGCCAGGTGCTCGATCCGGCCGAGCCGGTGTCGATCGGCGCCATGGTCGGACCCGAGGCTTTCATGGAAGTACGCTACCTGGCGCATGCCAAACAGATGCAGGCGCTGGAGCGGATTCCGCAACTGGCGGAGGAGTTCGAGCAAGTCTTCGGCCGTGCCATCGGCGGCCTGATCCACACCTATCGCGCCGAGGACGCCGACACCATGGTGATCGCCATGGGCTCGGTGCTGGGCACGATCAAGGATACCGTGGATGAGATGCGCAACGCCGGGCACAAGATCGGCGTGCTCGGCATCACCAGCTTCCGTCCCTTCCCGCTGACCGCGGTGGCCGCCGCGCTGAAAAACTGCAAGCGTTTCGTGGTGCTGGAAAAGAGCCTCGCCGTGGGCATCGGCGGCATCGTCGCGACCAATGTGCGCATGGCCGTCACCGGCATGGGCCTCAAGGGCTACACCGTGGTCGCCGGACTCGGCGGCCGCGCCATCACCATGAAGTCGCTCACCGCATTGTTCGAAAAAGCCGGGCGCGACGAGCTGGAATTGCTGACCTTCCTCGACCTCGACTGGAAGGTGGTGAACAAGCAGCTCGAACGCGAGAAGGCGGTGCGCCGTTCCGGCCCCGCGGCCGAAGCCATGCTGCGCGACATCGGCGCCGTCGCCGCGCGCAATTACTGATCCGCGAGGAAAACATGACGACCCTCCAGACCGTAAAGTTCTACCAGACCGGCACCTTCACCGTCGGCAACCGCCTGCTGGCGCCCGAAGAGCGCAGCGTGCAGGCCAACATGCAGCGCACCAACTCGCTCAACTCGGGGCATCGCGCCTGCCAGGGCTGCGGCGAGGCGCTCGGCGCGCGTTATGCGATCGACGCCGCGATGAATGCCACCAGGCGCCAGCTGATCGCCGCCAATGCCACCGGCTGCCTCGAAGTTTTTTCCACGCCTTACCCGGAAACCTCGTGGCAGATTCCCTGGATCCACTCGCTGTTCGGCAACACCGCGGCGGTTGCCACCGGCATCGCCGCGGCGATCAAGATCAAGAAGCAGAAGGGCCAGGGCGGCGACATCCGCGTCGTCGCCCAGGGCGGCGACGGCGGCACCACCGACATCGGCTTCGGCTGCCTGTCGGGCATGTTCGAGCGCAACGACGACGTGCTCTACATCTGCTACGACAACGGCGGCTACATGAACACGGGAGTGCAGCGCAGTTCCGCCACGCCCTCGGCGGCGCGCACGGCAACCACCATGCCGCTCGGCCCCGAGCCGGGCAATCCCTTCGGCCAGGGCAAGTTCGTCCCGGCCATCGCCATGGCGCACGAAATTCCCTATGTCGCCACCGCCACCGTGGCCGACCTGCGCGACCTCGAATACAAGGTCACCAAGGCCATGGGCATCCGCGGCGCGCGCTACATCCAGATCCTGGTGCCCTGTCCGCTGGGCTGGGGCGCCGCCTCGCAAGACACCATCCTGCTCGCCCGGCTGGCCAAGGAAACCGGCATCTTCCCGGTGTTCGAGGCCGAGTACGGCGAGCTGAAGTCGGCGCTGGCGATACGGCGGCCGCTGCCGGTCGAGGAATACCTGAAGCGGCAGAAGCGCTTCGCCCACCTGTTCGGCAAAACTCCGGCGGTCGAGACCATCGCGCGCATCCAGGCCCAGGCCGATCGCAACATGCGCCGCTACGGATTGCAGGCGCGGAAGGAAGGGCACTGACATGGACAAGCCGTTTGCCATTACGCTGAACCCCGGCTCCTCGCTGGCCAATCACACCGGCTCCTGGCGCACCTCGCGCCCGGTCTATCTCGACCGCCTGCCGCCCTGCAACCATCAATGTCCGGCCGGCGAAGACATCCAGGGCTGGCTGTTCGATGCCGAATCGGGCGGCTACGAAGCGGCCTGGCGCCACCTGACGCGCGACAATCCCTTCCCCGCGATCATGGGCCGCGTCTGTTATCACAGCTGCGAGGACGCCTGCAATCGCGGCCAGATCGACGAGGCCGTGGGCATCAATTCGGTCGAGCGTTTCCTCGGCGACGAAGCGATCAAGCGCGGCTGGAAGTTCGCCGCACCGGGCCGCGAGAGCGGCAAGAAGGTGCTGATCGTCGGCGCCGGCCCCTCGGGCATGTCGGCCGCCTATCACCTGCGCATGCTGGGCCATGCCGTTACCGTGATGGACGCCGGCCCCTACATGGGCGGCATGATGCGCTTCGGCATTCCCAAGTACCGCCTGCCGCGCGACGTGCTCGATGCCGAAATGCAGCGCATCGTCGAGCTCGGCGTCACGGTCAAACTCAACAGCAAGGTCGACAACATCCTCGAACAGATGAAGGCGGGCAACTTTGACGCCGCCTTCCTTGCCGTCGGCGCCCACATCGGCAAGCGCGCCATGATTCCCTCCGGCGACGCGGCGAAGATCGTCGATGCGATTTCGGTATTGCGCAGCATGGAAGGCGAGGACAAACCCCTGCTCGGCCGTCGCGTGGTGGTCTATGGCGGCGGCAACACCGCGGTCGATGTCGCGCGCACCGTCAAGCGCATGGGCGCCGAACCGATCATCGTCTATCGCCGCACCCGCGACAAGGCGCCGGCCCACGACTTCGAGATCGAGGAAGCGCTGCAGGAAGGCGTCATGATCAAGTGGCTGTCCACCATCAAGCAGGCCGGCGACAAGGAAATCACCGTCGAGAAGATGGCGCTCGACGACAAGGGCTTCCCGCAGCCGACCGGCGAATTCGAAACCCTCGAAGCCGACTCGGTGGTGCTGGCCCTGGGCCAGGACGTGGATCTCGGCCTGCTCAACGGCGTGCCGGGACTGGAAGTGACGGACGGCGTGGTCAAGGTCGGCCCCAACATGATGACCGGCCACCCCGGCATCTTCGCCGGCGGCGACATGGTCCCGGCCGAACGCAACGTCACGGTCGCCATCGGCCACGGCAAGAAGGCCGCGCGCCACATCGATGCCTGGCTGCGCGCCGAGACTTACGCACCGCCGCCCAAGCACGAAATCGCCCGCTTCGAGAAGCTCAACTCCTGGTACTACGCCGACGCGCCGAAGACTGTGCGACCGATGCTCGACATCATCCGCCGCCAATCGACCTTCGAAGAGGTGCAGGGCGGACTCGATGAAAATACCGCGCTGTTCGAGGCACGCCGCTGCCTCAGTTGCGGCAACTGCTTCGAATGCGACAACTGCTACGGCGTCTGCCCCGACAACGCCGTGGTCAAGCTCGGTCCCGGCCAGCGCTTCCAGTTCAACTACGACTACTGCAAAGGCTGCGGCATGTGCGTCGCCGAATGCCCCTGCGGCGCGATCAAGATGGAGGCGGAGGCGATTTGAGGAAAGTCGGCGCTGGCGCTACGGCGGGGATTCCTACGTGAGCCGTCGCAGGATCGTGCTGGCAGCAATGTGCCCGATGCTGCCGTTCACTACTTGGTAAAGCGGACGTGCAATATGCCTTGGTCGCCGCACACGGTCTCTTGCTCGTCGGCAGCAGCAAGGGGTTGTGCTTCAGCGCATGAGGATTTCCAGTTGGGATCACAGTTAACGTTGTATTTCTTTGGATCGAGATTTAGCTTTACCCACGTGAGAAAAGCTACTACGAAGTCGTCTTTCCTTCCAACCAATTGGACGTAGTTCGCGATTCCTTTGAGGATTGCAGCAATCGCGCATTCCTCTGGATCGAGCTCAATGTATTCATCATCATCATCGTCTAGGTGTTTTAGTTGATTGATAAAGAGGGTGTCATTTAGCTCGCGGCCAAATTGTTCGCGGGTTTTGCTTGTGCCACCAGTCTCGATCTCACTCTTCAGTACTGAGTCAGTGAAATTCTCTTGACCAGCATTAAGAACGAGACGAGAAAGGATCACATCCGCGGCACCTGCGAGTGAGATAACTGAAAATCGGTCGCCACCGCTCACGAAAAGTCCCACTGCAGCGTTTAGCTGATTTGTCGCAAGTTGCAGGCGGGTGTAGGTCCTGAGCGTCATTTCTTAGGCCTCAGCTTAGCTGGCACTGCGGCAAACCGCTCCATCTGTGCCGGCCCATTTGTATTTATCCACGCCCACTGTAGATAGGCCTTTACGAACGCTTCATCTTGTCCGTAGAGCGTGACGTAATCCGCTATCGAGCGGGCTAATGCGTCAGCCGCCTGCTTCTCTAGATCAATTTCGACAGTTTTTGTGTCCTCAGGTGCCAGGTGTTTATGTGCAGTAATTCCAAGTTTTTTATCGATGTGATGCGCATAGGATTTTCGCTTCGGCATATTGCCTGCAAGTTCTCTGTGAACACGCCTCGCGTAGTCGACGAACGGTTCTTTTCCCGCACGCTTGACGAGCGTGTCGAGGATGCCGGTTGCCGCGCCGGCAAGCGTAATCACTGACGAGAAATCCAGTTGGCGCAGAAAGATTTCTACGGCAGTTTGAAGCTGCCGCTTCGCGATCTCGCTCTTATGGAAACGTGGCATGGGATAAATTGGTCAAGCCAAAATTGCGACAAGCAGCCGGGCGAAGAAGCGTCGAAAGCATACCTGTAACGCAGCCGATTGTCCGCTTCAGGGAAAGGCCATCAACAGCCGCTTGTGGCCGTCCCCAGCCATCACCGATGGTCCCCTCGAAGCAGGCCGGCCGCAGGTTGCCGCCGATTTGGCGGACGCCGCGGCGAGGAGCCGTGACAGGGGAAGTCCGCTGGCGTTGTCCGACGACGATGCCGGCCTTATCGGCATCGTCTAGTTTAGCCAGCGGCCTGGCGCGGCCCCGCAGCAAGGGAACCCGCAGGGCGGGAGCCCATGAAGCGACGGCCTGTGGCCGGCCTGCGGGGCCACGCACGAAAAACCGCCGTCCCGCCAGCGCCGACTTTTGCCTGCGTCTTCCGTACGCCAAGCGAATTGTCGGCCCACGAAACGGAATCGCCGTCGCGCAAAGCGGAAGCACGGAATCGGCACTTCACCTTTCCTCCGCGTGCCAACGCGGCTATATTGGCCCCAAAGGGAAGAGCGGGAGGCATGAACCATTGGTCAATCATCTGCAAGACTGCCGGCGGTCCGCGACGGGTGACAACACTGGACTGCCCCCGATAAGTCCAGCCATCCATCCGGCAAGCCGGTCGGCTCATCGTTCATGAGAATTGCGGTCCTGGCCGACATCCACAGCAACCTCGAAGCCTTGTGCGCCTGCCTTGTCCACGCCGAACGGGAGGGCGCCGACATGCATGTCTTTCTCGGCGACCTGGTGGGCTACGGCGCCGATCCGATCGCCTGCCTCGACCTGCTGGCCGACCATGCGGCCAGGGGCGCGCTGCTGGTCAGGGGCAATCACGATGATGCCGCGCTGGGTGGCTTGTGCGAAAACATGAACTTCGTCGCCCGCGAAGCGACCTACTGGACGCGTGCCCAACTGGGCAGCGGCGAACGCGACTTCCTCGCGTCCCTGCCATACGCGGCGCGGCGCGACGATCTCCTGTTCGTTCATGCCAGTGCCAATGTCCCCGAAAAATGGACTTACATCACCGGCAGCTTGCAAGCCGCACGCTGCATGAATGCCGCGCAGGCGAGCGTGACCTTCGCCGGGCACGTACACCACCCGGCGCTGTACTTCGCGGCCGGCAGCGGCGTGCAGCACTTCCTGCCCGTGGCGGGTGCGCCCATTCCCCTGGCCGGGCGCCGGCGCTGGCTGGCGATTGCCGGTTCCGTCGGCCAGCCGCGCGACGGCAACAACGCGGCAGCATATGCGCTGTACGATGAAAAAAAGCGCATGCTGAAATACTTTCGCGTACCCTACGATCATATGACGGCAGCGCGCAAGATCCTCGCCGCCGGGCTGCCGGAACGCCTGGCGCTGCGCCTGCAAAAGGGGGAGTGAATGGACGGCGCTGCACACCTCGTTCCAGGAACGCAGATCAACGCCTACCGCGTGCAGGAAAAACTGCGCGAGGGCGGCATGGCGCTGCTTTACCGGGTCACGGCAATCGACGGCGGCGAAGCCGGCCTGTTGAAAGTACCGAAACTGGAATTCGGCAACCACCCGGCGTGTTATGCCGGCTTCGAGGTCGAACAGATGATCCTCGGGCGGATCGCCGGACCGCATGTGCCCCGTTTGTTGGCCAGCGGCGAAAGCGACGTCGGCCCCTACCTGGTCATGGAACAAATAGCCGGCAAGTCGCTCGCCGAATCCGCTACCGGCGCACCGCTGCCGGCCACCGAAGTCGCCCGGCTCGGCACCGCGCTGGCCTCGGCGCTGCACGATCTGCATCGGCAGGAGGTGGTGCACCATGACCTCAAGCCCTCGCATGCGATCCTGCGCGAGGATGGCCGGGCGGCGCTGATCGATTTCGGCCTGGCTTTTCACGGCCACCTGCCCGATCTGGCCGAGGCGGAATCAGAGAAGCCGCTGGGCACGCCGGCCTATATCTCGCCGGAGCAGATAGCCGGCGTGCGCGGCGATCCGCGCAGCGACGTGTTCTCGCTCGGCGTGGTGCTCTACCTGCTGGCCACCGGCCGGCTGCCCTTCGGCGAACCGACCGGCATGGCCGGCCTGCGGCGGCGTCTCTACTTCGATCCGTTGCCGCCGCGCCGCATCATCCACGATCTGCCCGAGTGGCTGCAGGAAGTCATTCTGCATTGCCTTGAAGTGCGCACCGAAGCCCGCTATGCCACGGCGGCGCAGGTGGCCCACGATCTGACGCACCCCGCCCAGGTGACACTGACGGAGCGCGGTCGCCGCACGAAACGCGCCGGCCTCCTGGTTGCCGCCCGACGCTGGCTGGCGGCACTGTCCGCACCACCGCCCATGCGCAAGCCGCCGACAGCCTACCTGGCGCTGGCGCCGCATGTCCTGGTCGCGGTCGATACCGCCTGCAACAGCGAAGCCCTGTTCCAGGCCCTGCGCGACGCCACGCAGCGCACCATCGGCGGCGAGCTGCACTGGCGCGTGAGCTGCGTCAGCGTGCTGGAGCCCTCGCTGCTCACCGAGCAGGAAGACGGCGCCGAGATCATGCGCGGGCTGCACCTGCAGCGGCTGGTGGAATTGCACCACTGGGCGCAGCCACTCGGCCTGGCGCGGGAGCAGCTGCGCTTTCACGTGCTGGAAGGCAGCGACGTGCCGGCCCGGCTGATCGAGTACGCGCACGACAGCCATGCCGACCACATCATCATCGGCGCGCGCGGCAGTTCGGGTTTGCGCCGGCTGCTCGGCAGCGTCTCGGTGCGCGTCGCGGCAGAGGCAGGCTGCACGGTGACGGTGGTACGCGCTGTGCATAACCCGGCGGCGGATGCGGGGGATATTTGATCGATTGATCAAAACATTTGATCGACGCCGCGGAATTCCGCAGTTACATAAGCGCTGGCACCGGACAAGAAAACTTTCAAGGGTGCCCGAATGCCGATGCCTCACCATGGCATTCGCCGTCGGCCGCAGCTTCCCGTCATGGAGGAGACCATGCACGTCACGCAATTTCGGGCTGCCACGGCACGCGCGCCTGTGTCCGGTCGCGCGCGCCGTCCGCGCCGGGGCCGGATTTCCGGCAGACGGCAGCGGTTGCGCTTTGCCTGGCGCGACAGCTTGCCTGCCGCCATGGGCGGGGGCGACAGTTGTCGATGGAATATTTCGTTGCGATAACGCGTCTCTGGACATCGGCGGCGCAGCGCGCCTCCGATGTTTTCTTCGCTTCTTAACACGCGGCATATGGAGGAACGGCAATGGTCTATACAAAAAAGTCGCCCGCACTGTTGATCATCGGGGCAATCATGCTGTTGTGGGGCTGGCTCAATGCCAGCGGCAACGTTGACGGCATGCAGCAGTACCTGCAGAAGAGCGCCTATTCCGACCACAAGAAAGTCAAGGAGAAGTTCGACGCCGACCTCTCGGCGGCCACGGCCAAGGCGGCGGCGGAGAACAAGCCCGCGCCGGAAATGAAGTTGCCGCATTCGAAGTTCGACTCGGCCAAGGCCTTCCAGTCCAGGATGAGCTACATCTTCGGCGGCATCGCGGTACTGCTCGGTCTGATGATCCTGGCATGGAAGCCCAAGGAGGGCAACCTCGACTATTACCTGTCGATCGTCCCCGGCATGGCCTACATGCTGTCGATCGCCTTCATCGTGCGCTGGGGGCTCGATCCGATCTTCGCCAACTGGGGCAAGGCCGCCCAGCCGACCCTCGGATGGGACTTCGCCAAGATATTCAACCTGAACTACGTGGTGCTGGGCATTGTCATCGGCATCGTCATCGTCAACGTGTTCAGGATTCCGGACTGGGCGGCGAACGGCATCCGCACCGCGCGCTTCTTCCTCAAGACCGGCGTGATCCTGCTCGGCGCGCTCTACAGCGCCACCGAACTGGCGCAGCTCGGCGCGATATCGGTGCTGATGATCGGCGTCTTCGTGCTCGGCTCAATCGGTGTCGTACTGTACATGGGACGGCGCATGAACACCGGCAACTCGATGACGGCGGTGCTGGCCTCGGGCGTGGGCGTCTGCGGCGTCTCGGCCGCGGTGGCGGCGGCACCGGTGGTGAATGCCAAGGCGGCGGAAATCGCCTACACCATCGGCACCATCCTGGTCTGGGGCGTCGGCTGCATGTTCCTCTTCCCCACCATTGGCCATCTGCTCGGCATGGGTCCGGTGCAGTTCGGCGCCTGGGCGGGCACCGGCATCCTCAATTCGGCGCAGGTTGCCGGCGCCGCGCTGGCCTTCGATCCGCACGGCATCGAGACGCTGAAGGTCGCCGAAATCTTCAACATCACCCGCGTGCTGTTCCTGCCCATCGTGGTGCTCTGGCTCGCCGCCTGGTATGTCAAGCACGAGGTCGGCGCCGAGAAGGTGGACCTGGGCAAGGTGCTGTTCGCCAAGTTTCCGGTGTTCGTGCTCGGCTTCATCCTGATGTTCCTGTTGTCGACCCTGGGCGCCTTCACGCCGGCCGGCCATTACCAGGGCAAGTACTTCAGCAGCCAGATCAAGGAGGACAAACTGCTCAAGGACAAGGAGACCAAGGCCATCGAAGCCGAACTGGCGCGCCTGAAGGAGCCCGCCGGCGCCAAGCAGTTGCAGGACCACTTCACCGAGAAGGCGATCAACATCGGCCAGCGCCATGCCACGCCGGACGATGCCTACAAGGGGCTGGCCGAATTGATCGCCAACAGGAAGATGAGCACCCGCGAACAGGAAACCCTGCTCAAGGCCGTCGGCAAGATGAAGGGCCTGGAGGCCACCGCCGCCGGGGCGATCGACAAGGCCAGCAAGGCGGTGTACCACAGCTCGAAGACCATCGGCGCCTTCCGCGACTGGCTGGCCTGGCTGTTCTCGATCGGCCTGATTGGGTTGGGCATGCAAATTACCATGGCCGCGCTGAAGCAGGCCGGCGGCACGCCGCTGATCATCGGCGGCGTGGTGGGCACGATCAAGGCGGTCGGCTCGCTAATCGTGGTGCTGCTGTTCATCAAGGAATTCATTTAAGGAGAACATCATGTCGGAACAAAAGTTCGAGCGTGGTACCAGCCTGTCGATCTTCGTCAGCGATCGCAGGGAAGACCTTGGCTCCCTGGTCTTCGCGCTGCTGATCGCCATCGGCATCGTGGTGTTCGTCGGCCAGTAGCTTCGTTGCCGCCACGACAGCCAGTCCCGCCCCGCCCGCCGTTCTGCCGGGAGGGGCGGGACTTTTCTTTCCCGGGACTGACGCCCGGAACCGCATTCACGGATCATCAAGCATGAAGACGCCACTGAAACTATTGCTTTGCCACCACGGCACCCGTGGCGCCCTGGCGGCGGAAACGCTGGCCTATGAGCTTGCGCTGCCGGGCACCACCACCCTTGTTCATTGCCTCGTCGTACCCGAGCTATGGGCCGGGATGCAGGGCGACGATTGGCTCAACAACGCATCGACGCGTGATGCCTTCGGCAACTACCTCGAGGGCATGCTCGAAGGCGATGCCAGGCGCGAACTGGCCGCAGTCGCAGCACGCTGCAAGGAACGCGGAGTGGCCCACGAATCGGTGATGCGCCTGGGCAACCCGGCCGAAACCGTGCTCGCCGTCGCCAGCGAGATCGGCGCCGATCTCGTCGTCATCGGCTCGCCGCGACGGAAGGACGAGGAGGGCCTGCGCTCGCGCATGGAGCTCGAAACACTGGTGCGCGGACTCCAATGTCCGCTGCTGATCGCACCTCATCCTTGAGCCAGCAGCCCGCCGCAAGGGTCGGCACGGACGTCGCGCCGGAAGACCTCGCCCGCGCCGAGACCCCGGTTCCGATCGGCGCCGACGCGATGTTCGAGTTCGTCTCGGACATCGAGCGGCTGGTGCGCCTCAACCCCCATCTCGATATCGCAAGCTGGCAGCGCCTGCCCGACGGGATGCGCCTCGCCGCGCTCAACGAAACCACCGGACGACGCATCGAGACGGCAGTCCGGGTTGAGACTACGCGCTCGCTGCGCACCATCGTCCTGCGTTACGCCGACGGCCTCAAGCAGGCAACGACGCTGACCGTCGAAGGCGGTGATGGCGGCGATGGCTGCCGCCTGATCGTTAGCGAGCACTACCCGTGCATCGCCGATGCGCAGGATCCGCGCGTCGCCGAAGTCGATCGCAGCCTAATCCCCTGGGTCGCTGCCATCCGCCGCCACCTGCTCGGCCGCCGGCGCTGGGGCTGGCTGCCAGGCTGGCGCTGGTGGCACGAACAATTCCTGCCAGGCATGCCGCCGCGCCAGCGGCGCATCGTGCGCATGATCGTCTGGGTCGGCGTGATCGAGTTCGTCGTATTTCTCTTCGTCGCCGGGATATTCTGGGCGGAACGGCATAGCGGCTCCTGAATATCGCGATTGGCGCCAATGCAAAGTCGGCGCTGGCGCTACGGCGATTTATGCCGCCAGCCAATACAATGCGATGCCGATGGGTTAGGCTTGCGCCTGCCCGGACGGCCTGCCGGCCATCTTCAACCTTCAATCGCGGAACCACGATGGTATTGCTCGAGCTCGTTCTGCTGCTGCTCCTGTGCGCAGTGGCCCTTGGCTGGATCGCCCGGCGCCTGAAGTTTCCCTATCCGATCGCGCTGGTGGTCGGCGGCGCCCTGCTCGGTTTCATGCCGCGGATGCCGCAGTTCCCCTTCGATCCGCAACTGATCCTGGTGCTGGTGCTGCCGCCGATCCTCTACCAGGCCTCGCTGCTGACTTCGTGGAACGACTTCAAGGCCAACATCCGGCCGATCAGCCTGCTCGCCATCGGCCTGGTGGTCGCCACCACGCTCGCCGTCGGCGCCGCGCTCAAGCTGCTGGTGCCCGGCGTACCCTGGGCCGCCGCCTTCGTGCTCGGCGCCATCGTCTCGCCGCCGGATGCAGTGGCGGCGACGGCGATCCTCTCGCGGCTCAACATCCCGCGACGCATGATCACCATCCTCGAAGGCGAGAGCCTGGTGAACGACGCCTCCGGCCTGGTGCTCTACAAGTTCGCCATCGCGGCAGTGCTGACCGGCGCGTTCTCGCTGGTCGATGCCAGCGCGCAGTTCGTCGCCGTGTCGCTCGGCGGCATCGCCGTCGGCATGCTGCTGGCGTTCGTCTTCATCGCCATCCACCGGCATCTGGGCGACCCGTTCATCGAGGTGGTGACGACGCTGACGATCCCCTATGCTGCCTATATCGCGGCCGAATCCGTCCACGTCTCGGGCGTGCTGGCGGTGGTCGCCGCCGGGCTGGTGCGCGGACGCTACTCGCCGGAACTGGTCTCGGCCGAGATGCGCATCATTGCCCGCTCGGTCTGGAATCTGCTGGTGTTCCTGCTGAACAGCCTGATTTTCATTCTGATCGGCATGCAGATGTCCGACGTGACCGCCACCCTGGGTGGCCGCTACTCGGCACTGGAGCTGGCCGGCATCGGATCATTCATCAGCGCCGTGGCGATCGGCGTGCGCTTCCTCTGGGTCTATCCGGTCGCCTATCTGCCGCGCTGGCTCAGCGGCAACCTGCGCCAACAGGAGCCCGAACCGCGCCAACGGGAACTCTTCATCATCAGCTGGTGCGGCATGCGCGGCATCGTGTCGCTGGCCGCTGCGCTGGCGCTGCCGCTGACCCTGCCGGACGGCGAGCCCTTTCCGCATCGCGACCTGATCATCTTCCTGACTTTCTTCGTCATCGCCGCGACCCTGGTCGGACAGGGGCTGACGCTGGCGCCGCTGATTCGCCGGCTCAAGGTCGGCTCCAATTGGAGCCTGCGCAACGAACAGCAGCGCGTGCGGGCCGCCATGAGCGCCGTCGCGCTGGCCGCCATCGACGACGTGATGCGAGCCGAGGCGGCGCCGGCCGACTGGGCCGATTCGCTGCGGGCGGAAATCGCCGACCGCATCGTGCTTGCCGCACCGGACGGTGTCGACCTGACGCCGCGCGCCGCCTTGATGAGCCGCCTGCGCCATGCCGCCATCCTCGCCGAGCGCAAGGAACTGATTCGCCTGTGGCGCGACAACGAAATCAGCGACGAAGTCATGCACCACCTGGAAGAGATTCTCGACTACCAGGAAGCGCACCTGTAAACCGGGTCGAAAGTCGGCGCCGGCAGGACGGCGACCGTCATCTACCGGACAGCACCGAAATCGGCCCGGTCACCTGGCGAAATAGACCGCGACCAGCACCAGCAGGATGGCGACAGCCTGAAATTCGACGCGCCTGATCATCCAGTGCACGCTATCGGCATGCCCGACCTGATGGTTGGCGACCATGGACGAAATTCCGGATGCCAGCGCAACGACAGTGGCAAGCACGGTCGCCAGAATCAGCATGGCAAAAAAGCTCATGACCCCTCCTCTTCGACGATTGCGACAACGGACAAGCTACCAATTGATGCATAGCCTATCGATTTGATTCTGGCAATCGATTGGCCCGCTGGCGAAGGCCAGCGGCACGGGATTGAGGACCGCGGCCGAGATGTGTATCATCGGCGCCGGGTGTCTGCGCTGCGAAAGGATGCAGCAACGTAGGCAGGGTTTTCGTGCTGGTCGGGCCGCCGCACGGCAAATTGAGTACACCCGTGGACCCTCTTGCGCCCGCCGCAGCTGTTGCTGCTCCATCTCAGATTCCGTGTGGCCCGACAGCTCTCTCAGGGCATGCCGGTCATTTCCCGCGGCAGCCAACTCCATCCGCGACAGCTCGCGTAGGTCCTCTGGCCGCCGGCCGGCCGTTGTCTGCCGTGCACATGTCCGGCCGCACGCGAACCGATTTTTCCATCCATCCATCCCGTGAAGGGCATCTGACATGCTGACCGCTCTTGTCGTCATTTTTGTGATCGCTTACGCCGCAATCGCCCTGGAGCATCCGCTCAAGATCAACAAGTCGGCCTCCGCCCTGGTCGGCGCGGGACTGCTGTGGACGATCTACGCCTTGTCGTCGGGTGATTCGCGGCAGGTTGGCGCACAGCTCGGCGAGTCGCTGATGGGAACCGCCCAGATCGTGTTCTTCCTGATGGGAGCCATGACCATCGTCGAGGTGGTCGATGCCCACAACGGATTTGAAGTCATTACCAAGCGAATCCGCACCTCCAGGCTATCTGCGCTGATGTGGCTGGTGGGCTTCGTCACGTTTTTCCTGAGCTCCCTCCTCGACAACCTGACCACCACCATCGTCATGATTTCCCTGATGCGGAAGCTGCTCGCCAGACACGAGGATCGCCTGTTCTTTGCCGGCATCATCGTCATTGCCGCCAATTCGGGCGGCGCCTGGTCGCCGATCGGCGACGTCACGACCACCATGCTGTGGATCGGTGGCCAGATCACCACGCTGGCCATCATCAAGTCGGTGTTCCTGCCAGCCATGGTCAGCATGATCGTGCCCCTGGGCATCACGGCCTACGTCCTGCGGGGACGCCCTGTCGAAGCGCCGGCGCTCAAGGAAGGCGATGAGGACCCGGACACCACCGACTTCGAACGAAATCTGATGTTCTTCATGGGGCTCGGCATTCTGGTCGCCGTGCCGGCGTTCAAGACCGTGACCCATTTGCCCCCGTTCATGGGCATCCTGTTCGGCTTGGGCATTCTTTGGCTGGTGGGCGACCTCGTACATCGCCAGAAGGAAGACGAATCCAGGCAACACCTCACGCTGGCTCACGCCCTGAGCAGGATCGACATGAGCTCCATCGTTTTCTTCATCGGCATCCTGCTCGCCGTCGCCACCCTGGAGCACACGCATATCCTCACCTCGCTGGCGAAGTGGCTTGACCACGCGGTCGGCAGGCAGGACGTCATCGTTCTGATCATCGGCCTCGTCAGCGCGATCGTCGATAACGTGCCGCTGGTGGCCGCGTCGATGGGCATGTACAGCCTGACCGACTTTCCGCCCGACCATTTCCTGTGGGAATTCCTTGCCTACTGTGCGGGCACCGGCGGATCGATCCTGATCATCGGTTCCGCGGCCGGCGTAGCCGCCATGGGCCTGGAGAAGATCCACTTCTTCTGGTATGTCAGAAAAATAAGCGGCCTGGCACTGGTTGGGTATTTCGCCGGTGCCGGGATATATCTGCTCCAGTACCAGTTGCTTCATTAGGATCAGCGCCGGGCCGGGTTGTCGGCCCTGTTGCGCCAAGCCGACTTCTGCAATTCCCCGTCCAGGGCGCAAATCCTGCCTTCCCCCTGGTTGCCAGGAGGCTATATTCGAAGAAGGGAGGTGGGCGCATGACCAGCGAAGTCGACCGGGAGCGCAATCGGCTGCTGCAGGAAATCCGCGCCGAAGCGTGGGATACACGCGATTACACCGGACGTGCGGCTTTCGACTCGCGGGTGATGGACGCGCTGCACGGTGTGCCGCGCCATGAGTTCGTCGACGAAGCCTCCGTGCATCAGGCCTACGCCAACCATCCATTGCCTATCGGTCACGGCCAGACCATTTCGCAGCCCTACATCGTGGCCCTGATGACGGACCTGATCCGGCCCGAACCGGGGGATGTGGTGCTCGAAATAGGCACCGGTTCCGGCTACCAGGCGGCGGTGCTGTCCGTCCTAGTCAAGCGCATCTACTCGGTCGAGATAATCGCCGCGCTGGCACACGAAGCGGGCGCGCGCCTGCGACGTCTGGGTTATGACAATGTCGAGGTGCACAGCGGCAACGGCCGCCTCGGCTGGCCGCAGCATGCACCCTACGACGCGATCCTGGTCACCGCTGCGGCGAGCCGGATTCCGCCGGCGCTGGTCGCGCAATTGAAACCGGGGGCGCGGCTGGTGATTCCGCTCGGCCATCCGCATGACGCACAGGAACTGATCGTGGTCGAAAAGCGCGAGGATGGCGGCGCCAGTCAAACGCCAGTGCTGCCGGTGGCCTTCGTTCCGCTGACCGGAAGCGACGGCGACTGAGCCTGCCGGTCAGCATGACATTCGGCAGATCGCTGTATCATCTCCGGCAGGCGGATGCGGCACGGTGGCAGCCCGGCCGGCATTGGCGGCGAGTTGAAAACGAAGCGAAATTCCCTTCATCGAGAGGAGCAGGAACGTGAGCACACACGAAGGCAAAACCAGGGTAACGATTCTGACGGAGACCTACCGCATCAAGGGCTACATCGATCTGCTGCCCGGTGCGCGCGTCACCGACTACATGCAGGAGTCGCGCGAGTTCGTCGCGGTGATGGATGCCGAGATCCACGAAGCCGAAGTGGCCGGCCGGCAGGTCATGGTCGCTCCCTTCATCGACGTGAATCGAAACCACATCCAGGTCATCGCTCCCTGCTGAGCCGCCGACCGGCGTGACGGAATTGCAGTACCCATGCCGGGGAATTCCATGCGCGCGATGATCCTGGAGCGGCCCGGGGCGCCGCTGCGCCTCGCCGAACTGCCGCTGCCGCAAGCGGGTCGCGGTCAGGTGCTGATCGAGGTCGAGGCTTGCGGCGTGTGCCGCACCGACCTGCACCTGGTCGATGGCGAGTTGCCCGATCCGCTGCTGCCGATGATTCCCGGCCACGAAATCGTCGGCCGCGTCGCGGCGGTCGGCGACGGCGTGACCGGCCTGACGCCCGGACGGCGCGTCGGCGTGCCGTGGCTGGGCTGGACCTGCGGCGAGTGCCGCTTCTGTACCGGCGGTCGCGAAAATCTCTGCGCCGCAGCGCGCTTCACCGGCTGCCAGATCCAGGGCGGCTATGCCGAATACACGGTAGCCGATGCGCGCTACTGTTTCCCGTTGCCGGAGGCCGGCGACGCCGCGCAACTGGCACCCTTGCTCTGTGCCGGGCTGATCGGCTACCGGGCCTTGCGCATGGCCGGCCCGGCGAATCGCATCGGGATTTACGGCTTCGGCGCGGCGGCGCACATCGTGGCCCAGGTCTTGCGCCACCAGGGGCGCGAGTTCCATGCCTTTACCCGCCCCGGCGATCTCGCCAGTCAGGAATTCGCGCGCAGCCTGGGCGCGGCATGGGCCGGCGGCACCGACCGGATTCCGCCGCAAGCGCTGGATGCGGCGCTGATCTTCGCCCCGGCCGGCGCCCTGGTGCCGATCGCGCTGCGCCATCTGGAAAAGGGCGGCTGCGTGGTCTGCGCCGGAATCCACATGAGCGAGATTCCGGCCTTTCCCTACGAGATCCTCTGGGGTGAGCGCAGCATCCGCTCGGTGGCCAACCTGACCCGCCGCGACGGCCTCGAATTTCTCGATCTGGCGCCGCGCGTGCCGATTCGCAGCGCGATCCACCGCTTTGCGCTGGAACAGGCCAACGCGGCGCTGGAGCAGTTGCGCCGCGGCGCGTTCCAGGGCGCAGCCGTGCTGACGATCAGAGACTAACCCCTAGCCGTGATCGCCCGAACCAGCGGTCCTGCGCCGGCGCCGCCTGGCGCCGGCAGCGAACGACTGGCGCGCCTGCGACATCTCCGCCATGCGGCTGGCGACCAGGTAGTTGATGCTGCCTTCCGGCACCACGCCTTCGTCGTCCGGATCGCCGGCGGCAATGCCGGTCAGCAGTTCGATGGCCTGTTCGACCGTGGCCACGGCATGGATGCGGAATTTTCCTGTGGCAGCGGCGGCGACCACGTCGGCACGCAGCATCAGGTGCTTCAGGTTGGCTTCGGGAATCAGTACGCCCTGGTGGCCGGTGAGGCCGCGCAGACGGCAGATGTCGAAGAAGCCTTCGATCTTTTCGTTCACGCCGCCGATGGCCTGCACCATGCCGAACTGGTTGACCGAGCCGGTGATCGCCAGCGCCTGGTCGATCGGCGCCCCGGACAGCGCCGAAAGCAGAGCGCAGAGTTCGGCCAGCGAGGCGCTGTCGCCTTCCACCGGGCCGTAGGATTGTTCGAACACCAGACTGGCGGAGAGCGACAGCGGCGTCTGGCTGGAATAGCGCGTAGCCAGAAACGATGACAGGATCATCACGCCCTTGGAATGGATCGGGCCGCCCATTTCGGTTTCGCGCTCGATGTCGATCACGTCGCCCTCGCCCACCCGCACCGTTGCGGTGATGCGCACCGGATGGGCGAAGCGGAAGTCGCCGAGGTCGATTACCGCCAGGCCGTTGATCTGGCCGACATGGCCGCCGCTGGAGGTGATCAGCAGCGTGTTGTCGAGGATCGCCTGCTGGTAGTGGTCGCGCAACCGGTCGTGGCGGCGGGTGCGGGCCAGCAGCGCCGCTGCGACATCGTCGGCGCCAACCGCAGGGCGGCCGGCGCAGCCGGCAAGGTGATCGGCCTCCTGCAACAGGTTGGCGATGTATCGGGTGTTGGTGGACAGGCGCTGCGCGTCGCCGACCAGGCGCGCCGACTGTTCGATGACGCGCGCCACGGCGGCGCGGGCCAGCGGCCGCAGGCCGTCGCGGCGGCAGAGGTCGGCGATGCGCCGGGCCAGCTTGCGGGTGTTGTCGTCGCTGCGCTCGACATCGGTTTCGAAATCGGCGGCGACACGAAACAGCTCGCCGAACTCGGGATCGTATTCCTTGAGCAGGTAGTACAGCATCGGTTCGCCGAACAGCACCACCTTGCACGACAGCGCGATCGGCGCCGGCACCAGCGGCAGGGCCGTGGTGAAGCCCAGCGTGCGTTCCAGCGATTCGATGGGAATCTCGCCGGCCTTGAGCGCGCGCTTGAGCGCTTCCCAGGCGAAAGGCTGACGCAGCACCTTGTCCGCGTCGAGCATCAGGAAGCCGCCGTTGGCCCGATGCAGGGCGCCGGCCTTGATCATGGTGAAGTTGGTGACCAGGGTGCCCATGTGCGCCAGGTGGTCGACGCGTCCCATCAGGTTGGGAAAGGTCGGATTGTCCTCGACGATGATCGGCGCCGAAGCGCTGCCGGCATGATCGACCAGCAGGTTCACCTGGTAGCGCTGGACCGAGATGCCGTCGCCCGACAATTCGTAGTTCTCGCTGTCGCCCTTCTGTTCGCGCAGGCCTTCGCCGTACTCGACGATGTCGGCCAGCGCCTCGTCGAGGAAGCCGAGGACATTGGGCAAGCCGGCATAGCGCTCCTTGAGTTCGTCGATCAGGTGGCCGATGGCGAGGCTCATGGTGTCGCGGCCGAGCTGGCGCAGGCGGCCCTGCATTTCGCGGCGCCAGCGCGGAAACTGGTGCATCAGCTTTTGCAGACGCTCGCCGAAGGCCGCGATCAACTGGCCGAGGCGCTGTTTTTCCTCGTCGGGCAGGGCGGCGAAAGCGTCCGGCGTCATCGGCTCCTCGCCCTGCAAGGGGGCGAAGGCGAAGCCTTGCGGCGTGCGCACCAGGGCGATGCCCTGCTGCTTCGATTCGTCACCGAGCTGATTCAGGGCGCCGGCTTCGCGCTCCTTGAGTTCGTTCTGGATGGCCTCGGCATGGGTCCGGAAATCCTCGCTGTCGAAGGCGGCGGCGATCGCCGGTTCGAGCTCCTCGACCAGTCGCTGCATGTCGCGCCGCAGTTCCGCGCCGCGCCCCGCCGGCAGGGTCAGGACGCGCGGCGACTGGACTTCGGCAAAGTTATTGACGTAGCAATAGTCATCGGGCGCCGGCAGACAAACCGCCTTCGCCGCCAGCAATTCGCGCACTTCGTCGTGACGGCTGCTGCCGGGCTCGCCGAGGACGAACAGGTTGTGACCGGGGCGGGCGATGTCGATGGCGAAGCGCACGGCCTCGACGGCACGGGCCTGGCCGAAAATCTCGTCCAGCGGCGGCAACTGGTCGCTGGTTTCGAAATCCAGCAGGGCGGGGTCGCAGGCACGATACAGCGCCTGCGCAGGAACGGGTTTCAGATCGGTCACGGCGCGTGGGCTCGATTGATTTGCTGAACGGAAATCCGGCATGGCCCGCGGCCTCGCTCCCTGGCGAGGCACTGTGCGAGCCTGCGGGATTATGCCGGCAAATTCGACGCACGAATATGCGCCCCGTCAACCACCGCTCTGAAAGTCGGCGCTGGCGCTACGGCGCCCGGCGCCAGGCGGACCGGATTACACGCAGCCGGTGGGCTTGGGCATGCCCGCGTAGCGCGCGGCCTGTTTGGCCGGGCCGTAGGGGAACAGATCGAACAGGTATTTCTTGTCGCCGAACTGTTCGCCCAGCGCGCCGCCGATCAGTTTCGACATGACGCGCAGATTCGGCGCCGTGCCGTTTTCGGCGTAGTACTCGCGGATCCAGCGCACCACCTGCCAGTGCTCGTCGGCCAGCGCCAACTGGTCGCGCTCGGCGAGGAATTGCGCCACATCCTCGCTCCAGTCGTCGAGCGAGGCCAGGTAGCCTTCGGCATCGGTTTCAATTTCACGGCCATTTACGTTGATCATGTTTTTATCTCTCTATGAGGGTTGGGGATATTACTTGACTATTTTTGTCGGATTATAAACCGGGATGTGGGTAATTGCATAGAGCCTCTTGCGCCGACCATCGCGGATTCTTATGGTGCGCCGCCGCTGGCGCGGGATTCGGGGCGGCAGGGCACACGGCTGTGGACGCAAGGCCTGCAAATCCGGATAATTCCATCAATC
>JAPTVL010000056.1 GCA_028065725.1 Betaproteobacteria bacterium
CGAACCGTTTCCGCTCTACCCTATCCTCGCCGAACGCGGATATCGACACGAGACCCGGATGGCCGCCGACGGCAGCTACGTCATCCTGATCCGCCAGTCGGACGAGGGCACCTAAAGCGCCCACCCCAATGAGCCTGCAAGCCGGCCTCTCCTTCGAGCAGGCACCGCCGTTCTCGCTGCCACTGCGATTTTTCCTTGCCGCGCCGCTGTTCCTGCTGGCCGCCGCCGGCCTGATCGTGGCGTCACCCGACGCCCTGGCCTCGCGCTGGACACCGCAGGCGCTCGCCCTCACCCACGCGCTCACGCTGGGCTTCCTCGCCATGGTGATGCTGGGCGCGCTGATGCAGATGCTGCCCGTGGTGGCGGGCTCGCCCTTGCCGGCCCCACGGCTCGTGGCCTGGCTCAGCCACATCCCGCTCGCGCTGGGAACCGTCGCGCTGATGACCGGTTTTCTGACGGCCGAGCCGATTGCTTTCGGTGTCAGCATCGCCCTGTTCGGCAGCAGCTTCGCGGTCTTTATCGCGGCTGCGGCCATCAGCCTCGCACGCGCCGCGGCCGGCGTCACGGTCAGCGGCATGCGGCTCGCGCTGGGCTGTCTTGGCATCACCGTCCTGCTCGGACTGGCGCTCGCGATGCTGCGCGCGAACGGGTGGGGGCTGCCCGCACTCGAAGCGGCGATCGCCAGCCACGTCGCCTTCGGCCTGCTCGGCTGGGTGCTGCTGCTGGTGATCGGCGTTGCCTACCAGGTGGTGCCGATGTTCCAGATCACCCCGCCCTATCCGCCACGGCTGAGCCGCTGGCTGGCCGGCGCGCTGTTCGCGTTGCTGCTGCTGCACGCCGCCGCCCCGCTGCTGCCCGCGGCGGCCGCCTTCCTCGTCGATGCCGGCCTCGCCGGCGGAATCCTGCTGTTTGCTATTGCCACCCTGCGCCTGCAATCCCGTCGCCGCAGAAAACTGCCTGACGTCACCCTCGATTACTGGCGCCTCGGCATGGCCAGCCTGATCGCCTGCGTGGCCGTCTGGCTCGCTGCCATAATCAGGCCGGCCTGGGCAGACAGCGACGCCTACGCCCTGCTGCTGGGCGTGCTTTTTTTCGGCGGCTTCGCGGTCAGCGTGGTGAGCGGCATGCTCTACAAGATCGTGCCCTTCCTTGCCTGGTTTCATCTGCAGGCCCAGTTGCAGGCACGCGCCGGCAGCATCCCCACCATGAAGGAGATGATTGCGGAACGCTGGATGCGCTGGCAGTTCCGCCTCCACCTCGCCGCCTGCGCGCTGCTCGTCGCTGCCTTGTTGTGGCCACAGTGGGCCCTTGCGGCAGGCGCCACGCTGGCCGTGTCGGCGCTGTTGCTGTGGCTGAATCTGTTGTCTGCCACGCGCCGCTTCGCGCGCCATGGCGGAAAGCTGTTGTGAGGCTGCGGGAGTTCACCGGATTGAAGTGGAACGCGACCGTGGCGCCCGGAATCTTTCCGGTGTCATCCGTGCGGCGTATGGATACAATCCCATAGTTAAGCATCGAATGGTGAAAGGTGCGCAAGCACCGGTCAGATCTGTCAACACCTATTGAAGGACAAGAATGAAACGCGTGGATGATTTCCGCCTGCGCTTCGGCAAACAGGAACTGGTACCGATCGTGATCGGCGGCATGGGGGTGGACATCTCGACCGCCGAACTGGCGCTCGAGGTCGCGCGGCTCGGCGGCATCGGCCATATCTCGGACGCCATGGTGCAGACCGTGTCCGACCGCCGCTTCGACACCAAATTCGTCAGCGAGAAGCTGAAGAAATACAAGACCAACGCCGCCAGCAGCGACAAGTCCAACGTGCACTTCAACCTCGCGGTGCTCGAGGAGGCCACGCGTTACCACGTGGGCCGGACCATGGACGCCAAGCGCGGCGACGGCATGATCTTCATCAACTGCATGGAGAAGCTGACCATGAACGCGCCGCGCGAGACGCTGCGCATGCGGCTATCCGCGGCGCTCGATGCCGGTATCGACGGCATCACGCTCTCCGCCGGCCTGCATCTCGGCTCGTTCGCCCTGATCGAGGACCATCCGCGCTTTCGCGACGCCAAGCTCGGCATCATCGTCTCCTCGCCGCGCGCGCTGGCGATGTTCCTGCGCAAGAACGCGCGGCTCAACCGCCTGCCGGACTTCGTCGTGGTGGAAGGGCCGCTCGCCGGCGGCCACCTCGGCTTCGGCCTGGACTGGGCGCAGTACGACCTCGCGACCATCATGGGCGAAGTGCTGGCCTACCTGAAGTCGGAGCACCTCGACATTCCGGTGATCGCCGCCGGCGGCATTTTCACCGGCAGCGATGCCGCGGCCTTCCTCGAACAGGGTGCTGCCGCGGTGCAGGTGGCGACGCGCTTCACCGTCACCCAGGAATGCGGCCTGCCGGACAAAATCAAGCAGGAATACTTCAAGGCCAGCGAGGAGAACATCGAGGTCAACACCATTTCGCCGACCGGCTACCCGATGCGCATGTTGAAAGGCAGCCCCGGCATCGGCTCCGGCATCCGCCCCAACTGCGAGGCCTACGGCTATCTGCTCGATGCCAACAGCCGCTGCGCCTACATCGATTCCTACAACCGCGAGGTGGAACTGCACCCGGGCGCGAAGAAGGTGAAGGTCATGGACAAGACCTGCCTGTGCACCCACATGCGCAACTTCGACATCTGGACCTGCGGCCAGACCGCGTATCGCCTCAAGGACTCCACCCGGAAGCTGCCGGACGGCAGCTATCAGGTTCTCACTGCAGAGCAGGTCTTCCACGACTACCAGTTCAGCGTCGACCGGAAGATCGCGCTGCCGCCCCTCATCGAGACGACGCCTGCCTGACCACCCGGTCGGCTTTCAGCTTCCCATCCGCTGTCGTGCCGCGCGCGCCAGCGGAGCGGGCAGCCGGTGCAGCACCGCCTCGGGGTCGAGGGCATCGAGCAGATTCTTGACGATGAGGCCGAGTTCGGTGTCGCCTTCGCTCACCAGGCGGCGGCTGAAGAACAGGGTGTCGGGATCTTCGCGACGGGTGAGCAGCAGCAGGAAATCGCGGGCGGTCGCACTGATGATGAGATCGGGCGCACCGCTGTCCGGCGCGAACCCGTGTCGGGTGACGCTAAAGCGCAGGGTGAGCCCGACATCTTTCACACGGATGGCGTAACGCCTGCCGACCAGCGGCTGCCAGTCGAGTGTTTGCAGCGCGGGCCACAGCAGCCGGTTGGCTGCCAGCGAAAATGCCAGGCTGGGCGGCGCGACCGGGAGCCGGGAAATCAGGGTGTTCAAGGGGGGCGGCACAGCCAGGTTCAGCATGATTGCTCCATTTCTTGTCAACGCGCCTTTGGTTTAGCGCTCGGCGTCGACCCAGTTGTTGGGGGTTTCGTAAAGTCGCACCCGCTGCAGCCTGAGCTGGTTGCCCCAGGTGTCGCGGTAGGCGGCATCGAGGATGCGGAAGGCTTCGGCCGCAAGATTTTCCACCGTGGGCACCACCGGCAGCACGACGGTCTTGTGGTCGGGCAGCGCTGCCAGGAATTCCATAACGGCGCGGTCGCCCCGGTACACCAGGAAAGCGTGGTCCCACTGGCTGACCAGAACTGCATTGGCAATGGTTTTCACCTCGGAAAAATCCATCACCATGCCCTCGTCCGCCGCGCCCTCGGTGCGGATGATCTCGCCGGACAGGGTGATTTCGATCGCATAGCGATGGCCGTGCAGATGCCGGCACTGGCTGGCGTGGTTGGGGATGCGGTGGCCGGCGTCGAATTCCAGTCTGCGGGTGATCAACATGATGGTTTCGCCCCGTATTCCAAACCTGCACGGCCGTGCCAGTAGCCGTCGATCGCC
>JAPTVL010000413.1 GCA_028065725.1 Betaproteobacteria bacterium
CTCAATCTGGCGCGGCTGGGCCTGGAGTCGCTGCTGCGCAACGCCATCGTGCTGCTGAGCGTGTTCGTGCTGCTGGGCGCGCTGCTGGTGCTGCTGGATCGCGGGTTGTTGCGGTTACGCGGGACGTAAGGCCACACGCGGCCCTGCGCATCTGCCGGGCACGGTCTGCGCACGCGTTAGTCGGCTGCGCCGCGCAAAACAAACACCGCGAAGCCGGCCGTCCCGTCCCCGCTCATGGTGCCGATCCACCACCGGCGCCAGGCTGCGTTACGACATCCTCGTTCTGGATTGTGGGTGACGAGTAGCTTGAGCGACGGGCCGACTTTGCGCGTCCGCCTCGAAAGTTAGGCAGCGTATCGACTGGAAGTAGAAAGTCGAGCATGGCGGTCAGCGGCGTGGCATTCCCCCGCAGGCGGCTGCGGAGTGCGGCGCCTTCCCAGCAGTCCACCAGCAGGCTTGCCATGCGCTTCGTGTTGGACTCGGCCAGGATGTCTCCTCTCTTTCGAGCTTCTTCAAGGCAGACGGTGATCCGCTTGGCGATTTGGGAAAAGCACTGTTCAATCTTGTGCCGAAACACCTCGCTCACGCCCGACAGTTCCTGCCCAAGCCCGCCCAACAGACAGCCCAGATAACCCTCCTTCCGGTAGTGCTGCAGGGTCAATTCGAAGAACCGGCGCACACGCTCGAGCGGGGGCTGGCTCTCGTCTCCGAGGCAAGTGTCAAGGCCCGCGTGCACATGTCCCATATACTGGTCGATGACCTGGAGCGCGAAGTCCTCTTTGTCCTTGAAGTGATGATAGAAGGAACCCTTCGGCGTCGACGCGGCGTCGAGCAGCGCCTGCATGCCGAGATCGTGGTAGCCATGCTTCAGGAGCATGGCCATTCCTATATCGAGCAGGCGCTGCTTGGTTGAATGTGTCGTTTCCATGGTGTCGGGCAAATACGACCTGGGGCGGTGAACCGCACCGTAGCAAAACCTTGTTACGGCCGGGCGCCGCGGTTTTCCGTTACCTTCAGCCCTTCACCTTCTCGATCATGTGATTGATGACATGGCTGTGCTCGTGCTGCGGGCTGAACATAACGATCTCCGCATCGGCGTCAACCTTCACGTTGTGCCCGGGCGGCCAGTAGAACAGGTCATTCGCCTTCACCGTCTCCTGCCCGCCCCTTGCGTCGGTCGTAGTGATCTGGCCACGTAAGACGAAGCCCCAGTGGGGGCACTGGCACAGATTGCCTTCCAATCCCTGGAAAAGCGGGGTCGTGTCGATGCCCGCCGAGAGCGTGAAGTATTCACAGCTGATCTTGCCGAATCCGCTCACGTCCCCAAACTCCGTTCGCTGACGGATCACTGCACCCGGAATTTCCATCCGGACATCCACCTTATCTCTCGCCACTCTCATGTTCGTGTCTCCTGCTAGTGTTTGCGATGCATTAGCGCCGACTAGACCATTCGGTCTAGTCGGCGCTAATATACGCCGAATGTGGGCGCAGTCAACAAGATCGCGACCTGGGAGCAGGAGTTGGCCCGTGTAGGCTGGCCTGGGGATTTGCGCGCGAGAGCCGGAAGCGGGCTAACGCCCGCGCTCACCGGCTGGTCGAGCAACGCGCGGCCCGTCCGAGTGCAGCGCGTTGTTAGGCGACATGACCCATCTCCGAGTCAGCGCGCGCGCCGGTAGTGCATGGCGACCGCGCCGCTGCGGAGCGGCTTCGCCGAGATCAACTCGAGCCGTCGCGTGCTGGGCAGCCCGCTCTCGTACAGGGTCGGGCCGTGGCCGGCGATCCTGGGATGGACGAGCAATTTGTACTCGTCGATCAGATCCATCCGGTCCAGCTCGGTCGCGAGCTTGCCGCTACCCAGGAGCACGCCGGCGGGGGTCGCATCCTTGAGCTTCTGCACACCCGTGCTCAGGTCGCTGGCGATGTGGTGGCTGTTGGTCCATGGGAAGTTCTTTCGCGTCGACGACACGATGTACTTCGGCTTGGCCTCCAGTTTGACCGCCCACTCGCGCATCGCCGGCGGTGCCTCCACCTCGCCGCGGGCGACCGCCGGCCAGTAGCTCTCCATCATTTCGTAGGTGACGCGGCCCCACAGCATCGCCCCGGCCTCGTCCATGAGGCGGGTGAAGAAGGCGTGTGTCTCGTCGTCGGCGATTCCTTCCTGGTGGTCGACGCAGCCGTCCAGGGTGACGTTGATACTGAAGGTCAAGAGTCCCATGGTGTCCTCCGTTCGAGATACGCGACGAGCCGCTCGCCGTCTGGCTCCAAGGGCACGAGCCCAATTCGCGAGGTACTCCCCCTGTGTCGCCTACGGCCGGGTTAGGCCTTGTCGTTCCTGGATCTTGGTGGAAAGCCAAACATGGTCCTGTAGATGAGCGAGGGGATGCAGATGTCGGTCGTGCTGACAAGCAGGCCCACAAACGTAAGCATTCCCCCGAGGACATACCCTGTGACAATCGCTCCAGATTGGAACGCCCAACCCGTCACTATGAGCCACACGGCGCCCACCCCGCAGGCGAAGCGATTCGGAGCGCCGCGTTTGGGTAACGGCCCGGTGCCGGTGAGGTAGCGCAGACCATAGTTGTATAAGAGATCGAACGGATGCACCGGAAACGCAGCGGCCAGCGCCGCAATGGGTACCAAGCTCCACAAGAGCATCGGTGAGGCAAGTACGGTTCCCGCTGCCGCCAAGATCGTACAAAGCGCAAACGCGAGACGAAGCCATGGAGCGGTTTCCGCAAGCTTTCGTTCCTCGACACCAACAAATCCCTGTATCTCAAGCCGTCTGCGCGTAATCGGAGAAATGGATGCCATAGTTCATCTCTTCATGATGTGTGCGGCCTAACGTTTGAATTCAGCGGCCGCCGAAGGCGGTCCGCTGAAATGATGGGTTGGGCGTCGTGCCACCGATCAAGGGCCAAGGTGCAAACCAGCAACTAATTGCTTGATGGCACGTTGCAGGCCCCAGCCGAGCAGCCCCCAATATCGCTTTCGATGCGGCGTCGAACAAATGGTAAGTATGTAAAAGGCAAAACTGGCCAATACGCTGGGAGGTTCCGACAGAGCAACCGGAAACAATCAATCCCCTTCAGCGTGACGCCGGTCGAGAGGTCTTGCACGGCGATCTCGCCAAGGCTCAGAGGCCCCGTTGGTGACTCCTCTGTCGAGTCTTCAAATCGGTCGAGCCAGTCGAACCGATGGTGCATCCGCGCATAGCCGGCGCAGCGCTGGCACTCAGGATGACGGTATAGGCGAATTCTCTTCATCGGCGAGATCCTCGAAACGGTTCAAGACGCCCAACAAGAAGTAGACCCCAGATCCGGGGGATAGCGCCGGATGCTCAGCTTCTTCCGGCACCCCGTCAATCGACAAAACCCTACGCCGATCAAGCCGTTGCCTTGACGGTCGCGCGCCGCAGCCGGCCAGTATCGCCGTGCATATCACGCGCTGCGGGGACATATGAAATGCCCACCCGGATCCGGGGGCGATATCCGGCCGGGCGGTGGCCGGTGCGCGGGCGCCGCCTTCGCCCGCGCTCCACGCCTGTTCGACGCGGTTCGCCGCCAGCCGCGGCTGGGGTGGATCTGCCGGTTCATCCTGTTGCATGGCAAGCGCGAGTCGCAGGCTATGAGTGGCCGAGGTCGGGCCGTTCCTGTTTCGTCTCGCCGTGCGCGGCCAGGGGCGGCAAACAGGCGCCAGCATGGGCGCGGCAAGTGCCATGCTCGCGCCCGTCACTCCGCCACGTTCTTCGCCTCGGCGGTGGCCAGCAGTTCCGGCTGCGCGTCGCGGCGGCGGCCGCGCGCCAGCAGCGGATGCGCGAACACCGCCAGCAGGAT
>JAPTVL010000034.1 GCA_028065725.1 Betaproteobacteria bacterium
GCTGCTTGCTGCTCGAGATCATCAGCCATGTTGGACCTCGTCTTCAGGTTGATCGAAAACCGCGCCGAACTCACGCTCGGCGTGGTCGCGACTGGCGGCCTGGATCTCGACGAAGACGTCGGACTCCCTGGCATCGGGAATCAAGGGTTGGGTTTGCATCGTGGTTCTCCTGGTTCACATCCCGCGACCCATATCGCGGAGACGGGGATGACTGCGGCTGGAAAGGGCGTGCTCGGTCGCCTTGATCTGCTGCTCCTCGACTTCCTGTTGAGGGTCCGCAGCGTCGGCATGGCGGTCATCGGCGCACTGCAGTCCTTCGGCTGCATCTCGCGCCATGGCGACCTCCTCCTTGTGTTCTGTGGTCTGTTGCTCGAGGGCTTTCGCACGCTCGCGTTTTTCCAGCTCCTCATCGATGTTCCGGGTGCGAAGCTGCTGCTGCAGCAGCTCGTGCTCCTCCTCGGCCCGCGCTTGCATCCGGTCGTAGGCCAACTGGCCAAGCTCGGTCAGCTTGTCCTGCTCATCGACGAGAACAGGCCGCGCCGGATCTTCGAGCCAGGCCTTTTGCTCGGGGGTCAAGGGATGCCCCTGCCCCGCAGCCGCAATGGCGTCCCAGCCCTGTGACGGGAGGTGCGACAGGACCGATTCGGCGGCCAGAAACGGTTGATCGACCGGATAGATCGTTGCAGCGCCCCGATCCCCCTGCGCCCGCGACGCTTCCAGGTCCGCCGGTTCCGGCCTCGCGATGCCGCCCAGCGGCGCGGCGGCTCCATTCATCATCGTGGCGGCGAGCTCGTGCTCGACTTCCTCGGCTTGCAGCGCCGTCAGTCGGCCCTGCTCCCAGGCCTTGCGCAGGTCATCGTTCTGGATCTTCAGACCCATACGACCCGCGACCTCCGCTGCGCGCTGCTGGAATTCCCGGCTGCCCGTCAACACCAGCCCTTTATCCATGTCGTACTTCTGCTCGGCCAGGCGCAAAGCCGCCTCGATCTCCCGATCGTCCGTCTTGTAGAGATCGACGCGCTCACCGCGGTCTGACATCACCCGCTCGCCGTCACGCGCGTAGTGGATGGCCTTGCCGGCCGGGCCGTCCTCGATCTCATGCGTGAGTCCTTCCAGCACCGCAGGCTCGACGGGGACAACACGCTTGCCTTTGACCGCCTCCGGAATCTGGGCGCGCGCCCGCTCGTCGTCCAGCATCCGCGCCGCCACGGGGTCATTCGCAGCCCGATCCTCCAGAAAATTTCTGTAGCTCGGCACGTCGGGAAGCTCGGACTGGAGGCTTCTGCGCTCCGACATCTGTTGCTTTTGCATCGCTTCGACGGCCTTGGCCACCTCGATCGCAATGAGCGAGCGTTGGTGTTCTTCGGCCATGCCACTGAGCTCCCGCGTCTTGTCGGCGCGCAGTTGGTCCAGCGACCCGAACAGTGCCTCGCGCTGTTCCCGGTGCCTGGCATCAAGGTCATACTGGGCCTTCGCCCGCTGTGCGCGCACTGGCTCTGCCAGCGCCGCGTACTCGCGCAGGAGGCGCCCCTCGGGGCTATCGGCCTGCCCTTGATCATCAGGCTGCCCAGTTCGATCTCCTGCGGGGCGCTGTGCATCGACGGGCTGCGCCTCGGTGTCTGCCGCAGCCTGGTTGAGCGCATCAAATGGACTCGCTTGAGCCGAAGCTTCCTGGCCGTCCTGCATGGCGTGGCGCACCGCTGGCGTTGCTTGCTCCGCCTGTGCCGACGTCTCGGGCACCGGGTCTTCCGCGCCTGCCTGCGCGGGCTCTGCCGAATCTTGGGCAGCGGCGGGCTGCGCCTGGCCTTGCGCGATGGATTCCGCCGCGCGGCGAACCTGGTCGCGTTCTTTCTTCAGTGCGGTTATCTGCTCACGCGCCGCCTTTTTTGCCTCAGGCGTTGCCTCAGTCGATTTGGCCAAGTCATTGTGCAGCTTGGTGGCGTCTTTGATCTGCGCGTCGAGATCTGCAGGCGTTTTGTCATTCATGGGTTGCTCCTGGTGGGGGGTGAGAGAGACCGGCGGTTGCGCGGTGCTTTGCTGCTGCACCTGTTGCCTGGCCAAGCCGGGCTTGTGGCGGCCCGCGACTTCTTGCGGCAGGCGCCGCTCCAGCTGCCGGGCATCCAGCGTCGCGGCCATCGTCTTGCGGATGGCCTCGGATCCGTTGTCGCGGAACTGGTCGCGAGCGTCGTAACCGGGTGGTGTGATGCCACCCTGCCTTTCAGGGAGGGCGATGCGCGTGCGTGCGCCGCCCAGCATGCGGGCAGCCCGCACGGCATAGGCTTGTCCCTTGAACTGCGCCTTGTCGCCGTCGTTGTCGGCGTAAATGACGGCACGCCCCTGCAGCTTGTCGTGGAGGCTGCGGGCCACGTCCGGCAGGTTCTGCGCCGACAAAGCCGCGATCACCGGAAGTCCGGTGCCCTGATGGATGGCAAGCGCGGTGCCGATGCCCTCGCAGAACACCACTTGATCGGCCTTGCACGCCGCCTCATAGGCGCGCAGGGGTGCTTCGACATCGGCGCCGACGATTGGGATGATGGCAAACGCGCCCTTGGTCGGCGTGCCGGAGACAAATCGCTTGTCGGCCGGCTGACCGGGGTCCGCCCACGTGATGCGCTGCATGCCGACCCAGCCCGGCTCGCCGTCGGCATCGATGGCCATCATCGGCACCAGCAGCTGCGCCCTGCCCTGGCGCAGTCCGGCCGGATCGAGCATCGGTGCCTGCAGGTAGGGAAAGGCCTTGGGCTCGTGGGAGTCCTCCCATCGCTGGATGGCCTCCTCAACGGCAATCGCCTGGCGTTCAGCCTGCTGCCTGCGCCATACCTCGCGCTGCACTTCAATCCGTGCCGTCTCTTGCGGCGTCAGTTCGCGCGCCAGTTCGGGTCTGAACTGGACCGGCTTGCCGTCGGCCTTGAAGTTGGTGATCCAGCCGGTACCGTCGGACCGCAACAGATAGCCTGCGTCGTTCTTGCCTGACGGCATGTCACCAACGTCGGCGCGATGAATGCGCCCGTCGGCTTCCAGCCGCTCGGGGTCGATGTTGACCCCCTGCAGTCTGGCGAACGCCAGGAACTGGTCGATGGTCTGATCGTTCTGATGCAACACAGCCTCCTTGTGATGCGCTCGCGCCGAGCGGCTTCAACTGGATTCGGTAGGGTGTTGCATCAGGTGCGATTTGCGGTCAGCTTCCACACTTGACGCTGGTAAGCCGCAGCTCCAGCGTCTTCCGCGATCTTTTCCGGGAAGAATTGATGGCGCTCGCACAGGTCGAAAAGCAGTTGCACGTCGGCCAGGGTGGAGTAGCTCAGGAAGACGGTTCCTTCAGGCACGAGCCAGCGCGGCAACTGCTCGAAAAGCCGGCGCAGCAGATGGCCGTTTTCGTCGAGGGCGATGTGATCGATCGGATCTCCGTGGGGCCGGCCTTGCCAGAACGGGTAATTCCAAAGGATGCAGTCGTAGGCCGCATCCCAAGGCGCCGAGGAAGGAAGATCGTCCAGAAGGTCGCCCTGCGCCCACGCCACGTCCAGTCCATTCGCCTCGGCGTTGGCTCTGGCGTTGATGACCGCCTCCGGGTCGATATCGGAGCCACAGACGCTGAGCGATGGATTGCTGGTCTTCGCCCACAATGCCAAGGCGCCGGTTCCACACCCCAGATCCAGAATCCGCGACCCACTTGGGAATCCACCCTGCTGCAGGAACTCTGGCTGGCTACGCAGCGCGTCCAGCATGAACCGGGTCGACGAACCTGGGGCTGGGTGATAGACACCAGGCGAGGCGCGCAACCACAACTCGCCCAGCCTGAACTCCCCCGCAGTGCGCTGTCGGTCCAGGAATTCGGCATGCGACAGATCCTGCAGTTGCGCCTCGAATGCAGCGAGTCGCGCCTCCGGAACGAGTGCCGTCCATTGACGCGTTCCCGGGATGGCCCCATCGCCGGCGGAGAGAAGCTCGGCCGGTGTCAGGCCCAGAACCTGTCGAATCTCCTCAGGATCTTGTCGCAGGGAAAAATGAACGGCTCGGGTGTCTCCTTGGGCCTGATGCCCAAGCAGCACGCCGGCGTGCGCCATTTGATGAACCAGCGCGGCGAGCAGATGCACCGTTTCTTGATAGAGCGCGTCGGCAAGCAGCTCCATGCTCTGGACGTCCGAGCAGAGCGCCGCGCGGGTGAGATCTGGCGCGCCGAGTCGATGGCCGTAGAAAATGAAGTCCACCAGCCAGTCGGTGTCGCCCAGGGGCCGTACCGTCCTGCGCGGCGACACGGCGCCTTCCGGGTATGGGAACACGGCCTCGAACACATCGGGATCGCAGGATGTCTTGCGGGCGAGCACGAAGCCAATTCGCACATCCCCAAGGCGCACGAGCAGCGAAGCGCTGATTCCCAGATCAGCCCAGCGCACTCTGAGATAGCCACGCTCAGCGGAGATCTCGACTTGGGGCTGTGGGATCGGGACGCCATGGGACCACACTGCAGTCTGGACCCCATCGCGCTGCGCGTCGGCGCGTGCCAGCCGCTCGAGGCGATCGGCGACGGCAGCGTAGATCCAGGCTCTGGCCGATTCGACACGGCCATCCGCCGGCGTGGCGGTGTCTGGAGCCGCGAATGCGACGCGAGGAAATTTCTGTTGGCTTTGTGACATAGCGGTGCGGACCCGTTGGCTTTTGGAACTTGGCCCGGAGAGGCCTCCTTCCTGGATTCCGCACCACGTTGCATCCGGGCCTTCTTGCTCGCTCAGTGAAGCCCGTAAGCCAGCGGCGTTCTTCTGGCTGTGTCGGATGGCCAGAAGGATGAATCCCACTGAACACACGATGATGGGTAGGCGAGATGGACGGCAATTCGGACGCAGCGGTTGAGGTCAAGCGCCGGCGACGCCTGAACGAGGACGCCTGGCGCGAGGTGACCGCGCCGCTTCCCGGCGGGCTTGACGTGGGAAGCCTTCGGCCTACCATTGCCCCCGAAAACCTCAAGTCCGCAGAGCCGCACGAGGGTCGCTCGGCCTGCTTCAATCTTTACATAACAAAAACGCAATGCCTCTTCAATTCACCAGCACTACCCACCCCATACACCTCAAGGACCTTTCGGGCCATGACTTCGAGCGGCTGGTCTTCGCGACGCTGCTGCGCATGAGGGCTTGGCATTCGCTGAACTGGCACGGCCAAACAGGCGGAGACGAAGGCAGAGACATCATCGGCGTCTGCGACGATGATTTCGGCCGCAAGGTGGTTGTCGTGGTTGCCTGCGCCAACTGGCAAGCGTTCACGCTGGGCAAGGCAAAGAAGGACATCGACCGCCTGACGAGCACCCAAGCTTCGCTCCCGCACGAAGTCATTGTGGTCGCGGGAAGCGATGTCAGCGCTGAGACAAAGAAGAAGTGCAAGGCGCACGCCACATCCAAGAAAATATCGACGACCCAAGTGTGGTCCGGCGTGGATTTCGAAGAGCATTTGCGCTTTCATGCGCCCTCGGTCCTCAATCGCTTCTTCAATGGCGATGCGCTGCCTGACGAAGAGCTTGCCTTGACCGATTTCGTCTTGAAGTTGGACCCCGCCACCGCGATAGAGGCCGGTGAATTGTTGGCGCGGTTGTTTCGCAGGCCGGCGTTTGCCACTCCCATCTATGCTGAGAGCTCGCTACCAGCGTTTCGCCAAGCCATCGCCGACACGATTGGAGCGCTCAACACCGGAATCTGGCGCGATCGCGAGGGCGCGATAATTTCCCGGGTTCCAACCAGCTCATCATTTTCTGACCCTCGCGTCGCACGCAATTTGAAGGCGTGCGCCAAGAAGCTCAACGAGCTGCGCATGACCTTCGACGAAGGGATCAGAAACGAAGGTATTCGCCCTTGTTCCTGCAACGACCCGCACTGCCCCACCTTCATGATCGACATGCAATATTGCGACCGCCTCGAGGCCGACCGAGAGCAGGCGCTTCGGCATGCTGCCGATGCGTTGGCCGTGCTGGGGACGCGTTTGGACTAATGGCTTCGGCTTTACCACGAAAGTGGCTGTAGCTCCGCTGGCGGTAGAAAATACAACCAACAGAAAGAACCCGACATGGCGAACATTGTCACCGAGTGCATAGTTCACAAGGTTATCAAGCAGCTACATCAACGCTCAGCCGAAATTGAACTCCGGCCAACCCCGCTGCCCGTTAATCCGGTGGTGCAGGGCTTGGTTGACCAGGTGTGGAAGCGCTACGCCGAGCGCACTGGCAAGGGGTACGGCAAATTCCAGACTGATGCGAATGAGTTCCCCGTGCAGCGCTATATCAATGACCATCAGCGGGCCAATGGTATTAGTTTTGTGGAGCTGAGCAATCGAATGATGGCGCACCTGCGCACGCGCATCGCCACCGAGGCGCTGGCCACAGGCGGTTACGTACTTTTTGCCAAGGTAACTACCGACGGCACTGACTACATGTTAGTAGCTATGGTGACCGAAGTGCTTGGCACAGCCATTACATCAACATTGGACGTGGTGCCAGCGACGCATCTAGACATGGAACACCTGCGGGTGGCAAGCCGCGTGGATCTAACAAAGTGGGCGGCTGGCGGCGAACGTTACCTTAGTTTTCTGCGAGGCAGTGCTGAAGTGTCGGAGTATTTCAAACTGTTCATCGGCTGCGACGATGTCAGGATGGATGCCGCCGACTCGCGCCAACTGGTAGACACAGTATTGAAATTCGCCACGGACCAGCAGCTCGATGGTCCCGCGCGTGACGAGCTGCTCACCCGAACCCACGCCTATCTCAGCGGCCAGAATAAGGCACATGAGCCTCTGAGTCTGGACGCGCTGGCGAACCATGCGTGGCCTACCGACCCGCAAGTGCTGTCCGCAGCGCTTACGGCATCTGATCCGGCCATCCCCGATGGTTTCGTGCCGGACGCTCGCGCGTTACGGGCATTGGTGCGATTTGAGGGCAAGACTAGGCACTGGCGTCTATCTTTCGAGCGGGCAGCACTGCGCACTGGTCAAATATCCTTCAACTCGAGTGATGAATCGTTAACGATCAATAATCTCCCGGCCGAATTGTTGGCAGAGCTTATCGAAGACAATGGTTCAGGCAATGAACCCGTTTGAGGAACACTTGCTACCAATCTATCGGGCCTTTCGGCCCGATAGTACCGACCCACGCCGGGGTACGCTGCAGCTCGTTGACGAGACGCTAAAGGCAACCCTGCAAAGGGTGCTGGATGATCCTTACCGGTTCGGCGTAAGGCTGGCATCCGCCGAGAATCAGACGTTCCGAATCGGTGAGCAGGTTCAGCTTTGCCTTGATGACCCCGCAATCGGCTTAGGCCTACTGGCTAACAATTTAGATAATCTTCTGGAGTACCCACCTGCGCGCATCCGTCGCCTGCCCTTCTATCTGCTTGACAAGCATGTGGCATCGGCGGATCTAGCACAAGCGGGCGATGAAGATGGAAAGCGTTATGTGGCGGTTATTGATTTCGTGAATGAGTTGGGTAAGGCTGCAGCTTATCTGGACCGCGAGCGCCAAGAAATAATATTCATAAAAGCCGACAAAGTCGTGGTGCCAGTTATTTACACGGCCACCGACCTGCGTGCAATGAATCTTGACGCGTTGAAAAATTTGCTTGGGCGTTGCACAGCAAATGAAGCCATGGGCGAGCAGTGCCAATCAATGCTGGCAGATGCCGTGCTAGCGCAGTGCGCAGGCGTTGAGCCGAAGCGGCGCTTTACGGTGCTGCTGTCGCACCTTGGCGAGTTGCTGCGGACATTCGACGACAACTATCGGCTTTATCTGTCTAACTTTTCGTACGACAAAGTGCGCGACGAACTATTGAGCGCCAAACTCGATGAGTTGTCAAAGATTAACAAGACTTTTGCTGACGTTCAGGGGCAGGTTTTAGGTATCCCCGTAGCCACCATCGTCGTGGCCACGCAGATGAAGCTGGCCAGTAGTTGGAATGCGCAAGCGTGGGTGAACGTAGCAGTACTGCTTGGAGTTTTCGTGTTTGTAATGATGGCGTGGTTCGCGGTGCGCAATCAGGTCTTTACATTGAAGGCGATCGAGCAGGATATCGCCCGCAAAAAGGCGAAAGTCGAGACCGACTACACAAAGGTGAAAGACTTAGTCTCTGACACGTTTCCTGAGTTGGAACGCAGGGCAAGTGCACAACTGACTGCGTTTTGGGCAATTCGCGCAGTGATGCTTATAGGAGCCCTAATTGCCGTCATCATTTTCGTGGTGATGACAGAGCCGTGCTCGGCCTGGCTGCGTGAAATGTCGGTTTACTTGATGCATGGTGGCGTTGCCAAGACGACTGCTTTGACGATTTCGAGCTTGCCAGGGAAAAGACACTGAGCAATGACTTGTATTTTTGGTGTCAGTGAAGCGCTCGAAGCTATGGCACGCGGAGCGTATAAAGGCAGTTATTCAAAAGGCCGACAACCTTCCGCACGATGCCCTGATCCGATTTGATCGATGCTTCCATCAAGCAACCCTCTCGACATGGAACCCGCCACCGGCTGACCAGCCGCGGACCAGTGAGACTTCCTCGATCCGCCGCCCCTCCGCAGTGCGTTCGATCGACACGACAACATTGACGGCTTCTGCGATCAATTCAGGGTTCGGCGGCACGCCCGCTTCCTGGATCAGCTGGCCGACACGGATCAGCGCTGCGCTGGCATCGTTGGCATGGACGGTGCCAACCCCGCCTGGGTGGCCCGTATTCCATGCCTTGAGCAGAGCCAAGGCGCTGCCATCCCGCACCTCGCCCACCACGATACGGTCCGGGCGCAGGCGCATGGTGGCGCGTAGGAGCCTGGTCATGTCGGTGTTGTCGCTGGTGCGCAGGAACACGACGTTCTCCGCATTGACCTGCAGCTCACGCGTGTCCTCGATCACCACGATGCGATGATCCCGGCTGACCCTGGCCACGGCGTCCAGAATGGCGTTGGCCAACGTGGTCTTGCCCGTGCCGGTGCCGCCGCTGACCAGAATGTTGCGGCGATCGGCCACCGCGTCTTCGATCGCTTGGCATTGCGCATGGGTCATGATGCCCTTGGCGACATAGTCGGCCAAGGTGAAGACCAGCGCCGCCTTTTTCCGCAGCGCAAAGCTCGCACGCTCGACCAAAGGGGGAATCAGCGCCTCGAAGCGGCTGCCGTCCAAAGGCAGCTCGCATTCGAGAATCGGACGGTCGGGTGTCACCACGGAGTCCAACATGGCAGCGACCGTGTTGACGATGGTCAGCGCACGCACAGACTCGATGCTGGCAACCCGCTGCATGCCAGCCCCGAGTCGGTCGACCCAGAGCGACCCGTCGGGATTGAGCATGATCTCAACCACCTGGGGATCACCCAGAGGATTGAGGATTTCACTGCCCATGGCCCGGCGCAGAGCCTCGCTCTGGCGGTCGTGGACCTGCCGTGCGCCGCTCATCCGCCGCTGGCCTCGCTCGCCGCACCAGTAGCGTCTCCCTCACTGCCGTCTTTGTCCGATGCGGTGACGTCAATCGGCTTCACGCCTCGCCCCGCCATCTCGAACAGCTCATCTTGACTGGCCAAGCGCGTGTTTGCCCTGGCCGCGTCCATCATGGATCGGACCAGGCCGGTGGCCGCGCCGCTTTGGGTGTACGCGCGGACCAGATGTTTCTTTTCGCCGAAGTTCACAACGTACAGCTTCGGTAGAACTTGTTTTGTGGCCTTGGCCATGAAACCTCCTGCAATGGGTGATGGGCAAGCCGCCCACACCTGGATTGCGGCGGAGGTTGCAGGAGGTGCGACAAGGGAACCGCGGAGAACCCCTGCATAGCGCGGATGCGGAACCGTTCGTCGGCGAGGCATCGTCGATCGGAGCGAGGTGCCCAGCGATCAGCGCGTAATGGTGTCGGGTGTCGGGCGGAGCCTGACCAGGATGTTGTCGTACAGGGACCGTGCGCCAGCAGGGTCGCTGTACGGACAACTCTTATCCTGTACGGGAATGACTACGCAACCGACGAACGGGTTGTGATCAAACGCGGTCGACCGCTGATCAAAATCCATCAGGAACTGCTCGACAACGACCGGTGGCCGATCACTGGCGCACGCTCGCTGATCGGCGGCAAACGACTGTCGGAGGATAGTGCGTATTCCAGCGCAAACCCGCCAGCGATTCGGTTCCAAAACCGCCACCGGCGCCGACATGTCGAAGGTCCTATGTGACTTACTTGCACGTGGCACCGATCGGCGCCGTGAGAGGCCGGTGATCGGCCTGAGCGGCCATCCGCGTTCGTCGACGAGCAGCCCGCTTTCGGCCAGGAGCGGTCGTTGGCGAAATCGCTCCAGAGCTGACGTTGCGGCCGGAAGGTACGCCGACAGCCTTCTCATCTTGAAGAATCACCGGTAAGCTCAGCCAATGTGTCGTCCGGCGGTGCGCTGGAATTGGGCGATGAGACAGATTGGGCAAACTGTCTCGTTTCGGGCGCTGCTGCGCTTCGACCTTGAAATCGTCCTGACATTCTTTTACTCAGTAGTCAGTAAATAAGGCGACAAAAAAGTGCTTGGAACCCGCATGAACGCTTGCACTGTTGTCGCCCTACTTATCGTTTGCTGAGTAATGGAGCATGTCAGTCTTCTCGACGTTTCAGCGGCTGCGCGCAGTCCGGCGCGAGTTCGGGCGCCATGAGCACAAATTTGATCCGGTTGAGCGAACCGGGACAAAGGCACCAAACGTCACTGGAACCTCGCATCTGATCTGCGATGCTCGGAGACTCCTCTTTTGACACGACCCTCCCTGTTGACCGATTGATGAACACCAACCTGACAGACGACAACGAATCCGAGTCCAGCGCAGAAGACCGGGCCGCAGCCGCATCACGCAGCACCTGGGTCAGCGTGGCGGTGAACCTTGGTTTGAGCACGCTGCAAATCCTGGTCGGCCTGCTGGCGAAGTCGCAGGCCTTGATTGCAGACGGAGTCCACTCACTATCCGACCTGCTGGCCGATTTCATCGTTCTGCTGGCCAGCCACTTCGGCAAGAAGGATGCGGACGCCGACCATCCTTATGGCCATCATCGATTCGAGACGGCCGCCTCGCTTGCGTTGGGTGCCTTGCTGCTCGCCGTCGGTATCGGCATGCTCTGGTCCGCGTTTCTCAAGCTGGAGCACCCTCATACCGTGCCGCAGGTGCACAGTGCCGCACTCTGGGTGGCCGCGACCGCTCTGGTCGCCAAGGAGTTGTTGTTCCGGTACATGCTGGGCGTGGCCAAGCGCGTGAAGTCGAGCTTGCTGGTTGCCAACGCCTGGCATGCCCGCTCCGATGCCGCATCCTCTTTGGTCGTCGGCATCGGGATCATCGGCAACCTCGCTGGCTATCCGATCCTGGACCCGATCGCAGCAGCGATTGTCGGATTCATGGTGGGCAAGATGGGCTGGGAGTTCGCCTGGGACGCCCTGCATGACCTGATGGATCGCGGAGCCGACGACGACGAGGTCGAAGCGATCCGCCAGACCTTGCTCCAGACAGCGGGCGTCGCCGGCGTTCATGACCTGCGAACCCGCAAGATGGGCGACATGCTCCTGGTGGATGTGCACCTGGAAGTCGACGCCGCACTCAGCGTCGAAGCCGGGCATGACATCGCCGTCGAAGCCCGCCGCCAGGTCATGCAGCGACATCGCGTCCTCAACGTCATGACGCATATTGATCCGTGGCGACGCCCAGATCTGGATCACGCGTTGACACACTGATCTGCCCGTTGCATGGCCGCACCAATCACAGCGCAACACGGTGCGGCAGCACTTGACCTTTCTCGCACGCGCCAATTAAACTTAAAAGGTTTTCGTTTTTGGCCGTATCCCGGCTCAAACCCACCCCATGGACAGTGACAGTTGTCGATCAGTGAAGTGAACGCCTGAAGGCTCTCGACAGCAGACCTGTTCCCGCTGCCGCCGCCCTCAGGCTGGCGGTAGCCTCTGGATGAGTTCCTCATCCTTGTGCTCCCCCCTCTTCGTGTGAGTTGTCACGCAAGCCGCGTTGGCTGTGCTTGCGTGCATCGTTTGTTATTCCGTCCTGCACGAACGGAGGAAGTCATGTTTTTTGCCTTTCAGAACCTCTTGGCCCGCTTGCGGCCCTGCCGCAGCGCGCAGCCCCTTGCCGCATCCCGCATCGTTCCATCCGGGACAGATCCCGTGCACATCAGCCTGATGGATGTGCGCCTGGCTTCGGTCGGTATCGTCCTGGCGCATCGTGGTCAAACCCAGGGTCACAGCACCTTGAACCGGGGAGGTCGGCCATGAACACCGAAGTCGCGACCCTCGATCCCAAGCTGTGCCCGGACTGCCCCCCGCTGCCAGAGAACCTGGAACAGCGCCTTCGCGACCGTCTGTATCTGGATGCCTTGCGCAGCGCAAAGCAGAACTGGCGGACCCGACTCGCCCTGGGACTGGCGCTGATCGGGCCGGGCGTGCTGGTCATGCTCGGTGACAACGATGCTGGCGGCGTCGTGACCTACGCCCAGACCGGCGCGACCTACGGGCTGGGCATCTTCCTGCCCATGATGATTCTTCTGGGTTTCGTCGCCTATGTGGTGCAGGAGATGACCGTGCGCCTGGGCGCGGTCACCCGCCGCGGCCACGCCGAGCTGATCTGGAAGCGCTACGGTGCCTTCTGGGGGTGGTTTTCGCTCATCGATCTGGTGGTGGCCAATGTGCTGACCCTGATGACCGAGTTCATCGGCATCCGCCTGGGCGGTCAGGCCCTGGGGCTATCGGCGTGGCTGACAGTGCCGGCCTCACTGCTGTTCATCACCTATGTCCTGGTGTTTCTGCGGTACTGGACCTGGGAGCGGATTTCGCTGTTCATCGCGGTGTTCAACCTGATCTTTGTGCCGCTCGCCCTGTTTTCGCACCCGAACTGGCATGCGGTCGCGCAGACCTTTGTGGGGCACGGCTGGATCGTGCCGGGCGGCTTCCTGTCGCTCACCTTCCTGATCCTGATCTCGGCCAACATCGGCACCACCATCGCGCCATGGCAGCTGTTCTTCCAACAGTCGTGCGTCGTGGACAAAGGTCTGTTGCCACAAGACATTCGTGCAGGTCGCCGCGATCTGATGCTCGGCATCATCGGCATGGTGCTGGTGGCCATGGCCATCATCATCCTGGCGGCGCAGACCCTCAAGGGCGTGCCCAATGTGCAGAATGTCGATGCCGATATGGTGCTGCATGCCATTCGCAGCAAACTGGGCGACGGCATGATGGCCTTGTTTGCCCTGGGTCTGATGGAAGCCGGGCTGATTGCCTCCATCGTGATCACGGCCAGCAGCGCCTGGGCAATCGGCGAAGCCTTTGACATCGATCGCTCGATCAACGCGCCCCCGCGCAAGGCCATCGGTTTTTATCTGCCCGCGATCCTCGGCACGGCCGTGGCGGCCATCGCGGTGATGATTCCGAACCTGCCCCTGGGTTTTCTGAACCTGAGCGTGCAGGTGATTGCCACGGTGTTCATGCCCGCGGCCATGCTGTTCCTGCTGATGCTGCTCAACGACCGTGAGCTCATGGGCGACCAGGTCAATTCGCCGCGGCGCAACGCGGTGTCCATTGCCATCATGGTGGGCTTGATTGTGTGCAACGGCCTCTATGGTGTGGCCACTTTGTTTCCCCATGTCTTTGGAGGATGAGCCATGAAGCAACTGCATGAATTCGATCCTGCCGACATCCGCCGCCTCATCGAGCGCGAGGGCTGGGAGAAACCCTTGGCGCCTGTGCAGCGTGTGCGGCTCACGACCCGGCAGCAGGCTGTGTTCTGGGGATTGCGGATCTATGTGATGGTGATGACCGCAGTGGTCGTCTGGGCCTTCCTGCACGGCGCCGCCGGCTGACCCTCCCCGGCGCGCATCGCGCGCCCATCTCATCTCCTCTGAACCCGTGTGACGCATTGCGTCGCACGCCGGGGGGCGTGCGCGCCGCGCGCACGGCCCTGCATCCCGAACCGTCACGATCCCGATCCAGAATCGGGAGGGAAGGACGCATCATGAGCAAATTCCATCTGTTCCTTCTGTATGTCGTTCTGCTGGCCATCGTGCTCGGCAGCGCGGCGCTGCCCGCCGCCCGTGCGGACGACGGCGCGCTGAGCACAGCGGGCCGACTCGATCTGAACAGCCAGGCCAATCTCTCGGGTGGGCTGCAAAGCCGCCCGGCATCCTCTGTGCTGTTCCAGTGGGGAGGCAGCCTGGACACGGGAGCCGCCCGGTGGTGGCCCGGTGGCTTGATCGAGTTCAGCGTCGAGGGGGTGCGCTCTGGTGGCAATTTGCCCGACCGCACCGGGGCGATCCAATACCCGAACAACGAGTGGGCACCCAATTTCTTGCGCCTGTATCAATTGACCTATCGGCAGCAACTGGGCGCGGCGGCTGTGCGCGTGGGCATCATGGACATCAACCAGTATTTCGAGGCGAGTGACGTCTCGGATCTGCTGCAAAACAGCTCGTTTGGTCTGGCGCCGAACTTCACCGCAAATTTCAACGACCCTTCATTTCCAAACCCGGGTCTCGGGGCGATGGCGGAATACCGCTTCACCCCCGCCTGGACGGCACGCGCCGGCATCTGGCAGGGCAACCCGCCGGGGCTGGCTCAGGCGCTGCACCAAGGGGCGCTGTGGATCGGCGAGGTGCAATGGACCGGGGCGGCGATCCAGGGCGATCAGCCGGCGCAGGACCTCAAGCTCGGCGCCTGGCACTACCGCCAAAGCGATCCGACGATCGGCCCGACCACCTCTGGCGGTTACCTGGTGGGCGAGACGCGCTGGGCACGCGGTGCCCAGCAATGGGGCGCTTTTGTTCTGGCCGGCACGTCCCCGGCGCAAGTCAATCTGGTGACGCAGTTTCTGGCGGCAGGGGTTCTGGTGACGGGGCCGTTCGCCAGCCGACCGCAGGACCAGTTCAGCATGGGCGTGAGCCGGGTGAATCTGCGCGCGCCGGCAGCGGAGACGGTGCTGGAGCTCGTGTACTCTTGGCAAGTGTCCCCGACCGTGGCGTTGAAGCCCGATGTGCAGCGCTTCTGGCATCCGGGAGGCGTCAATCCCAGCGCGCTGGTGGCTGGGCTGCGCCTGCATCTGGCCTTTTGAATCGTGAGACACAGCATGACCGTCCTGTGGAATGATCCCCGCGTCCAGATCCTTGCCAGCCTGCTGATGGCCTTTGTGCTCGGTGGCATTGTGGGCTATGAACGCCAGTACCGGCAACGCACGGCAGGGCTGCGCACCAATGTGCTGGTGGCCGTCGGTGCGGCATTGTTCGTCAACATGGCCGATCGGCTTGACGGACATGGCGGATCGGTACGGGTGATCTCTTACGTCGTTTCAGGTATCGGTTTTCTGGGGGCGGGTGTGATCATGCGCGAGGAAGGCAACGTGCGCGGGATCAACACCGCCGCAACGCTGTGGGGATCGGCCGCGATCGGGACGGCGTGTGGGGCGATGTTGTTTTTCGAGGCGAGTCTGGGGGCCTTGTTCGTGCTGGCGGCCAACACGCTGTTGCGTCCTCTGGTGAATGCCATGAACCGCCAGCCGCTGGATACCGAGGCGGTCGAAGCCACCTACACGGTCTATGTGATCGCGGCGCAGACTGAGCGCCAGAACGCCCTGGAACGCGTCGAGCAGGCCCTTGAGTCAGCAGGCTATCCGATCCGTGAATTGCAGCAGCACGCCTTCGGGCAGGCCGAGGTGGAAATCGAAGCCACGCTGATGGCCACTTCGGTGGATGGAGAGGCGCTCGACGCCATCGTCGACAGCCTGTCCAAACTGCCGCAAGTCCACCAGGCGTTCTGGAGCCCGAGTACGTCAGAGTGAGCGGTCAGCTCGGTCGCAGATCGACGACTTCACACAGGCGACGGGGCGAGCGTTCAAGGCGCCATGTGCAGAGAAAAAAACGCAACCAGGTCAGTAGTTGCCAATTTGTTTCACTGGTCCCGGTACGACTCGCAGGGTTCAGGTGCAAGTGTGTGCGGATTTTTTGATCGAGGTGGTCTCGCGCCTCGACCAGCGTGTTGGACGTTGCCGAAAGACCCAGGTTGAGACAGATCAGCGTCCAACCTTTGGCATGGTGTTGACCAAAAATGTAGAGGCGGCGTTGCCTCAGGAGATGGGTTTGGTTTTTCAAAATTGGAACAGTCTGCATGGATCAAAGTGAGGACGAAGTCAACGAAGTGAGCCGTTTCGCGCAGGATGCGGGTGCATTTTCCCTCTTCACCACGCTTGGAGGCCGGTACCCCAGTGCCACAGTTGGCTCCATTGGGCGTCTAGCCAAGAAATGATATGGAAACTGGACGCAATCTCCTGCGCGTAGCGCTGCTGTAATGCCGGCGTCGTGGAGTGGTAGGCGCCAACCGCCGCCCAGGTGTTGCCATAGCGCTGGACGGCACGGTGATACAACCGCGCGCCCGCCAGGATATTGGCACAGATCGGCATCACCGTCTCCGGCGTCAATTTCAGTGAAGGCAGATTTCTGCTGTTGATCTGCATGAGACCGTAATCTGTCGTGCCGTTGCTATTTCGGTGCACGCGCCAAGGCCAGAAATGTGATTCATGCCACGCGATGGCCATGAGCACGTCGGCATTCACATGCTCACGCCGCGCAGCCTCAGCGAAACAAAACCCCTGTGGTTGTGCGATTTGAAGTGGGGTCTGCGCAGGGTCAGCCTGAAGCAGCACCGAAAGCGCTATGCCCCACATCGGTCTTCCTTGCAGTGCCTTGACCAACGTTCCATGGCTCGATTTTCTCAGGGAATTGAGATGAACGACCCAAACCACCGTTTTTGAGAACGGAGGCATTCGAGAAAGCTAAGACCGTGAATCAACGGCTTGGCCTTCTCGATTTTGAGTCTTGATTGAGGGTGTCCGCCTAGCGCCCGTCCAGACGAGTTTCGAGAGGCGGCGGGCTGTCGCTGTCTGCTTCTCATACGACGAATGACTCTTATGGGTCGACACCGGCATCTGGCCCGCGCGGGAAGCAGCCGCTCAGGGTGCTGACCAACTCAGCAACTGCTGCGCACACCATAGCCGTCATTGCGGCGGCGGGGTGCCAGTGCCCGCTTTGGCCGATTATGTAGATGCCACGATTATGTTGAGCCACGACCGGCGTCGTGCGCCAACCGCCCGTCTGGGGCGGTTGGCGCCGATTTTGACCTCCACATAATCAGAGCGTCCGGAGGAAGTCGATCAGCGAGTCGGGTGCCCGATAGCGGCGAAGCTTGGCTTCTGGCTCTTGAAGCCGGGCCAGCGCCCGTTCCTTCATTGCCAAGTCGGCTTCGACGTATTGGTGAGTCGTTGCCGGACTCTCATGGCCAAGCCAAAGCGCAATGACGCTGATGTCGACCCCGGCCTGCAGCAGGTGCATTGCCGTCGTGTGGCGAATCACATGCGGCGAGATGTGACGTGTCGCCAAGCTGGGGCAGGATTCCGCGGCAAACTGGACGGCGCGATCCAGCCGTTGCATCACGTTCCATCGCGACATCGACTGGCCGTCGCGATTGGGCAGCAACGGCGAGTCCGAATCAAACTGCGGGTTTCGCCGGAGCCAGGCCCGGATCGCCCTGACGGTCGAACGCCACAGGGGCACGCTGCGCTGCTTGCGGCCCTTGCCGTGCAAATGAACGCAGGCGGCCCCTTCGTCGAGCACCACCTCGCCGACCTTCACGCCGGCAATCTCGGAAACCCGCGCACCGGTGTTGTAGAGCAACAGCAGCAGCACATGATCCCGTTGGCTGAACCACGTGCCATCCGGCGTGCCGATCACTGCCAGCATTTCCTCCCGGGACAGGTAGCCGAGCATCGGGCGCTCGAAGCGCTTTGCCGGAACGCCGAGCGCGTGCTCGATCACCTGCAGCGATGACACGTCTCGGTGCGCGGCGAACTTCAGGAACGAGCGCAACGCCGCGAGACGCGCATTGCGACTGCGCACGCTGTTGTGCCGGTCGCGTTCCAGATGATCGAGGAAGGCCATGATCAGTTCCGGCGTGATGTCGGCCAGCGTGAGCATCGCCGGCGAGCGGCCAAGGCGCCGCTCGGCAAAGCCCAGGAAGAGCATGAAGGCATCCCGGTAGGCGGCAACCGTCTGCGGGCTGAGTGCGCGTTGTTGCGTCAGGTGCTCGACGAAGAAGGCTTGCACGAGCGCGGGAAACGATGGTGGCGGTTTGGGTTGCCTACGCATCATCATCCCCCGCGAGATCGGCGAATTGCTCGAACCGGCCGGCAGCGATCGCCATCAACTCGGGAACGGCGGTGAGATACCAGTACGTGTAGAAGATCTCGGCATGGCCCATGTAGGTCGATAGCGCCAGCATCTTCTGGTCGAGATCGGCACCGTCGGCGTACCAGCGCATCAGCCGCCGGACAGCGAAGGCGTGGCGCAGGTCGTGCAGCCGGGGTGCCTCGTGTCCGCCGCGATTGACCCAGCCGAGGCCGTCGCGCAGACCGTTGAAGACGCGGTGCGCCTGTCGCTCGCCGAGCGGCAGCCCCAGTCGGCGGCCGCGACTGCCGATCAGGAAAGGCATGCCGGCTGTCGCCGGAAGATGCCGCTGGCGTTGTTTCCGGTAACGCGCCAGTGCCTTGACCGTGCTGGGATGGATCGGTAGTTGCCGTGACTTGGCGAACTTGGTCTGCCGTATCGTCAGCATTCCGCGCTTGAGATCGACATCCGCATCGCGCAGGTGAATGGCCTCGGAGACACGCAACCCGGTCGAGGCCATCAGGCCGAACAAGGTTTCGTAGGTGAATGGTCGAAGGCTGCCGGAGGGGCCGAGTGTCCGCGCCGCCGCGAGCAAGTCGGCAATCTCGTCTTCACGGTAGATGTGGGGAGCGACTCGTCCAGGTTCCGGACCGAAGAGCGATGCCTCGGGAACCTCGGTGTTCGGCTCGAACTGCCGCAGGTAGCAGATGAAGTGCCGCAGCCGTCCCCAACTGCGCGCCCAGGTGCCCGTATCGCCATGGCCATGCTTGCCGGCACGCACCCATTCGACCATGAGTTCCGCCGTTAGCGGACCCCGATGGCGCTGGGCTTCCACGAAGCGTGCAAAGCCGGCGAGGAAGGCGTCACGCGAGCGCAGGTGGAAACCCTGACGGCGGCGCTCGGCCAGATAGTCGTCGACTCTGGCCTGCAGGCTTGGGCGCCGGCTCATGATTCGCTCCCCGGCCAAGACAACGCGACCTCGGCGAGGTTCGGCGTGTCGAGCTTGGCGTAGATCCGGGTGGTTTCCAGCGAACGGTGACGCAGGACATCGGCAACTTCCTTGAGCGAGCTACCGTTCTCGACCAGGCGACAGGCCAGCGTGTGACGTAGCAGATGCGAACCGGAATCGGGCAGGCCGACGCGTCGGCAGGCACGGCGGATCACGTTCTGAACCGCATGGGTTGTGATCGGGATGTCACGCGATTCTCGGCGGCAGAAGAAGAGCGCCCGGCTTGGGGTTGCGGGGCGCTCATGCTGCAGGTAGTCCGCCAGCGCTTGTCCGGTGGCCATCGACAGCGGCAGGATGTCCTGCCGTCGCGACTTTGTGCCTTTCAGCGTGACCGTGCCTTCGCGCCAGTCGATGTCGTCGATCAACAGGTTCGCAATCTCTCCGGCGCGCAGTCCCATGTCCAGTGCGCAGCGGACGATGGCATAACCTCGCCGGGGCATGCGTCCATAGGGGAATGCGCCGAGCAGCCGATGAACTTCATCCGGCTTGAGGGCGCGCGGCAGCGAAGCAAGCTTCCACTGCACCGGAGAGGAAATGACCGCGTTCAGCCCGGCAACCGAGTCGCCGCAGACATTCCGGTAGCGGAAGTAACTTCGTAAGGCCGTTGCCAATTGGGCGGCGGCGGAATGCGATGGGCTGTCCCCCAGTTGCCGAGCGATAAAGCGGCGAATATCGACCGGGCGTAGCGTGACCGTGGTGACGCCGCCGCCGCCGGCGAACTTCTTCCGCAACAACTGCGCGACGATACGGCAATGGTTGCGACGCGTGCCCGCCGCAAGGCCGCGGACGTCACGCAGGTGGTCGTCGTACCGGCGCAGTTCGTCAGTGACGGGATCGGAGGGGACTGCAGAGGAGCGCGCAGGCTGCGCGTTCCGTGGGCGTGCGGTTGGGTTCATGAGCGTCTCCTGGAGTGAAAACTCCACTACAGGAGAGTGCTGAAATTATGTCGAGCTCAAATCCCATCCCAGCCCCGAAAAAGCCCGTGAACACTGGGCTATCCGAACGTCTTCCCACGAAGCTCAACATAATCGAGGCATCTACATAATCGGCCTTATGTGGAGCTCCACATAAGGCCGATGACCAGTCTTCCGCCGTGAAAATCGGCCCCATCTCCAACGCACCGCATAGGACGATCGCCATGCCGGCGCCGGTGGCGGTTTTGGATCGGAATCGCTGGCGAGTTTGAACAAGAGCCCATGGAGGGCTTGATCAGACTACGCAAATAACGAACATTCCATGCTCGACGGCCAATGAACCATGCCTACCGGCCGACCCCTTGCTCCCGAAGGCGCTGCCTGCCAATTTCGGCGATGAAACCTCCAACCGCTTGATCTACGCCCTCACCGCGCCGAGTGATCACGCGATCGACAACATCGGAGATCAGCTTGCGGCCATCCGCTCCTTGGCGCGTTGCGCGGTCGTGTGCAGCGATGAACGCCTTGACCGGCCCGCTGCTGCGGTCGCCGTCCAACCACTGCTCCATCGCGTACTCCATCGCCCGCTTGGGGCTGATCGGTGCAGGCGCAGTTGCCTGTTTTTCGGGCGACTCAGCTGAATGCCGTCGTGACGCGGGGCGGGGGCTCTGCGGCGTCGGTTTATCCACAAGTTCTGGGGACAAGTCGCTGGTCTTCTCCAATGAACCTGGTTCGGAGTGTTTCCGCTCCTGAGTCTGGTCCGTGTCCCGACTTTCCTTGGTTGCCCGTGCCGGCGCTCTTTGTTGGTGCATCCGCGCCTGCTCATCGGCCACAATCGCCTGCAAATCCACGTTCGCTACCTTGATCCCGAGTCGCACCGCCTGGCGGGCGGCGCGTTCGCGGAACTCGCTGCTGCCGGTGATATCCACCTTGCCGCCGAATTTCTGCGCTGCCATACGTAGGGCGGCCTCCAGCGTGTCGTCCGCCTTGTCCTGCATGACGATGCGCGGCCCAGTGTCGGTAAATCTTTCGCGTCCGTCCTGACCACGGTAGATCACCAGTTGTCGCTTGTGGTCGATCTCCGCATGCAGGGCGGCCACGGTGAGCTTGCGCAGCGGATCGAGCTCTTCGCCCTCAATGCCATCCTGCTCCTGATACTTCTTGCTCTTGCGCTGTTCCCGGTACCGCAGACCGCGCAACGCGGCCTTGGCAGCCTCATGGCCCTGCTCGGCCTGACGCTCAAGCCAGGTAGGCCAATCCAGTGATCGACGCATCTCAACAGCCATTGCGCGACGTTCCAGCGCCTGGCGTTTCTGCAACTCTTCGCGACGCTGCGCCGCGCGATAGGCGAAAAGTGACTGCGACACCTTGAAGGGAAC
>JAPTVL010000130.1 GCA_028065725.1 Betaproteobacteria bacterium
CCGGGGTGGCCGCCAGCACCTCGACATGCGCCGGCAGCAGACCGGTTTCCTCGGCCAGCTCGCGGTACATCGCTTCCAGCGGGGTCTCGTCGCTGCCGATGCCGCCCTGCGGAAACTGCCAGCCGTCGCGCGTGATGCGCCGTGCCCAGAACACCCGGCCTTCCGGGTTGAGCAGCACGATGCCCACGTTCGGGCGGAAGCCGTCGGCGTCGATCACGTCGGACATGGCAGACCATGCGGATACCTGTGACGATTCAAGCATGCGCGCCGCAGCGCAGCAAGCGCCGATCCTTGCGTGATGTCGCCGCCGCCACCTAAACTTCGCGGTTCGCAGCGGCTAGGTAGCTCAGATGGTTAGAGCGCGGCACTCATAATGCTGAGGTCGGCGGTTCGATCCCGCCCCTAGCCACCACCCCCTCCCGAATATCGCGACACCCCTGCAACCCGCAGGGTTCTTGGTTTCTGGGCGAGCCTTTCCCTGTGCGATGTGCGCCCATGGTCGCGACGCCCCCCAAGGTGCACCCACCGCGACATCGCCTTCCTAATGCTGAGTGACCGTCGCTACTGTCGCTATGCTCACAATCCGCTGCTCGTGGGATCGGGGAGCGTACTAGGAGGCATACCAGGCGATGATGGCGAACTTCCTGCTGAGGCCGGCGACCGCCGCTGACGCTGCTGCGGCCTGGGCTGTGCGATGCCAAGCGATCGCCTATGGCTGTCGGGGCCACTATCCCGCCGAGCTGCTGGCGCAATGGCTCGCCGCACCGATGCCGGCGTCATTCCCTGCCAAGCTTGAGGCGTTGTCGTTCGTGATCGCGGAGAGCAACAACAGCCTCGTAGGTTTCGCGGGTCTCAATCCGCGCCGAGCGGAAATCGATGCCGCATTCGTCGCGCCTGCCTTCGCGGGTCAGGGTCTTGGACGGCGCATGCTGGACCATCTGGAAGCTATTGCGATGGACCTCCGCCTCGCTGGGCTGAGCCTCAAGGCATCTCTCAACGCCGTCGCGTTCTATCGTTCAGCCGGCTATCACGTCGCCGACGAAGGAACCCATGTGAGTTCCACGGGGCTTCGCATTCCATGCGTGAACATGGCCAAGAACCTCGCTGCGACGTCGTAACGGATCAACGACGTCGGTTGCAGCGCTTGTGGGCGCTGCGCTTGACGATCACTGCAGCATATAGGCGCATGATCGACCCACAGCGCGCGCCGTTCCGACGACCTACGCGCCAAAGCCGGCGTACGCAGTGCCGCCTACGAGCGAAGTAACTGAGTGCTGCGGCCGGGGGCAGCATTGCCTTGGAACCAAGGTTCCGTTCCCACTCGGACTGGGACGAATGCTGCGTTGACAGAAGATTTCAACCCTCCCGGCGGGAGAGGGGCTTTCAGCTGTTGAACTTCGACGCGAATCAGGTTGCGGCATGCCCATGCGGATCTCAACAAGAGCAGAACCCACGGCTGGAACATAGGCGATGACATGAATGACGTGTGGGCCGGGTACCGGGCGACGGGCTATGGGGTGATCTCGCGTGTGTTGCCGTGCTCGCGAGATTGATCATCCTCGCCTGCAACTGCGTCGGAGCTGATCACAAGATTTTACGGATAGCCTGCTTTCGTGGCTTCAGGGGTCGGGTGCTTGATCGGCGTCCATTTGAACTCGCGCATCCATTGCGGAACATGGGCGGCATGCAAAGGTGCCGATAACGCAAACCCTTGCCCGGCGTCGGCGCCGAGCTGCACGGCCAACTCGACCAGTGATGTCGTTTCCAGGCCTTCGAGAACGGTACGAAGCCCCAAACTGCGCGGCACATTCAGCAGTGCCGCCAAGAAATGGCGGCGCTTCGGATGCGTGGCATCGAGCCCGGTGAGCAGCTGGCGGTCAAACTTCACGCTGTCGAAAGGAAGCATGCGCAGGCGCCAGAGGTTGCTGAAGCCGGAACCGAAATCGTCCATCACCAGCCGCACGCCCTGTTGCGCCAGGCGCTGGATCGCGATGTCGCGCAATGCAGTCGCAGAAGTCTCCTCGTCTTCCAGCAATTCGAGCGCGAGACGACCCGGCGCGATGCCGGCGTGCGCCAGACTGTCCTGAACCCATTGCACGCAGTCGGGGTGGACAAGCACGGAGGGCGGCAGGTTCACGGCCAGGGACAGGTGGATGTGCTGCTGATCCCACAGGGCTAGTTGGCGCAAGCCCATGCGCAGGCCCAGCACGAACAGGCGATGCAATTCAGCGCGCCCGAAGCCGGTCAGGAAGTCCTTGGGCTGGATCAGCGCAGTCGGGCCATCGCCAAGGCGGGCCAGGGCTTCGACCATGACCGGCGTTCCGCCGGCGAGATCGATGATGGGCTGGTATGCCAGTTCGACCGCGCCATGGCTCAGCAACTGCAGATGTCCGCGGCGTATCTCATCGGGCAGGAGCTGCGTACGATCGCGGCGCCCGAGCTCGACGAAGGCCTGGTCGAAAACCTGGCGCAGGGCCTGCAGGAACAACCGCATCGCATCCGGTTCGAACTGTGCCGGCCAACGCCCGTACAGCGCGAGCAGCGCGACGGGCTCTCCGCCGAGATCGTCGATCGGCAACGCCGCGGACGAATAGATGCCCGCTTCATGTGCCGCTGGCGCCCAGGGAGCTGCGCCCGCATCGACCCGATACGAGCGATTGGTCTCGATCCGCCGGCTGCGCCAAGCGCGTGCCTGCGGCGAATGCCCGAACGAATTGCGGGCATCCATAGTGAGCGATCCGACCTGCAAACGCTGGATGGCCGCGAAGTAGGGCTGAAATCCGGGCGATGTGAATTCATAGACGATGCGTGCTTCGTTGTCGGGTCGACCCAGCGCCAGGGCGACGATACCGAGATGCCCGGTAAGGCGCCGCATCGCGCCCGTCACGAATTCCGGCCAATCCGTGGCCTCCATGCGCCAGTGCTCCAATGCAACGATCAGCTGGTGGCGCAACAGGGTTTGCTCGTGCTGGCCATCGATCTGCGCCTTGAGTTCCTCGCGCATGCGGGCAGTCAGAACGGCGATCAGGGCGCTGCGTCGTTCGTGCGGCCACGGCAATCGCGCAACGGCCTTGTGCATCAGCCGGAGTGCCACCCACATGCACTCCACCGCGACGCTCAGGGACACGCCCAAGGCTTCGAAGCTTTGGCCAACCATGCGCGCGCGTGCGCGTTGGCGTTGACGCGTCAGGTGAGCGCGGGCGATCCAGGCGAGATGCCGACGGATGGATGCCGTGCCATTCAGCAGGCCCTCGAGTTCGAGCAAGGCGAGGACCGGCTGCCCTCTTGGATCGCTATCGACCAGGGCGCGCGCGGCGCCGGCGGCGGCATCGATGGCGATGCGCAGCGCTGGACTCGCTTCGCGAATCAGCGCCCGCGCGGCCGCGTCATATGGGTCCAGGCGATCGAGCGCACGTACGTCCGCGAGGGCGGCCTCCGTGCCTGCCGGCGCGTCGGTTTGCTCTCGATCCACCTCGGGACATGATTGCACCATCGCGGCAGCCCTCCGGCTGAATTGGAGCACTGCCCCCTGTTGGGCTCAAGTGCAGCCCATTGCAAGACGGGTGCGCGGTATATGGTTCGATGCCGCGGCGTTGCCACAAACGGCAGTCTGCGTCGTGCAGATCGCGCTACTGTGCGTCGCATCACGCGGCGTTGCGAAATTTTGCAGCGCACCAAGGCACGCGAAACGTAGTCTGCATGTTTCGGCATGCAGACCGCCGCGCGCGGCTCGAGCCGGTATGGACAGTCCAACGCGACGAGGCGACGATCATGGGCTCGGAGTTATCCAGCGCAACAAGCGGTTTGGTGGTTGAGGAACT
>JAPTVL010000245.1 GCA_028065725.1 Betaproteobacteria bacterium
CGTCGGCGGTGGAGACGACAAGCTGGTTGGCCTGGCGGGCGTTCTCGGCGTTCTGCCTGACGGTGCTGGTCAGCTCTTCCATCGAGCTGGCGGTCTCCTCAAGACTCGACGCCTGCTCTTCGGTGCGGGAGGACAGGTCGAGGTTGCCGGCGGCAATCTGGCTTGACGCCGTGGCCACGGTGTCGACACCGGTACGCACCTGTCCGACCACTCTCACCAGGCTGTCGTTCATGTCTTTCAGCGCCTGCATCATCTGACCGACTTCATTCGTCGAGTGGACCTCGATGCGTTGCGTCAGATCGCCTTCGGCCACGCCACGCGCCAGCTTCACGGCGGCGTCCAGCGGGCGGATGATGGAACGGATCAGCATGAAGCCGAGCCACGCGAGCAGCGCCAGCCCAGCGATGGTGCCGGCAATGGCAAGATAGCGGGTGCTCACGGTGCGGTCATGGGCCTGCGTGAATTCCTGGCTGGCCACATCCAGTTGCAGATTGCCGAGCGCATCGATGCCTTCTGCGACCGGCAGATAGAGAGGACGGACCTTGTCTGTGACGATCTGTTTCGCCGCTTCGATATCGTTTGCGCGCAAAGCTGCAACTGCAGGATTCACGCCATCGACAACAAATTTCTTGCGGTCGGCTGCAAGTTTCTCGGCCAGGACCTTCTCCTCAGCCGTGAGGGTGGTCGCCATGTAGGCATCCCATATTCGGGTGATTTCGGCAATGTTTTTTTCGATCCTGGCAGTCGATTCAGCAATGACGTCCGGCGTGGGCGTAACCAGGGAATCCGCGATGGCCAGACGGTTTTGCAGCAATAGGGACTCGATCTTCCCCACCTGCCCGAGCGGGATGGTGCGGTCCTCATAAACGGTTTTCAGTCCCGCTTCGGTTTGAGCCATTCCGCCCAGTCCCATGAATCCCCCGACAATCAGCATCATGGCCATGAAGACCAGCATGAAGATCAGGCGCGTCTTGATCGTCAAATTATTAAACATGTTCTTTCTCTGAGAATCTCATTCGGCATGAATTGGTCTATTTAGATGTTCATGCCGCCATTTTTTCAATCAGGCCCATTTCGGCGCTGGACATCAGCTTGTCGATATCCACCAGGATCAGCATGCGCTCGTCGAGCGTGCCCAGGCCGATCAGATATTCGCTGTCGAAGCTCGTCCCCATCTCGGGGGAGGGTTTCACCTGCTCCGGCGATAGCGTGGTGACATCGGAAACGCTGTCCACCACCATGCCCACCACCCGTCCGCCGATGTTCAGGATGATGACCACAGTGAATTGATCATAGGTGGGGGTGCCCAGGTTGAACTTGATGCGCATGTCGACGATCGGCACGATGATGCCGCGCAGGTTCACCACGCCCTTGATGAATTCAGGCGAATTAGCGATCCGGGTGACCGGCTCGTAACCGCGAATTTCCTGAACCCGCAGGATGTCGATGCCGTACTCTTCCTTGCCCAGGGTGAAGGCCAGAAACTCTCGTCCAGCGGTTTCTCCCGCTTCGGTTTGTGCTTGTGTCTGTGTGTTGTATGACATGGCTTGATGGGTCTGTTTGGTTTCAGAAAAAAACGGGTTCGGTATTGAGCTGACGGCTTGAGCGCAACAGCGCGGACACATCGAGGATCAGCGAAACGCCGCCGTCGCCCAGGATGGTGGCGCCGGAAATTCCAGCCACCTTGCGGAAATTCGACTCGAGGTTCTTGACCACGACCTGCTGCTGGCCGACCAGGCTGTCGACCAGCAGGGCGGCCTTTTTTCCGTCGGCTTCGAGAATGACGACGATTCCCTGCGAGGGGTCGGTGAAGCCCGGTTCGATGGCAAAAATCTGGTACAGCGGAATCAGCGGCAAATACTCTTCGCGAATCTTGACCACCTGGCCCTGGCCGGCAATTTCCTTGACGTCCGCCACCGCCGGCTGCAGCGATTCGATGACGTAGCCCAGCGGCAGGATGTACACCTCTTCGCCCACCTTGACCGACATGCCGTCGAGGATGGCCAGCGTCAGCGGCAACGAAATCGCGATCGTGGTGCCTGCGTTCGGAACGGAACGGATGTCGACGGTGCCGCCCATCGCCGTGATGTTGCGCTTGACTACGTCCATGCCCACGCCGCGTCCGGACACGTCGGTGACGACTTCCGCGGTGGAAAAACCGGGGGCGAAGATCAGTTGCCAGACGTCGGCATCGGACATCGTGTCCGACACCGGCAGGCCCTGCTGCTTCGCCTTGGCGAGAATCCTGTCGCGGCTCAGGCCGCCGCCATCGTCGCTCACCTCGATCACGATGTTGCCGCCCTGATGCGCGGCCGACAGGGTCAGCCTGCCGGCCTCGCTCTTGCCCTTGGCGCTGCGCACCTCGGGCATTTCGATCCCGTGATCGACGCTGTTGCGCACCAGGTGGGTGAGCGGGTCAACGATGCGCTCGATCAACCCCTTGTCGAGTTCAGTCGCTGCGCCGCGCGTGACGAACTCGACCTTCTTGCCCAGCTTGCCGGCCAGATCGCGAACCATGCGCGGGAAGCGGGAGAACACGTAGTCCATCGGCATCATGCGGATCGACATCACCGCTTCCTGCAGGTCGCGCGTGTTGCGGGTCAGCTGCCCGACGCTGTTGAGCAGGCGCTCGTGCACAATGGGGTCCAGCGCGTTGATGCGCTGTTCGATCATGGCCTGGGTGATGACCAGTTCGCCGACCAGGTTGATCAGCTGGTCGACTTTTTCGATGCCGACACGGATCGACGACGATTCCTGGCTGGCGCCTTCCTTGTCGGTGGCTCGCCGGCCATAGTTCCTGGTCTCGGCAGCTTGCGTGTTTTCCGCCGTTGCCGCCTGGACCGCTGCAGGCGCCGCCGCCTGCTCAACAGCGACCTGCGCGGGCGCAGCGTCAGCATTCAGCGGCGCGAAGAGCCCATAACCCGGATCCTCATTCGCAGGGGCCGCATCAGGGCCGGCCGCATCCGTACCGCTGGTGATTTTGAGATCGTCCGGGTCAAGCACGAACGAGCAGATCGCGACAATGCTGTCGAGCCCTTCGCTGGTGACCAGGGTGAAGGCAACGCGCTTGTCGGCCAGGGTTTCCTGGCTGATCGTGCCAAGCAGGCCCAGTTCGGCTGCCAGCGCGTCGACATCGCGTTGTGGTACGTCGGGCAATTCGATGCGGAAACAGAAATTGCCATCCGCATCCGCAACCGGGGCAGATTCGGATTCGACCGGCTCGGCAACGGGGGCCGGTGCGGCCTCGGGGGCCGGCGTTGTCGCGAGGATCCCCTGGGACAGCGCTCGCAGGCGCTCGCACACGCTGTCAACCGCAGCCTGGTCGACGCTCGCCGCATGATGATGGCCTTCCATCTGCATGGCCAGGATGTCCTTGGCAACCAGGAAGGCATCCACATGCTCGCCGGTCAGCGCCATCTCGCCCTTGCGGATTCGGTCGAGCAGCGATTCCAGCATATGGGTGACTTCGGTAATGTCGCTGAAGCCGAAAGTGGCGGCGCCGCCCTTGATGGAATGCGCGGCGCGAAAAATCGCATTGAGGTCTTCGCTATCCGGCGCGGAGACGTCGAGAGCTAGAAGCAGTTTCTCCATTTCGGCGAGCAGTTCGTCTGCCTCGTCGAAAAACACCTGGTAGAACTGGCTCATATCAATAGTCATCTTTGAACTCCGTATTATTTATGCGCTGCACATTCAATCGCCGATTGCTCAGCCGATCAGTTTTCTGACCACTTCGGTCAGCCGCGCCGGATCGAACGGCTTGACCAGCCAGCCATTGGCGCCCGCTGCACGGCCCTGGGCCTTC
>JAPTVL010000032.1 GCA_028065725.1 Betaproteobacteria bacterium
CCGGGCAGCCGGGACTGGCGGTGGTGCGCCGCGCCGTCGTGATGAATGCCGGCCAGGCGGTGGTCTACCGGATAACCGACGGCCGGGCGCGTCCGGTCGAGGTCAGCATTGTCCACACGACCCGCCGCTGGGCCTGGATCGCGGGTGCGGTATCTGCCGGCGATTCAGTGATCGTCGCCGGCGCCGGAAGAGTGCGGGCTGGCACCGCGGTACGCGCAAAGCCCGGAATTCAAGCCAAGCAGTGAAACGCTACCTTCAATCGCTTTGGACGAACCGCTTCACGCTCGCGGTCGTGGCGGTGTTTGTGCTTGCCGCAGGCTACGTCGCTTTTCGGGCGCTTCCCCGCAGCGTGTTTCCCAACGTCCAGTTTCCGCGCGTGTCGGTGCTCGTCAGCGACGGTTATCTGCCCGTCAAGATCATGCTGGTGCGCGTCACCCAGCCCCTGGAGCAGGCGGCCAAGGGTGTACCCGACGTCACGATCGTGCGTTCCAGCACCAGCCCCGGCCTGAGCAAGATTCACGTGTTCTTCAACTCCGCGGTGCGACCCAGCCGTGCCTTTCTCACGCTTCAGGCGCGGTTGGCCCAGGTACCGCTGCCTGCGGGAGCGCATGTCACCACCCGGCTGATGATGCCCAGCATTTACCCGTTCGCCGAATATGCGCTGGTATCCAATCGTCTCAGCAGCAGCCAGATGATGCCGGCATACGCGTTTTCGGTGAAGCCCAAGCTGCTCGACGTTCCGGGTGTCTACACCGTCCAGGGCATCGGCCGCGGCTGGACCCAGGTGCATGTCACGCTGAGCCCGAGGCGGCTCGCTAACCACGGGCTCAGCAGCACCGACATCGTGCGTCTGCTGCAGGCGCACCAGGGGCCGTATTTTGCCGGTACGGTGAGCGCCTTTCACCAGCAGTTCCTGCTGACCGGCCATGGCCGGCCGCAATCGCTCGCGGGACTGCAGCAGCTGCCGGTGCCGGTGCGTGGCGGGATGGTTCCGCTGGCGTCGCTCGGAAGCATCGGCGAAGGACCGCCGCCGCGTGTGCGCGGTGCTGCCGTCGCCGGGTGGCGCCATGCGCTGCTCGTGGACATCGCCGCGCAGGCCGATGCGGACGTCGAGAGCGTGGCGCAGCAGGCGGCCCAGGTGGTTGCGCAGCTGCGTCAGTCGGCGCTTCCGGCCGGCGTGCACCTGGTAAAGGATTACGACTTCTCGCAGCTTATCCAGGAGAGCCTCGGCGATGTATGGAACGCCCTGTTGCTCGGAACCGTCATTACCTGGGTCGTGCTGCTGCTGTTCCTGCGGCGTCTCGACACGGCCATCGCGACAGTGGTGATCGTGCCTCTGGCGCTCGCTGCGACACTGGTGGTCATGCATCTTTTCGGTCTCGGCATCAATGTGATGACGCTCGGCGGCCTGACTGCGGCCATTGGCGTGCTTGTCGATCACGCGATTGTGGTTATGGAGCAGGCGTCGCACGCCGCGGGTCGGAATGCACAGGGGCACGAGCGCCGTGCCGCGGCGCTTGCGGCGGCAGGCACCGTTCTGCCGATGATGACCGTCGCCACCGCCACTTCGGCGCTGGTGTTCGTGCCGCTGGTCTTCCTTGCCGGAACGATCGGTCTGCTGTTCAAGCAGATGGCGATCGCGCTCGTCGGTGCCCTGGTGCTTTCGCAAGCCGTCGCGCTGACCATCACTCCGGTGCTGGCGGCGGCGCTGGCGCAGCGCGCGCCGGCAGGCGGACGGACTTGGCGCTGGGCTCGTCAGCTGCGGATCGGATATGCACGCAGTCTCAGGCGCGCCTTGCGCAAACCGGGGCTGGCACTGCCGGTTGCGCTGGCGCTGGTACTGATTGCCGGTCTTGTGTTCTGGCACTTGCCCACGGCATTCCTGCCGGCGTGGGACGAAGGGCTGATTGCGGTGCCGTTCCGCACCCCGGTCGGACGTTCGGTCGCCGACACGCTGTCGGTGGGCCGCGGGCTCATGGCCATCGCGCGGCGCGACCCGACGGTGCGCACTGCTTCCCTGGTGGTTGGCCGCAGCCTCGCCAATCCGCGCGCCACCCCCAACAAGGGTGTCGCTGTTCTTGTCCTCCATCGCCGGCGCACGGTCTCTACCGAGCACGTCATCCACGACCTGATGCAGCAGTTCCGCGCTGCCTATCCGGGGCTGCTGATGCTCAAGATGCACCAGATCGAGGTAACGCAGCTCGGCAACCTGACCGGCGCCCACTCGCCGCTCGACGTGGAACTGTTCGGACCCCGTCCCGGCCGGCTGTCGCGATGGGCGCAACGTGTCACCTCTGCCCTGAAGCACAGCCGCGCCTTTTCCAATGTCTCCTACGGCACCCCGTCGGCGGGTCCCGAGCTCAAGCTGGTTCTCAGGAGACGTGGTGTGAAAGCCGGTCTCAGCCCAGACGCGCTGGCACGCCAGGTGCGGCAGGCATTCTGGGGCGAATCTGCCGGTTTCCTGCTGCACGGCGCCGAGATCCTGCCGATATCGGTGCGCCAGCCTCGTCCGGGGGGCGGCACGCTCTCCCACCTGTTGCCGGACCTCTGGATCAATACCCCGGACGCCCCGTTCTGGCGGCCGCTTTCGACCGTCGCCCGCGCCCAGCTGGTTCCATCAGTGCCGTTCGTCGCACACCAGAACCTGGTTCCGTTTGCCGACATCCAGCTGCGGCCGCACGCCGGCACGGGTTTGAACCAGGCCGCCGCCAAAGCGCGCTCGATCATCGCCTCGGTCCATCTCCCGGCCGACATCACCAGCACCATTGCCGGTTACTACCGTGAGCAGACCCGGAGCTTTGCGCAGATGGGGATCACACTGGGGGCGGCGCTGGGCGTGCTCCTGATCCTGGTGGGGTTCCAGCTCGGCGGACAGCGACCAGCCCTGGCGGTCCTGTTCGCGACCGCACTGAGTGCGGTGGGCGCACTGGCGGCGCTGCTTGTGCGCGGTATCCCGCTCGACAGCACCTCGTTCCTCGGTCTGCTGCTGGTGTTCGCGATCGTTGTCAACAACGGGATCCTGATCTTCAGTTCGGCCCGGCTGCGGCGTGCGGTACCCGGCCGCATCCACGTGGAGCTCGCGGCACGGCGACGACTGCGCCCGATCATGATGACCATGCTGGCCGATGTGTTCGGCTTTCTGCCGCTCGCAGTAGGGATCGGCCGCGGCACGGATCTCCTCAAGCCGCTCGCGACTGCGGTGATGGGCGGCCTTTCAGTGGCCATCTTCCTGTCGCTGTTCATCGGGCCCATGCTATACGTCTGGTTGCTGCCGCCGGATGCACGCAGCGGGCGCAGCGAATCCTGACGAGTCCGGGCTGGTACGGGCGGTCTGTGCGCTGGCACCGTCGCAGCGGCCGGCTGGAAGGGGTCTAAATCGTACCGCGGCCCTTGCCGGACCCGCCCTGACTGTGGCTTCCCGCACAATCCCTTACTTACGTTGCAAGTGCTTCCCGCATTAGCTATCGTAGTTACAATCTATTTTCTGGCAGGGGGCGTCATGGAACCATTCTATTCGCCGTTACCGCAGTATTCCCTGAACACCGATGTGACCTATCACTGGCCGCGCCAGGAGCTGCCCGAGTCAGTGACCCTGGACAGCCCGGCGCTTTTCGTCATGACGGATCTTCGTCGGGTCCCGGCTGTGACCATCGAGCCGGAAGCACCGCTGCGCAGTGTCCTCAAGAAGATGAGTTGCGAGGATGTGCATCTGCTGCTGGTGACGGATGCCGGCCAGCGGGTGCTCGGACTCATCACGTCAACCGAGGTGATGGGCGAGAAACCGGTACGGTT
>JAPTVL010000174.1 GCA_028065725.1 Betaproteobacteria bacterium
GTGGGATCGACGAAGGACTTGAAGCCGGCCAGCTTGATCGAGGTCAGGCGCATGCGCGTGTGCGGTCCAAGGTGCGCCGCACTCCCCTGCGGCCAAGCCTGCGACTGTAGCCAATGGGTGCGCCGTGGCGCAATGCGACCATCCTCGAAACTAATAGAGATAACTTACATAACAATATGAAAAATAAGTTATTAAATAACAGAATCATCGACCGACTGCGATCGCGACCTTGCATCACCCGTGCGTGGGCGGCAGCGCTTCGATCTGCAGTGCGTGGATGTCGGTCTGCATCAGTTCGCCCAATGCGGCGTAAACGGCCCGATGGCGTGCCAGCGGTGGCATTTCGGCGAAGGCCGCGCTGACGATGTGCACCTTGAAATGGCCGCGTCCGTCGCGCGCGCCGATGTGCCCGGCGTGACGATGGCTGTCGTCGATCACCTCCAGCAGCAGCGGGTCGAACGCGGCCTGCAGGCGCTCGCGGATCATGGCCACGCGCTGCGCGGTCACGGCAGCACCTTGCGGAAGGGCCGCACCTCGACGTTGCGATACACGCCCGCCGCGCGGTAGGGATCGGCTTCGGCCCAAGCGCGCGCGGCATCGAGGCCGTTGAACTCGGCCACGACAAGGCTGCCGGTGAAACCGGCGGGGCCTGGATCCTCGGCATCGATGGCCGGAAACGGCCCGGCCAGCAACAACCGGCCGGCATCGCGCAACGCGTTCAATCGCGCCAGATGCGCCGGGCGTGCATTGCGCCGCGCCTCCAGCGAACCTTCGCGATCCGTACCGATGATGGCGTACCACATGGGGCTGTCGACATCCGAGCGGAAAGCGCCAGCGTATCAGTGCGGGAAGAGGCGTGATCGCTACAGTTGCGCTGCCAGGTAGGCCAAATCGCCGCTGCCGGCAGCGTCCGCAAAGCCCCGCAGTTATCGCGGCCTGATCCAGGCGTGGAACGTGGAAACGAACGATGAGGCATTGCGAGCGTGGATTCCGAAGAGCAGAGTTCTGACCCAGAGCGGACTAAAGAGTTCAACGTGCTAGCAAGGATCGTGCAGGTAGTCGCTGGCGTTCTCGTGGCCGCATTCAGCGTCCTGACCATGTGCTGCGCCGCCGTGATGTTCGACTGGCCCGACCCTGCTCATGCGACCATGATCGCATTGCTGGGACTTGTCGTCGAGGCAGGCGCGCTGTTTACCTTCATCAAAGCTGCGGACCTCTTGTTCGGACGACGCACGCAGGGCGGCTTGATTGGTGCAACGGGGATGCGCATCATCGCCGTTGCGTACCTCGTGATGTTGGCTGCTGGTTTGGTCGCAGGCGACGTCGGTCGGTCGCCAATCCCGAAAATCGTGGCTACCGTTGGCGGGCTCCTGTTCTTCTCGAGCTTGTTGGCAATTTCCCGACGGCGAGCGGCAGAACGGCGTCGCCAGTCCGCGAATCGCTTCCGGGCATGAGGACTGCCCCGGGTGACGGCACCAACCAGGAGGTGCCGTTGCGAAAATGATTGCTCGAAGGCACGACGCGACGGGAACAGCCGCCTAGGCGATTACCGCGCATCGCTAAAGGACCGAAAATGCGCAGTTATCTGGCCCTCGTCATCTGTCTAATCGCGCTGCTCGTCGCTTGTTCGTCGCGTAGCACTTCGACAACGCGATCTGGTGACAATATCGCGGCGCTCCGCGCGACGTTGTCCAAGCTGAACTTGGCGGATCCGGCAGCGGACGTAGTAGCGCACGTAGCGTCCGGCGACCTGCGTCCGATAGGACTCAACGGGTACACATGCAGCGTTCCTGGGCCCGATGCCAACAAACCGCAGCAACCTTCGGGAATTAGGTGCCTAGCCGGTACGAGCGACGCGATCGAGGGTGCGGAGTATGGTCGACTGATGACAACCGCCGAGGCCTACGCCGTTGCCTACAACCAGGCGCTCAATAAGCAGCTCAACGGCAAGCGATGATGTCGTAAGCTCCCCCGTCAAGCGACACAGAAGTTCAAGACGAGATGCGACGTTCGGCTTCATGCATGCAGCGCACCTCGACGAAGGCACTATGTGGCGACCGCATTCGTGCTGAAGGAGTTGACTACTGCCGAACAGGCAAGGATTGGCACGCTCGTGAAGAAAGCGGTGAACTGAGGCCGGTGTCCGTATGGCTCGAAGAGAGGGAAGCGGGCCAGTCGTGGCCCGACCGTGCGATTCAGCGGATCAGCGTTCGGTGATCACGGATGCGGGTCGTTGAACGGCTGCTTGGCCGGTTGCGGCCACTCTCCCACAGGGCATCCGCTTCTCCCCTCACCCCTCCGGCCGCATGTAGGGGAACAGCAGCACGTCGCGGATCGACGGCGCATCGGCCAGCAGCATGACCAGGCGATCGATGCCGACGCCCAGGCCGCCAGTGGGCGGCAGGCCTACTTCCAGCGCACGGATGTAGTCGGCATCGAAGTGCATGGCCTCGTCGTCGCCCTTGTCCTTGGCGTCCACCTGCGCCTGAAAGCGCGCCGCCTGGTCTTCCGGGTCATTCAGTTCGGAGAAGCCGTTGGCGATCTCCTTGCCGCCGATGAACAGCTCGAAGCGGTCGGTGATCTGCGCATCGGTATCGCTGGCGCGTGCCAGCGGCGAGACCTCCACCGGATGCGCGGTGATGAAGGTCGGCTGCACCAGCGTGTGCTCGACGGTCTTCTCGAAGATTTCCAGCAGCAGCTTGCCCCAACCGTAGTCGGGCTTCACCGCGATGCGCAGCTGCCGCGCGTGCGCGGCCAGCGCGGCGCGGTCGCGCAGTTGTCCGCGATGCAGACCGGGGTTGTGCTCGAGCACGGCGTCTTCCATGCGCCAGCGCCGGAACGGCGGACCGAGGTCGATGCCGCGGCCTTCCCACGTCAGCGACGTGCGGCCCAGTACCGCCTGCGCGCTCTCGCGAATCATCGCCTCGGTCAAGTCCATGATCTCCTCGTACCCGGCGTAGGCCTGGTACAGCTCGAGCATGGTGAACTCGGGGTTGTGGCGGGTGGAGACGCCCTCGTTGCGGAAATTGCGGTTGATCTCGTATACGCGCTCGAAGCCACCCACCACCAGGCGCTTGAGGTACAGCTCCGGCGCCACGCGCAGGTAAAGATCCATGTCCAGCGCGTTGTGATGCGTCACGAACGGCCGCGCCGTGGCACCGCCCGGAATCACGTGCATCATCGGCGTCTCGACCTCCATGAAGCGCCGCGGCGATTCCTCCAGCCAGCGCCGGATGCAGCCGATCACCCGCGAGCGCATGCGGAAGGTCTGCCGCGCGTCGGGCGTGACGATCAGGTCGATATAGCGCTGCCGGTAACGCTGCTCGACATCGCTGAGGCCATGCCACTTGTCGGGCAACGGCCGCAGCGACTTGGTCAGCAGGCGGATGGCGCCGACCGCCACCGACAGCTCGCCGGTTTTGGTACGCGTAAGCGTGCCCTCGGCGCCGACGATGTCGCCCACGTCCCAGGCCTTGAACGCCTCATACTCGGCGGGTGGCAACTGATCGGCGCGCAGATACAGCTGCACGATGCCGGTGCCGTCCTGCAGACGCGCGAAGCTGGCCTTGCCCATCACGCGCTTGGCCAGCAGGCGGCCGGCGACGCGCAGGCGGCGTTTGCCCGCGGCCAGCGCCTCGGCGTTCCAGCGCTCGGCGTTTTCGAACTCGGCCTGCAGGTCGCCGGCAAAAGCGTCGGGGCGAAAGTCGTTGGGATAGGCGATGCCCTGCGCGCGCAATGCCTTCAGCTTCTCGCGTCGTTCGGCGATCAGCTTGTTCTCGTCCTGCGGCGG
>JAPTVL010000538.1 GCA_028065725.1 Betaproteobacteria bacterium
GATGCGCCTATGATAGAAGAAGGTAGGCGGTGACGCAGTAGAGTCGCTGGGACGGGATGGCACCGCCTAGTCCCTGCTCGGATTTTATTCGAGGAGGGCGCGCTTATACGTCGTGCCGACGTGCGCTCAGAGTAGTAACTGGTATGTCGCTATGGCGATCTTCCACTTCTCGGTTCAGGTCATTGGGCGCGGCCAGGGACGCAGCAGCGTTGCCGCCGCCGCCTATCGCGCGGCCGAGCGCCTCTATGACGAACGGCTCGACCGCACCCATGACTTCACCAACAAGGCGGGCGTCGTCCATTCGGAAATCCTCCTGCCCGAAGGCGCGCCCGAACGCTTCTCGGATCGGCAGACCCTCTGGAACGAGGTCGAGGCAACCGAGAAGCGCAAGGACGCGCAGCTTGCCCGCGAAATCGAGTTCGCCATTCCGCGCGAAATGAACCAGTCGCAGGGCGTGGCGCTCGCGCAGGATTTCGTGCGCGCCGAGTTTGTCGAGCGCGGCATGATTGCGGATTTGAATGTGCATTGGGATATCGGCGCGGACAAGATGGCGAAGCCGCACGCCCATGTCATGCTCACCATGCGCGCGGTGAACGAGCAGGGTTTTGGCGCGAAGGAACGAGACTGGAACAGGACCGAGCTTGTCGAGCAGTGGCGCGAGCGATGGGCGGATCATGTCAACGCGCGGCTCGTGGAACTGGATATTGATGCCCGCATAGATCACCGTAGCCTTGAAGCGCAGGGCATCGACCTAGAGCCGCAAGACAAGATCGGCCCCGCAGCTTCGCGGATGGACGAGCGCGGGCTGGAATCCGAGCGCATCGAGGATCACCGCGCCATCGCGCAGCGCAACGGCGAGCGGATCATCGCCGACCCTTCGGTGGCGCTCAATGCGATCACCCATCATCAGGCGACCTTCACCACCCGCGACCTTGCCATGTTCGTCCACCGGCACAGCGACGGCAAGGAGCAATATGACCGGGCGATGAGCGCCGTTCGCGCCTCGCCCGACCTGATCGCGCTGGGCAAGGACGGGCGTGGCGATGATCGCTTTACGTCGCGCGACATGATCGACACCGAACAGCGGTTGACCCGCGCATCGGAACTGATGGCCGAGCGCGAGCGGCACCGCACCGACGAGAAGGCACGCGAGGCGGCTTTGACGCGCGCGGAAGGGGATGGGCTTGTGCTGTCGGGCGAGCAGCGCGCGGCGTTCGAGCATGTGACCGGCGATCGGGATTTGAGCATCGTCGTGGGCTACGCAGGCACCGGCAAGAGCGCGATGCTGGGCGTGGCGCGCGAGGCATGGGAGCGCAGCGGGTTCGACGTGCGCGGTGTGGCCCTGTCTGGCATCGCGGCGGAGGGGCTGGAGAACGGTTCCGGCATCACATCGCGCACTATCGCCAGCATGGAATATGGCTGGGCCAACGGGCGTGACTTGCTCACGTCGCGCGACGTGCTGGTGATCGACGAGGCGGGCATGGTCGGCAGCCGCCAGATGGAGCGCGTTCTCAGCCACGCCGAAGAGGCGGGCGCGAAGGTGGTGATGGTGGGCGACGCCGAGCAGTTGCAGGCGATCGAGGCGGGCGCGGCGTTCCGTGCCATGCATGAGCGCCATGGCGGCGTCGAGATCACCGAAATCCGCCGCCAGCATGAGGACTGGCAGAAAGACGCGACCCGGTATCTGGCGACTGGCCGAACCGGCGAGGCGATCCGGGCCTATAGTGATCGGGGCATGGTCCATGCCGCCGAAACCCGCGAGCAGGCGCGCGCCGACCTGATCGACCGTTGGGACGCGGCGCGGCAGGCCGAACCCGACAAGACGCGGATGATCTTCACCCACACCAATGAGGAGGTGCGGAACCTCAACGATATGGCCCGCGAGCGACTGCATCTGGGCAAGGAACTGGGCGACGATGTGCGGGTGAAGACCGCGAACGGCGAGCGGGATTTCGCGTCGGGGGATCGCGTCATGTTCCGGCGCAACGAACGGAGCATGGAGGTCAAGAACGGCACGCTGGGAACAATCGAGAAGGTCAGCGAACAGGCCATGACCGTGCGCACCGATGACGGGCGCAGCGTCTCGTTCGACATGAAGGACTATCGCGACCTCGATCATGGCTATGCCGCCACGATCCACAAGACGCAGGCGGTCAGTGTCGATCGGACCCATGCGCTCGCCACGCCGGGGATGGACCGGCACGGAACCTATGTCGTCATGACCCGCCACCGCGAAGGCGTGGACCTGCATTACGGGAAGGACGATTTCAAGGACGAGTCCCGCCTTGTCCGCCTGCTCAGCCGCGAGCGGCCCAAGGACATGGCGAGCGACTATGCGAAGCGCGATCCCGCCGAGCAGTTCGCCGAGCGGCGCGGCATCACGTTCGGCGAGCGTGTGGCCGAGATCGTCAGGCCGATCGCGGAGAAGGCGCGCGGCATGTTCGACGGCCTGCGCCTCTTGCTGCCGGGGCAGGAACGCGAGGCTGCGCCCGAACGACCACGCGGCATCTTCGACAATTTCCGGCCGCCAGAGCCGCAGCAGCCCGCGCGCGATCAGGGTATCTTCGCGAACTTCCGGCCGCCAGAGCCCATCAATGATCCCGTCCGCCAGCAGCAGCGGGACGACGCCATGCACCCGATGCGCGCCGGAGGCCTGCGCGGGGCGGTGGAGCGCTATGCCGGGGCGCTCGATGCGATCCGCCAGACCCGCGCGCAGGGCATCGACGCCATGCCGCACCAGGTCGCCGCGCTGGAGAAGGCCCGCGACGCCCTCGACGCGATCCGGCCCGAAGGCTCCACGGACCTCAACAGCGCGTTCCGCAACGGCCCCGAACTGATCCGCGAGGCGGCGCAGGGGCGCGGCCATGAAGCGGTGCAGGCGATGCAGAAGGAGGCCGAATTGCGCGCCGATCCCTTCCAGCGCGCCGACAGGTTCGTGGAGGGCTGGCAGCAGTTGCAGCGGCATCATCAGGAACTGGTGCGCGACGGCAATTTCCGGGCGGCCAAGACCACCGGGCAGCAGATGGCCGACATGGCGAAAAGCCTCGAACGCGACGCCCAGCTTGAATCGTTGCTGGGGCTGCGCGAGCGCGAGCTTGGGCTGGACGGCGGCCGCGACATGGGCCGCAGTCTCGGGCGCGACCTCGCCGACCGCATTCCCCACGATTCCGGCCGCAACATCGGGCGCGGCATGGGCATGGACCGTTAGCAAGGAGACACCGACATGGACAAGGAACTGCAACCCACTGCGCCCAGCGCCGATCCGGCGACGCAGGCGTTCACGCGGCTTGAACAGGAAATGGCGCTGCTGCGCCGCGCCGTCGAGCATCTCGCCGCCGAGAAGGCCGAAATGGTCATTCCCGACTATGGCAAGACGCTGGCCGAGATCGCGAAGCGCATGGGCGCGATGGCCGAGAGCCTGGCCGCGCTCGCCGCCATGCCCGCCCTCAAGATGACGCCGGAAGCGTTCGCCGACCGGATGGACATGGCGGCGGCCATGGCGCGGCACGAGGACCATGCCGCGCTTGTCGAAGCGAAACGCGCGATGGCCGACACCACGCGCGACCTGCGCACGACCATCGGCAGCGCCGCCACGATCGATGCGCAGCGCCGCAACCGCCGCCTGTGGGCCATCGGCGGATTCGTGGGCGGATGCCTGCTCTGGTCGGCGCTTCCCGGCTTTGCCGCGCGCGCCATGCCGATTGGTTGGCATCTCCCCGAGCGGATCGCAGCACGCACGATGGGTGAGCCGTTGCTATGGGATGCCGGTATCCGCCTGATGCACGCCG
>JAPTVL010000481.1 GCA_028065725.1 Betaproteobacteria bacterium
GACGAAATCGAATGGGCGTGGCGGGTGGTCGATCCCATCCTCAAGCACTGGGCGGTCGAGCGCGAATACATCCCGACCTATGCCGCCGGAAGCTGGGGGCCGGCCGATGCCAACCGCCTGTTCGACAGCGACGACCAGGTCTGGCGCAACGAGCTGTGACGGCGACCCAGTGGCGGGTGTTCGCCGATGCCGCTGCACTGGTGCGGGCGCTGGCCGACGCATTGTGCGCCGAGGCGGCGGCGGCGATCGCCGCGCGTGGCGTTTTCCACCTGGTCCTGGCCGGCGGCGCCACGCCGCGCGCCCTATATGAAGAACTCGCGCGGCGCGGCGCGGGCGACGTGCACTGGCACATCTGGTACGGCGACGAGCGCTGCCTTCCGGCCAACGATCCCGAGCGCAACAGCGCCATGGCTGAGGCCACCTGGCTTGCGGCATCGAACATTCCCGAAGCACAACGCTGGCCGATACCTGCCGAGTACGGTGCCGACGAAGCTGCAGCGGTGTATGCGGATTGGGTGGAGCGGGTGGGAGACTTCGACGTCGTGCTGCTCGGCATGGGCGAGGACGGACACACGACGAGCCTTTTCCCCGGCGCAGATTGGGGCACGCAGCCCGGCAGCCCGGATGTGCTTGCCGTGCATGACGCCCCCAAGCTGCCATCCGAGCGCGTGAGCCTGTCGGCGGCGCGATTGAATCGCTGTGCAAAGATCTGGTTCGTGATCACCGGCGCGGGCAAGCATGCGGCGCTGCAGCGTTGGCGACGTGGCGAAGCGCTGCCGATCTCGGCCGTGCAGGGCAGGCAGGAGACGGTCACCTGGCTCGACGCCGCAGCTTGGGCGCAGAGTGGCTGATCAGTCGCCGCTATCGTCGGGTTCGGGTGCGGCTGTCTTTTTCGGCTTGGGCGCCGCAGCTGCCAGCATCGCCTGGCGCGACGCCGGCGTCTCCAGGCTGATGCGGCCGAGTGTGCCGCTGCGGTAATCAGTCAGCAGAATCATCGCGGCCTTTTCGAGATCGAGTTCGCCGCCGCGTCCCTTCAGGATGCAGCCGCGTTTTTTCGCCACTGCCTCCAGCACGCCGGTCGCGTCGAGTCTTTCCAGATCAAATCCGTAGCGCGCCTTGAGCAGGGCCGGGTAGCGCGCGAGCAGGATGGCGGCGAGAAAGGTCGCCACCTCCTCGTCGATTACCGCATTGCGGCCGATGGCGTGGCTCGCCGCCAGCATGAAGCCATCGGCGTCGTGTTCGATCTTGGGCCAGGTCATGCCGGGTGTGTCGACCAGAATCAGGCGCGGCGACAGGTTGATGCGCTGCTGCGACTTGGTCACTGCCGGTTCGTCGCCCACCGCCGCCACCCTGCGTTTGACCCAGGTGTTCATCAGCGTCGACTTGCCGACGTTGGGAATGCCCATGATCATCAGCCGCAGCGGCTTGAAGGCGTCGTCGCGATGCGGCGCCAGCTTCTGTGCCAGCCCAGCCAGCTTGGCGACGTCGCCCGGCTTCTTGGCCGAGATCGCCACCGCCATCACGCCCGTCTGCTTGTTGTAGTAGTCGATCCAGGCGCGCGTGGCTTCGGGGTCGGCGAGGTCGGCCTTGTTCAGTAGCTTGAGGCAGGGACGCTGCCGGAAATGGCGCAGCTCGTGGATCATCGGGTTGCTGCCGGCCTCCGGCAGGCGCGCGTCGAGTACCTCGACCACCACGTCGGTCTGCGCCATCGTCTCCGCGGCTTTCTTGCGCGCGGTGGTCATGTGACCGGGGAACCACTGGATCGCCATGGGGGTGAGGTGTCGGGTAAAGGGCGGTGATTATCGCATCAGTACGGCATCAGCCGCCGCCACCGCCGCTGCCCACGCCGTGCGCGGCGGCGAGCACCAGCGCATCAAAGTCGGCCGCACTCATCAGCCCGCGCTCGGCGACGATGTCGCGCACCGGGCGGCCGGATTTTTCCGATTCCTTGGCGACTTCGGCGGCCTGGTTGTAGCCGATCTGGGTATTCAAGAGGGTGGCGAGGGCGACGCTCTGGTGGATGAAGAAGGTACACCTTTCCCGATTCACGACGATGCCCTTGAGGTTCTTCTCGGTGGCGGCGTTCATGGCATTGGTCAGCCAGTCCATGGCGTCGAACAGCGCGCTGCCCAGGGCCGGCATCATCACGTTGAGCTCCATCTGCCCGGCCTGCACCATGTAGGAGACGGCTGCATCCTGCCCCAGCACCTGGAAGCACACCTGGTTCAGCATCTCGAACATCACCGGGTTGACCTTGCCGGGCATGATGCTGGAACCGGGCTGCACCGGCGGCAACTGGATTTCGCCCAGGCCCGTGCGCGGCCCCGAGGCCAACAGGCGCAGGTCGTTGGAGATGCGGGTGAGCTCCAATGCCAGGTTGCGGATCTCGCCGGACAGCCGCGCCAGATCGTTCATCGACTGCATCTGCGCGACCAGCTGGCCGACGCGGATCGGTTCATTGGTGAGCTTGGCCAGTTCGGCCGCGGCGCGCGCCGGGTAGTCGGGCGAGGTGTTCAGACCCGTGCCGGCGGCCGAGCCGCCCAGGCCGATCTCGCACAGCGCCGGCCGCACTGCCTCCAGACTTGCAGCGCAGCGGGTGAGCGTCCAGGCGTAGCCGGCGAATTCCTGCCCCAGCGTGGTCGGCACCGCGTCCTGCAGATGGGTGCGGCCGGACTTCACGGTGTCCTTTTCGCGTTCGGCCAGGCGGCTGAACTCCGCCGCCATCGCGTGCGCCGCTGCGGTCAGGCGCGGCAGCTTGGCCAGTACGGCAAGGCGGATCGCGGTCGGGATGGTGTCGTTGGTCGACTGCCCCATGTTGACGTCGTCGTTGGGGTTGACCGGCTTGTACGTGCCCTTTTCGCCGCCCAGTGCGACGTTGGCGAGGTTGGCGATGACCTCGTTGCTGTTCATGTTGTGGCTGGTGCCGGCACCCGCCTGGAAGCGGTCGACCACGAACTGGTCGTGATGCTCGCCGGCAAGGATTTTTTCGCAGGCGGCAACGATGGCAGCGCGTTTTTCTTCCGGCAGCCAGCCGGGCTGGCAGTTGGCGTGCGCAGCTGCGAGCTTGATCCGCACGTGCGCTAGTACGAAATCCTTATCCGGACCGCGGCCCGAAATGGGAAAATTCGCCACGGCACGCGCAGTTTGTGCGCCATACCAGGCCTGTCCGGGAACCTGGACCTCGCCGAGCGAGTCTTTCTCGATGCGGAATTCATTCATGATGGAAAAACCAATGCAGACGTTACAAAGAAGGCGATTTTATCCGATGTGGCTGGCCGGGCTGCTGTTGGCCTTGATGGGTTCGTGGGCGCAAGCGGCGGATTTCAAGGTGACTGACACCAACGGCAAGACCCACACGCTGTCCGGCTACAAGGGCAAGTGGGTGCTGGTGAATTACTGGGCGACCTGGTGTCCGCCCTGCCTGGAGGAGATCCCCGACCTGATCGCGCTGCACGAAAACAAGAAGAACAATCTCGTCGTCATCGGCGTGGCCATGGATTATCGCAACGCCCAACAGGTCACCGATTTTGCCGAGGGGCTGCTGGTTGAATACCCGATCGTGCTGGGCAATCCCCAGATCGTGAGCCAGATAGGGCCGGTGCAGGGCCTGCCGACCACCTACCTGTATAACCCGGATGGTAAAATGGTCGCGCAACAAGTGGGACTGATTACCCGTGCAGCGGTGGAAAGCTACATCGCCAGCAAGCCGGCCCGCCCAAAAAAATAATTCCGACTGCAATACGAGAAGACACCATGCGCCAGCTGCTTATCGCGTTTTTCCTGTTATTGGCGGCACCCGCCTGGGCGGAGACGCGCGACCCGGTTACCCATTTCTTCCAGCCCAGGTTCGGTGACTTGCAGGCCGATTTGCAGGAAGCCAAGATGCAGGGCAAGAAGGGCATTTTCCTGTTTTTTGAAATGGACGAATGCCCGTTTTGCGAACGCATGAAAACCACCATCCTCAACCAGTCCGACGTGCAGGACGACTATCGCGCAAAATTCATGTTGTATCCGATCGACGTCAACGGGGACACCGAGATCACCGATTTCCAGGGCAAACACACTACTGAGAAAGCATTTGCCTTTGCCCATCGCGTGCGTGCCACGCCTACGCTCCTGTTCTTCGACCTCGACGGCAAACTGGTTGCGCGCCATACCGGACCGGCCAAGGACAAGGCCGAATTTTTTCTGCTGGGGCGCTATGTGAGCGAGGGCGCCTACGCTTCGCAGCCTTTCACCCAATACAAGCAAGGCAAATGAAGCGAGCCGCCTGGAGTGTGGTGCTCGCATGGGCACTGTCCGGCGCGGCGGGGGCGGAGAGCCTGACGCTGGACGAGGCGCTGGCAGCCGTGGCGGCAGCCCATCCCGATCGTCGCATGGCCGAGAGCGATCTGGCGCTGTCGCGCGCCGACCGTGACCAGGCGGCCAGCCGGCAGGATTTCAGTCTGTTTCTGGATGGCAGCCTGCGTACCGGACGCCGCCCGGAGGGTGACTGGAAACCTGACAATATCGGGCGCATCGTCGCGCGCAAGCCTCTGCTGGATTTCGGCCGAACCGGTCAGGCCGTTACCGCAGCCGATCAGGACATCGTTGCGCGCCAGGCAGAGCTCCTCAATATCGAGAGCCTTCGCCGCATCGACATCATGGCGCGCTACTTCGACGTACTGCTGGCCGATCAGCAGTACGCCGCAGACAACGAATTCATGACCGTGGCCTATCTCGACTGGGACAAGGCACGCGAGCGTTTCGAACTGGGAGTTGGCAACCGCCCCGATCTGCTGCGGCTGGAAGCGTACTACCAGGATTGGCGTGAACGCCGCAGCGCCAGCCTGCAACGCATGCGCAGCGCCCGGCAGAAACTTGCGCATGCCATGTATCGCCCAGGCAAGCTGCCGACCACGCTCGCCGAACCGGTCTTGCAGGACAATGTGCGGCCAGTGCCCGACTACGAATCGCTGCTGTTCTGGGTGATGCAGAAGAATCCGCGCGTGCAGGCCTTGCAGGCGCAGCTTGCGGCCGCGGATGCGCGGCTTGCCGCGATTCGTGCCGAGCGCAATCCGACGCTCGAAGCTGAGGTGATCGGCGGGGGCTATAGCCGGGAATCGACCGCCCGTGATGACCTCAGTGCCGGGCTGGTGTTCAACATTCCGCTTTACCAGGGGGGCCGGGTGGATGCCCGGGTGGCGCGCGAACTGGCGCAGAAGGAGAGACGTGCCGCCGAACTGGAAAAACTCAAGCTCGACCTTGCGGACACGCTGCTCGCCACCTTGCAGGAAATCGACTGGCTGCGCGGAAGCGGCCGCCCCGCTGCCGACAAGCAGGTGGAATACCGCGATTGGGCACTCGAGCGCGCGCGGGCCGAGTATGAGCTCGAACTGAAAACCAATCTGGGAAGCAGCATGGCGGAAACCCAGGCGGCACAGTTGCGGCGCAAACAGGTGGAATACCGGCTGGCGCTGGCGCTGGCGCGCCTGGAAGCATTGTCCGGCGGCAGCCTGCCGCCACTTGAGGGAGCACAGGAATGAAGCAGCGCATGGGGGCCATGGCACTGGCCGGGTTGTGTCTCGGAGGCGCAAGCCCGCTCTGGGCGGCAGAAAAGGTAGAACTCACCACCCGCGTATCCGGCGTCGTCGTAGAAGTGCGGGTGAAGCCCGGGCAGCGCGTGAAGAAAGGTGCGGTACTGTTGCGCCTGGACAAGACGGTGTTGCAGGCCCGGCTCGACGAGGCGACGGCGGAGCAGGCGCGCGCGCAGGCCGACGAGGCGGATGCCAAGCGCGAACTGGAGCGGGCTCAGGAACTGTTCGACCGGACCGTGTCGTCGACCAGCGAACTCGAAGCGGCCACGCTGCGCCATACGCGTGCGCAAGCTGCGCTTGCGGGCGCCAACGCACGCCTCGTGATTGCGAAAAAGAACCTCAGCGACGCCGATCTGAAGGCGCCCTTCGACGGGGTGGTCAGTGCGGTGCCGGGCCGGCCGGGTACCGTGGTGGCGGCGGATTGCCAGCCGAAGCCGCTGATCATCCTGGAATAGCGGCAGCCTCACGTTTCAGGTGCGGGCACGCCGGACCGGCGATACCCGGCAGCCGCCCGGCCTGCGTATCAGCGCTCCAGACGTCTGGCGACTTCGGCTTCCATTTCCGCCGCCTGGTGCGGCGAAGCAACCGCAGCGACGACTCTGCGGCACATTGGCAGGACGGCATTAAAGCCCGCCATGTCCTGCACTTCGCTCATCTGCCGATAGGCTGGGGATTTGGTTCCCACCAGCGCCACCATGAATTCCAGGACATAGTTGCGACATGCGTCCAGGCTGTTCGTGGCCTGCGCGGCTGCGGCCGGGCTGCTCGGTACAGCGGGCGGAGCGCTTTGCGCGGTCGCCATGCTGCGCAGGGACTGGATGAAGCCGCTTTGCAGCAGGTCGTTCACCATCGTTTCCAGGTCGGGACAGTTGGGAAGCTTGCTGCGCAATTCGCCAAAAGAAATGCCGTTACCAACGCTGAACAGGATTTGCCGTTGTTTGGGCCGCAATGTATGCCCGTGGTTGAAGATTTCCTCTTGCCCCTTGTTCGTGCGGGACAATTGCATTGTCATTTCCATGGTCGCCTCCGTTTTTTTTAGTACAGATAAACTGTCTGTGCCTGACAAGCTGCATAGCGTGTGCCAGCGGACTGTTATCTGGATAACGGTTTGATATTTATGGATTATTGTCTTGCAACCGATGCGGAATGGAAGGTGTGAAAGGCAGCCAAAGCGACGAGGGTGTGACGGGTGGTTGAAGTTTCGACAGGGGGCGCTTGCAGGTCGAGGGAACGGGGCTTGCCTCTAGCACGGCATACCTGGGGCGTGCTTGCCGGTAAATGATGTGCCCGAAAGCCGCTTTTTCCCGACCCCGGCTGGGGTTATCGGGCGCGCAGTGGCTCGATTTCATCCGGTAACCGGATCTGGGAATTTACGAATCGGCGGGCCGATATTCCGGGCTCATGCCTGGAACCCCGGTCAGGCAAAAATTCAGCTGCGCGATGCGGCGGATGCGTCGGCCGACTTGGTGCTGGGGGTGTAGTCCCAGTGGCGTTTCCATGCGCCAACGACGAGGTTCGGGTATTCCGGGCGGCCGAGGCTGCCGTTGTAGCGGCCCAGCGCGCGGAACAGGTCGCCCCGCTCGATGTCGATGTAGTGGCGCAGGATCAGTGCGCCATATCGCAGGTTGGTACGCAGCTGGAACAGGTTGTGGTCAGGATTGCCGATGGCCTTGACCCAGAACGGCATCACCTGCGTATAGCCGCGCGCACCCACCGGCGACACCGCATATTTGCGGAAGCCGCTTTCCACCTGGATCAGGCCCAGCATCAGCTGCGGGTCGACCCCGGCGCGCGAGGCTTCCCAGTGCAGGGTGGTCAGGAATTCCAGCCGTTCTGCCCCGTCCGGTATGCGTTTGGCGAGCCGACGCGACATTTCCTTGAGCCAGGCCGCCTCGTCGGCGACGTTGCGGAAAGCGGTGCGGGTGACCGCGGTGTCGGCCAGCGCACGCTGCAGCGACGCACGCACATTGGCCGACAGCGCCTCCTCCCGCTGGCCGCCTGCGTGCGCGGGCAGGGTCAGCAGCAGGGCGGCGAGCAGCAGGCCGATGTGCGTTGTCTTGTTCATCTCAGGCTCCCATCAATTCTTTCAGAAACGCCGTTGCATCAGCCAGCGCGATCTTTTGCGGCTCGCTGCTCTGTCCCGATGCGGCCTGGCGCGGCTGGTATTCGACTACGCCGTCCTTCAGTCCGCGCTCGCCCACCGTGATGCGGTGCGGGATGCCGATCAGCTCGGCGTCGGCGAACATCACGCCGGGGCGTTCGTCGCGGTCGTCCAGCAGCACGTCGATCCCGGCAGCCATCGAACCAGCATACAACGTATCGGCGGCTTGTCTAACCATCTCGCTCTTGCCGTAGCCGATGGCCACAATCACCAGCAAGAACGGTGCCATCGCCTTCGGCCAGATGATGCCGCGTTCGTCGTGATTCTGCTCGATGGCTGAGGCCACGATGCGCGATACGCCGATGCCGTAGCAGCCCATTTCCATCACTTGCGCCTTGCCTGCTTCGTCCAGGTAAGTGGCGTTCATCGCCTGCGAATATTTGCTGCCCAACTGGAACACGTGGCCGACCTCGATGCCGCGGCACAACGCGAGCGCCCCCTTGCCGTCGGGGCTGGGGTCGCCGGAGACAACATTCCGTATATCGGCCACCCCATCCGGTTCCTGCAGGTCGCGCCCGAAATTGACCCCGGCCAGGTGGTATTTCGGCTTGTTCGCGCCGCAGACGAAATCGCTCATCGCCGCGACCGTACGGTCGGCGATGACCTTGATTTTGGCGCGGTCGATCCCGACCGGCCCGAGGAAGCCGGGCGGACAGTCGAAGACGGCGCGAATTTCGGCTTCGGTCGCCAGGCGGAAATCCGCCATGCCGGGGAGCTTGCCGAGTTTGACCTCGTTCAGCATGTGGTCGCCGCGCAGCAGCAGGGCGACCATCTCGTCGCCGGCCATGACGACGATGAGCTTCACGGTGCGGGCCAGCGGGATGCCGAGCAGGGCGGCGACATCCTCGCAGGTGGTCTGCTTCGGCGTGTCCACCTCCCGCATCGCTTCCTGCGCCGCGGCGCGCGCCGTCGCGGGGGCGAGTGCCGCGGCAAGCTCGACGTTGGCCGCGTAGTCGGAATCCGGGCAGTAGGCGATCAGGTCCTCGCCGGAATCGGCCAGCACATGGAATTCATGCGAGGCGGAGCCGCCGATGGCGCCGGTGTCGGCGGCCACGGCACGGAAAGTCAGCCCCAGCCGGCTGAAAATCCGCGTATAGGCGTCGTACATGGTCTGGTAGGTTTCGGCGAGGCTGTCACGGCTGGCGTGGAAGGAGTAGGCGTCCTTCATCAGGAATTCGCGCGCGCGCATGACGCCGAAGCGCGGCCGGATCTCGTCGCGGAACTTCATCTGGATCTGGTAGAAATTCAGCGGTAGCTGACGGTAGCTCTTGATTTCGCGGCGCGCCACGTCGGTGATGACTTCCTCGTGGGTGGGACCGAAGCAGAAATCGCGCTGGTGGCGGTCCTTGATTTTCAGCATCTGCGGCCCGAACACCGCCCAGCGACCGGTTTCCTCCCACAGTTCGGCCGGCTGCACCGCCGGCATCAAGAGCTCGATCGCGCCGGCGCGGTTCATTTCTTCCCTCACCACTGCCTCGACCCGGCGCAGCACGCGCAATCCAAGCGGCATCCAGGTGTAGAGGCCGGAACCCAGGCGCTTGATGAGTCCAGCGCGCAGCATCAGCTTATGGCTGACGAGCTCGGCCTCGGAGGGGGCTTCCTTGGTGGTGGAAATGAAGAACCGGGTGGCGCGCATGGTGGAGTAATCAGGACGAAAACGCGCATTTTAGCGTGCGGACGGTTAATCTTTCGCCCTCGATTTTGGAGTGGAATGGCAATGCGCCTGAAATTTGGTAAACGACGGGCAGAGGACGACGGGCTGGAAGTGACCGAGGAGCGCGGCATGCGCGTGCTGCATCTGGGCAGCCGCGCGATCCAGAGCGCAATGCGGGTGAGCCGGCCGTGGGATCTGGAGCTCGCGTATACCCGCGCGATGATGGGTTTCCTGATGTTCAACCCGATGCCGCAGGACGTGCTGATGATCGGCCTGGGCGGCGGCTCGCTCGCCAAGTTCATCCGCAAGCAGCGGCCGCAGACGCGCATTACCGCGGTGGAGATCGACCCGCGGGTGATTGCCGCCGCGCGCACCCATTTCGAGTTGCCGCCGGACGATGACACGCTGCGCGTGATCGAGGCCGACGGCGCGCTGTATGTGCGCCAGCACCCCGCCAGCGCCGACGTCATCCTGCTCGACGGCTTTGACGCCGGCAACCAGGTCGAAACGCTGGCGACGCAGACGTTCTATGCGGCCTGCCGCCGCGTGCTGAAGCCGGGCGGCATCCTGGTGGTGAATTTGTGGGGGCGCGACAGCGAATTCGCCGAGTATTTCGCGCGCCTGACGCGCGCGTTCGACGGCGAGGCCGGCTGGATTTCGGTGCAGAACAAGACCAACGTCATCGTGTTCGCGTTTGCCGAGCGGGGTGCTGCAGCCAGGCTCGACGCGGCGAGGCCACGCCTGGCGGATTTGTCGAAACGCCATGGACTCGATTTGCGCGGCTTTGCGCGCGATTTTCAGTGGGCGGAGGGGATTGCGCCGCTGCTGGAATAACACGCTCGAACGGGCTGCCCGGCTCACCTGTCTGTACCTGTGAAATCTTAATTAAAACAATAGTTAAGCTTGTTTTTTCTGCCGTGTCCGGGTTGCATTTTCCGGCGGGTGTGAAAGAATGCGGTTAATTGTATTTATGAATGGTGGCGGCCATGATTGACCGAGAAGGGTACCGCCCGAACGTAGGCATCGTATTGTGCAATGCGAACAACCAGGTTTTCTGGGGCAAGCGCGTCAACCAGCACGCCTGGCAGTTTCCCCAGGGCGGCATCAACGCAGGGGAAACGCCGGAACAGGCCATGTTCCGGGAACTGGAAGAGGAAGTGGGATTGCAGCCCGCGCATGTGCGCATCCTCGGCCGTACGCGCGAATGGCTGCGCTACGACGTGCCCGCGCACTGGACGCGGCGCGACAGCCGAGGCCTCTACCGCGGCCAGAAGCAGATTTGGTTCCTGCTGCGGCTGACCGGTCGCGATTGCGATGTCTCGCTGCGTGCCAGCAGTCATCCGGAGTTCGACGCCTGGCGCTGGAACGAGTACTGGGTGCCGATGGATGCGGTGGTCGATTTCAAGCGCGAGGTGTACCGCCTCGCGCTCGAGGAACTCGAGCGCTATCTGCACAAGGATGTGCGTTATTTACGCCAGCGTGCGCGCCGTCTGTGCGATCGGCGTGGAGCGGCACTCGACCTGCAGTTGAAGCCCTGAGCACTGGGCGGCGGAGGCGGGGTGAAGGTACAGATCTACACTTCTACCACGCTGCCCATTGCCCCGGAGGCCGGGCCGGGCCTGCCCTTGTGGCAGCTTGCTCCCACCCGTGATAGTGCCGGCGAGCGGCTGACCGATTTCATGATGCTGATTCCGCGTTTGCGCGCACGGGCGCCGCTCGATATCGAGCGCGCGTCGCGCGACATTCAGGCCGTTCTGGCGCTGCACCATGACGTTGTGTTTGCCGACCTCAACCTGAGACTCAACCTGCTGTGGGTGTCGCTTCGACCGCGACCGGGGGCGATCAGCGAACTGGTCGCCGCGATCCGGCTGCGTGTTCCCGAGGCGGTGCTGGTGGGGCTCTACGTCGAACCCCGCTAGGTGCGTTCCGGCTAGCCGACTGCAGCAGGCCATTCAGGGCATGGCTGGGGGTCTCCGTCAGTGTTGGCCGTCCCTGGATATCCCTGCGAATGGCAGGGAAACCCGCGTCCTTTCTGCGTTTCCGTTCACCCAAAGCCTCAGAATTCGTTAAAATGAGCGATTGCTAATTAACCCGCTGGAGCAATCATGGCCGTTTCTGAACTTCAGGTGCAGACCGCACTGAAAGAGTTGGTCGACCCCAACACTCACAAAGATTACGTTTCGACCAAATCTGCCCGCAACATCAAGACCGACGGCGGCGCTGTCTCCGTCGACATCCTGCTGAGCTATCCCGCGCAGAGCCAGCTGGCCACCATCAAGCAGCAGGTCGAAGACAAGCTGAAGAGCATCGATGGCGTGACTGCAGCCACCGCGAACGTCAGCTTCAAGATCGTTTCGCACAGCGTGCAGCGCGGCGTCAAGCTGATCCCCAACGTCAAGAACATCATCGCCGTCGCCTCCGGCAAGGGCGGCGTCGGCAAGTCCACCACCGCCGTCAACCTGGCGCTGGCGCTGGCCGCCGAAGGCGCACGCGTCGGCATGCTGGACGCCGACATCTACGGCCCGTCGCAGCCGACCATGCTGGGCATCACCGACAAGCCCGAATCCACCGACGGCAAGAACCTTGAGCCGCTGATGGGCCACGGCATCCAGGCGATGTCGATCGGTTTCCTGATCGACGTCGAAACCCCCATGGTCTGGCGCGGCCCGATGGTCACGCAGGCGCTGGAGCAGCTGCTGAACAACACCAACTGGAGCGACCTCGACTACCTGGTGGTCGACCTGCCGCCCGGCACCGGCGACATCCAGCTGACCCTGGCGCAGCGCGTGCCGGTGACCGGCGCGGTGATCGTCACCACGCCGCAGGACATCGCGCTGATCGATGCGCGCAAGGGTCTGAAGATGTTCGAGAAGGTCGGCATTCCCATCATCGGCGTGGTCGAGAACATGAGCCTGCATATCTGCTCGAAGTGCGGCCACGAAGAACGCATCTTCGGCGAAGGTGGCGGCGAACGCATGTGCAAGGACTACAGCGTGGAATTCCTCGGCGCCCTGCCGCTCGATGGCGCGATCCGTGCCGACACCGACTCCGGCAAGCCGTCGGTGGTATCCGACCCGACTGGCCGCGTGACCGACATCTACAAGCAGATTGCGCGTCGGGTTGCTGTTAAGATTGGCGAAACCGCGGTGGACCATTCCGCCAAGTTCCCCAATATCGTCATTTCCAATACCTGATGAGCATCAAGTCCGACCGATGGATCCGCCGCATGGCGGCTGAGCATGGCATGATCGAACCGTTCGAACCGGGGCAGATCAAACAGGCCAATGGCCGGTCCATCGTGTCGTACGGTACGTCGAGCTACGGCTACGACGTGCGATGCGCCAGCGAATTCAAGCTCTTCACCGACATCAACACCACGATCGTCGACCCCAAGGCGTTCGATCCGAACTCCTTCGTCGAGGTCAAAGGCGATTCCTGCATCATTCCCCCGAACTCGTTCGCGCTGGCGCGCACGGTGGAATACTTCCGCATCCCGCGCAGCGTGCTGACCATCTGCCTCGGCAAGAGCACCTATGCCCGCTGCGGCATCATCGTCAACGTGACCCCCCTGGAACCCGAGTGGGAAGGCCACGTGACGCTGGAGTTTTCCAATACCACCCCGCTGCCTGCACGCATCTATGCCAACGAAGGCGTGGCGCAAATGCTGTTCCTCGAATCCGACGAGGTGTGCGAAACCTCGTACAAGGATCGCGGCGGCAAGTACCAGGGCCAGGTCGGCGTGACCCTGCCGAAAATTTAATCCCCGGGACACCGGGGATTCGTATAATCCGCTTTTTTAAATCCGCCCGACGGCTTCCCTCTGGAGCAGGCCATGCGTTTCCGTTTTCCCGTTGTCATCATTGACGAAGACTTTCGTTCCGAAAATGCCTCGGGGCTCGGTATCCGTGCACTCGCCGAAGCCATCGAGAAGGAAGGCATGGAAGTGCTCGGCGTCACCAATTACGGCGACCTGACCTCGTTTGCCCAGCAGCAGGCGCGCGCGTCCGCCTTTATCCTGTCGATCGACGACGAGGAACTCGCCGGCAGCGACGAGGATACGAAAAACGCGCTGCAAAAGCTGCGCGGTTTCGTCGAGGAAGTGCGTTTCCGCAATGCCGAAATCCCGATTTTCCTGCACGGCGAAACCCGCACCGCGCGCCACATCCCGAACGACATCCTGCGCGAACTCAACGGCTTCATCCACATGCTGGAAGACACGCCGGAGTTTCTTGCCCGCTATATCGGCCGCGAAGCGCGCGCCTACCTCGATTCCCTGGTGCCGCCGTTCTTTCGTGCGCTGACCCATTACGCGGCGGACGGCTCCTATTCCTGGCACTGCCCCGGCCACTCCGGCGGGGTGGCGTTCCTGAAGGCGCCGATCGGCCAGATGTTCCACCAGTTCTTCGGCGAGAACCTGTTGCGTGCCGACGTCTGCAATGCGGTCGACGAACTCGGGCAGCTGCTCGATCACACCGGGCCGGTCGGGGAATCGGAGCGCAACGCGGCGCGCATTTTCAACTGCGACCACCTGTTCTTCGTCACCAACGGCACCTCGTCATCGAACAAGATGGTGTGGCACGCCACCGTCGCGCCGGGCGACATCGTGGTGGTCGACCGCAACTGCCACAAATCCATCCTGCACGCGATCATCATGTGCGGCGCGATTCCGATTTTCCTGACGCCTACGCGCAACCATTACGGCATTATCGGCCCGATCCCGCTGGACGAATTCCGACCGGAGAACATCGAGAAGAAGATTGCCGCGCACCCGTTCGCCAAGGACGTGAAGCGCAAGCCGCGCATCCTCACCATCACCCAGTCGACCTACGATGGCATCCTCTATAACGTCGACATGATCAAGGAGCTGCTCGGCGACTACATCGACACCCTGCATTTCGACGAGGCCTGGCTGCCGCATGCCACCTTTCACGAGTTCTATCGCGGCATGCACGCCATCGGCAAGAACCGCCCGCGCGCCAAGGATGCGCTGGTGTTTGCCACCCAGTCCACCCACAAGCTGCTGGCGGGCCTCTCCCAGGCTTCGCAGATCCTGGTGCAGGATTCGGAGACGCGCAAGCTCGACTTCCCCCGCTTCAACGAAGCCTATCTGATGCACACCTCGACTTCGCCGCAGTACGCCATCATCGCCTCGTGCGATGTGGCGGCGGCGATGATGGAGCCGCCCGGCGGCCCCGCCCTGGTCGAGGAATCGATCAAGGAGGCACTCGATTTTCGCCGTGCCATGCGCAAGGTCGACGAGGAGTTCGGCGATTCCTGGTGGTTCAAGGTGTGGGGGCCGCAGAAGCTGGCCGAAGAGGGCGTGGGCGACCGCGAGGACTGGATGCTGGCGGCCGGTGAGCGCTGGCACGAGTTCGGCAACATTGCGCCCGGCTTCAACCTGCTCGACCCGATCAAGGCCACCGTCATCACCCCCGGGCTGGACATGGATGGCGCGTTCGCCGACTGGGGCATCCCGGCGGCCATCGTAACCAAATATCTGGCCGAGCATGGCGTCATCGTGGAGAAGACCGGGCTGTATTCCTTCTTCATCATGTTCACCATCGGCATCACCAAAGGCCGCTGGAATACGCTGGTGACTGCGCTGCAGCAATTCAAGGCCGACTACGACGAGAACCAGCCGCTGTGGCGCGTGCTGCCCGAGTTCATCGTGAAGCACCCGCGTTACGAAAAGACCGGGCTCAAGGATCTGTGCGACCAGATTCACGCCATATACAAGGCCAACGATGTGGCGCGCCTGACCACCGAAATGTATCTGTCGGAGATGGCGCCGGCGATGAAACCGGCGGATGCCTTTGCCAAGATGGCACATCGCGAGATCGAGCGGGTCGAGATCGACAAGCTCGAAGGCCGCATCACCGCCATGCTGGTGACGCCGTACCCGCCGGGCATTCCCTTGCTGATTCCGGGCGAGCGCTTCAACAGCACCATCGTGCGCTACCTGCAGTTCACCCGTGAATTCAACATGAAATTCCCCGGCTTCGAGACCGACGTGCACGGTCTGGTCGAGGATGTGCTGGATGGCAAGGCCACGTATTACGTCGATTGTGTGATCTGAGCCTGTCGCCGGGAGCGGCAACCGACTTGATTTGCCAGGAAAAAAGCGTATGATTCGCAGTCCCCGGTTTGCCGGGGATTGTTTTTTGACCTTTGCTTTTTTGACCTTGCTCCACCGCACCGCAGCGGGGGGCTGAACCGAAAGGAAACTCGATGCGGCATTACGAAATCGTATTTATCGTCCATCCCGATCAGAGCGAGCAGGTGCCCGCCATGATCGAACGCTATCGCAGCAATATCACCACGCGCGGCGGCAGCGTCCACCGTCTGGAAGACTGGGGCCGTCGCCAGATGGCCTATCCGATCCAGAAGGTCCACAAGGCCCACTACGTGCTGATGAACATCGAGTGCGACCAGGAAACCCTGGAAGAACTCGAACACGGCTTCAAGTTCAACGATGCCGTGCTGCGTCACCTGACCATCAAGCGCGACGACGCAGTAACCACCGCCTCGCCGATGATGAAGGAAGAAAAGTCGCGCGACATTCTGGACAGCGCCAAGGCAGAAGGCGCCAAGCCTGAAGCGGCAGCTGAACAGCCCGCCGCAGCTTGAGTGAGTGAACCGGCTGCTCATCAACGGAGCGCTTATCCAGGTTGATCCTGTGCGTTACAGTCCGGCGGGTGTGCCGATTGCCGAAGCGGTGATTCTTCACCGCGGCAGTCAGACGGTAGCAAGCCAGGCCCGACAGGTGGAATGTGAGTTGACGGTGCAGGCGAGTGGATCGCTTGCCAGCCAGTTGGCTCAACTGACCACTGGAACGCAGGTCAAACTGGAAGGCGCGTTGAACCGACGCAGCGTGAACAGCCGGCAACTGATCCTGATATTGAATCGAATCGAAAAGGAATGAATCATGGCACGTCCCATGGGTGGTAAATCCGGCGGCAAGTTCGCCAAAAAAGGCGGCCGCGACAGCGGCAATCGTGGTCTCTTCAAGCGTCGCAAGTTCTGTCGCTTCACCGCCGAGAAGGTGGTCGAAGTCGATTACAAGGACATCGACGTACTGAAGGAATTCATCGCCGAAAACGGCCGCATCATCCCGGCCCGCATCACCGGCACCAAGGCGCACTACCAGCGCCAGCTGGGCACCGCAATCAAGCGTGCGCGCTTCCTTGCGCTCATGCCGTATACCGACCTGCATTGAGGAGACGACCATGCAAGTGATTCTGATCGACAAAGTCGTCAACCTGGGCAACCTGGGTGACGTGGTCAAAGTGAAAGACGGCTACGCCCGCAACTTTCTGATCCCTACCGGACGTGCACGTCGCGCCACCCAAGCCAACATGGAAGCGTTTGCTGCGCAGAAGGCCGAGCTGGAACGCGTGGCCGCCGAGAAACTGGCCGACGCCCAGCGTCGTGCCGAAAAGCTGGAAGGCACGAGCGTGACGATCAGCCAGAAAGCCGGCGTCGATGGCCGCCTGTTCGGCTCCATCACCAACGCCGACATTGCCGACGCGCTGAAAGCGCAAGGCCATGAAGTGGTCAAGGCGGAAGTCCGTTTGCCCGAAGGCCCGTTCAAGGCCATCGGTGAATACCCTGTGGTGCTGGGACTGCACACCGACGTGACCGCCAACATCACGGTGGTGGTGACCGGCGAGCAGTAATTCCGCCCGGATGTGCCAAAAGGGAGCCAGTGGCTCCCTTTTTTATTTATGCCCCCGGGGTATTCCTGGATGTACACGCTTTATCCACAAGCTTATCCCTTGGTGGCGGGGGGGCTGAAGACTAGAATCCTGCCATGGCTGCTATCCATCCGTTCAACACAAATCCCGATCCCCAACTGGCGCAAATGCGCCTGCCGCCGCACTCGCTGGAAGCGGAGCAAGCGGTGCTGGGCGGCCTGCTGCTCGACAACAGCGCGTGGGACCGCATCGGCGACGTGGTGTCGGAGAGCGATTTCTACCGCCAGGATCATCGCCAGATCCTGCGCGCGATCGTGCGGCAGATTGCCGAAAACCGCCCGGCCGATGCGGTGACGGTGGCCGAATCGCTGCAGTCGATGGGACAGCTCGAAAGCGTGGGCGGGCTCGCCTATATCGTGGCGCTGGCAAGCAATACGCCGTCGGCTGCCAACATCCGCCGCTACGCCGAAATCGTTCGCGAACGCTCGGTGATGCGCCGCCTCGCCGACGTGGCGACCGGGATTGCCGACACCGCCTATTCCCCGGCCGGGCGCAGCGCCTCGCAGTTGCTCGACGAGGCGGAGGCCAAGGTGTTCGAGATTGCCGAATCCGGCAGCCGCGGACAGGCGGGCTTCACCGAAATCAAGCCGCTGCTGAAAGAGGTGGTCGAACGCATCGACGAGCTGTATCACCGCGACAACGATTCCGGCATCACCGGCGTGCCGAGCGGTTTTCATGACCTCGACCAGAAAACCTCGGGCCTGCAGCCGGGGGATCTCATCATCGTCGCCGGGCGGCCGTCGATGGGTAAAACCGCGTTCTCGATCAACATCGCCGAAAACGTCGCGCTCGATACCGGCCTGCCGGTGGCGGTGTTCTCGATGGAAATGGGCGGCACCCAGCTGGTGATGCGGATGATCGGCTCGGTCGGCAAGCTCGACCAGCACCGGCTGCGCACCGGCAAACTGGGCGAAGACGACTGGCAGCGCCTCACCTACGCGCTCGGCAAGCTCAACGAGGCGCCGGTCTTCATCGACGAGACGCCGGGGCTCAACGTGCTGGAGCTGCGCGCGCGGGCTCGCCGGCTGATGCGGCAGTGCGGCAAGCTCGGCCTCATCGTGATCGATTACATCCAGTTGATGTCGGCCAGCAGCGCGGGTGAAAACCGTGCCACCGAAATTTCCGAAATCTCGCGTGCGCTGAAGGGCCTGGCGAAAGAACTGCATGTGCCGGTGATCGCGCTGTCTCAGCTGAACCGCGGGCTGGAGCAGCGTCCCAACAAGCGCCCGGTGATGTCCGACCTGCGCGAATCGGGCGCCATCGAGCAGGATGCCGACGTCATCCTGTTCATCTACCGCGACGAGGTCTACAACCCCGACACGCAGGACAAGGGCACCGCCGAAATCATCATCAGCAAACAGCGTAACGGCCCGATCGGCACGGTGCGGCTGGCCTTCCTCGGCGAATACACGCGCTTCGAAACGCTGGCGCAGCCTGGTTCCTACTAGTCCAGATGCGCCCGATCAAAGCGCGCATTTCCATTGGTGCGATGGCGCACAACCTGCGTGTGGCACGCAGCCATGCGGGGACGGCGCGCGTGTTCGCGGTGGTCAAGGCCAACGCTTACGGCCACGGGCTGTCACGCGCGAGGCGCGCGCTGGCGGCGGCAGACGGCTTTGCCGTGCTGACGCTGGAAGAGGCCGCCAACCTGCGGTTGATGGGGGTGGAACAGCCTATCCTGCTGCTCGAAGGGGTCTTTGGCGCAGACGAGATTGCCGCCTGCGCCGAGCTCGATCTGTGGCCGGTGTTGCACCACGCCGTGCAGCTCGACTGGCTGCAGCAGCAACCTCCTGCACGGCCCATTCAGGTTTTTCTCAAGTTCGACAGCGGCATGCACCGGCTCGGTTTCCCGCTTGCCGATCACGCCGCCATCATCGCGCAGACGAAAAGTCTGCCCGGGGTGGCGGGTATCACCTTGATGACCCACTTTGCCCAGGCGGATGAAGCCACCGGGGTGGACTGGCAGTTGCAGCCGTTTCTGCGCGAAATGGGCGACCATGGGCTACCGTGGAGCAGTGCCAATTCGGCGGCGCTGCTGCGTTATCCGGATGCGCGGGGTGAATGGGTGCGCCCGGGGCTGATGCTGTATGGCGCGTCGCCATTTGCCGACATGACCGCCGCAGAGCTGGGACTGCGCCCGGCGATGACGCTGCAATCGGAAATCATCAGCGTACAGACCCTGCAAGCCGGCGAGGGGGTGGGCTACGGCCAGCTGTTTCGCGCCGGCCGCACGATGCGGGTGGGCGTGGTGGCATGCGGCTATGCGGACGGCTATCCACGCCATGCGCTGACCGGTACGCCGGTCCTGGTCAACGGCCGCCTGAGCCGGACCCTGGGACGGGTGTCGATGGATATGCTGTGCGTGGATTTGAGCGGATTCCCCGACGCCGGCGTCGGCAGCCCGGTGGTGCTGTGGGGCGAGGGTCTTCCGGTGGATGAAGTGGCCATGGCCGCAGGCACCAGCAGTTACGAACTTTTGTGTGCCCTGGCTGCACGCGTTCCGGTGGAAGAAGCCGACTAATACGCTTTGGAGCGCGGTGTCGAACGACGGCACGCGCGTGACCTCTGGCTGCTGCAATCCGTCATGGCGTCGGCCCCGACTCGTAAAAGCATTCCAGATGGCGGTCACCCCGGGTGAATGTCGCGCAGTCGATATCTTGCGCTGCTGAATGCAATGCCGCAGTAAACGTCGTGAAGTCGGAAATTCCCTCGTAAATTTCCATCCAGGTTTCCGTATCGTCACAACGGCTCAGGCGTCGTGGCCTCTCGCTGCAATACCCGGCCATCGAGCTCAGCAGCGCATCGACCCGGCCGGCGGCAAGCTGTGTCTGCGCGGGATCGATGCGGTAATAGACGTAGGCAGACTTCACCTATTCGGGCAGCGTGTAGGGCAGCGGTTTAAGGCTCAGCACAGCGCCGTCTGCGGCTTTCAGGTGCAGGGTCTGGGTGGTCGCGCTTTCGACCTGTGCCACTGCCAGCACATCGAAGCCTCCGGCCGGCGCCGGGGCCGAATTGACCACGGTGCCGGTGGCCTGGCCCTCGATGTCGGCGCTGTACAAGCTGTCACCCGGTGCAGCTTCGGCATCGACATGCGCGAGAAACATGCGGCGCTTGAGTTTGCCCAGGTACTGGCTGCGCGCGACGATTTCCTGTCCCGGGTAGCAGCCTTTCTGGAAACTGACCCCCCCGATGACTTCGAGGTTGACCATCTGCGGCACGAACTGCTCCTGGGTGGCAGCGACGATCATCGGAATCCCCGCGTTGAGCCGCAGCCAGTCCCACACCGGGGCGCCGACCGGAGTGGCTGACTGACGCAGGATTTGCCACACGGCGGCGGCGCGTTCGGGTACGACCGACAGCACGAACTTGTCTTCGCCAACGCGGATCACCTGGCCGGCTTCGCTGGCGACCGAACGCATCGAGGCTTCAGGCGCGGCACCCATCGCGGCACCCACGGCAGCCTGGGCCTGCTTGCCGGCCACCACCAGCCGTACGGTTTCGTCGCTGGCGTCGCGCCCCTGTACTTTGGCGCGCAGGATGAACATGGACAGGCGTTTAAGCACACCAGCCAGGATGTCGCCCGAAAGCTGCAGGCAATAATCCTCGCCCTGCCGCCACATCAGAAAATTGCCGAGCAGGCGCCCCTTGGGGCTGCAGTAGCCGTTCCACTGCGCGCCGTCGGCGTGCAGGCCGCGCACGTCGTTGGTCAGCTGGCCCTGCAGGAAGTTGACAGTCTCGTCGCCACGGAATGCGATCACGCCAAGCTGCGACAAATCCGCCACAATGGTGCCGTCCGTAGCGGCCGCGCGTTCGGCGGCGGGATCGCCATAATTCAGCACGGTGACGTTCTCGATGGCCGCGCCTTGTGTTTGCAGAAAGGTTTTCCAGGATTCGATCACGATACGGTCCATTCAAAGGGGATGCGATGAAGGCTAAAAGTGTACACGCTGATGCGCGAGATTGAGCTCAAACCCTCACGCCGGCTGGGGATGTTGCTGCTGGGGATGGCGGCGCTGGCACTGGTTGCCGTCTATCTCGCAGCCTTG